>NZ_JBVIGV010000003.1:454323-465720 GCF_055570615.1 Streptomyces sp. NPDC031121
GGGGGGGGGGCTTTTTTTTGGTGTTGTTTTTGGGACGCAGAGAGGGGGGGTGTGGGGGGAGGGGCTGAAAGGAAGGTTTGGGGGGGGGGGGGGGACGGGGCGTGGCGGCACGGCCGCCACGCCCCGATCCTCGTGCTTAGGCAAACCTAAGTCAATGTGTTCCCGACGCGTTGTCGGTAAAACGTCCCCGGGGGCCGGAACGGGCTACGGCAGGGTGAGGATGTCGGCTCCCGAGTCCGTCACCACCAGTGTGTGCTCGAACTGCGCGGTCCGCTTCCGGTCCTTGGTCACGACCGTCCAGCCGTCGTCCCACATGTCGTACTCGTGGGTGCCCAGCGTCAGCATCGGCTCGATGGTGAAGGTCATCCCGGGCTGCATGACGGTCGTGGCGTGCGGGCTGTCGTAGTGCGGGATGATCAGGCCGGAGTGGAACGCCGAGTTGATGCCGTGCCCCGTGAAGTCCCGGACCACGCCGTAGCCGAAGCGCTTCGCGTACGACTCGATGACCCGGCCGATCACGTTGATCTGCCGGCCCGGCCGGACGGCCTTGATCGCCCGGTTCAGCGCCTCGCGGGTCCGCTCCACCAGCAGGCGGGACTCCTCGTCCACGTCGCCGCACAGGTAGGTGGCGTTGTTGTCGCCGTGCACGCCGCCGATGTACGCGGTGACGTCCAGGTTCACGATGTCGCCGTCGCGCAGGACCGTCGAGTCCGGGATGCCGTGGCAGATGACCTCGTTGACGGACGTGCACAGCGACTTCGGGAAGCCGCGGTAGCCCAGCGTCGACGGGTAGGCCCCGTGATCGCACAGGTACTCGTGCGCGACGCGGTCGAGCTCGTCGGTGGTGGTGCCGGGGGCGATCAGCTTCGCGGCCTCCTCCATGGCCCGCGCGGCGAGCCGGCCGGCGGTGCGCATCGCCTCGATCGTCTCGGGCGTCTGCACCTCCGGCCCGGTGTACGGAGTGGGCGCGGGCTTGCCCACGTACTCGGGCCGGCGGATGTTGCCGGGAACGGAACGGGTCGGAGAGAGCTCGCCGGGTACGAGCAGCGACTGGCCAGACATGCAAGCGAGTGTATCCAGCACTCCTGGGGCAGCATGGCGGCAGACAAGACGGTACGGCGGCGGCTCCGCGGCCGCGGAGGAAGGAGCCGGGGACGATGGCCCTGTTCAAGAAGCGCCAGGCGGGCAAGCCGGGCGAGTGGTACTACTGCCTGGTCCACAAGAAGGTCGAAGAGGGCCCCGAGTGCCCGGCGAAGGACCGTTTCGGCCCGTACGGCTCGCCCGAGGAGGCGGCCCACGCCATGGAGACGGCGCAGGAGCGCAACCTCGAATGGCAGAACGACCCCCGGTGGAACGACAAGTCCGGCGAGGGCACCCCGGACGAGGGGGGCGGCCCCACCGCGTAGCCCTGCGGCCGCCGTGCCCGCGGGGCACGGCGGCGGGCCGCCGGGGGGAGGCCGGGGGTGAGGCCGGGCCAGGGGAAGCCCGGGACGGCCAGGGGAGGCCGGGAGGCCAGGGGGAGCCGGGGGAGGGCCCGGGGAGGCCAGGGGGACGCCCGGAGCCCGGGGGAGGGCCCGGGGCGGCCCCGGGGCGGCCCGGAGGCCGGGGGGACGTCCGGGGCCGGGGGCCCGTGCCGGGCGGTACCCGTTCGCCGGTGCGGATCCCCGCACTACGCTCCCCCCATGACCTCAACCGACAGCACCCAGAAGCCGCCCGCGCCCGCCAAGGCGCCCGCCAAGGACCCGTGGGACCTGCCGGACGTCTCCGGCCTCGTCGTCGGCGTCCTCGGCGGCACCGGCGACCAGGGCCGGGGCCTGGCCTACCGGTTCGCCAAGGCCGGCCAGAAGGTGGTCATCGGCTCGCGCGCCGCCGACCGCGCCCGCCAGGCCGCCGCCGACATCGGCCTCGGCGTGGAGGGCGCCGACAACGCCGAGACCGCCCGCCGCAGCGACGTCGTGATCATCGCGGTGCCGTGGGAGGGTCACGCGAAGACCCTCGAAGCGCTCCGCGAGGACCTCGCGGGCAAGCTCGTCGTGGACTGCGTCAACCCCCTCGGCTTCGACAAGCAGGGCGCGTACGCCCTCCGGGTGGAGGAGGGCAGCGCCGCCCAGCAGGCCGCCGCCCTCCTGCCCGACTCGCGGGTCACCGCCGCCTTCCACCACCTGTCGGCGGTCCTCCTCCAGGACGAGTCCGTCGCGGAGATCGACACGGACGTGATGGTCCTCGGCGACTCCCGCGCCGACACCGACGTCGTCCAGGCCCTGGCCGCCCGCATCCCCGGCATGCGCGGCGTCTTCGCGGGCCGGCTGCGCAACGCCCACCAGGTCGAGGCGCTCGTGGCGAACCTCATCTCGGCGAACCGCCGCTACAAGGCCCACGCCGCCCTCCGCGTCACCGACGTCTGACCCGGCCGGGGTGTGGCCTCCCCGGCGGCCGTCCGGCCCCGGGAGGCCGGACGGGCGCCGGGCCCGTCAGCCCCGGCGGCCGGACCGGCCCTCGAAGCCGGCCAGATGCGCGAGGACACCGCTGTGGAAGCGGTCCACCGCGGCGTCGACACTGCGGATGAACCCCGTCTCCGCGCTGCCCCGGCCGCTGCCCATGCCCTTGATCAGGGAAAGCCTGAACCCGGTGACCGGCACCCCGTTCGGGGGCAGCAGGTCGCCCGGTTCCGGACGCAGCCGCTCCAGCGTGCCGCGGGGGCCGTTGTCCCCGTCGACGATGCTCTCGACGTGCAGGTCCGCCGGGGCGTCCGCCAGCATCCGCACCAGCCGCTTCACCGTCGCCAGCGGGTAGGCGCCCTCCGGGGCCGCCACCTCCGCCGAGGTCCGGATCCGGCCGGTGCGGAGGTCGGCGGTCACGGCGACCACGCTGTTCATGCCGTCGATGCGCAGCTCCGCGAAGAGCCTGCCCTCCCGGCACAGCCGCTCCGCCGCGGCGACCCGCCGCGCGTGCGGGTCGCTGCCGCGCCGGGCCCGCTGCACGGGCAGCGCCTTCTGCCCCAGCTCACCGCCGACCCGCAGGCACACCTGGCGGATCAGCCGCTCCCAGCTCTCCACCACGCCGACGGCCCGCTCGTCGCCCGCGGCGATCGTCTCGTCCTCGACCCCCTTGCGTACGGGCACCCAGGCCGGGCCCATGTTCTGGAAGCCGTGGCAGCCGGACTGCTCGTGCCGCAGGTAGGCGAGGAGCTCCTGGAGGAGCCAGGCGTGGGCGGCGTTCCCGACGCCCTCGTGGAGGAGCAGCATCTGGGCCTGGTGCGCCACCTCCGCCCAGGAGAGGTGCCACAGGCCGACCTTGTGCTTGCGCCGCCCGTCGATCTTGACGTCCACGACGGGGACGCCGTCCAGCGCGACGTCGTTGGAGAGGGTGATCACTGCCTCGTAGCCGCGGCGCGCGGCGATGTCCATGTACTCCTGGACCTGCTCCGGCTTGAGCGGATTGCCGTTCGTCTTCGTCTCCAGCAGGGCGGTCCAGATCCGGCCCGCCCGCTCCACCCGGATCACCCCGTCGGGCCGCCGCGGGGTGTCGCCGTGCGGGAGGGCCACCTCGGTGAAGGTCTGCATCCGCCCGGCCGGGGCGCCGAAGCCGGCCGTCAGGCGGCGGCCCAGCTCGGGGACCTGGGCCATCACGGAGAGCAGGATCGAGGTGGCGCGGACCTCCCGCTCGCGGTCGCTCTTCAGCGTCGGCGCCGGGAACAGGCAGGCCTGCCGCCAGGTGTCGTTCTCGGCGAGGGACTTCCCGGCGGCCTTGGGCAGGGTGGTCTTCTTCTTCGTCGTCCGCGGGCTGCGGGCCGTGCGCTGCACGGGCAGGACGGGCACGGCGGGCGCGTCCGGCACCGCCGGCGGGGCCGCCCGTACGGCGGCCGTCGCGACGGCGGAGGCCGAGGCGGCGCCCCCGGCCGCTACCGGGACGGCTTCCGGGACTGCCTGCGGGGCGGGGGCGTCCTCGTCGTCGTCGACGGTGATGCCGAAGTCCGTGGCCAGGCCGGCGAGGCCGGTCTCGTACCCCTGGCCGACCGCGCGGAACTTCCACTCCGGGCCGCGCCGGTAGAGCTCGCCGAAGATGAAGGCCGTCTCGGCGCCGGCGTCGTCGATGGAGAAGCCGACGAGCGGCTCCCCGGACCGGTCCGAGACCGTCATCCGCAGGTCGTCGAGGTCGCCGAAGCGGGCGTCGCCGTACTGGCTGGCCGCGACGACGATCCGTGCGACGTCCGGCGGGACGGCGGTGAGGTCGACGCTGATCCGGTCCTCGTCACCGCTGTCCGTCGGCGTCTTCCCGAGCAACTGGACGCTGCCGTCGGCGGCGGCGGGATTGTTGTAGAAGTAGAAGTCGTTCTCGCTGCGGACCTTGCCGCTCCCGTCGAGGAGCAGGACGGAGACGTCCGCGTCCCCGGCCCCCGAAGCGCTCGTCCATCCCAGGCTGACCACCACGGAGCCGGAATCCTCGCTGAGGGCGGTCAGGCTGGTGTTTCCGCCCTTGGTGATTTCCTGCACGCGTACCCCCCAGTCGCCCGGCGCCGGCTGCGGCGGGCCGAGCGGGCCGGGCTGTCGTTCTGCCTCTGTGCTCGCGGCGCGTGATGCGCGACACACCGTCCGGCGCACCATAGCGGCGCGGGCCGGGCCGGATCCGGCGAACGGGGAAAAGGGGCTCCGGGCGGGGTGGGGGGTGGTGCGGCGGTGGTGTGGGGGACACTGGAGGGGCTCGATGCAGTCCCGTGCCGTCTAGGAGACGTACCCCATGCCCCGCCTTGCCGTCTTCGCCATCCTCGTCTGCGTGCTGTCCGTGGCGGCGGCCGTGGTCGCCTTCGTCGAAGGCAGCTTCCTCGGCATCATCTGGGTGCTGCTGGCCGGCCTGTCCTCCAACATGGCCTGGTACTACATCCGCCGCGAGCGGGCCCGCAAGGCCGCCCGCCAGGCCGGCTGACCCCGCCCCGCCGTCAGGGCTGCGGGGCCGCGCAGAAGCCCTCCGTGTCCTCCCAGAAGCGGTACAGCTCGAACCCGCAGTAGGTGTCGAAGTCCTGCACGCCCAGCGCCGACAGGGCGCCGTGGACCACGTCGAAGAAGACGGCGTGCACGCCCGGGATCCACAGCAGCGCGAACACCGCGATCAGGCCGAACGGCGCGAGCGGCGCCAGCTCCCGGCGCACCCGGTACGACAGCCAGGGCTCGATGACCCCGTAGCCGTCGAGGCCGGGTACCGGCAGGAAGTTCAGGATCGACGCCGACACCTGGAGCAGCGCGAGGAACGCCAGCGCGAAGCGGAACGGCTGCGGCACCCCGTCGAGGGCGCCCAGCCAGAACGGGGCGGTGCAGACGAGGGCGAACGCCACGTTCGTCAGCGGGCCCGCCGCCGAGATCAGGCTGTGCTTCCAGCGGCCCCGGATCCGGTCGCGCTCGATGAACACGGCGCCGCCGGGCAGGCCGATACCGCCCATGATCACGAAGACGAGGGGGAGGACGACGCTGAGCAGGACGTGCGTGTACTTCAGGGGGTTCAGCGTCAGGTAGCCCTTCGCGCCGACCGTGAGGTCGCCGCCGTGCAGGGCCGTCCGGGCGTGCGCGTACTCGTGCAGGCACAGCGAGACCAGCCACGCCGACGTGACGAAGAAGAAGACCGCGAGCCCGGCGCTCTGCGAGTAGCCCGTCCACACGGCCCACCCCGTGACCGCCATGATCGCGACTATGCCGACGAAAACGGAACTGACCTGGCGCTCGCTGCGCGTCCCCTGATGAACCATGCGGCGAAACCTACCCCGGGCCGGCGGCTGCCGGAGACGCGGGCCGGGGGCGGGCTGCCCGCGGGGCGGGCAGCCGCCGGGCGGGCGGGGAAAACCGGTCGGGGGCCGGCGCAGGGGTGGGGACAATGGGGCGGTGCTCTACGCGATCCTCGGTCCCGTTCAGGTCGTTCGGGGCGACGGGACCCCCGTCGCCGTCGGCGGGGCGCGGCTGCGCGCCCTGCTGACCGCGCTCGCGCTGCGGGCCGGGCGGGCGGTGCCGGTGCACCTGCTGGTGGACGAGGTGTGGGCCGGCCGGCCCCCCGCCGACGGGCCGGCCGCGCTGCAGGCGCTGGTCGGGCGGCTGCGGCGGGTGCTGGGCCGGGGCGCGGTGCGTTCCGCGGAGGGCGGTTACGCGCTGGCGGCCGCCCGCGAGGACGTCGACGTGTACCGCTTCGAGCGGCTCGTCCGCGCCGCCGCCGCGGCCTGCGGCGGGGATCCGGCGCGGGCCGCCGCCCTGTACGACGAGGCGCTGGCGCTGTGGCGCGGCCCGGCCCTGGCCGACCTGCCCGAGCCGGGCGCGGAGGCCGCGCGCTGGGAGGCCGTACGGGCCGACGCGCGGCGGGGGCGGCTCGCGGCGGCCCTCGGCCTCGGCGAGGCGGAGCGCGTCCTGCCCGAGCTCGCCGAGCTGTGCGGGCGGCACCCGCTGGACGAGCCGCTCCAGGCGCTGCGGATCCGGGCGCTGCGGGACGCGGGGCGGGCGGCGCAGGCGCTCGCCGCCTACGAGGAGGTCCGGCAGGAGCTCGCCGACCGGCTCGGCGCGGACCCGGGGCCGGCCCTGCGCGCCCTGCACGCCGAGCTCCTCGCGGCACCGGCCGGGCCTCCCGGCGCGGCAGCCGGTGGGCCCGCAGGGCCCGTACGGGCTCCCGGGGCGGCGGCGGTCCCGGAGGCGCGGCCGGGGAACCTGAAGGCGCGGCTGACGACGTTCGTCGGGCGCGAGGAGGACATCCGGGCCATCGGCGCGGACCTCGGACGGGCCCGGCTCGTCACCCTGCTGGGGCCGGGCGGGGCCGGCAAGACCCGCCTGTCGCAGGAGGCCGCCGAAGCCCACGCCGCGGCCGCGGACGGCGCGGAGCGGTGGCCCGACGGCGTGTGGTTCGCCGAACTGGCCCCCGTCAACGACCCGGACGACGTCGCCGAGGCCGTCCTCACCGCGCTCGGCGCCCGCGAGACCAAGCTGCGCGGCGCCTCCGCCGAGGAGCTGCGGGCCCTGACCGAGCGGGCGGGCGACGACCCGCTCGCCCGCCTCACCGATCACTGCGCCCGGCGCGGCATGCTGCTGGTCCTCGACAACTGCGAGCACGTCGCCGGGGCGGCCGCCGAGCTGGCCGAACGGCTGCTCACGCACTGCCCCGGGGTGCGGATCCTGGCCACCAGCCGCGAACCGCTCGGGGTGCCCGGGGAGTTCCTCCGGCCGGTCGAGCCGCTGCCGGACCCCGCCGCACTGCGGCTCCTCGACGACCGCGGCGCCGCCGCCCGCCCCGGCTTCACCGTCGCCGAGGACCCCGACGCGGCGGCCGAGATCTGCCGGCGCCTGGACGGCCTCCCGCTCGCGATCGAACTCGCGGCGGCGCGGCTGCGGCTGCTGACGCCGCGGCAGATCGCGGACCGGCTGGACGACCGGTTCCGCCTGCTGACGGGCGGGGCGCGCACCGTGCTGCCGCGGCAGCAGACGCTGCGCGCGGTCGTCGACTGGTCGTGGGAACTCCTCGACGCGGCGGAACGCCGGGTACTGGCCCGCCTGTCCGTCTTCGCCGGCGGCTGCGACCTCCGGGCCGCCGAAGCCATCTGCTCGGCCGGAGCCGCGCCCGGAACCGACCAGGGCGGTCTGGACGCCGTCCGGGCGGGGGACGTCGCCCACATCGTCGGGTCGCTCGTCGACAAGTCGCTCGTCATCGCCGCGCCCGGCCCCGGCGGGATGCGGTACCGGCTGCTGGAGACCGTCGCCGAGTACGCGGCGGAGCGGCTGGCC
The DNA here is from genome assembly GCF_055570615.1 of Streptomyces sp. NPDC031121. NCBI lineage: Bacteria > Bacillati > Actinomycetota > Actinomycetes > Kitasatosporales > Streptomycetaceae > Streptomyces > Streptomyces sp. NPDC031121. The sequence goes on from NZ_JBVIGV010000003.1 coordinate 462,069, forward strand.
GCGGAGGCGGGGGAGAGGGGCGCCGCCGAGCGGCGGCACCTCGTGTACTACCGGGAGTTCGCCCGCACGACCGAGCCGCTGCTGCGCGGGGCGGGGCAGCGGGCGGCCGGGGAGCGGCTCGCGGCCGACTACGAGAACATCCGCAGTGCGCTGCGCCGGGCCGTCGCGGCCGGGGACGCCGGGGAGGCGCTGTGCCTCGTGCACTCCCTCGTCTGGTACTGGCAGATGCACGACCTGCGGGCCGAGTGCCGGCACTGGGCGGACGCCGTCGCCGCACTCGGCCCGGACCCGTTCCGGGCGCCCGTCGCGCCCGCCGAGCCGGTGCACGGCCGCATTCCCGACACGCCCCCGCCGTACCGCGGGGAGGCGCTCACCGAGGCCTGGCGCGGCATCCGGCTCCTCCAGCTCGCCGCCCGGGACCAGAACAGCGAGAACTGGAACTCGCCGGAGGTGCGCCCGCTGATCGAGGGCGTCCTCGCCGCCTACCGGCCGGGCCTGCCGCAGACCTGCCGGGCCCCCGGCTCGCTGTGGATCTACGCGGTGATGATCGGCGGGGACGCGGAGATGCTGCGCCGCGCCATCGACGCCACCGTCGACACCGCCCGCTCCCTCGACTACCGCTGGGAGCTGGCCGGCGCCCTGCAAGTGCGGGCGAACGTACTGGCCAACCGGGCCGCGTGGGCCGGCGACGCCTCCCGCGACGCCGAGGAGAGCCTCGCGCTGTTCACCGCGCTCGGCGACGACTGGGGCTGCGCGGAGGCGCTGTCGGCGCGCGCCGAGGCCCGCGAGAAGCACGGCCGGTACGCGCTCGCCGCGGACGACTTCCGGGCGGCGATCCGGCACGCGGAGCGGCTCGGCGCGCCCTCGCAGGTGACGGTCCTGCGCGTGCGCATGGCCGGGGTGCTGATGGAGAGCGGGCAGTATGCCGAGGCGGAGGAGCTGCTCGCCGACGTGCTGCGGCACATGCCGAGCGGCTACGGCAACGAGGCCATGCCGGCCGCCCGCCTGTTCATGGCGGTGTGCCTGGGACACGGGGGCCGCATCGCCGAGGCCCGCGGGCACATCCGGCGGCTGCGGGAGGAGTTCGCCATGGGCGCGTACGCCGTCTTCGACTGCTACCTGCTCGGCACGATGGCCTGGCTGGAGAACCAGGACGGCCGCCACGAGCGGGCGCTGGAGGTGCTGCGGCAGGCCCTGGAGTCCGCCCGGGACCCGCTGGCCGACATGGTCGCCCCGCAGCTGCCCGCCGTCTGCATGCTGACGGCGGCCCGCGCGCGGGCCGGGCTCGGCGGCCGCGAGGAGGCGCTGCGCGCCGCCCGGCTGCTCGGCGCGTACCGGGCGCTGCTGCCGGACGGGCACGTCCCGGTGGCGACCGAGCGGGAGGACCGGGACCGGGCCGAGGAGCTGCTCCGGGAGGAGCTGGGCGAGGCGGCGTACGGGGCCGCGTACGCCGAGGGCGGCAGCCTCGCCCTGGAGGAGGCCGCCGCCCTCATCTGACCCGGCCCCCCGCCGGGGGCCCGTCCGGGACGCGATCCGGAGCGGACCGGCCGGCCGGATCAGGTCTTCTGGCGGAACTTGCGGACCGCGAGCGGCATGGTGACGACCGTGATGGCCAGCGACCAGGCCAGGGTCACCCACACGGCGTGGGCGACGGGACCGCCGTTGATCAGCCCGCGGGCCGCGTCGGCGAGCTGGGACAGCGGGTTGTAGTCGGTGAAGGACTGCAGCCAGCCGGGCATCGTCGACGGCGGGGCGAAGATCGAGCTGCCGAACTGGAGCGGCATCAGGACCAGCATCGCCACGCCCTGCACGGCCTGGGCGTTCTGCAGGGTGAGGCCCAGCAGGATGAAGATCCACATCAGGGAGGCGCCGAAGACGGCGGACAGCCCGATGGCGAGCAGCAGGTCGAGGAAGGACGTCTCGATGGAGAGGCCCAGCAGGAAGCCGACGCCGAGCAGGATCGTGATGGCGACCAGCATCCGCCCCAGCTCGACGACGATCTTCGCGAGGAGGACGGAGGACCGGGCGATCGGCATGGACCGGAAGCGGTCCATGACGCCCTTCTTGAAGTCGTCGTTGACGCCGACGCCGACGCCCATGGCGATGTTCAGGCCCATCATGGCCATCAGGCCGGGGAGGACGTAGTTGACGTAGGCGTCCTGGTTGCCCTTGCCGGAGATCGCGCCGCCGAAGACGAACACGAACAGCAGCGTGAACACGATCGGCATGAACACCACGTCGAACATCGACTGCGGGTCGGCCTTGATCTGCATCAGGTTGCGGCGCGCCAGGGCGGAGATGTGCCGCAGGTTGGCCCGCAGGCCGATGCGGCCCTCCGCCGGCAGCGGGCCCGCCCCGGCCGGTGCGGCGGCCGCGGCGGCGGCGGGCTTGCTCGTGGTGGCGGTGCTCATGCCGCGACCCCCTCGTTCTCGTCGGTCCGCTCGGTCCGCTCGGTCCGGCCCGTGCGGCCGGTCTGCTGCCCGCCGGGCGGCGGCGCGTCCTGCGCGTCGGCGGTCCGGTGGCCGGTGATGGCGAGGAACACCTCGTCCAGGCTCGGCAGGTAGGTGCCGAGGTCGGCGATCGCGTGGCCGCGGGCGGCCAGCAGGCCGACCACCGCCGTCAGCTGCTCGTCGCTGAGGATCGGGACGAGCAGGACGCCCTCGTCCGGCACGGCCTGCGCGCCGGCGATGCCGTCGAGGCCGGCCTCCGCGAGGGCGCGGGCCATGCCCGGCAGGTCGGCGGGCGAGACGGGCCGGATCCGCAGGGTGCGGCCGCCGACGCGGGCTTTCAGCTCGTCGATCCTGCCGCCCGCGATGACCTGCCCGCGGTCGATGACCGCCAGCTCGTGCGCGAGGTGCTCCGCCTCCTCCATGTACTGGGTGGTGAGGAGGACGGTGGCGCCCTCGGCGACCATCCGCTGCACCTCGTCCCACACCTCGTTGCGGGTGCGGGGGTCGAGGCCGGTGGTCGGCTCGTCCAGGTAGAGCACGGCCGGGCGGCCGATCATGGACGCGGCCAGGTCGAGGCGGCGGCGCATGCCGCCCGAGTACGTCATGGCGGGCTTGCGGGCGGCCTCGGTGAGGGAGAACCGCTCCAGCAGCTCGTCGGCGCGGGCGCGGGCGTCCTTGCGGGACAGGTCCAGCAGCCGGCCGATCATGTAGAGGTTCTCCCAGCCGGAGAGCTTCTCGTCGACCGAGGCGTACTGGCCGGTCAGGCCTATGGTGCGGCGCAGCTGGCGCGGCTGGCGGACGACGTCGTAGCCGGCGACGCGGGCGGTGCCGGCGTCGGGGACGAGCAGGGTGGACAGGCAGCGGACGAGGGTGGTCTTGCCGGCGCCGTTGGGGCCGAGGACGCCGAGGACGGTGCCCTCGCGGACGTCCAGGTCGACTCCGTCCAGGGCCCTGGTCTCGCCGAAGTGCTTGACCAGTCCCCGGACCTCGACGGCGTTCGGGCCGTTCCGGCGGTTCTTGTCGGTTCGCGTCATGGCCCCATGTGACCAGCCGCCGCCGACAGATCACCGACAGATCACCGACAGGCCGCCGACAGGCGGCGGGGGGGGAGGGCGCCCGGCACGCGGGGGGGGGGGGGGGCCTTTTGTCTTTCTTTTGGTTCCCCCCAGGTGTCCGGCGTTGTGGTTTACAACACGACCCCC
>NZ_JBVIGV010000003.1:465730-560434 GCF_055570615.1 Streptomyces sp. NPDC031121
GTGGTCCTTTTTGTGTGTTTTTTTTTGTTTCTTCCACGCCCCCCATACACCCCCCCCCCCCCAACAGACCCCCGAAACCCCACCAACGGGCCCCAACCGGCCGCCGGGCCGGCAGCCCGCCGGCCGCGCGGGGCGGTCGGCGGCCTGCCGGCCCGGTGGTCCGGAGCCGCTCGGCGGGGACCTGTGGATCAGTGGATCAGTGGATCAGTGGATCAGTGGATCAGTGGAAGCTGTGCTGCTCCTGCGGGAACGCCCCGCCGACAACGTCCTCGGCGAACGCCTTCGCCGCGCCCGTCATCGTGGCGCGCAGGTCGGCGTACTGCTTGACGAACTTCGGCATCTTGCCGCCGGTCAGGCCCATCATGTCCGTCCACACCAGCACCTGCGCGTCGCAGTCCGCGCCCGCGCCGATGCCGACCGTGGGGATGTGCAGGGAGCGGGTGACCTCGGCGGCCAGCTCCGCCGGGACCAGCTCCAGGACCACCGCGAAGGCGCCCGCGTCCTGTGCGGCCTTGGCGTCGCGGAGCAGCTGGTGCGCGGCCTCGTCGCCGCGGCCCTGCACCCGGTAGCCCATCGCGTTGACGGACTGCGGGGTCAGGCCGAGGTGGGACATGACCGGGATGCCGGACTGCACGATCAGCTCGGTCTGGGGCAGCGAGCGCTCGCCGCCCTCCAGCTTCACCGCGCCGACGCCCGCCTCCTTCACCAGCCGGGTGGCGCTCCGCAGCGCCTGCACGGCGCCCTCCTGGTACGAGCCGAACGGCAGGTCGCCGACGACGAGGGCCCGGCTGGTGCCGCGCACGACGGCCGCGGACAGCAGGGTCATCTGGTCCATCGTGACCGGGACGGTGTTCTCGTAGCCGAGGTGGCAGTTGCCCATGGAGTCGCCGACGAGGATCACGGGGATGCCGGCCTCGTCGAACACGGACGCGGTCATCGCGTCGTACGCGGTGAGCATGGGCCACTTCTCGCCGCGCTCCTTGGCGAGGGTGAGGTCGCGGACGGTGATCCGCCGGGTGCCGGTGCCCCCGTACAGGGTGGGGGCGGCTGCTTCGCGGGCAGGCGAAACGGCATGCGTCATGGCAACTGCTCCTTGTGTCATCTCGAGGCGCCCTGACGGCGTCCCCGGACTCACCCACCATGGTGGCACCTGGCCGGGCCGCCGCGAAAGTGGGGGAGCGACCGGTGCGTCACACCGCCCGCCGGGGACGAGTCGGCCCCGAGACCGCTCCGACGCCGCCGCGAGGTTTCCGCGAGGGCGGGGCGGGCGTCCGCGCCGCGGCCGTTCGGCGGCGCGAACGGCACGCGTCCGAGCGAATGTGCGCGTTTCGTGACAACCGGAACCCGCGCCGCACGGCCGTTCGTCCTCCCGGACGTACGGCCGGAACACCGGCACGGGAGGCTCCGTCCATCGCCTAGGGTCATGGTGCGGGAACGGAGCGCGAGCAGGGCAGCGAGGGCAGTGGCATGGCACAGGCGTACATGGCGGAGACCGGGAACGGCGGCTCGGAGCGCGAGCCCTCCGGATCCGGCCTCCGGCGCCGCCTGGCCGAACTGCGCCGCGACAGAGGGATCTGGCGGCGCGGGATCGCCACCGCCGCCCTGGCGGTCGTCCTCGCCCTGGTCATGATCTTCCATGCGCAGCTGCCGAACGACGTCGGCAACCTGGGCAGCCTCACGGAGACGTTCCTGCCCTGGCTGGGGCTGCTCGTGCCCGTCCTGCTCGCGTGCGCCGCGTTCCGCCGCTCGGCGACCGCGCTGATCGCCTGCCTGCTGCCGGCGGTCGTCTGGCTCAACCTCTTCGGCGGCCTGCTCACCGGCAGTTCCGGGTCCGGCGGCGACCTCGTCGTCGCCACCCACAACGTCGACGCCGCCAACCCCGACCCGCGGGCCACCGCCGAGTCGGTGGCCCGCTCGGGGGCCGACGTCCTGGCCCTGACCGAGCTGAAGGGCAGCGCCGTCCCCTCGTACGAGAAGGCCCTGGCGGGCACGTACAAGTACCACGCCGTGGAGGGCACGGTCGGCGTGTGGAGCAAGTACCCGCTGACCGCCAGCGGGCCCGTCGACATCCGGATGGGCTGGACGCGGGCCATGCGCACCACCGTGCAGAGCCCGCAGGGCAGGATCGCCGTCTACGTCGCGCACCTGCCGTCCGTCCGGGTGAAGCTGAACGCCGGCTTCACCGCGAACCAGCGCGACAACAGCGCCGGCGCGCTCGGCGCAGCGCTCGCCGCCGAGCCGCTGGGCAAGGTGGTCCTGCTCGGCGACCTCAACGGCACCATGAACGACCGCTCCCTGCGCGAGGTCACCTCGCAGATGCGCTCCACGCAGGGCGCCGCCGGCGACGGCTTCGGGTTCAGCTGGCCGGCCGCGTTCCCGATGGCGCGGATCGACCACATCCTGGTCCGCGGGATGACGCCGGAGGCCTCCTGGACGCTGCCGCGCACCGCGAGCGACCACCTTCCGGTGGCCGCCCGGGTGACGGTCGGGTAGCCGCGGGCGTCAGGCCCGTTCGCGCCAGCCGCTGGTGACGGGCAGGCGGCGGTCCTTGCCGAAGCCCTTCGCGGAGATCTTCGTACCCGGCGGGTACTGGCGCCGCTTGTACTCCGCCGCGTCCACCATCCGCAGCGTCCTCGCCACCAGCCCGCGGTCGAAGCCGGCGGCGGCGATCTCCTCCAGCCCCTGGTCGCGGTCCACGTACAGGGCGAGGATCGCGTCCAGTACCGGGTAGTCCGGCAGCGAGTCGGTGTCCACCTGGCCGGGCCGCAGCTCGGCGCTCGGCGGCTTGGCGATCGAGTTCTCCGGGATCGGCGGGGTCTCCCCGCGCTCCTCGGCGGCCCGGTTGCGGTACCGGGCCAGGCGGAACACGTCCGACTTGTAGACGTCCTTGATCGGGCCGTACGCGCCGACGGAGTCGCCGTACAGGGTGGAGTAGCCGACGGCCAGCTCCGACTTGTTGCCCGGGGCGAGGACGATGTGGCCCTCCTGGTTGGACAGGGCCATCAGCAGGGTGCCGCGCAGCCGGGACTGGAGGTTCTCCTCGGCGAGGCCGGTCAGGCCGAGGGAGCCCATGTAGGCGTCGAACATCGGCTCGATGGAGACGGTCCGGAGGTTGAGGCCGGTGCGCCGGGCCAGTTCGGCGGCGTCCTCCCTGGAGTGCTCCGAGGAGTACTTCGACGGCATGGAGACGCCGTACACGTTCTGCGCGCCGACGGCGTCGCAGGCGATGGCGGCGACGAGAGCGGAGTCGATGCCGCCGGACAGCCCGATCAGGACCGAGCGGAAGCCGTTCTTCCGTACGTAGGCGCGCAGGCCCACGACCAGCGCGTCGTACACCTCCTCGTCGTCGTCGAGCCGGTCGGCGCCGCCGCCGGCCGCGACCGGCTCGTACGGCTCGACGGGCTCCTCGGACAGGACGACGCGGTCGATGCGCAGCCCGTCGTCGACGACGCCCTCGGGCGCGCCGGGCCGGGCCGCCGGCAGGTCGAGGTCGACCAGGACGCAGCCCTCGGAGAACTGCGGGGCGCGGGCGATCACCTCGCCGTCCGCGCCGACGACGATCGAGTCCCCGTCGAAGACCAGGTCGTCCTGGCCGCCGATCATCGCGAGGTAGGCGAGGGTGCAGCCGGCCTCCTGGGCGCGCTTGCGGACCAGTTCGAGGCGGACGTCGTCCTTGTTCCGCTCGTACGGGGAGGCGTTCACGGAGATCAGCAGCCCGGCGCCGGCGGAGCGGGTGGCGGGCACGCGCCCGCCCTCCTGCCAGAGGTCCTCGCAGATCGCGAGGGCTACGTCGACACCGCGGACCCGGATCACCGGCTGGGTGTCGCCCGGCACGAAGTAGCGGAACTCGTCGAAGACGCCGTAGTTGGGGAGGTGGTGCTTGGCGAAGCGGAGCACGACCTTCCCGCGGTGGAGGACGGCGGCAGCGTTCTCCGGGGAGCCTGCGGGGAGGCCCAGGCGGGGGGTGGCCCGCTCGCTGCGGTCGAGGTAGCCGACGACGACCGGCAGCTCGCCGAGGCCCTCGTCGGCCAGCCGCCCGGCCAGCGCGGACAGGGCGGAGCGGGAGGCCTCCACGAAGGAGCCGCGCAGGGCGAGGTCCTCCACGGGGTAGCCGGTGAGCATCATCTCGGGGAACGCCGCGAGGTGGGCGCCCTGCTCGGCGGAGTGCCGGGTCCAGTGCACGACCGAGTCGGCGTTGGCGGCGATGTCGCCCACGTGCGAGTCGATCTGATTGAGAGCGAGGCGAAGTTGGGGCACGGGGCCAGTGTAATCGTCTTTCTGACGCTATGGGGTGGCGGCCCCGTGCCCGGGCGGTTCGCGGCGGTTGCGGTCAGCCGATCTTCCCGCTGAACTTCACGCTCTGCATGAGGGTGCCGGGGGAGATGTCGGCGCTCAGGCTGGTGGTGCCGTCGGGAACCTCGAAGACGATCACGCCGCTGGCGGACTGGCCCGGCAGGATGTCGCCCTTGACGAGCTTCGGCACGTCGCCGTCGAAGACGAGCTTGGCGGTCATGCCCTTGTCGTCGCGGACGTTCGGGACGGCGTAGATGACGTTGTGGTTCCTGGACGAGTCGTTGGTGATGGTGAGCGTCATCTGGACGGCGTTGCCGACGTCGGCGTAGCGGTTCTTCGTCTTGTACGGCTTCGGCTGCGAAAGGCTCACCTTGATCCCGTCGGGGTAGGCGAACGTCTCGCCGAACGGCAGCGGGGAGGTCATGCCGGGTACGTCGCCGCGGGACGGGGCGGGGGTCGGCCGGCCGGGGCGCGCCGGCCACGGGTCGTCGGACCCGAACTCCTCCGGGTCGATCTCCAGGCCCTCCGTGTCCGGCTCCGGCCAGGAGTCGATCTCCCGCTCGATGCCGTGGCGGGCGCTGTCGACGAGCCGCTCGGTCAGGAAGTACCCGCCGACCGAGCAGAGGAGGCCGAGGAGGCCGAGGGCGGTGCCGGCGACGGCCATGGCCTTCCGGCCGAGCCCGGCCGAGGCGCGCTTGATGCCGCCGAGGCCCGTGCCGATGGCGATCAGGCCGAGGATGCCGCCGCCCCAGAAGAGGAGCGGGACCGGGCCGAAGAAGATCGCGCAGGCGCCGAGGACGAGGGAGGCCACGGCGAGGCCGTTGCTCTCCTGGACGGGCGCACCCCAGGGCCCCGCGCCGCCGGCGCCGTGGTACGCCCACGGGTTGCCGGGCGGCGGCGGAACGGGCGCGCCGGGGTGGCCGGGGGCGTCGGGGTGGCCGGGGTGGCCGGGGTGGCCGGGGTGGCCGGGCGGGACGGCGGCGCCGGGCGGGAGGGGCGCGCCGCCGCCGGGCATGCCGGGGGCGGCGTAGCCCTCCGGGCCGGTCGCGGGCGGCGGTGCCTGGGTGGGGGCGGCTGCTGCGGGCGGCGCGTCCGCGGCGAGGGCGGCGTCCGGCGCGGGCGGGGCCGAGCCGGCGTTCGCGACGGCCGCCTCGGGGGCGGCGTCCGGCTGCTCCGCAGGGGCCGGAGACGGCTCGGCGGCTGCCACCGCCTCCGGCGCGGGTGCCTCGCCCGACGCGGGCGCAGGTGCGGCGGTCTCCTTGCGGAGGGACGGCGCGGCGGCTGCCTTCGGCGTGGCCGCCTCGGCGGGGGCGGGCTGCTTGCGGAGGGACGGCCCGGCGGGCTCGGCCGGGGCTTCCGCCTCGGGCGCGGGTGCTGCGCCTGCGGCGGGCTCCTGGCCGGCGGACGGTGCGGCGGGGGCCGCTGCCTGCGGGGCGGGCGCCTCGGCCGGGGCGGGCTCCTTCCGGAGGGACGGCCCGGCGGGCTCGGCCGGGGCGGGGGGCTGCGGGGCTCCTGTGCCGGGCTCCGGAGTCGTCCGGAGCGGCGGCTCGGCGGCCGGTGCAGGAGTCGGCTCCGCCTCCGGCCGGTGAACGGGTATGCCCTCGCGTTCCGGCTCCGAGGGGGTGCCGGGCGGGTTCGGAGGCGTGCTCATGGAGTGGGGGCTGTCCTCGTGTCATGCGGTCTGATGATCCGAAAGGGTGCCACGGGGCGGGATGCCCGCCAAACGAGTTCACCGCCGGCCGGCGCGGTGTGGCCCGCCGCACTCGGACCGCAGGCAACGCAATCGCCCCGATCCACGTCTTCCAGGCCGGAGCCGCCCCGGACGGACACGGCACCTGCACGGCGACGACGCGCACGACCGGCGCGGCGGCTGCCGCCGCAGCAGCGCCGCCGGGTGGCCGGGGGAGCGCGGACGGGGAGCGGACCCCGTCGGCCCGCACCCGGGCCGGGGATCCGCGCAGATTACGGGGACCGCAGTCTTGAGGATGATGTAAACATGGCCATACGGGCTGATAAGCGCAGGAACCATGAGCGGCGCGCGGGGCGCACGACCCCCACCTGGCGCGCGGGCCACACCCGCCACACCGCACGCGCAGGCCACACGCGGCACGCCGGCCAGCCGGGCCAGCCGGGCCAGCCGGGCCACGCCGGGCCCGCGAGGCCGCTGGTGGAGTCCGCCGCGGCCCCGGCGGCCCCCGAGACCGCGGCGCCCCGGCCCGGACGCACCTGGATCGTCGCCCTCCTCATCGGCCTCGGCGCGGCCGCGTACACGGCCTGGGTACTGGAGGTGGTGCTCTCCACCGGCCTCAACCCCATCGAGACGTACGTGAGCGAACTCGCCGCCCAGGACCAGCCGCTCGGCGGCCTCTTCCGCGCCACCGACTTCACCGCCGGCGTCCTCGCCTTCTGCGGCGGCCTGCTGGCCCTCCTCCGGCTGCGCACCCACCCCGAGTCCCGCCGCTTCTGGTCCGTCACGGGCTGGGCAGGCGTCACCCTCTTCGGCGCGGCGACCGCCGCCGACGCCTGGCTGCCGCTGAGCTGCACGCCCACGGCCGACCCGGTGTGCGCCGCCCGCGAGACCGCCGGGCTCGTCCCCGCCACGCACCAGGCGCACGCCGTCAGCAGCAGCCTCGCCATGACGGGCGCACTCGTCGGCATCGTCGCCCTGACCGTCGCCGCCCGCCGCTACCGCATCTTCGCCCCCCTCGCCGCCCACGGGCCCGCGCTGGTCGTGATGGAGATGGTCGCCACCGTCTGGACGCTGGCCGCCATAGCGATGTTCACCGCCGGCCGCGGGACCTGGGCCCTCGGCGCCGGCCAGCGCCTCCAGGTCCTCCTCGTCGCGCTGTGGCTCGGCCTGCTGGCCTGGTCCGTGCACAAGGAGCGGCGTACGTGACGTACGAGGCGTACGGGACGCGTGGGCCGCGCTTCGTCCGGGTCGACGGCACCGCCCTGCACGTCGTCGTCGAAGGCTCCGGGCCGCCCGTCGTGCTGAGCGCCGGGCTCGCCATGGCCTGGTTCGACTGGGATCCGGTCGCCGCCCTCCTCGCCGCCGCGGGCCGCACCGTCGTCCGCTTCGACCGCCCCGGCCACGGGCTGAGCGGCCCCGCGACCGCCCCGCCGACCGCCGCCGGGGAAGCCGGCCGCATCGCCGGGCTGCTGGACGCCCTCGGCCTCGGCGGCACCCCCGCCACCGTGGCCGGGCACTCGATCGCCGCCTTCCACGCCGAGGCCTTCGCCCGCCTGTACCCGCGGCGCACCGCCGCGCTCGTCCTCCTCGACGGCAGCGTCGAGGAACACCCCCGCACCCTCCTGCCCCCGGCCCTGCGCACCGGCGCCGCCCGCGCCGCGGGCCGCGCCCTCACCGCCGCCGGACTGCCGGCCGCGCTCGGCCCCGCCGCGCGCCGGGCCGCCGTACGCCTCTCCCGCACCGGCGGCGCCGACCCGGCGCCCGGGGACCTCGTACGCCGCTGCTACCGCACCGGCCGGGTGTGGCGCGGCGTGCTGCTGGAGAACTCCCGCTACCCGGACATGGCCGCCGAGGTCCTCGCGCTGCGCGCCCGGCACCCCCTGGCCGCACCGGCGACGGTCCTCGCCGGCGACGACGGCTCCGGCAGCCGGGCGGCGGCCCGCTGGCTCGACCGGCAGCGGGCGCTCGCCGAAGCGCTGGGCGCCCGCTTCGAGGCCGCCGAGCCCGCGGGCCACCTGGTCATGCTGGACCGGCCGGAGCAGGTGGCCCGGGCCCTCCTCCTCGGGTACCCCGGGGATCCCGGGGATCAGCGGCGGGCGTAGACCTTCTCGACGAAGCCCGCGAGCTGCTCGTCCGGCAGGTGCTGCGCCAGGTCGGCCTCGCTGATCATGCCGACGAGCCGCTTGTTCTCGATGACCGGCAGGCGCTTGATCTGGTGGGACTCCATCTCGTCCAGGACGGCCGAGACGTCCGCGTCGGCAGCGATCCAGCGGGGCGTCCCCTCGCACAGGTCGCCGCAGGTCACCTCGGCCGGGTTGCGGCCCATGGCCACGCACTTCACGACGATGTCGCGGTCGGTGACGATGCCGCACAGCCGCTCGTCCGCGTCGCTGACGGGCAGGGCGCCGACGTTCAGCCGGCGCATGAGCTCGGCGGCCCGGTCCAGGGTCTCCGTCGCCGGGATCCACTGGGCCCCGGGGTGCATGATGTCTGCCGCGGTGGTCATGGCGTCAACCTCCTGAGCATGCCGTTGCGACGGCCGGCGGGGGCGCGCCGAGCGCCCGCCGCGGAGCCCCGGCGGGGCCGGCCGGTGGGGTGGGAGGGCCGCGAAGGGCGCCCTCCCACCACCGTACGGGCGCGTCCCGTCACCCGCGCGGCGCGGCCCCGCGGGCGCGGAGCATGTCCGCCATCAGGGTGAGTTCGGACTGCTGGGCCTCGACCATGCCCTGGGCCAGCGCCCGCTCGGCGGGCGTCACGCACTGCACGGCGCAGCCGCGGGCCATCGCCACCCCGCCCTTGTGGTGGTCGGTCATCAGCTGAAGGAACAGCACCTCGGCGTCCCGGCCCTGCGCGGCGCCGAGCGCGGCGATCTCCTCCTTGGCGGCCATGCCGGGCATCAGCGCTCCCGGCTTGGCCGGAACGCCGTCCATGCCGTGGCCGCCGTGGGAGCCGTGGGAGCCGTCCCCGCCGTGGGAGCCGCCCGCGGGGGCGTCCCCGCCGGGGGCCATCCAGGACATCGGCGGCTCGCCCGCCAGCACCTTCGGCAGCCCCCACAGGTCCAGCCAGCCCAGCAGCATGCCGCGCTGGTTCGCCTGCGTGTTGGCGATGTCGTAGGCGAGGCTGCGCACCGCCTCGTCCTGCGTGCGGTCCCGCACCAGGAACGACATCTCCACCGCCTGCTGGTGGTGCACCGCCATGTCCCGGGCGAAGCCCGCGTCCGGCGAGTACAGGGCGGGCGTACGGGCGGCGGCCCCGGCGGGGCGCCCGCCGCTCGCGGCGGCGACCGTGGCCGCCACCGCGAAGAGCAGGGCGAGCAGCACCGCGGAGCCGGCCGCCCAGTACGTACGCCTCACTTGCCGGCCACCCCCATCGTGCAGGCCGCGCCCGGCTCGGGGGTCTGCGGGCCCTGCACGTACTTGGTGAAGAACTGCTTCACGCGCGGGTCGGCGGCGCTGTCGACGGTGACCTGCCTGCCCCAGGCGCTCAGCATGATCGCCCCGGACTGGTCGGCGACCGGGCTCATCAGCGAGTACGGGGTCTTCTCCACGGTCCGGGCGAGTTCGGCGACGTCCGCGGCGGACGCCTTGTCGTTGTACGTCACCCACACGGCGCCGTGCTCCAGCGAGTGCACGGCGTTCTCCCGCGGCACCGGCTCCTTGTAGACGTTGCCGTCGCAGTTCATCCAGCGCGGGTGGTGGTCCCCGCCGACCGGCGGGTTCATCGGGTACGAGACGGGCGTCTCGACGTGGTTGCGGCCCAGCGACTTCGCGTCCCAGGACTGCTCGGCGGCCACGGGCGTGGTGCGGGCGGTCTCGGCCTCGCGGGCCGCCGCCTTCTCCTCGGCCTTCTGCTCCAGCAGCACCCACGCGCCGAGGCCGACGAGGCCCGCGACGAGCGCCGTCGACACCGAGATCGCGAGGATCTTGTTGCGGCGCTCGCGGGAGCGTTCTGCCCGGCGCATCTCGGCTATGCGCGCCTGGCGGGAGGGGTTGGGGGTCGGGTTGGTGCCGGCCATGTGACCTGGTTCCTTCGTGAGGGGGGGTGGTGGGGTCGGGTCTCCGGGGGCGCGGGGCGTCGGATGCGGCGCGCCGGGACCCGTCAGGTCCGCAGCACCTGGAGGGCGTGCAGGTCGGGAGCGCGCGCCGGGGCGTCGTACGGCCGGGCCCCGAGGCCGGCGGCGGCGTGCCCGGCCGGATCGGCGGCGCCCGCCGCGACGGGGAGCGCGGGCGGCGGGGCGGGCAGGACGCCGGGGGTGACGTGGGAGAACGGCGAGCAGCCGGGCCGGTGCCCCGGGTCCGCGCACACGGCGTGCGGGGGGCCGTGGGGGGCCGGTGCGGCGGTGACAGGGGCGGCGGCCCTGGCAGGCGAGGCAGGGGAGGTGTGGGGCTCACCGGGGCGCACGCACAGCAGCAGCGCCCCGAGCAGCACCGACAGCGCCACCGCGAACACGGCACGCCGGGGCGGGCGGCCCGCGCCGCGCCCCTCCCGTATGTGCTCCCAGCCCCCCATGGCGGCAGATGGTAGTGGCCAGGACGCCCCCCCGGTCAGTGCAGGGGTGCCACGAGGTTTCGATGGTGCGTAATGTGGCGGAAACCGCGGCTGGCGATACTGGGCCCGCCCACCCCGCGCCCACCCCCGACGGCGGTGGTGCACAGGCCGTCTGAACTGCGAGGATGAAGGCATGGACAAGCAGCAGGAATTCGTCCTCCGGACGCTTGAGGAGCGCGACATCCGCTTCGTGCGCCTGTGGTTCACCGACGTGCTGGGCTTCCTCAAGTCCGTCGCGGTGGCACCGGCCGAGCTGGAGCAGGCCTTCGACGAGGGCATCGGCTTCGACGGCTCGGCGATCGAGGGCTTCGCGCGGGTCTACGAATCCGACATGATCGCCAAGCCGGACCCGGGCACTTTCCAGATACTGCCCTGGCGCGCGGAGGCCCCCGGGACCGCCCGGATGTTCTGCGACATCCTCATGCCGGACGGGTCGCCGTCGTTTGCGGACCCCCGCTTCGTCCTCAAGCGGATCCTTGCCAAGACCTCCGACCTGGGCTTCACCTTCTACACCCACCCGGAGATCGAGTTCTTCCTGCTGAAGGACAAGCCGCTGGACGGCTCCCGGCCGGTGCCCGCCGACAACTCCGGCTACTTCGACCACACTCCGCAGAACGTGGGCATGGACTTCCGCCGCCAGGCGATCACCATGCTCGAATCGATGGGCATCTCGGTCGAGTTCAGCCACCACGAGGGCGCCCCCGGCCAGCAGGAGATCGACCTGCGCTACGCCGACGCACTGTCCACCGCCGACAACATCATGACGTTCCGCCTGGTCATGAAGCAGGTCGCGCTGGAGCAGGGCGTGCAGGCCACGTTCATGCCGAAGCCGTTCTCGGAGTACCCCGGTTCCGGCATGCACACCCACCTGTCCCTCTTCGAGGGCGACCGCAACGCCTTCTACGAGTCCGGCGCCGAGTACCAGCTCTCGAAGGTCGGCCGCTCCTTCATCGCGGGCCTGCTCCGTCACGCGGCGGAGACCTCCGCGGTCACGAACCAGTGGGTGAACTCGTACAAGCGCATCTGGGGCGGCTCCACCCGCACGGCCGGCTCCGGCGGCGAGGCCCCCTCGTACATCTGCTGGGGCCACAACAACCGCTCGGCGCTGATCCGCGTCCCGATGTACAAGCCGGGCAAGATGGGCTCCTCGCGCATCGAGGTCCGCTCGATCGACTCCGGCGCCAACCCGTACCTGACGTACGCGGTCCTGCTGGCGGCGGGCCTGAAGGGCATCGAGGAGGGCTACGAACTCCCGGCCGGCGCCGACGACGACGTCTGGGCCCTGTCGGACTCGGAACGCCGCGCGATGGGCATCGAACCGCTCCCGCAGAACCTGGGCGAGGCGATCTCCCTGATGGAGCGCAGCGAACTGGTCGCAGAAACGCTCGGCGAGCACGTCTTCGACTTCTTCCTGCGCAACAAGAAGCAGGAGTGGGAGGAATACCGCTCGGAGGTAACGGCCTTCGAACTCCGCAAGAACCTGCCGGTGCTGTAGCCGCAGTTCGGTGGTTACACCACCGGAAGCGAGGCTGAGGGCCGACGGAGGGCAACCGTCGGCCCTGAGCCGTCATACTCGGTATGGGCCGTCTATAGGCCGCCGGACGTGGATCGGGGCCTCACAGAGCCCGTCCACTACCCGGCGGACCGTCCGTGGCTCCTGGGCATCAGGTACGTGTACACCCGGGATCGCCGTGACCGAGTACGAGTTGAGCGCCGTGATGTTCTCGCCGATGTCGCAATGCACGGATGCGTAGAGGTGCCGCAACGCGTGCATTCCGTGCTCATGTGCCGCCTGGACTGCTGGCCTTCCTTGGGCTCCGGAATGACACCGGCTTGGACGGAGCGGACCGCCGTCGGCGCTTTGGAACTGGCCCACCTAAGGGTTTGCAGGGAATCAAGGTGTTGCTTCCCGTTCTGAGGCTCGTTGTTGTGGTATGCGCATTCCGGACGAGACTCGTAGCCAACTCTCTGGGAGTTAGAGGCGTTGTTCCCGCACCTGGACGAGCGGCAGCGTCGACTGTTGATGGCTGCCGAGGCGCGTGTCCTGGGGCACGGCGGCGTCCGGGCTGTCGCGCTGGCGGCCGCGGTGAGTGAGACGACAGTCCGGCAAGGGGGTGTTCGAGCTGGAGGCCGGTGAGGAGCCCTTGGGGCGGGTGCGGCGGCCGGGCGGCGGCCGCAAGCGGGTCGCGGATCTCGATACGGAGCTGCGGCCGGCTCTGCCGGCGCTGGTCGAGCCGGAGGTGCGGGGTGATCCGATGTCGCCGCTGCGATGGACGGTGAAGTCGACCCGCGCACTCGCCAGAGAACTGACGCGGGCCGGACACCGGGTCAGTGCCGACACCGTCGACGTTCTGCTGCGGGAGGAAGGCTTCAGCCTGCAGGCCAACGCCAAGAAACTCGAGGGCAGCCAGCACGTAAACCAGGACGGGCAATTCCGTGACCTCAACGAGCAGGCCCGCGGGCACCGGGATGCCGGCGAGCCGGTCATCAGCGTGGACACCAAGAAGAAGTCGCTCGTCGGCGAGTTCAAGAATGACGGCAAGGCGATCCCGTACGGGGTCTACGACCTGGCGGCGAACACCGGCTGGGTCAACGTGGGCACCGATCACGACACCGCCGCGTTCGCAGTGGAATCGGTCCGCCGCTGGTGGCACGGCCTGGACCACGCCGCCTACCCGCAGGCGACACGGCTGCTGATCACCGCCGACGCGGGCGGCTCCAACGGCTACCGCACCCAGGCCTGGGAAACTCGAACTCGCCCGCTCGCCGCCGAGACGGGACTGACGATCACGGTCTGCCACCTGCCGCCGGGCACATCGAAGTGGAACAAGATCGAGCACCGGCTCTTCTCCCACATCACCATGAACCGGCGTGGCCGCCCGCTGACCGGCCACGAAATCATCGTCCAGTCCATCGCAGCAACCACCACCCGCACCGGGCTGCGGGTGCATGCCCAACTCGACACCGGCACCTACCCGGCCGGAGTGCAGATCGGGGACGCGGAGATGGCGGCTCTGCCAGTGACCCGGCACGCCTTCCACGGCGACTGGAACTACGTGCTGCACCCCAAGCCAGCCCCGGCCATCCCCCCACCCCGGGCGCCGGAACCGTGCGAGCGGGAGTGGACACCGGCCATGTTGTCCGCCTCAGCGCTGACCGGGATGTCTCCGGATCAGCTGCACGACCTGGTCCAGACCCTGGCACCGGACGGGGACACCCAGCGCGGCCGCCCGCCCCGCCCCGAGTCCTGGCCGCCGTGTTCCACCTGCACCTCGCCCTGGCCGCGGAACCCCTCGCCGTTCTCTTCGGCAGCAGCCGCACAGCCATGCACCGCACCCTGCTGAAGATTAGGAAACTGCTCGAAGCACACGACATCGTCATCCCACCGGCAACCATCCCACTTGCTGCCCTCGCACCACTCCAGGCTCGGGTCCTGTCCCAGAACGGCGATCCCGACTGCAAGATCAAAACGACGTGTTAATGAGCTTCTTTAGCGTTGCAGCTCCAGGGTGAGGACGGCCTTGGCGATTGACGTCATGCGGTTGGGACTGCATGGGAACCTGCGGAAGATCCGCCAGGACTTCAGGCGGGCGACTCCACGTTCGACGGGTGGCCGTGTGGCGGCCAGGGCACGGTTGCGAGTCTTCTCGGTGGGAGTCGGTTTCTTCAGGGGCCTGCGCTTGATGCCCGTGGTCAGCCACGGACCGGCGCCCTGGTAGGCGAGATCGGCCACGATCGGAACGCCCTGGTGCTCGCAGATCCGGATGATCCCGGTGGGTGCGGGCGGCGGTCAGGTCGTGGGTGCGGCCCGGCAGGGCGGGTGAGAGCCACAGCAGCCGGCCGCCGGGATCGGTGACGACCTGGACGTTCACGCCGTGGCGTCGGTGTTTGTGGGAGTGGTCGGCCCGGCCGTCGCCGACCCGGTCGCATTCAGCGAGAGTGCCGTCGATCAGGACGAAGTCGGGATCGTGGTCGCGCAGCGTCTTCAGTAGACCCGGTGCACGGGCGGCGAGGAGGTCGACGACCGCGCTGGTGTAGGCATGGGCGGTGGACTCGCTGATCCCGAACCCGGCAGCGATCTTCGCTAGGGTGATGTGCTCTCGCAGGTACACCAGTGCCGCCATCGCTCGCTGGGACGGACGGAGCTTGCAGCGCCGGTCGCCCTCACGAGTGATGATCAACATGGTGACCCACTCCACGAGTGCATGCGGCAGGTCGAGTGCGGCAGGATGGATGACCAACGAGGCCCCCGAGCAGCGTGATTGAGACGTCAGACATCTCGATCAACAGCCCGGGGGCCTCGCTCGTTGCGCTTCACGGGCCGTCACCCGATCGGTGGCCACATCGAAGAAGCTCACGGAGTTGGAGCCGTCCTGGGTAGCCCCGTTCACCGGGTTGAGCCTGAGGCAGTTCGGCAAGCTGATGACGGTGCTGCGTCGTGAGGGCGTGGGCGCGGTCCGCACGGGCCGGCCGTGGAGCCTTCCGCTGAAGGGCCGGGCACTGCTGGTCGCGGCGTACGGGCGAACGAACTTGCCCATGCGCCAACTCGCCCCGCTGTTTGGGGTGTCGAAGTCGGCGGCGGACCGCATCATCGACAACCTGGGACCGATGCTTGCCCTCCAGCCCCGCAAGCGGTTCGCCAAGGACGCCGTGCTTATCGTGGACGGCACGTTAGTCCCCACCCGCGACCACACCGTCGCCGAGCGGGCGAAGAACTACCGGTACTCCACCAACCACCAGGTCGTCATCGACGCCGACAACCGCCTGGTCGTCGTGGTCGGCCGGCCACTCGCCGGGAACCGCAACGACTGCAAGGCGTGGGAGGAATCCGGGGCCAAGGCCGCGGTCGGCAAGACCCTCAGATCGCCGACGGCGGATACCCGGGCACCGGACTCGTCATCCCGCACCGCCGCGAGCGCGGCCAGATCGAACTCCAGGACTGGAAAGAGGAACACAACAAGTCCCACAAGCAGGTCCGAGCCCGCGTCGATCATGTCTTCGTCCGATGAAGACCTGGAAGATCCGCGACTGCCGCCTCAAAGGCGACGGCGTCCACCACGCAATGCTCGGCATCGCCCGGATGCGCAACCTCGCCCTCGGCGGATCGGAGCGGCTCGCCGCCGACACGCTGCTCGAGAACTTCGCTCAGCATGTAGCTCTGCACTTGGGGATCGAACTGGGGAGGGTCAGTCGGGGGATCCTCCTGACTGATCACATCGAGGCTCGTCGGCGGAGGAAGCTCGACCGAGGCTGTAGAGGGTAAGTCAGGTTGTCTGACCGTTCGCTCACGTCGACGGCAACACAGACGCTACGCTCACTGAGAAACACACCGTGATGACGATCAGCGCTCGCGCTGGTTAGGGGGAGAAGGTGCACACGCTCACGGGAAAGCGAGTGACCAAGTTTGCACGAGATTTCGGCTTCGAGGGGAGCGAGGCGAAGCAGTTCGAGCTGTACGTCGCAGCCAATTATCTCTTCCCTTATGTGCGGGACGATGTTGAGCAGATTGAGCGCGCTGTTCTCGGCGGTGGGACCGACGAGGGCATTGACATCGCTGCCGTCGTAGTCAACGGACAGATCGTCTTCGAACCGTCAGAAATCGACGATCTTATCTCAGACCAGGCGTCCAATTCGGCAAGGGTGTTCTTCATCCAGGCTAAGACGAGCGAGTCCTACGATTCTAAGCTGATCGCGAAATTCCTCCACGGTGTCGAAGCCGTTACAAGGTATGCGATCAAGCCGACGAGCGTCAAGCTTCCTCCGGCCCTCGTCGACCTGGCTGCTTTGATTGATCGGATCGCAGAGAGTGGCGACAAGTTTCAAGACACGCGAATCCCTTGCGAACTCTTCTACGTCACCACCAGTGGCAATGACGGGAAGAGTGCGCAGCAAGAGCTTCAGGTCACAGAAGCGATCGATCGTATTCGAGCTCTCGGAATCTATTCAGAACCCCTGCGCCTCAACACCCATGGCCATGATGCACTGGCTGCAAAGCTGAAAGAGCGTCACGGGCCGCAGAACATTCGGTTCAACTTCGAGAAGCGGCAGACCATTCCTGCGACTGAACGGGTGAGTGAGGCCTACATCGGACTGTTGTCGGGCACGGAGGTGATGAAGCTGCTTATGGATGAAACGGGCTCCTTGCGACCAGGTATCTTCGACGACAATGTGCGTCTCGATCTGGGTAGCCAGAACCCTGTGAATGCCCGGATCGCTAGAACCCTTCAGAGTGACGACCGCGAGCACTTCCCCTTCCTTAACAACGGACTTACGATCATTGCGACATCTCTCCGAGGGTCGGGTGACAGATTCTTCATCTCGGGGTACCAGATCGTGAATGGCGGGCAGACGAGTCACCAACTCGTTAGATGGGCGGCAAGTGAAGCGGTTAAGGCCAAGCCGGACTTTCTTTCTGACCTATGGATCCCGGTGAAGATAGTCAGCTCAGGAGACGTTGGGGTGCGAACGAGCGTGGCAATCGCTACTAACCTGCAAACACCCATCGGCTCAACTGACATACAGGCGAGTTCTCAGGTGGCGAAAGACGTTGAAGAGTATTTCAGTCAGTCTGGCGTAAACGGCCTGCGTTACCTGAGGCAGAGCCAACATGCCTCTCTCGACTTTCCGCGGACTCGTGTCGTCACGACTCCCGAACTCAACCGTGCAGTCGCTGCGACGCTGTTCGGTGACTCCTTCCGAGCGATCGGCGCTCCGAAGGAGCTAGAGGCTGAGGGGTCGTTCGTTTGGGGCGAATATTCCGTTGAGGCTTACTACTATGCGGCCTGGATCTTGTATCGGGTAGATAGATTCTTCGCCCGAACGCCCGACTCGACCACTCTCAAAGCTGCGAAGTATCACATCGCGATGATGGTGTCCGCTCTGATCACGCCAGAACTTATTCCCATCTTCGAGACCTCTGACATAGAGACAGCAAAGCGGCGGCTGAGGGGCGCCAAGAAGCTGAAGTTCAAGGTCTCGGACTCTGAGAGGATTGAAGTAGCGATCACTACTGCAGTCAAGCTTGCCGCCGAGCAGTTTCAGCCCGTCTTGAACGAGGGTAGGAGTTTGCGCAAGGACGATGTGCGCAGCCGTCGCAACCAGGAGGCTCTACTGCAAAAGGCCAAGGAATCGAGCGCCGACGTCTGATGCTCGACTTTCGATACAGCAATCGAAAGTAGTCAGACGAAGAATACCGAGGAGTGACCCTCCACGAAGATCCCCCAGCTCTGTTCTCGGTTGTGGAGATTTTCAACGCCGAAGCGTGCAGTGGAGAGCCGGGCCGTCTCGGGGCCGTCCTGGGGCGGCCCAGGGGCACCGACGCCCACCACTAGAGCCTGTCGTCAAAGTGATCTTGGATTGTGGATCATGGAGTGGTGATACGTCGCCATGAACTGTCCGACGCCGAGTGGGACCTCATACGCCCGTTGCTGCCCCGGCCTGCGCTGGGGCGGCCCCGGCTGGACGACCGGATGGTCCTCAACGGGATCGTGTGGAAGTTCCGCACCGGTGTTCCCTGGCGGGACATCCCCGAGCGATACGGCTCGTGGACCAGCCTCCACACCCGCTTCCGCCGTTGGGCAGCCGACGGCACCTTCGACCGGATGCTGCAGGCCGTCCAGGCGAAGGCAGACGCCGCGGGTGACATCGACTGGCTGGTGTCGGTCGACTCCACCATTGTCCGGGCCCACCAGCACGCCGCCGGGGCCCGAAAAGGGGGCCCCGAAGCCCTGCCCTCGGTCGGTCCCGGGGCGGACTGACCAGCAAGCTGCACCTCGCCTGCGACGCGGCCGGCCGACCGCTCGCGTTCGTCCTGACCGGCGGGAACACCAACGACTGCACGCAGTTCACCGCGGTGATGGACGCCATCCGGGTGCCCCGGACCGGTCAGGGCCGGCCCCGGGCCAGGCCCGATCACGTCATCGGCGACAAGGGCTACAGCTCGAAGGCGATCCGCACCTGGCTGCGGCGCCGCGGCATCAGGCACACCATCCCCGAACGGGCCGACCAGGTCCGCAACCGGGCCCGCAAGGGCAGCCTCGGCGGCCGCCCTCCGGCCTTCGACAAGGAGGTCTACAAGCACCGCAACGTCGTGGAACGGTGCTTCAACCGCCTCAAGCAGTGGCGAGGCATCGCCACCCGCTACGACAAGACCGCCCAGTCCTACAAGGCAGCCGTCACCCTCGCATCGATCCTGATGTGGGCCTGACACTTTGACGACAACTCCTAGTCCCGGGTCGCTGCGACGTAGCTCAGCAGCCGGCGCCCGACGGTGCGGAAGGCTCCCCGCTGCCTGCGCAACACAAGAAACAGCAGTGGGAGGATCACCGCTCGGAGGTCACGCCTTCAAACTCAGGAAGAATCGGCCGGTGTCGTAGTCCGAAGCACGGAGGGGCGCGCGGGCCCGCAGCGCCGAGGGCTGACGTTCCCAAAGCGTCTGCCCTCGGTCGCTTCAGACGACAAGCCGTCCACGCGGCTGCATCGGCGAAGCAGTCGGGCGGGAGTCGGCGGGACCCGCAGCCCCGTGCACCCCGGCGGGGCGGCGACGGTGTCGGTGGGGGCGCTTAGGGTTTCCCGGGGTTGGCGGGGTGTCGGGGAGGCGGGCGTGGGGCGGGGCAGGCCGGAGTTTCCGTACGGGGTGGTCGCCGGGTTGAGGCTGTGGCTGATCGTGCTCGGGACGCTCGCGGTGCCCGTGCTCGACAACCTGGCCGGCGGGGCGATGCGGATCCAGGACGTGTCCGCCGCGCTGACGCTGGGTCTGCTGCTCGCCTTGCCCGTCGAATTCGCCGCCCGCACCGCGCACCGGCGCCGGGTGCGGCGCTACGAGGAGGAGACCAGCTGCCTGCGTGCGGAGGCGGATCGGCTCCGGGAGCGGGAGAAGAGCCTGGAGGCCGAGCTGCGGCGGCGCAAGGAGCTGCTGCGTCGTGCGCGGGTGCGGGAGAAGGAGGCGCAGCTGCTGCTGCAGCGGAAGGCGTGGGAGGCGGGGGTCGAGGCCGGCCAGAGGGCCCGCAAGGCGGAGTACAGCCCCGACGCCCGTGAGGTGGACGGGGCGTCGCCCGCCGGGTTCGAGGAGATCGTGCGCCGTCTGCTGGAGCGGGACGGCCTGCGGGCCGAGGTCGTCGGCGGCCGCGGGGACCAGGCAGTCGACGTGCTCGCGGTCGACGCCGCCGGCCGCAGACTCGCGGTGCAGTGCAAGCACACCGTCGGCGGCCGCAGGGTCGGTGCCGAGGTGCTGTACCGGATCAACGGGACGGCCGGGCCCGTGTACGGGGCCGCGCAGTCGATGGTCGTGACGAACGGGTCGTTCACCCGTGACGCCGCCGCCTGGGGGGAACGGCACGGGATCCTGCTGGTCGACCGGGACGCGCTGCTCGGGTGGGCGGAGGACGCCGACCACGTGTGCCGGGTCGTGGCGCTCGCACCGCCGTACTGAGCGCGGGCGTCACGGCTGCGGCTGTCCCGTGTTGCTCGGGCCTACCGGCTGCCAGGGGGTCAGGTAGGCCTTCGGGGTGTCCGGGGAGGACGTGACGTACAGGCGGGCGTCGAGGCCGACCACCGCCAGGTTGACCGTGGTGCCGTTGCCCGTGACGGCGGCCGAGGGGTCGCCCACGAAGAGGAGGGGGGAGCGTTCCCAGGGGCGGCCCTCGCCGAGTTCGGAGCCGAGGTGGCCGCCGGCCGAGCGGGCCGCCAGGACGTGGCCGCCTGCGGCGACCGCGCCGAAGCCCTGGAGGCCGCCCAGGTCGGTGAGGCCGCGGACCGCGGGTGCGCCGTCGGGGGTGGTCGTCGCCAGGGCGGTGCGGACGTCGCCCGAGCCCGGTGTGCGGAGCCACAGGCGCACTCCGCCCTCGCGGGCGTCCGCCGTGAGGGGCAGGGCCGTCTGAGGGAGGCCCGTCGGGGTCGGCGGGCCCAGGGGGGCGCCCGGGGCCGGCTGGGCCCAGGCCGTCACCGAGGCCGCGGTCGCCGCGAAGACCATGCGCCGGCCCGCCGCGTCGGCGGCCGCCACCGGGGTGCCGAGCAGGCCGGAGCCGCCGTGCGCCTCCCAGGGGCCCCAGGTGCCGTCCGCCCGCTGCTCGCGGCCGCGGAGGGTGTGGCCGCCGTCGCGTACGTACGCCGCGAGCCGGCCCGCGCCGTCCACGGAGACCGCGGGCGCGCTGATGTCGGAGGTGCGGTCCGCGTCGGACGCCTCCGGGGTGCCCAGCGACTCCCAGGCGCCGAACTCCGTTGCGCCGGGGGTGCGTTGGACGGCGTACACGACCTCGCGCCGGTAGTCCGACGGCCGCTCCCCGAGCGTGGTGCGCGTCGCGAACGCCGCGATCCGCCCGTCCGGGAGGGTGACCGTGGACACGCCCGGGTCCATGCCGGTGCCCGGCAGCAGGTGCGGCCCGCTCCACGGGCCGAGCGGGCCGGTGCGGTGCCAGAGGGCGACCTGGCCGTCGAGGACCTGGAACGCCCACAGGCCGTGCTGCCGGTCGGAGGCCAGCCAGGAGGTGCCGGAGCCGCGGGCGTGGTTGATGGACGAGGTCCAGTTGTTGCCCGCGGGGTGGTCCGCGACCTTGAGGTCGCCGCAGCCGGCGCTGCTGCCGCAGTGGTTCTCCCGGTCCACCCAGGCGTAGACATCCATGATGTCCAGCTTGTCCGCTGAAGTCTGCGGGTCGAGGGTGCCGGGCAGGGAGCCGTTGGAGTAGCCGACGTAGTTCTGCACGGCGAAGTGCGGCCGGTCCTTGACCTCGGCCGCGTACGCGGCGAGCGCCGCCTGGGCGAAGCGGGCGCCGTAGAAGTGGTCCTGGTGGTCGGTGAACCGCCCGGTGGCGGGCGCACGGCCGGGGGTGGGGTCCTGGGCGCGGACGGTCGTCGGCCGGTAGTGGTCGAGTATGCCGACGAGGGTGCGGACGAGGTCGTCGCGGGAGTACGCGTACGGCTCGGTGACGGGGCTGCCGGAGGCCAGTACGGATTCCAGGCGGGACACCTTGCCGTCCCAGAGGCCGCGCAGGCTGTCGGGGACCTCGGCGTGAACGGTGCCGGCCTCGCGGAGCTGCAGCCAGACGAGGTGGACGTCGGGGCGGGCGACGAGGACGTCGACCTCGGCGCGGCCCCCGCCGCGGGTGGCGACGGAGGTCCGCTTCCACGCGCCGGCGCGGTCGCCGGTGGCCATCTTGGCGTAGGCGGCGCGGATGCCGTTCTGGCGGGCCTCGGCATAGGCGCGCTTGTCGGGGCGGGCGGACGCGCGCCCGGCGGCCCCGGCATTGACGCCGTCGGCCTCGCCGGAGGTCAGGTAGACGGACGTGACGCTGTGGCCGGCGCCGGCGGATATGGAGTGCCGCAGCTCCGGGTTCATGAAGTACAGGTCGTCGTCGGGGTGGGCGACGATCTGCACGACGCGTCCGGGGTCGGGCGCGGCCGCGGGTACGGCCGGGGCCTTGGCCGCCGAGGGGGCGGCGGGGGCGGTGGCGAGGCCGGTGAGGGCTTCGTTGCCGCGGAGCAGGAGCATCGTGCCGGCGGCGACGGCTGCGCAGAACCCGACGGCCTTGACGACGCGGCGCCCGAGGCGGCGCGCGGCGGCTTGGGCTTGGGCTTCGGCGTGGGCTTCGGTGTGGGCGTCTGCTGTCGCCGCGGCCGCGGGGTCTGCGGTGGCCGCGGCCGGGGTGGCGGGCTGCCGCGGGCCGGGAACGGCTCGGCCGCGCCGCCAACCCGTGGGACGGCCGCCGGGCCGCTGCACGGGGATGCCGGGAGGCCCCGGCGTCGCCGGGTCGGCCGCCTCGGCGGAGGCGGAGCCTGCGCCGTCTGCCGCCGGGTCGTCGGGGTGCGGGGCTGCGCCGCTGCCGAACGCGTCGTCGGGGGCCCCGTGGGCGTGCTCGGGGGACGGAATCCGCTGGCCCGGTATGTCCGTTGTGCTGGATATGCCCTGCGGGTGGCCGGGCCCGACCCGGGCAGCATCGAGGGGCCGGGCCTCGGACTCGCCGACCCCGGGCGCGTACTCGCCCGGCAGCCCGTCGACCTCCCGACCCGGACCCTGCCCGGACACCCGCGCCGGCGCCTGACCGGGCAGCCCGCCCGGAGCCTTCTCGGCCCCCGGGTGCGGCCGGGCGCCCTCGGGGCCCGGGGCGGCGTACGGGTACGGCGGCGCGGGCGGCTGCGCCTCGGTCCTGCGTGGTGATCCGGCTTGCGGGGGCAGGCCGCGGCCGCCCTCGGGGCGCGGGCCCGGGAGGGGGTGCGGCCGGGGGGTCTCCGGGGTCGGGACGGTGTCATGGTGCGGGCCCGCGGGCGGCTGGGCCTCGGTCCTGCGTGGTGATCCGGCTTGCGGGGGCAGGCCGCGGCCGCCCTCGGGGCGCGGACCCTGTACGGGGTGCAGCCGGGGGGCTTCCGGGGTCGGGGCGGTGTGCAGGTGCGGGCCTGCGAGGGGCTGCGGCCCGCGCTGCGATCCGGCCTGCCGGGGCAGGCCTTGGCCGCCCTCGGGGCGCGGGCCCGGGATCGGTTGCGGGGGTGCCAGAAGCTGGGACTGCGGGTGTGATTCTGCTCGCAGCCGGGGGCGGCCGGTCGCGGGGCGGGGGCCCGAGTGTGCGTACGGGCCGGGATGCTGGGATACGGGCTGCCCCGGCTGGGAGCCGGGGCGCGGGGGCAGGGTTCGGCCGCCCTCCGGGCGGGGGGCCGGGATCGGGGGCCCGGAGGGCGGTGGCGTCTGCCGCCCGGCAGTCCCCGTCGCGCTGGCCCCGGCCGTCCCCGTCGCGCCGGCCCCGGCAGTCCCCGTCGCGCCGGCCCCGGCCGTCGCTTGCGCGCCGGCCCCGGCCGTCTCCACAGCGCCGGACCCGGGCGTATCCGTCGCGCCTGCCCCGGGCGTTGTGGCTTTGGTCACCCGGATTCCGGTCTCGGGCCCGGTCCCGGCCGCTGCGGCCGCCTCCGCCGCCCCGGCCCCCGTTCCGGCCGGCGCCGCGCCGCCCGCATGGCGGCGGCCCTGGCCGGGGTGGTGGTCGGGCATGGGGGGTCCTCTGGGGCGGGTCCGTTCGGCGGGTGTCCGCCTCCGGGGGCGGAGGCGGGCCGGTTGTCAGGGGCGGGTTGGCGCTTGGGTGCGCGCAGGCGGGTGCGGTGCCGGGGCCGGTGGCCCGGCGGCAGCGGTGTCTGTGCAGGGGGTTCGACGGGTTTCCGGCGGTCTGGCCTGCGGCATTCCTCGGATAACCCGACAATTCCGCCTCATGATACGTGCCGGGTGTGCCCGTGAGTCGAACGCCTGCTCCGGCTAGGCTCCCCTCCAAGGCATACGAGGTCAGTCGGCACAGCGGCGTGAACGTGCGCGGGAGGCAGCGGGATGACGGTCCCCGGACGCAGGAGCAGTACCTTCATGAGGCTGCTCCGCAGCGGCTTCACCGATCCGTCGGCCGCGGCCGCGCTGCTCGACGCCGACGCGCTGGCCGCCGTACGCAACGACCCGGTGCTCCTCGACGCCCTCGGCGCGACCGCCGACCCCGACCTGGCCCTGCGCGGCCTGGTCCGCCTCGCGGAGGCCGAGGACGAGCCCGGCCGACGCGTCCTCCTCGACACCCTCCTGCGGTCCAAGCCGCTGCGCGACCGCCTCCTCGGCGTCCTCGGCGCGTCCGAGGCCCTCGCCGACCACCTGGCCCGCCACCCAGCCGACTGGCACGCCCTCGAAACGTACGAGCCCGCCGACCTGCACCCCGGCCTCGCCGACTTCGAGCAGTGCCTCGCCGACGCCCACGACCCCGTACGGCTGCGCGTCGCCTACCGCCGGTGCCTGCTGTCGATCGCCGCCCGCGACGTCTGCGGCACCATCGACGTCGCCGAGACCGCCGCCGAGCTCGCCGACCTCGCCACCGCCACCCTCCGCGCCGCCCTGCGCATCGCGACCGCCGCCGCCCCCGAGGACGCCGCCCAGTGCCGCCTTGCCGTCATCGCGATGGGCAAGTGCGGCGGCAACGAGCTGAACTACGTCTCCGACGTCGACGTCATCTTCGTCGGCGACGCCGCGAACGGCGCCGACGAGTCCGCCGCCCTCCGCGCCGCGACCCGCCTCGCCTCCCACCTGATGCGGATCTGCTCCGAGACCACCGTCGAGGGCACCATCTGGCCCGTCGACGCCAACCTGCGCCCCGAGGGCCGCAACGGCCCCCTCGTCCGCACCCTCTCCTCCCACCTCGCCTACTACCAGCGCTGGGCCAAGACATGGGAGTTCCAGGCGCTCCTCAAGGCCCGCGCCGTCGCCGGCGACCCCGACCTCGGCGCCCAGTACGTCGACGCCATAACGCCGCTGGTCTGGCAGGCTGCCGAGCGGGAGAACTTCGTCGCGGACGTGCAGCACATGCGCCGCCGCGTCGTCGACAACATCCCCGTCGCCCACGTCGACCGCGAGCTCAAGCTCGGCCCCGGCGGGCTCCGCGACGTCGAGTTCGCCGTGCAGCTGCTCCAGCTCGTCCACGGCCGCAGCGACACCACCCTGCACTCCCGCACCACCCTCGACGCCCTGCACGCCCTCGCCGCCGGCGGCTACGTCGGGCGTACGGACGCCGCCCAGCTCGGCGACGCCTACCGCTTCCTGCGGGCCATGGAGCACCGCATCCAGCTGTACCGGCTGCGCCGCACCCACCTCGTCCCCGAGGACGAGGCCGACCTGCGCCGCCTCGGCCGCTCCCTCGGGCTGCGCACCGAGCCCGTCGCCGAACTGAACCGGGCCTGGCGCCGCCACGCCTCCGTGGTCCGCCGCCTCCACGAGAAGCTGTTCTACCGGCCGCTCCTCGACGCCGTCGCCCAGCTCGCCCCCGGCGAGACCCGGCTCTCCCCGCGCGCCGCCGGCCAGCGGCTGGAGGCCCTCGGGTACGCCGACCCGGCCGCCGCCCTGCGCCACCTGGAGGCCCTCGCCTCCGGCGTCACCCGCAAGGCCGCCATCCAGCGGACCCTGCTGCCGGTCATGCTGGGCTGGTTCGCCGACTCCGCCGACCCGGACGCGGGCCTGCTCAACTTCCGGAAGGTCTCCGACGCCCTCGGCAAGACCCCCTGGTACCTGCGCCTCCTGCGCGACGAGGGCGCCGCCGCCGAGAACCTGGCCCGCGTCCTGTCCGCCGGCCGCCTCGCCCCCGACCTGCTGCTGCGCGCCCCCGAGGCCGTCGCCCTCCTCGGCGACCCCGAGGGCCTCCAGCCGCGCACCCCCGACGCCCTGGAGCAGGAGGTCCTCGCCGCCGTCGGCCGCGCCGACAGCGCCGAAGCCGCCGTCACCTCCGCCCGCGGAGTGCGGCGGCGGGAGCTGTTCCGCACCGCCGCCGCCGACATCATCGGCTCGTACGGTACGGAGGACCGCCCCGCCGAGGAGGACCTCGGCGCCCTCGTCGACCGCGTCGGCCGGGCCGTCACCGACCTCACCGCCGCCACCATCGCCGGAGCCCTGCGCGCCGCCGTCCGCGACCAGTGGGGCGACACCCTCCCCACCCGGTTCGCCGTCATCGGCGTCGGCCGCTTCGGCGGCCACGAACTGGGCTACGGCTCCGACGCCGACGTCCTTTTCGTCCACGAACCCCGCGAAGGCGTCGACGAACAGGAGGCCGCGAAGGCCGCCCAGGCCGTCATCGCCGAGATGCGCCGGCTCCTGCAGCTCCCCACCGCCGACCCGCCGCTCCTCATCGACGCCGACCTGCGCCCCGAAGGCCGCTCCGGGCCGCTGGTCCGCACCCTCGCCTCGTACGCCGCCTACTACCGCCGCTGGTCCCTCACCTGGGAGAGCCAGGCCCTGCTGCGGGCCGTGCCGGTCGCCGGCGACCCCGACCTCGGCCGCCGCTTCATCGACCTGATCGACCCGCTGCGCTACCCGGCCGAGGGCCTCGGCGACGACGCGGTCCGCGAGATCCGCCGCCTGAAGGCCCGCATGGAATCCGAACGCCTGCCGCGCGGCGCCGACCCCACCCTCCACACGAAGCTGGGCCGCGGCGGACTCAGCGACGTCGAGTGGACGGTACAGCTGCTCCAGATGCGGCACGCCTGGGCCGAACCGGGCCTGCGCACCACCCGCACCCGCGAAGCCCTGGCGGCGGCCCACGCGGCCGGCCTCATCGGGACGGAGGAGGCGCAGGTTCTGGACGAGGCCTGGGTCCTGGCCTCCCGCGTCCGCAACGCGGTCATGCTGGTCCGCGGCCGCGCCGGCGACACTTTCCCGACGGAGACCCGCGAACTGGGCGCGGTCGGCCGCTACCTGGGCTACGCGGAGGGCACGGTCGGCGAAATGCTGGACGACTACCGCCGCACCACCCGCCGCGCCCGCGCCGTCGTCGACGACCTCTTCTACGGCGGGTGAGGTCTGCGTAGGGGACTCGCACCCCTCCCGATTCCGCTGAAATCGCCTCGGCAGAGTCGACCGACCTCGGGGCCCACCGATTGCTTGATGCGGTATCGGGACTACGCCCACCGTCGGCCACCTCGCCGCCCGCGCCTGGCCCGGCACTCAGCACTCATGATCTGGAGTCCGACTCTTCTCATTCGCGCCACTTGAGCGGACGCCGTCGCGGTATCTGCTGTAGCTCTCGTGGCGCTGGCCAGCACGTCGATCGCGGTGCTTGACCAGCCCAAGGAGTGACGTTTGCTCCGCACTGCACGTCGAGCTGGATGCCGACTCGCCCCGGGGAAGTGGTTGACCGCCTCGGGTTCGGACCCGGGACTGCTTCGGTGTCGGGGAAAGCGGTCCATGTAGCGGTGATCGAGTTGAGCAGCAACTGGCACATGACCGACGGCGTCACGGGCCAATGTGACGACTGGGCCGCCCCCCGGCCGGCCTGGCCACCACCCTTCACTTAAACCTTAAAATGCGCCGGGTGAAAGAGGTTCCTCAGCCGCAGTTCCGGTGCCCGAGCGGCGCTGGATGGCGAAGCTGGGCATGTCTATTACCTGCCGCATATTGTTCCGCAACGTCAGACCCGGACGCTGGGTTTATAGGCGATGGAAGTGCTGGCATGGTCGCCGCAAGTGGCAACCAACCCAGTGTGCGCCCGAACAGGACCCTTTTTATGCAACCGACTCCGGGCCCAGCGTATAGGACCACTGAACTCCTGCTCCGAATCTTACACAAAATGCATCTCTACGCTTTTATGGACGCAGACTTGTAGGACCGTAATCAGGTCGCGGAGTTCTCTGACCTGGTTTCGCGTGTCGGGATCAGAGTCGGCACCTGATAGCCAATCTGGAAGGATTTCCTCAAGGCGCCGCAGTATTCTCTCGCACTCTTCCGCGGTCAAGCTCCTTCCATGGTCATCTGGGTGATTAAGTAGCGGCTCAAGAGCCGTATTTACGTCACTCCAGGGGGTGTCTCCACCGAACCCCTGCATACTCCCCAAGGGAAAGCCCTCTGCTGAAGCTAGGCGTCTGCGAAACAAGGAAAATTCCTTGTACGAGAAGCATGCATCCGGCCCGTCGATCTCCCCGTCGCCGGGGAATAGGCACAAGCCCACTCGAATCCTCCTGATCGTTCGGCAACGTCGTAACTCGATCCGATTTCTCACTGTGCCCGCGGGAGAATCTCCCACGGAATGCCCTTTTTCTCGAACCATGAAGTAAATTTGGCCGGTATGGGATTTTCTGAAATGATGCGAAAATCAATCCCTTTTTCTCGGGCTATGGCGAGCTTTTCTCCCTCCACTCCAAGGAATTTCTCTAGCCGTTTCGGGTCGTTTAGCGTATTTTCCCAGAATTTGCCAGATTTTGCCTCGTACCACGTCCCTCGCCCTGAGGTTTCGTCGATGAATGCACCGTCAAATTGCCTAGTATTCCCGCCTGAGATCTTTCTTTCGAAGAACCCGCCTCCCCCTCCAAGGTGGTTTACTAGGAAGTCTTCATAAGAGTCGCCGGATTCCTGAGCGAGTCTGCCTCCACTGATCTCGGCGGGGGATGTGCCGTGCGGTTTGACCAGTTCTTCGGGGCATCCCTCGGGAGCCAGGCCGAGGGGGTCGGACCACGTGTGGGGGTTGTGGGGGTACGTGGCCGGGTTCGGGGCGGGGGTGAGGCCCAGGGGGTCCGGGGTGAGGTAGCGGGCGGTTTCGGGGTCGTAGGTGCGGAAGTAGTTGTGGTGGAGGCCTGATTCCGGGTCGTAGTACTGGCCCGGGAAGCGGAGCGGGGTGTAGGCCGTTGCGTCGCGGTTCCAGGTTGTGGTGCCCCACAGGGTGCTGCGGGTGTGCCACGCCGTGGTGCCGTCCTCCGCGAGGAGGTGCGTGGGGGTGCCGACCAGGTCCGTGACGATCGCGAAGAAGCGGTCGTCGACCTCGGACTGGTTGAGGTGTTCCGTCTGCGTGATCGGGTGCAGGCCCTGGTGGGTCCACGTCAGGGTGACCTGGCCGTTCGTTTCCTCGCAGAGGGTGGTGCCGTCCCACGTGAACAGGGTTTCCTCGACAACCGACCCGGTGTCCGACAGGCGCTGCTTGGCCGTGCGGCGGCCCAGCGGGTCGTAGAGGTAGCGCCAGCGGGTGCCATCCGGGGTGATCAGCCCGACCAGCTGGTCCTGCGCGTTCCACTCGTAGCGCCAGGTGTCCGGTTTGCGGGAGAGGCGGGTCTTCTGGCGGAGGGTGACGCGGCCCAAGGCGTCGTGCTCGTAGCGGATCGCGCCCGCGCGGGTGATGCGGGTGCCCGTGTACGTGCGTACGCCTTGGGCTTCCCCGCCCGGGTGGTCGGCCGGCCAGGAGGCGCTGGTCTGGTTGCCCGCGCTGTCGTAGGCGTACCGCTCGGACCAGGAGTCGGCGTCCACGGCCGTGACGCGGGCGGCCGCGTCGAGGGTGAACGTGCGCAGGCCGGTGACGGAGTCGTCGATGCCCGTCAGGTAGCCGTCGGCACGGTAGCTGTACCCGCGGCGTTGGAGGGTGCGCCCGCCCCGGCCGATCACCGACTGGGCGGTGCGGCGGCCCATGGCGTCGTACTCGTGGGTGAGGGAGAGGGACGGGTTCAGGGTGCGGGTCAGCTCCTGGCCCGCTGCGTCCCGCTCGAAGGTCAGGGTGCGGCCGGCGGTGGTGAGCGAGGCGCGGCGGCCCGCCTGGTCGTACGTCCAATGGGCTTCGGTGCCTGTGGGGGTGGTGCGGGTGGTGCGGCGGCCCAGGTCGTCGTAGGCGTACGAGAGGGTGCGGCCGTTCACCGTCTCCGACAGGAGCCGGCCCGTCTCGTCGCGGTGCCAGGTGACCGTGGCCTCGGGCGAGGACGCTTTCGCGAGGAGGTCGAACGCGTCGTACTCGTACGTGGTGGCTCGGTCTCCTGCCTCCTGGCGGATCGTCTGGCCGAGTGTGTTGTGCGTGTACGTGGTCGTCTCGCCGAGGACGTTGGTGCGGGAGGTCAGGAGGCCCGCCGCGTCGTACGCGTACGTGAGGGTGCGCCCGTCGAAGTCCGTCTCCGAGGCCAGGCGGCCGGCCGGGTCGTATGTGTAGCTCCAGGTCAGGCCCTGGGGGTTGGTGACGGCGGTGAGGTGGAGCTGGGTGTCGTGGTCGAAGGTGTGGCGGGTGCCGTCGGGGCCGGTGCGGGCGGTGAGGAGGTCGAAGTCGCCGTATTCGGAGACCGTGACGCCGCCCATCGGGTCCGTGTGGGTCAGGCAGTTGCCTTCGCCGTCGTAGGTCCAGGACTCCTCCGTGCCGTCGGCGTGCACCCGGCGCAGGAGGCGGCCCTCGACGCTCCACGTGAGGCGGGTCGTGTGGCCCAGCGGGTCCGTGATCGTGGTCGGGCGGCCGAACGCGTCGTGCGCGTACGCGGTGGTGCCGCCCAGCGGGTCGGTGGCCGAGACGATCCGTCCTGCCGGGTCGCAGTGGACCGTGGTGGTGTTGCCCAGGGCGTCCGTCACCGAGGAGAGGTGGCCGCGGATGTCGTACGCGAAGCGTGTCGTGGCGCCGGACGGGTCGGTCACCGAGGTGCGGTTGCCGTGTGCGTCGTACGTCTGGCGGACCACCCTGCTGTCCGGGCTCTCCACCAGGACGGGGAGGCCGAGTTCGTTGTACTCGGCCCGGGACCGGCGGCCGTCCGGGCGGGTCACGGTGGTCAGGCGGCCGGCCTCGTCGTAGGTGAGGCGGGTCGTGCGGCCCAGGGGGTCCGTGTGTGCGAGCAGGCGGTTGCGGCGGTCGTGTTCGAAGCGGGTGGTGGCGCCCGTCGGGTCGATCTCCGCGGTGATCTGCGCGCGGTCGTTGACGAGGAACCGTGTGCGGTTGCCGAGGGAGTCGGTGAGGGTGGTGAGGCCCGGCTCGTAGTCGAAGCGGACGTTCAGGTGGCCGTTGGTGCCCGACTGGGCGATGCAGCGGTGCTCGTCGTCGTAGACGTACGTGAAGTGGCGGTCGTTCGTGTCGGTCCAGGAGGTGATCCGGCCCAGGTCGTCGTAGCCGAAGCGGAGGGGGCGGCCGGAGGAGTTGACGACCTCCGTGAGGTGGCCGTCGGTGTAGCCGTAGCGGAGGATCTGCGTGCCGTCGCCGAGCGCGAGGCCGGTTATTCGGCCGTCCGCCGTCGTGAAGCGGACCTCGTAGCCGCCGCTGTGGGAGACGGCGGTGGGCGCGCCGGTCTCGTCGTACGCGTAGGAGAGCCAGGCGCCGTTGCGGTCGTCGAGCTGGGTCAGCAGACCGTCGTCCGTGAAGTGGCGGACCCGGCCCGTCTCGGGGTCGGTGACGGTGTAGCCGCCGTCCGACTGCCGTTCCAGCGGCCAGGGCCGGCCCAGGTGGGGGAGGACGGGGGCGCCGTCTGCCGCCGGGTGCGGGTAGCCGAGCAGGCTGCCGTCCTCGCCGACGAGGACGATGCTCTCGTCGTCGATTTCCAGCCGCTGGTCGAGCGTGCACGCCCAGGTGGGGCCGAACCAGCGGCCCAGGCGGTAGGACGACTCGAAGGTCCGGGCGAGTACCAGGGGCAGGGAGGCGGGGAGGACGAGGTCGGTCTGCGGGAGGGTCATCCGGCCCGTGGCGACGTCGACCGGGTCCTCGCGGCAGGTCTTCGCGTCACACTCCCGGGAGTTCCCGTGCGGATCCTTCTGCAGCTCGTCGGCTGCGGACGGCGTCTCCGGCCCCTTCGTGCCGTTGGGCGCCTTCGGGGACTTGGGCAGGTCGTCCGCGAGCCGGGCTGCGGTACGGGTCAGGCCCGCGCCCTTGCCGGCGAGGACCTCCGGGAAGAGGCGGCCGCCGAACTCGGACGGGTCGGCCAGGAAGGAGTCGATCAGCGGGCCGGGTATGCGTTCGGGGTGGGAGGCGTTCGAGACGAGGCCCGCCAGCGTCGTGTTGACGTGTTCGGAGTGCTCGGCCGGGTGGGTCAGGTTGTAGGGGTCGAGGGGGTTCAGGAATCCCCGGCCGAAGCTGACGGCGCCCGCCACGCCCTTGATCGCGCCGCCGAGGACGTGGGTCGCTTCGACGGCCTGGGCGCCCTGGTGGTCCATGGCGTTCGCCAGGGCCCGCTGTGCGGCCGAAGGCTTCGACGGGGCGTGCTCCACTGCCGCGTCGAAAGCCTTCTGCGCCATACGGGCCACGTCGTCGCGCTGGCTGCGGGCCGCCTTGAGGATCTCCTCGGCCCGGTCGCGGCTCGCCTTGCCCACGTCGCCGGGATCGGTCGGCCGCGGTCCGGCGTCACCGCCGGACGCGGCTGCCGTCTCGTAGGTCGTGAGGGCCTTGCGGTGGGCCGCCTTGGCATCCTCGGTGGCCTTCTTGCCCTGCCGGTACGCCTCGATCGCCAGCTGTGCCTGGGCCTGCGCCCACTCGACGATCTCCGCGTAGGCGTTCAGGGCCTGGGCTGCGGATTCACAGGCGGACGCGGCGCGCAGCCAGTCGCCCGGGTGTAGCGCGAACTTCTCGCGGAACGCGTCGGCCGCCGCGCCCTTCCACTGCCCGGTGTCCAGGGCGCGCATGCCGCCGCCGACGTTCTCGAACGCCGCCTGGAAGTCCTTCAGGTGCGCCGCCGACTCGCGGATCGCGGACGGCGAGCCGTGGACGAGTTCGTCGGCCTGCTCCGTCTCTCCGAGGTTCTGCTCGCGTACGGTGACACCCGCGCCGGAGGCGAAGCGGTCGCCCCAGTCCTCCACCTTGTCGGCGGCGTCATGGGCGCCGACGTGGTCGAGCGCGGCGCCGATGCCCTCGGTGGCCCTGTCGACCCCCTCGCCGACCGACTTCATGGCGGAGTCCCAGCCGTGCTCCGCCTTCTCCAGACCCTTGTTGACCAGGTCGCGCCAGTCCGCCATCAGTGCTCGCCCTCCGACTGCGCTGCCGGCCGGGGAGCCGGTCCGACCATGCCCTCGACGAGGGCGTCCTGCTCGTCGCCCAGCCCCGCCGCGTCGATCACCTGGTTGGACGGCAGGATGCCGGAGCTGTTCACGTCACGGATCGCGGCCTTCCACGCCTCCTTGCTGTTCGCGTCGGCGCGCGCACGCGACTCGGGGCTGTAGTCCGCGTCGCGGATCTGCGTGTAGGGGTTGTCGGCCAGGACCTCGGTCCAGCCCTTCTTGGTGATCTCGTCCTCGGAGGCGTACGGGTTGCCCATCCCGGCGTTCACGAAGATCTTGAAGGCGCCCTGGAGGTACTGGTCCTGCTCGTGGATCATGCCGGCCGACAGGCCGACGTTCACGGCGAAGGCGTTGCCCTGCTGGACCAGGGAGCGCACCCCCCACTCCCAGCGCTCGCAGAACGTCTTCATCGCGGCGGTCAGGCCGTCATGGCCCGTCTGCACACCGGTCAGGGCCAGCTTGGAGAAGCCGCGGCCCATGCTCGCGTCGCCGACCTGGCCGAGTTCGCCCAGCTCGGACAGCGCATCCGTGATGCCCTTGGCTATCTGCCCCAGGGCCTGCTTCGAGACGTCGAGGTCCTTGTCGTCCCCGCTCATGCGGCACGCTCCCCGTCGAGCGCCGCCGCCTCGGGAACGATCCCACGCACCGGCGGGAACACCGCGCCGTCCGGACCGGCGGCGTTCAGGGCCACCCCGCACGGGAAGTCCAGCGCCGGCAGCACCTCGTCCAGCAGCCGGGCACCGCTGATACGCCGGTACGGCCACTCGCGGTCTGCCTCGTCGCGCGCCACCGCGAACCGGTACAGGGCCTCCTCGTCCGAGAAGGCGCATATCCAGTCCAGACCGTGGAGTTGCGTCGTCCACGGGCCGCCCTGCTCATCCGACGGCACCAGCACGATGCCGTCCCGGAAGTCCGCGAGGCGCTGCAGCGCCGCCGCCCGCGCCACCTCGTACGCATCAACGACCGGTGCCGCAGGCCGTGTTGCGGCCTCGGAGCGCAGGACGCCCCATTCCTCGTCGAACCCCACCCCGAAGCCTTCCCGCCACCATCCGGGCTGCGCCCCCCCGCAGCCCTTTGCAATCGAACGTGATTCTGCATGATGCGCTGGTGTACGCCTGGTTTTGCTCTTCCGACACGCACAGAATCAGACAGATATGCGGAGACCCGCCCGAGCGGGCTTCCGT
The DNA here is from genome assembly GCF_055570615.1 of Streptomyces sp. NPDC031121. Classification (NCBI taxonomy): domain Bacteria; kingdom Bacillati; phylum Actinomycetota; class Actinomycetes; order Kitasatosporales; family Streptomycetaceae; genus Streptomyces; species Streptomyces sp. NPDC031121. The sequence goes on from NZ_JBVIGV010000003.1 coordinate 499,638, forward strand.
GTGATGATCAACGCGTGACTGAGTACTCCCGGCCTTCCGAGAGCGGTGGCTACCGGGCATTCACTGCCGCCGAGGTCTGGCCGGAGACGGTTCGGGCGCTGCCCGTCGGGTCTCCGATCACCGGTGAGGTTGTCGGCAGGCGGCCCTTCGGGGTCTTCCTCTCCATCGACGGCCGGCCCGAAGCCGCCGGACTGGCCGATATCGTCAGGATGCCCAGGTGCATGGAACTGCCGGTCGTGGGGCAGCGCGTCACCGGCACGGTCGTCTGGCACGACGAGCACAACCGCCAGGTGCGCATCTCGCTCCGCGAGTGGGCGGAGCACGAGGACCTGCTGCCCGGGTTCGTCGACCGTGTGGGTCAGACCGTCGCCGGGCGTGTCACGAAGATCGCGTCGATCGGGTACTTCGTGCGCATCGCCGACTGTGTCGAAGGGCTCGTTCCGGTGAGCGGCTCGGCGGAGGGCGTCCGCGAGGGCCAGGACGTGCGGGTGCGGGTCGTTTCCGTGGATCCGGCACGGTCCCGCGTCGTCCTGGCCGCCGCCGACGGCGGTGCCTGAGTCAGGGCGTGGTGGTGCGGCTCACCGGGATCCACAGGTGGGCCGTCGCGTGGGGCGGGTCGGAGTCCGGCGGGGTGACGCGGAGGATTTCCGGGCCCGGGCGGTACTCGTACGGGTTCGACGGCATCCAGTGGGCCGCGACGTCGGCCCACATCTGCTGGAGCGCCTGCGGGAACGGGCCCGTGTTCTCGAAGACCGCCCACGTGCCCGCCGGGCACTCCAGGACGTCCAGGTCCTCGGGCGGCGTCTCCGCTGACGTCGCCGCCGCGTGGTAGTAGTCCAGGTCGGCGCCCTCCTCGAAGCCGTCCGACACGCGGACCGTCGCCGACACCACGCCCCGCGGGTCCTGGTCGGACAGGGCCGCGATCCGCTGGAGCGTCTCCGGCGGGATGCTGCGGATGTGCTCGGCGATGTGCGGGTTGGCCCCCTCGTGGATGAGCGGGACGCGGGCCTTCCTGCCCACGATCCGGAACGCTTCCTTCTCGACGATGCGGTACCGCATGGTGCTGCTCCCTTCGACGGTGAGGCGGAAGGAGAGCCGGGGCTGGGCGTTGAGGGCCGCGCCGGTGCGCCGGGCCTCGCCGGGGCCGACGCCGTGCACGGCGCGGAACGCCCGGGCGAACGCCTCGCCCGAGCCGTAGCCCCAGCGGACGGCGATCTCCAGCAGGGACGGCGTCCCTGCCAGTACGTCGGCCCCCGCGACGGTGAGCCGCCTGCGCCGGACGTACTCCGACAGCGGCATCCCCGCCAGCGACGAGAACAGCCGCCGGAAGTGGTACTCCGACGTCGCCGTGATCCGGGCCAGTTCGGACACGTCGATCTCCCGGTCGAGGTGGTCCTCGATGTACCCCATGGCCTGGTTCAGCCGGTCCAGCACCCCCGGCCCTCCTTTCCTTTCGACCGCCACGCTAGGGAGACCCCAGCCTGCCGCACCCGACATCCCGTGCCCGTTCCGGTCGGGTGCGGGGGGTGGGGGCCGCCGCCGGCTTCCCGATCGGACTGCCGATGCTGCCCGGCGGTACCTGGTGCCGTGCGGTCCGGGCCGCGTATCCAGGAGGGGCCCGTCCGCCGCCCGTCCGTGAGGATCCGATGCGCTTCCCTACGCCCGTACCCGGCCATGACGGCGCCGTGCGCTCCGCTCCCGTGCGGAGCCCGGCCCGCAGTACGGCGCCTGCGCCGACGGGGGCCGCCGCCCTGGCCGCGCTCCAGCGCACGGCCGGCAACGCCGCCGTCGTGCAGATGCTCCGCCGGTCCGGGCACGCCTGGGCGCATGCGCAGCGGTCCGTCGCCGATCCGGGGGCGCACCGGCACGGCGCGGGCTGCGGGCACGCCGCCGAGGAGGCGCCGGCTGCGGTGCAGCGGTCCGCGGTCCACGAGGTGCTGCGGTCGGCGGGCCGGCCGCTGGAGGCGGGCGTGCGCGCCGACATGGAGGCCCGCCTGGGCGCCGACTTCGGGGACGTCCGCGTCCACGACGACTCCGCGGCCCGCCGGTCCGCCGCCGAGATCGGGGCCCGCGCGTACACCAGCGGCAGCCATGTCGTAATCGGGGAAGGCGGCGCGGACCGGCACACCCTCGCGCACGAGCTGACGCACGTCATCCAGCAGCGCCGGGGCCCCGTCGCCGGCACCGACAACGGGGCGGGCCTGAGCATCAGCGACCCGGGGGACCGCTTCGAACGCGAGGCGGAGGCCAACGCGGTGCGCGCGATGGCGTCCGTCCCGTCGCCGGTACGGGAGGCCTCTGCGGCCGCGGGGCCGCCCGCCGCGGAGGGGTCGGGCCCGGCTCCGGTGCAGCGCATGAACGCGGCCACCGCGGCTCCCGCTCCCGCCCCGCAGGGCCAGGCCCCCGCGCCTGCCGGGCCCACGCTCGACAGGATCGAGTTCGGGGGCGGCATCGCGTTGGACGGGCTTCAGCTGACGACGTGGGAGTCGGGTTTCCCCCTGACGGCGAACCTCACGTACCGCACGGCAGACACCCCGTCCGCCATCGTGGCGGTCTCCGGTCTCGGGACGTCGGCCGCGCGGGTGCAGTTGCAGGCCTGGTCCGGGAACCAGCAGGTCGGCGAATCCTCGTTCGTCGCGCCGATCGCCGGTCAGAATCTCTTCCTCATGTCCCAGCTGCGGCTGCCCGTACAGGGCGTCGGCACCGCCGTGCACGGCGTCTCGTGGAGGCTGGCGCGCGAGAACACACCCGGTCAGGGCCAGGAGATCGGCACCACCGCGCACGAGGTCCACCGCCTGTACGGCACCCCACACACGCAGGCCCGCGCCGACGCCGTCGTGGCGGCCATGGGCATGCTGGCCGGGGAGACCGACGCGCAGGCGGTGGCGACGGCACTGCGCCGTTCCCTCCGGGCGACGGTGCAGTACGACCCGTCCGACCCGATCAACGACGATCCGCTGACCGTCCTCACCGACGGGCGGGGCGTGTGCGCGGACTACGCCAACCTGCTGGTCCTCCTGGCCCAGACGGTCGGCCTGCCGGCGAACACGGTCATGGTCTGGGGCGGGTTCTTCGCGAACGACCAGATGGTGTGGGCCGGCGGTGTCGGCAACATGGTCAACCTGACCAACGTGCAGGCCCTCGACACCCGGTGGCACCCGGGCCAGGCCCAGCAGGGCTGGGATTTCCAGTACCACGCCATCGCGCGGGTCGGCGGGGTCCTGCACGACGCGGCCCTGGACCGCGAGGGGTTCGACGGCCAGGCCGTCCACGCCGGCCGGCGGGTCGCCTTCCACCGGTTCGGTCCCAACGACGTGCTGCCCGACGCGGTGCAGGGCGCCCCCTACGCGTGGCTGATCCCCCGCGAGGAGGAGACGGTGGCGGTCACCTCGCAGGACTACGGCGACCGGGCGCAGGCGGCGTTCCCGGCGCACGTCCTGGAGATCCCCCCGAACATGGCCGGGACGTACTTCGCTCCCGTGCTGACGCTGGAGGCGGGCATGCTGCCGCAGGGCCTCTCCCTGGAAGCCACCGGCATGATCACCGGGGTGCCGCGGGAAGCCGGCACGTTCTACTTCGAGGTCAAGGCGAACTCCCACGCCCCGGGCCGCGTCTTCTCGCTGACGGTGGGGGCCGCGCCATCCGCCCCGTGATCCCCGCCGACGTGATCGCCCGCGACCACCTCCCCGGCGGCCACTCCCTGGACGGCCTGGCCGTGCCGCCGCCCGTGCCCGTGCCCTCGCGGCGGTCGCTGCTCGGTGGGGCGCAGCTCGTCGTGCCTCCGCCGGAGGGGGTGCGGATCGACGGGCCCGAGGTGTTGCGGCGGGCCGCCGCCGAGCTGGCCGGGCTCCTCGGTGTCGGGTTCGGGCCGGATCCGGTGGCGTCGATGGCCCTGTACGACGCCCTGGTCTCGCCGGAGCTGCGGGAGCGGTTCTCGGCGCCCGGCTTCGCGCTGGGCTGCGACCGCCCGCGGGAGGGCGTCACCTGGCTGGCGGTGCGGCTCGGTGCCTGGCAGGTGCAGGCGTGCGGGGAGCCCGGCTTCCTGCACTGCGTGTCGTTCCACCGGCCGTGGGAGGGCCGGGAGCAGGCGGGCGGGCTGCGGGCGCTGCTCGCGGAGGCGGCCCCCGCCCTGGACACCGCCGGGCTGCGGGACGTCACGCGGGCCTACGCGCACGGGCTGTTCGACGAGGCCTGGTCGGCGCCGGAGCTCCGGCTCCGCTGCGGCTTCCGGCAGACCCTCCGGACGGACGGCTCCGCGGCCGGACCGGCGTACGTCCTCCGGGTGGACGCGGGTCCGGGCTGCCGTGAGTGGCCGGGCCCGTGAGCCGCGCCTGCCGGCCGCCCCCCCCGGGGGTGTGTTCCCGTGTGTTCGGCGAGGGGGCGATCAGGAGGACGCGGCGGCCGTCCGGCCGGGAGCGTGGGTCAGTAACGAGCAAGCGGCTCGGCTTCCTGTGGCCGGGTGATCCGTCGCGGCGGCCCTGTCGCAGCCCGTGGGGTTGCGGTGGGGGTCTGCCCACCGGGTGCGCGGGCGGCCTGCAGTCTGGCGAGGCGGGGGAGGCTGGGCGCCGGATGCCTGCTCAGACAGTCGTCGACTGGAGTTGGTGCGGCATGTTCCAGCCCTCGGCGAGTCTCGACGGGTGAACGTTGCGTCCCCCGCCGAAGAACTCGCAGAACTTCATGATCAGCGGGTCCCAGCCGAGCGGGTCCACGTAGCGCGTCCCCGGGATGACCAGGTCCTCCTCGACATGGGCGCGAAGGACCTCGACCTCGAAGGCGGTGGCGTGCGGTTCGAGACCGCCGAAAGGATGGACCGAGACGACCCTGCATTCCAGCTGGACCGGGCACTCCGCAACCCTGGGGGCCCGGACCAGGTCTGATGCCTGTTCGGTCAGCCGTGCGGTCGAGAACTTGTCCGGCTCGTGCCGGTACCCCTGCTTCACCTTGTAGTCCGGCACGGCCGGCTTCCCGGTGGTGAGCGCGATCCGGTCGACGGCATCGACCATCGCCGACGAGGGCAGGTTGAGCACGCACTCGCCCTCCCGCAGCAGGTTCGCGGTGGTTTGGGCGTCGTCGCCGAGACCGAGCATGCAGGACTGGCCCAGCCACCACGCCGAGGACATCGGCATCAGGTTCGACGTGCCGTCCTCGTTGAGTGAACTGATCAGCACCACCGGAGTTCCGAAGTACAGGACCTTGAGCCCGGGGACGACGTGCATGCGCTGCGCCTTTCGCGGAGTGCCAGACGGACGGGCTCGCGATCAGGAACACGAACCATCGCCGACTCTCCCGTGGGCGGACCCACCGACGCTGGCGGAAATGCGACCTCGCGTTTGGGACGAGTGGAACGGTCCCCCGATGCCAGGCCGGCGTTGATCACCAGGAGGCGGCCGTCTCGGGGAGTCCGGAGGGGAGGAGGGGGCGGAGTGCGCCGACGACGGCGCCGATGCAGGCGTCGCGCAGTTCGGTGCGGTGGCAGGTCTCCCGGTCGAGCCAGTCCACGCAGAGGACCTGGACGAACACCAGCCACGCCTTGAGCACGGCGGACACGGCGTCGCGGGTGCGGTCGTCGGCCAGGGGGAGGACGTCGAGCAGGCGCGAGCGGAGGGCGTCCAGCTCGTTCGTCATGATCGTCTGGATGACCGGGTCGCCGGCGAGCACACGGTTCGCGGCGAGTACGGCGTGGCGGTTGGCGATGAAGTAGTCGAGGTGGGCGTCGAGGCCCTGGGCGAGCTGCTCGACGAGGGTGGCCCCGGGGTCGAGGCGCGTGGCCGCGAGGAGCTGGTCGGCGGCCTGCCGGTAGACGGCGGCGAAGAGGGCGTGCTTGCTCGGGAAGTGGCGGTAGAGCAGGGCGCGCGAGACGCCTGCCTCGCGGGCGACTTCCTCCATCGTGACGTCGTCGTACGGGTGGGCCGCGAAGGAGCGGGCGCCGACGGCGAGGAGTTGGGCGCGGCGTTCGGCCGGGTCGAGGCGCCGGCGGGGGAGGGAGTGGGGAGGCACGCCCCCAGGTTAGTTGACATGTGTCTACTGGTGGCTTCTCATCGTTGGTAGACGGATGTCAACCAAAAGCGGGACGGGGTGGCTTGCGCATGGCCGGGGTACTGCGGGGATCCGCGTGGGTGATGGGGATCGCGTGCGTGGGGATCGGGCTGCTGCACGTGCTCGGCGGCAACGCCGCGATTCCGGGCGAGGGGGACGCCGGTGCCACCGTCGACAGCCTGGGCCGCTTCCTCGGCGCGATCTTCGCCGGGTACGGGCTCGCCTGGATCTGGGCGGCCCGGCAGTCGCCGGTCCCGGCGGCCGCGGTGAGGTGGCTGGCCGCGGTGTTCCTGCTCGGTGGTGCGGGGCGGCTGCTGTCCCTGGCGGTGCACGGCCGGCCGCACTGGTTCCAGCTCGTGCTGACGGTGGTCGAGCTGGTGCTGCCGCCCCTCTGGTTCTGGCTCGCCCCGGCCGACGAGCGTGCGGCGGCGACTGCGGCCGCGCCGCGGACCGGTGCGGGCGCGGCCGTCCGGCCCCCGGCCGAAGCCTGACGCGTCAGGCGGCCGCGCGGCGGCGGGTGCAGGGCGGGCATTCCCCCGGGGTGGGGGAGCGGTGGGCCTTGTCGCAGGTCGGGCAGGTGCGGAGGGGGTGTACCACCCGGTCGGGACGCGCCGCGCCGATCGGCAGGGCCGTGGGCAGGCGGGCGGGCGCCAGTTCGCGGATGCGGTGGAGCAGCAGCCCGTACGGGGAGTGGATCGGCGCGAGCGGCAGCCCGTTGGTGAGGGAGGCGCTGACGGCGGCCACGGGAAGCCCCTGGTCCAGCCACTCCGACACGGCGGGCGCGAGGCGCTCCACGTCCCGGTTCGAGAGGACCAGTCGCGGGTCGCGCAGGCGGAGCCGAGCCAGCAGGTCGTACGCCTCCGGCCGCGCGGGCCGTGCCTCCGGTTCCGGGTCGGGCTCTTCCTCCTCGTCGGCGGCGGGGGTCGGCTCCGGTGCCGGGGCGGCCTCCTGCGGGTGGGCCGCTACGGGTTTCAGGGGTGCGGCCTCGCGGGCGGCGCGGGCCTCCTCCCGCAGGGCGGGCGGGTTGTTGTACGACTCCGTGCAGGTCACGACCCGCCCCGACGCCGCGCGCTGCTGGTGGCGGCGCAGGTAGCCGTGGTGCTCCAACTCCCGCATGGCGGCGGCGATGCGCACCTCGCCCTCCGGGAAACGCCCGGCCAGGCCCTTGATGGTGACCCGGGCGCCGCTGGGCAGCGACTGGATGTGCACGGCCAGGCCGATCGCCGTCAGGCTCAATTTGCGGTGCTGGGCGAGGTGGTTGCCCACCTTGACGTACCGCCGGGTGTGATCGCGGTTGATGTGCCGGATGCCCGCCGTGGGGCACGCGGGCGCGCTAGGCTGCTGGTCAGCCATGGGGAAGGGCTCACTTCCACTGTGGTCAGGCCCTCGGTTCGGGATGGCAGTCCCGGTCGAGGGCCGTTCGCGTTTCTGGGGTTGTGGGGAAATCGTGCACCGGGAATTGGCGGGTCCGCCAGGGGGGTTTGGGTGATTCACCCGACCGGGTGAGAGGGGGAGGGGGGAGGTTGGGTGAGGTCGTTTTACCTCCGGTTATTTCATTTAGGGTCGTGCGCCACCGGAACCCAGTCCACCGGGACGTGAGAACCTCGATCCGGTGAAAGCGGACCGCCGAAATCCATTTCCGCCCAGACCGTCTTCAGTGGAACCGGCCCCCGCTCGACGCCCCACCGCGAGGCGAGCGCGGACACCAGCAGCAGCCCCCGTCCGGACTCTGCCGCCGCGTCGGGAACGGCCGGTTCGCACCGCGGGGCCGCCTCGGCGCGCGTGTCCGACACCTCGATACGGAGCGTAGGCCCGGGCCCCGTCCGCAGCCGCAGCCGGAACCCGCGCCCCGGCACCCTCCCGTGCGTCACCGCGTTCGCGGCCAGCTCGGCGACGACCTGCGCGGCGTCCGCGAACGGAAGTCGATGTTCCAGCAGTTGGGAGACGGTGAGGGCACGTGCGGCGCGAGCGCCGCGCGGGGTCGCCGGGAGGGTCGCGACGAGGGAGATTTCCTGATTCACGTGACTCAGCGTGGCCGCCCCTGCGTAACCTGAACAGTGCCGAGGCGGCTGTGTACGGCTGCTGTCCACGGCAGTTGCGTGCTGTCCTGACGGTCCCCGCGGAGGTGGGAAGTGAACACAGACGGCGCCGACGAGTCGAGCTGGGAACTCGACCCGGAGGACGAATCGGGGGCGGTGATCGCCGCGGTGGGACGCCAGTTGAAAATGTGGCGCGAGGCCGCGGGCCTCGACCGCGCCAAGTTCGGCCAGCGGATGGGATACGGCCCGAACCTCATCTACAAGATCGAACGCGGCACCCGCATTCCCCGCCCGGAGTTCCTGGACAAGGCGGACGAGGTCCTTGGAGCGGGCGGGAAAATCGCCGCGATGAAGGTCGATGTTCAAAAGGCCCGCTATCCCAAAACCGTTCGCGATCTGGCCAAGTTAGAGTCAGAGGCGGTTGAGCTCGGCGCATACGGCAACCACAATCTGCACGGACTGCTCCAGACCGAGGAGTACGCCCGGGCGCTGTACGAGATTCGGCGGCCGGCCTACTCGCCCGACGAGGTTGAGCGTCATGTGTCGGCGCGGATGGCTCGCCAGTCCATGTTCCATCGGCAGCCAGCCCCGGCAATGACCTTCGTGCTGGAGCAGGTGATCCTTGAGCGTCGGCTCGGCGGGTCGGGGGTCCTGCGTAGGCAGTTGGAGCGGTTGTTGGAGATCAGCTCTATGCGCAACGTCGAGATCCAAGTGATGCCGACGGCCTCCGAGGACCACGCCGGGATGGGAGGCCAGATCCAGGTGCTGAAGCTGCGAGGTGGGTCGACGGTGGGCTACGTCGAAGCACAACTGATGAGCCGGCTGGTGACGGACCCCAAGGACATCCAGATCCTCGAACTGCGGTATGGGATCATCCGTTCGCAGGCTCTCAGTCCGCGGGAGTCGCGCCTCTTCATCGAGAAAGTGCTGGGAGACACATGAGCATCACGCCCTCGGGCCGCGGCCCTTCCGCACTGACGTGGGTCAAGAGCAGCTACAGCGCAAGCGACAGCAACGATTGCGTCGAGGTCGCCTGGACCAAGAGCAGCTATAGCACTGCTGACGGCCCCGATTGCGTAGAGGTGGCCCACCTCACCGGCACCGTCCTCGTCCGGGACTCCAAGGTTCCCGACGGCGGCCGGCTCGCCATGGCTCCGGCCGCCTGGGCCGGGTTCCTGGCATCCGCCGTTGCTTAGACGCCTGCGCGAGCCCCGCGGCGCGGAGGCGGCCGTGCAGGCCGTCCTCCGCGAGCGGTGGCCGGATCCGGCCGCCTGGGCGGCGGTCGTCGAGGCGGCCTGCGGCCCGCCCGAGGACCGGTGGAGGGCCGGGGACGCGGTCATGCAGGGCCGGTTCGCGCTCGCCCCGTACGCGGACCGCCTGGCCCGCCGCCTAGGCCGAGGCCACCTCGGCGTCGGCAACGAATCCCAGTGGGACGTCCAGATGCTGGCCCTCGCCCTGGCCGGGACGGGCGATGTGCGAGCCATGCCGGCCCTGAGGAACCTGTCCGCGGCGGACTGGTTCCTCATCGACGCGCGTCCCCTCGCCGTGCTGCCCGCCGCCGACCTGCTCCCGCTGGTGCGGGCCGAGCTGCGGCACACCCGCATGTCGACCTCCGACCTGCTCCGCGTCCTCGCCGAGCTGGGCGCGGCCGCCGCCCCGGCCCTGCCCGAGGTGGTCCCGCACCTGGAGCGGGAGTGCGCCTACGACGCCGCCCGCGTCCTCGGCCGGATCGGGCCTCCGGCTGCCGCGGCCGCGGGCCGGCTGGCGGAGTTCGCGACGGGCGCCGCGCGCCCGGAGGGCCTGTACGGCCCGGAGGCCGCCCGCGCCTGGCACGGGGTCCGCATGGCCGCCTGGGCGCACTGGCGCACCACCGGCGACGACACCCTCCTCCGACGGGCCTGCACCGCCGACCTCGCGGCAGGGCGCGGCAGCCGGGTACTGCCATACCTGGCGGACCTCGGCCCGGCCGCCGCCGGGCACGCCGACGCGGTGCGCGCCCTGACGGGTTCGCCGGGCTCCTGGACCCGGGTCGCGGCCGCGTACGCCTGGTGGCGGATCACGGGCGATCCGGAGCCCGCCGTGCCGGTGCTCCTCGAGGGAGTCGGTCCGGACTTCGACGGCCACCCCGCGGACGTCACCCCGACCGCGGTCCGGCACCTGGGCGCGATCGGCCCGGCCGCCGTCGCCGCGGTGCCGGTGCTGGTCCGGCTGCTGGAGCGGGAGGAGCGGGTCCGGGAGCCGTGGGAGCGGAAGCGGATCCTGGTGGACGACGACTTCACCCGCACCCTGGCCGAGGCCCTGACCCGGATCACCGGGGCCGTCCCCGACGCCACACCGCCGGCCGTCCTCCCCTGGCTCACGGGCACGGGACCCGTCCCCGTCTCGGATCCCGGGATATCCCCTGCCCCGCGCCTGCGCGGCCTGCTTGGATGGCGCGATGAGCACTGACGCGCTGCCCGACGGGTACGAGATCTCCGCCGACCCCTCCCGCCTCGACGTGCCCCGGATCCACCGCTGGCTGTCGGAGGACGCCTACTGGGCGCTGGGCCGCAGCCGGGAGAAGCAGGAGGCCGCCATCGCCGGCTCCCTGAACTTCGGGGTGTACGACAGCGCCTCGGGCGAGCAGGCGGCGTACGCCCGGGTGGTCACCGACCGGGCCACGTTCGCGTGGCTGTGCGACGTGTACGTCGATCCGGCCGTGCGTGGCAAGGGCCTCGGCGGGGCGCTGGTGGGGGCGGTGCGGGCGCACCTGGAGCCGTTCGGGCTGCGCCGGATCCTCCTCGCCACGGCGGACGCGCACGAGGTGTACGCCCGGCAGGGCTTCGAGCCGCTCGCGTTCCCGCAGAAGTGGATGGCCCTCGGGCAGCAGTAGGCGCCCGGCAGTGTCAGGTGCGCGGCGCGCGGAACCGGTTCAGCAGGGCGGCCGTGGCCGGGTGCGGGCCGGTGTGGAGGGGGTGGCGGGGCAGCCGGTGCGGCATGTCGCCGTACCAGGCGCGCGAGACCGCGTAGCCGAACGCGAGGCAGATCATGCCGCCGACCGCGTCCAGCCAGAAGTGGTTGGCGGTGGCGACGATGACGACGAGCGTCGCCGTCGGGTAGAGGAGGCCCAGCACGCGGGCCCACGGGACGGTCGCCACCGCCCAGATCGTCAGCCCGCACCAGAGCGACCACCCTATGTGCATGGACGGCATGGCGGCGTACTGGTTCGACATGTTCTTGAGGTTGCCGGAGGCCATCGAGCCCCAGGTGTGGTGGACGAGCACCGTGTCGATGAAGTGCTCGGTCTCCATCAGCCGCGGTGGCGCCAGCGGGTAGAAGTAGTAGCCGACCAGGGCGACACCCGTCGTCGCGAAGAGCACGAGGCGGGTCGGCGCGTACCGGCCCGGGTGGCGGCGGTAGATCCACGCCAGGACGCCGAGGGTCACCACGAAGTGGAGGGTGGCGTAGTAGTAGTTCATGCCGACGACCAGCCACGTCACCGAGTTCACGGTGTGGTTGACGGTCTTCTCCACGGCGATGCCGAGGGCCTGCTCCAGGCGCCACAGGAAGTCGGCGTTGGCGAGGGCGACGGCCTTCTGCTCGGGCACCGCGTTCCGGATGAGCGAGTACGTCCAGTAGCTGACCGCGATCAGGAGGATCTCGAACCAGATCCGCGGGCGGCGGGGTGCCCGGAGGCGGCTGAGGAGGTCGGGCCGGGTCTGCGGCGGGGCCGCCGCGTCGACGGCAGCGGGCGTCGAGACATCCGTCCGGGTTTCCAGTGTCTTCACGCTCGCTTCAGCCATGGGACGAGAGTCTGCCAGATGCCTTCCCGCCTACGATCATCCCGCGGAAGCATCCTTGCCGCGGCCGCTCAGCCTTGAGGACGAGACGGGCCCCTGGTCTGCCCGGGGCCGGACGCGGTGGACCCGCGGACCACCAGTTCGGGCAGGAACACGAACTCGGTGTGGGGGGCCGGGGTGCCGCCGATCTCCTCCAGCAGCGTCCGCACGGCGGCCTGCCCCATGGCCTGTACGGGCTGGCGGATGGTCGTCAGCGGCGGGTCGGTGAACGCTATCAGGGGGGAGTCGTCGAAGCCCACCACGGAGACGTCCTGCGGGACCCGCAGGCCCTGCTGGCGGGCGGCCCGGATCGCGCCGAGCGCCATCATGTCGCTCGCGCACACGACGGCGGTGCAGCCGCGGGCGATGAGCGAGGTCGCGGCTGCCTGCCCGCCCTCCAGGGAGTACAGGGAGTGCTGGATCAGCTCCTCGACGGCCTCCTCGTCGAGGCCGAGGCGCTCCTTCATCCCGAGGCGGAAGCCCTCGATCTTGCGCAGGACGGGCACGAACCGCTTGGGGCCGACGGCCAGCCCGATCCGGGTGTGGCCGAGCGCGGTCAAGTGGGTGACGGCCAGCTGCATCGCCGCCCGGTCGTCGGGGGAGACGAAGGGAGCCTGGACCTTCTCGGAGAAGCCGTTGATCAGGACGAACGGTACGCCCTGCGCGCGGAGTTGGTCATACCGGCCGGTGTCGGCGGTGGTGTCGGCGTGCAGGCCGGACACGAAGATGATCCCGGAGACGCCGCGGTCGACGAGCATCTCCGTCAGCTCGTCCTCGGTGGACCCGCCGGGGGTCTGCGTCGCGAGGACGGGCGTGTACCCCTGGCGGGTCAGCGCCTGGCCGATGACCTGGGCGAGCGCCGGGAAGATGGGGTTGTCCAGCTCGGGGGTTATCAGCCCGACGAGGCCCGCGCTGCGCTGCCGCAGCTTCACGGGCCGCTCGTAGCCCAGCACGTCGAGCGCGGCCAGCACGGACTCGCGGGTGCCTGCGGCCACACCGGGCTTGCCGTTGAGCACGCGGCTGACTGTGGCTTCGCTGACCCCCGCCTGGGCTGCGATGTCGGCAAGCCGTGCGGTCACGGGATTGGACTGTACCGGTCGCACGTCACAAAGCCCACCAGGTGCACGAATCCTGCGGCAGGCGGACCGAGCGGCCGTCCGTCTCCACGGGGGCGCTGGAGAGGACCGGGCGTCCCGGCGACGGCAGCTCCACCACCGTCCCCCGCCCGTTGAGGGTGCAGGCGAAGCCGGGCCGGGTGAAGAGGAGCACCCCCTCCGGGGACGGCTGCCACACCAGCGGGCCGGCGTCGGGGGAGCCGAGGCCCGGCAGGGCCCGGCGCAGCTCCAGGGCGGCCCGGTACAGCTCCAGCGTGGAGTGCGGGTCGCCGGTCTGCGCGGCCACGCTCAGGCCGGCCCAGTCCCGGGGCTGCGGCAGCCAGCTCCCGGCCGGGCCGAAGCCGTACGGGGGCTCCTGCCCCGACCAGGGCAGCGGGATCCGGCAGCCGTCGCGCAGCCCGTCCTGCCCGGCGGTGCGCAGGAACGCAGGGTCGCGGCGGACCTCGTCGGGCAGGTCGGCCACCTCGGGCAGGCCCAGCTCCTCGCCCTGGTAGAGGTACGCCGACCCGGGCAGCGCCAGCATCAGCAGGCCGGCGGCCCGCGCCCGCGCCAGGCCCTGCGCGCCGCCGCCGTAGCGGGTGACGTGCCGGACCACGTCGTGGTTGGAGAGGACCCACGTGGTGGTGGCGCCGACCGCGGCGGTCGCGGCGAGCGACTCGTCGATCACGGTCCGCATCAGGGCCGGGTCCCAGGGGCAGGTCAGGAACCGGAAGTTGAACGCCTGGTGCATCTCGTCGGGGCGGACGTACAGGGCCAGGCGCTCCGAGGTGGGCGCCCAGGCCTCGGCGACGCCGATGCGGTCGCCGCCGTACTCGTCGAGGAGGCGGCGCCAGGAGCGGTGGATGTCGTGGACGCCGTCCTGGTCGAAGAACGGCAGCGCCTCGGTCCCGATCAGGGTGGCCTGGGCGCCGCGGCCGATGTCGGGCAGGCCGGGGGCCTTGACCATGCCGTGGGCGACGTCCACGCGGAAGCCGTCGACGCCGAGGTCGAGCCAGAACCGCAGGACGGAGGCGAACTCCTCGGCGACCTCCGGGTGCTCCCAGTTCAGGTCGGGCTGCTGCGGGGCGAACAGGTGCAGGTACCACTCGCCGCCGGGGGCGCGGGTCCAGGCGGGGCCGCCGAAGACGGACTCCCAGTCGTTGGGCGGCACCATCCCGCCGGGGCCGCGGCCGGGGCGGAAGTGGTAGCGGGCGCGGGCCGGGCCCCCGGGGCCCTCGGCGAGCGCCTCCCGGAACCAGGGGTGCCGGTCGGAGGTGTGGTTGGGGACCACGTCGACGATGACCCGCAGGCCCAGCGCGTGGGCGGCGCCGACCAGCTCCTCGGCGTCGGAGAGGGCCCCGAAGAGGGGGTCGACGGCCCGGTAGTCGGCGACGTCGTACCCGCCGTCGGCCTGCGGGGAGACGTAGAAGGGGGTCAGCCAGACGGCGTCCACGCCCAGCCGGGCCAGGTGCGGGAGCCGGGAGCGCACCCCGCGGAGGTCGCCGACGCCGTCGCCGTCGCTGTCCGCGAAGGAGCGGACGTACACCTGGTAGATGACGGCATCGCGCCACCAGCCGACGCTTTCGGTGGTCTTGCTGGAAGCGCTTGCAAGCCGGGGGGCGGTCAGCTCATGGGTCATACCGGGGTCAACGCGGCGACACCGCCCCTGGTTGCGCGCCTGACGACCCGAAGGAAGTTCGAACGGCCAGCAAGAGGCGGCAACCGTCCGGACACACGGATGTAACGATCCCCCGTCCTTGCAGAAAATTGCCGCAAGCTCTTTCGGTCAGCTTTCAGGCTTGTTACGTTCCCTGCAACTCGGGACCGCGAGGGCGCGGCCGGGATCATCGAAGGAGTTCATATGCGGCGTGGCATAGCGGCCACCGCGCTGGTCGCGACCCTGGCGCTCGCGGCGACGGCTTGCGGCGGTGACACCAAGGACGACGGCGGCGCGACCAAGGCGGGCGGGGAGCTCTCCGGCACGGTCACGTGGTGGGACACCTCGAACGATGCCGAGAAGGCCAGCTTCCAGAAGATCGCCGAGGCGTTCACCGCGAAGCACCCCAAGGTCACCGTCAAGTACGTCAACGTGCCCTACGGTGACGCGCAGAACAAGGTCAAGAACGCCTTCAGCAGCGGCGCCGAGGCCCCGGACGTGATCCGCGCCGACGTCGGCTGGGTCGCGGACTTCGCCTCCCTCGGCTACCTCGACGAGGTCCCCGCCGAGACCGCGAAGAAGGTCGACGCCGAGTTCCTGCCCCAGGCCGCGGCCAGCGGCAAGTACGAGGGCAAGACCTACGCGGTCCCGCAGGTCATCGACACCCTCGGCCTCTTCTACAACAAGAAGATGCTCGCCGACGCCGGCGTCCAGCCCCCCAAGACCCTGGAGGAGCTGAAGGCCGCCTCGGCCGCGATCAAGGCGAAGACCGGCAAGGCCGGCCTCTACCTGCGCGGCGACGACTCCTACTGGTTCCTCCCGCTGATCTACGGCGAGGGCGGCGACCTCGTCGACGCGAAGAACAAGACGGTCACCGTCGACAACGAGGCCGGCGTCAAGGCCTTCAAGACGGCCCGCGACCTCGTCACCTCCGGCGCGGCGATCACCAACGCCACCGACGGCTGGAACAACATGCAGACGGCCTTCAAGTCCGGCGAGGCCGCCATGATGATCAACGGCCCGTGGGCCGTCGCCGACAGCTACTCCGGCGAGCAGTTCAAGGACAAGTCGAACCTCGGCGTCGCCGCCGTCCCGGCCGGCTCCGTCAAGGCCGGCGCCCCGCAGGGCGGCCACGACCTCGCCGTCTACGCCGGCTCCAAGAACCGCGCCGCCGCGCACGCCTTCGTCGAGTACATGACCTCGCAGGAGGTGCAGGTCCAGTCCGCCAAGGAGCTCAGCCTGCTCCCGACCCGGACCGCCGCCTACGAGCAGCCCGACGTCAAGTCCAGCGAGATGGTCCAGTTCTTCAAGCCGGCCGTCGACAAGGCCGTCGAGCGCGCCTGGATCCCGGAGAACGGCTCCCTCTTCGAGCCGCTGAAGGTCGAGTACACGAAGGCGATCACCGGGGCGTCCAGCCCCGAGGACGCGGCCAAGGCCGCCGGCGCCGAGTTCCGCAAGATCCTCAAGGGCTGGAAGTAAAGAAGACCATGGCTGCTCACACCAGCCAGTCTGTGGCGAAGGCCGCGGGCGACGAGACCGACGTCGCCCGCGGCCGGAGCCGCAGGACTGACGGGCCCCAGCGCGCCGCGAACCGCGGCGGGCTCAAGCGTGCTTTCGCCACGCACTGGTACGCCTGGGCGATGGTCGCCCCGGTCGTGCTCGTCCTCGGCATCATCATCGGCTGGCCGCTCGTCCGCGGCGTCTACCTGTCGCTGACCGACGCCAACGAGCGGAACGTCGCCCGCACGATCGGCGCCAACCACATCGAGGCCACGTACACGTTCGTCGGACTCGACAACTACGCGGCCGTCCTCGGCGACCCGGTGTTCTGGCAGCGGCTGGTGTGGACGGTGGTGTGGACCGTTGCGTGCGTGACCGTCACCTTCGCGCTCGGCCTCGCCCTGGCGAACATGCTCAACCGCGAGTTCAAGGGCCGCGCCTTCTACCGCATGGCGCTCATCCTGCCCTGGGCCGTCCCCGGGTTCGTCTCCGTCTTCGCCTGGCGGTTCCTCTTCAACCGCGACAACGGCATCCTCAACAAGCTGCTCGACGGCGGCGGGATCGCCGCGATCCCGTGGCTCGACGACCCCACCTGGGCCAAGCTCTCGGTGATCACGGTCAACGTGTGGCTGGGCATCCCCTTCATGATGGTCGCCCTCCTCGGCGGCCTGCAGTCCATCCCGGGCGAGCTCTACGAGGCCGCCGAGATGGACGGCGCCACCACCTGGCAGCGGTTCCGGCACATCACCCTGCCCGGACTGCGCTCGGTCAGCATGACGGTGATCCTGCTCTCCACCATCTGGACCTTCAACATGTTCCCGGTGATCTTCCTGCTGACGCGGGGCGGACCGGGCGACTCCACCGAGATCCTGGTGACCCAGGCCTTCCGCGAGGCCTTCGTGGCGAGCCCGCGCGACTTCGCCGGCTCCGCGACCTGGGGCGTGCTCATCCTCGCCCTCCTCATGATCTTCGCGCTGGTCTACCGGCGCGCGCTGCGCAAGCAGGGAGAGGTGTGGTGACCATGGCCGCCTCCACGACCACGGCCCCGACCGAGGCCGGGAAGACCGCCGCGACCCCCGGGAAGGTCCGCGCGCGCGGGCAGCGCTCGCCGCTCGCCTCCTTCGGGCTCCACGCGACGCTCGCCGTCGCCGCCGTCGTCGCCGTGTTCCCCGTGCTGTGGGTCCTGCTGACCTCGCTCAAGCCCGCCCAGCACGCGATCACGACCGACTTCGTCAAGGACCCCACCCTGGAGAACTACCGCTACCTGGTGGAGGAGACCTCCTTCTTCACCTGGTTCGGCAACTCCCTGCTGGTGGCAGGCATCACCACCGTCCTCGGCGTGTTCATCGCCGCGACCACCGGCTACGCCGTCAGCCGGTTCCGGTTCCCCGGCATGAAGCCCCTGATGTGGACCCTGCTCATCACGCAGATGTTCCCCATGGCCATCCTCATCGTCCCGCTCTACAACCTCATGGGACAGCTCGGGCTGCTCAACCAGCCCGTCGGCCTGATCATCACCTACCTCACCATCGCGGTGCCCTTCTGCGCCTGGATGATGAAGGGCTTCTTCGACACCATCCCCGCGGAGATCGACGAATCCGGACGCGTCGACGGGCTCACCCCCTTCGGCACCTTCTGGCGGCTCATCCTGCCGCTGGCCCGCCCCGGCCTGGCCGTGACCGCCTTCTACTCCTTCATCACCGCGTGGGGAGAGGTCGCGTACGCCTCCGCCTTCATGGTCGGCGACGAGAACCTCACCCTCGCCGGCGGCCTGCAGACCTTCGTCACGCAGTACACCGCCAACTGGGGTCCCATGACGGCCGCCTCGGTCCTCATCGCGATCCCCGCCGCCCTCTTCTTCGTCTTCGCCCAGCGTCACCTCGTCGCCGGGATGACGGCGGGCGCCACCAAGGGCTGACCACCCGGCTCCCGCCCCCACACACCCCCGGCCCGACCCTCAAGGACGTCATGACCCAGCACCTCGCCGAAACACTCCACACCCCGACCGGCACCCTGCCCGGTTGGTGGAGAGACGCGGTGATCTACCAGGTCTATCCGCGCAGCTTCGCCGACTCCAACGGGGACGGCATGGGGGACCTCGAAGGCATCCGCAGCAGACTGCCCTACCTCAAGGAGCTGGGCGTCGACGCCGTCTGGCTCAGCCCGTTCTACGCCTCCCCGCAGGCGGACGCCGGATACGACGTCGCCGACTACCGGGCCATCGACCCCATGTTCGGCACCCTCCACGACGCCGACGCCGTGATCCGCGACGCCCACGAACTGGGCCTGCGCATCATCGTCGACCTCGTCCCCAACCACTGCTCCGACCAGCACGACTGGTTCAGGCAGGCCGTCCGCGAAGGCGCCGGCTCCCGGCTGCGCGAACGCTTCCACTTCCGCCCCGGCAAGGGCGAGAACGGCGAACTCCCGCCCAACGACTGGGAGTCCATCTTCGGCGGCCCCGCCTGGACCCGCGTCGCGGACGGCGAGTGGTACCTGCACCTCTTCGCGCCCGAGCAGCCCGACTTCAACTGGGAGCACCCGGCCGTCCAGGACGAGTTCCGCTCCATCCTGCGCTTCTGGCTGGACCTCGGCGCCGACGGCTTCCGCGTCGACGTCGCCCACGGCCTGGTCAAGGCCCCCGGCCTGCCCGACATCGGCTCCGGCGACCAGCTGAAGCTCCTCGGCAACGACGTCATGCCGTTCTTCGACCAGGAGGGCGTCCACGAGATCTACCGCTCCTGGCGGCGGATCCTCGACGAGTACGAGGGCGACCGCGTCCTCGTCGCCGAGGCCTGGACCCCGACCGTCGAGCGCACCGCCCTGTACGTCCGCCCCGACGAGATGCACCAGGCGTTCAACTTCCAGTACCTGACGGCCGGCTGGAACGCCGGGGAGCTGCGCGAGGTCATCGACGGCTCGCTCGCCGCGATGCGCCCCGTCGGCGCCCCCACCACCTGGGTGCTGTCCAACCACGACGTCACCCGGCACGCCACCCGCTTCGCGAACCCGCCCGGCCTCGGCACGCAGCTGCGCGAGCAGGGCGACCGCGAGCTGGGCCTGCGCCGCGCCCGGGCCGCCACGCTGCTGATGCTGGCGCTGCCCGGCTCCGCGTACGTCTACCAGGGCGAGGAGCTCGGCCTGCCCGACGTCACCGACCTGCCCGACGAGGTGCGCCAGGACCCGTCGTTCTTCCGCGCGGCGGGCCAGGACGGTTTCCGCGACGGCTGCCGCGTCCCGATCCCGTGGTCCGGCACCGAGGCCCCGTACGGCTTCGGCGACGGCGGCAGCTGGCTGCCCCAGCCGGCCGAGTGGGCCGAGCTGAGCGTCGAGGCGCAGACCGGCGACCCGGACTCCACGCTGGAGCTGTACCGGGCCGCGCTGCGGATCCGCCGCGAGCACGCCGGCCTCGGCGCCGGAGACGCGGTCGAGTGGCTGCCCGCGCCGGACGGGGTGCTGGCGTTCCGCCGCGGCGGGTTCGTCTGCACCGTCAACACGACGGCCGAGCCGGTCGCACTGCCCTCCCCGGGGACCGTGCTGCTGGCCAGCGCCGTCCTCGAAGACCCGGGCACTCTGCCCGCCGACACGGCGGTGTGGTGGGAGGAGTGACCAGCGGGGACACACCCCTCCGGCTGACGGACATCGCCGCGCAGGCCCAGGTCAGCGAGGCGACCGTCAGCCGGGTCCTCAACGGAAAGGCGGGCGTCGCGGCCGGCACCCGCCACAAGGTGCTGGCCGCGATGGACCTGCTCGGCTACGAGCGGCCCGTCCGGTTGCGGCGCCGCAGCAACGGGCTGGTCGGGCTGCTCATACCCGAGCTGACCAACCCGATCTTCCCGGCGTTCGCGCAGGTCATAGAGCAGGCGCTGGCCGGCCACGGCTACACGCCGGTGCTGTGCACGCAGACGCCCGGCGGGGCCACGGAGGACGAGCTCGTCGAGCAGCTGGAGGCGCGCGGCGTCACCGGGATCGTGTTCCTGTCCGGCCTGCACGCCGACTCGCACGCCGACCCGGCCCGCTACCAGCGGCTCGCCTCCCGCGGTGTGCCCTTCGTGATGATCAACGGCTTCAACGAGCAGGTGAACGCCCCGTTCATCTCCCCGGACGACCGGGCCGCGGCCGACATGGCCGTCCGGCACCTGGAGGCCCTCGGGCACCGGCGGATCGGCCTGGCGATCGGGCCGACCCGTTACGTGCCGTCGGCCCGCAAGGAGCAGGGCTTCACCGCGGCCGTGCCGGGGGCGGAGGCCGAGGGGCTGATCCAGCGCACCCTGTTCACGGTCGAGGGCGGCCACGCCGCCGGCGTCGCCCTCCTCGACCGGGGCTGCACCGGCATCGTCTGCGGCAGCGACCCGATGGCGCTCGGCGTGATACGGGCGGCCCGGGCGCGCGGGCTGCGCGTCCCCGAGGACGTGTCGGTCGTCGGGTTCGACGACTCGCCGCTGATCGCCTTCACCGACCCGCCGCTGACGACCGTCCGCCAGCCGGTGCGCGCCATGGCGACCGCCGCGGTCGGCGCGCTGCTGGAGGCGGTCGGCGGGACGCCCGTCCAGAGAACCGAATACATCTTCCAACCGGAGCTGGTGGTCCGGGGCTCGACGGCCCCGCCGCCGCGCACCTGAAAGCTCGGGGCCGACCCCCGAGACCCCGCCCGGCGCCGGGGCCCCGATCACGGGGTCCCGGCGCCGCCATGTCCGGGGCCTGCGGGGCCGGGCCGGGCCGACCGGGGCCTACTGGCCGGAAACAATTCTGCAATCTCTTGCGCAAAGTCTTGCAACACGCGGGGGCGGCCCCTACGGTCGCCAGCAATCCCCACCTCTCCCGCCAGGAGGTCCCCGCATGTCTGTCACCGACGCCAGACCGCCCGCCGCCCCCACGCGCCGGGCCGGCGCCGCCGCGCTGCTCGCCGCCACCGCCCTCGCCGCCGCGACCCTCACCGCGCAGGCACCCCCCGCCCAGGCCTCACCACCCGGCGAAAAGGACGTGACCGCCGTCCTGTTCGAATGGCGCTTCGCCTCGGTCGCCCAGGCCTGCACCACCACCCTGGGCCCCGCCGGATACGGATACGTCCAGGTCTCCCCGCCCCAGGAGCACGTCCAGGGCAGCCAGTGGTGGACCTCGTACCAGCCGGTCAGCTACAAGATCGCCTCACGGCTCGGCGACCGCGCCGCCTTCAAGTCGATGATCGACACCTGCCACGCCGCCGGCGTCAAGGTCGTCGCCGACTCCGTCATCAACCACATGGCCGGTCCCGCCGACCCGAACGCCACCCTCACGGGCACCGGCGGCAGCACCTACCGCAAGTACGAGTACCCCGGCATCTACTCCGGGGCCGACATGGACGACTGCCGCACCGCCATCGGCGACAACTACCGCGACCGCGGCAACGTCCAGAACTGCGAACTCGTCCAGCTCGCCGACCTCGACACCGGCGAGGAGTACGTCCGCGCACGGATCGCCGGCTACCTCAACGACCTGCTCTCCCTGGGCGTCGACGGCTTCCGCATCGACGCCGCCAAGCACATGCCGGCCGCCGACCTCGCGAACATCAAGTCCCGGCTGACCAACCCGGGCGCCTACTGGAAGCAGGAGGCGATCTTCGGAGCCGGCGAGGCCGTCGACCCGTCCGAGTACCTCGGCACCGGCGACGTCCAGGAGTTCCGCTACGCCCGCGACCTCAAGCGGGTTTTCCAGAACGAGAACCTCGCCTACCTGAAGAACTTCGGCGAGGCCTGGGGCCACATGCCGTCGGGCAAGTCCGGCGTCTTCGTCGACAACCACGACACCGAGCGCAACGGCGAGACCCTCAACTACAAGAACGGCTCCGCCTACACCCTCGCCAACGTCTTCATGCTGGCCTGGCCCTACGGCTCCCCGGACGTCCACTCCGGCTACGAGTGGACCGACAAGGACGCCGGCCCGCCCAACGGCGGCACCGTCAACGCCTGTTACAGCGACGGCTGGAAGTGCCAGCACGCCTGGCGCGAGGTCTCCTCCATGGTCGCCTTCCGCAACACCGCCCGCGGGCAGGCCGTCACCGACTGGTGGGACAACGGCGGCGACCAGATCGCCTTCGGCCGCGGCAGCAAGGCGTACGTGGCACTGAACCACGAGTCCTCCGCCCTCACCCGCACCTTCGAGACCTCCCTGCCCGGCGGCGAATACTGCGACGTGCAGAGCGGACGGGCCGTCACCGTAGGCGCCGACGGCCGGTTCACCGCCACCGTCGCCCCGGGCACCGCCCTCGCCCTGCACGCCGGAGCCCGCTCCTGCACCGCCGCGGCGGCCGGCGGCGCCTCCTTCGCCGTCACCGCCACCACCGTCCCCGGCCAGAACATCCACATCGCCGGCGACCGGCCCGAACTCGGCGCCTGGAACCCCGCCGCCGCGCCCAAGCTCGACCCCGCCGCCTACCCGGTGTGGAAGCTCGACGTGCAGCTGCCGCCCGGGACCGTGTTCTCGTACAAGTACATCCGCCGCGACGCCGCCGGCAACACCGCCTGGGAGAGCGGAGCCAACCGCACCGCCACCGTCCCGGCCGACGGCAAGGTCGCCCTGTTCGACACCTGGCGCAACTGACCCACCCCCACGGCCCAGGGCCGCCCGGCGCCGCATCCGCCCGCGCCGGGCGGCCCGCCGCCCCGCACCCGAGGAGACGACGCCTTGAACCGCCCAGCCGCAGGAGTCCTCGCCGCCGCCCTGGCGGCGACGCTCCTGCCCGCCCTGCCCGCCGCGGCCGCCACAGCCGCCCGGCCGCCGGCCCCGCCCTCCGACGCGGCCCTCGCCGCCGAGCCCGCGCGGCACGACCTCACCCGCGAGCAGTTCTACTTCGTCCTCCCCGACCGGTTCGCCAACGGCGACCGCCGCAACGACACCGGCGGCCTGACCGGCACCCGCCTGGAAACCGGCTTCGACCCCGCCGACAAGGGCTTCTACCAGGGCGGCGACCTCAAGGGCCTCACCGACCGGCTCGACTACATCAAGGGCCTCGGCACCACCGCCATCTGGATGGCGCCGATCTTCAAGAACCAGCCCGTGCAGGGCAAGGGCGACGACGTCTCCGCCGGCTACCACGGCTACTGGATCACCGACTTCACGCAGGTCGACCCCCACTTCGGCACCAACGACGACCTGACCCGGCTCATCGACAAGGCGCACGCCAAGGGGATGAAGGTCTTCTTCGACGTCATCACCAACCACACCGCCGACGTCGTCGACTACAAGGAGCAGTCCTACTCCTACCTGTCGAAGGGCGCCTTCCCCTACCTCACCAAGGACGGCGTCCCCTTCGACGACGCCGACTACGCGGCCGGCGGCCGGAAGTTCCCCGCCACCGACCTCTCCGCGTTCCCCCGCACCCCCTTCGTCCCCGAGGCCAAGAAGAACCTCAAGGTCCCCGCCTGGCTCAACGACCCGGCGATGTACCACAACCGGGGCGACTCCACCTTCGCCGGCGAGTCCTCCGAGCACGGCGACTTCTTCGGCCTCGACGACCTGTGGACCGAGCGCCCCGAGGTCGTCAGCGGCATGCAGAAGATCTACGAGAAGTGGGTCAAGGACTTCCGTATCGACGGCTTCCGCATCGACACGGTCAAGCACGTCAACACCGGCTTCTGGACCCAGTGGGCCACCGCCCTCGACAAGTACGCCGCAAAGCAGGGCCGCAAGGACTTCTTCATGTTCGGCGAGGTCTACTCCGCCGACACCGCCGTCACCTCCCCCTACGTCACCCGCGGCCGCCTCGACGCCACCCTCGACTTCCCGCTCCAGGACGCCATCCGCGCCTACGCCTCCCAGGGCGCCGGCGCCGGACGCCTCTCCGCGGTCCTCGCCGACGACTACCGGTACACCACCGACAAGGCGAACGCCTACGAGCAGGTCACCTTCCTCGGCAACCACGACATGGGCCGCTTCGGCACCTTCCTGCGCCAGGACCGGCCCGGCGCGGAGGAGAAGGAGCTCCTGGCCCGCTACCGGCTCGCCAACGAGCTGATGTTCCTCAACCGCGGCAACCCCGTCGTCTACTCCGGCGACGAGCAGGGCTTCACCGGAGCCGGCGGCGACAAGGACGCCCGCCAGCCCCTCTTCGCGTCCAAGAGCGCCGACTACCTCGACGACGACCAGCTCGGCACCGACCGCACCCACGCCGCCGACGCCTACGACCCCTCCCACCCCCTCTACCGGCAGATCGCCGCGCTCTCCAAGCTCACCCGCGAGCACCCGGCCCTGCGGGACGGCGTCCAGAGCGAGCGCCTGAACGACGGCTCCGTCTACGCCTTCGCCCGCACCGACGCCCCCGCCGCGGACAAGGGCGGCAAGGGCAAGGGCGGCAGGGACAAGGCCCGCCCCGCCCCGCGCCACGAGTACCTCGTCGCCGCGAACAACGCGACCGAGGAGCGCACCGTCCGCATCGACGCCCCGGCCGGAGCCCAGTACCGCACCCTGTACGGCGGCACCGCGATCATCCGCGCCACCGCCGACGGCAAGCTGACCGTCCCGCTGCCCGCCCTCGGCACGGTCGTCCTCCGGGCCCTCGACCCGGTCGCCGCGCCGGCGGCCAAGCCCGCCCTGACCCTGAAGGCCCCCGCGGCCGGCGCCGCCGGAACCGTCGAGGTGTCCGCCGAGGTCAGCGGCGGCGGCCTGAACCGGGTCGTCTTCGCCGCGCAGGCCGGCAACGGCCCCTGGCAGGTCCTCGGCTCCGCCGACCACGCCCCCTACCAGGTGACCCAGCACGTCGACGCCAAGCCCGGCACCCCGCTGCGGTACAAGGCCGTCGTCGTCGACGCCGCCGGGCGCACCGCGAGCGCGCTCGCCGCCTCGTCGGCCGGGCAGCTGCCGCCCGTCGGGGTGCCCACCGCCACACAGCGCGAGTACGCCGTCGTCCACTACCGCCGCCCCGACGGCGACTACACGAACTGGCGGCTCTACGCCTGGGGCGACCTCGCCGAAGGCGAGGCGACCCCCTGGCCCGAGGGGCACGCCTTCACCGGCCGCGACGCCTACGGGGCGTTCGCGTACGTCCGCCTCAAGCCCGGCGCCTCCTCGATCGGCTACCTCGTCATCGACAAGGACGGCAACAAGGACGTCGCCGCGGACCGCACCCTCGACGTGACCCGCACCGGCGAGGTCTGGCTGGAGCAGGGCCAGGAGGCCGTGCGCACCGAGCGGCCCGCGTACCCGCCGCAGGACCGCTCCAAGGCCGTCCTGCACTACCAGCGCGCCGACGGCCGCTACGACGGCTGGGGCCTGCACGTCTGGGCCGGCGCCGCCGCCCCCACCGACTGGTCCAAGCCGCTGGCCCCCGCCCGCATCGACTCCTACGGAGCCGTCTTCGAGGTGCCCCTCGCGGCCGGAGCCGAGTCGCTGAGCTACATCGTCCACAAGGGCGACGAGAAGGACCTGCCCACCGACCAGTCGCTCGACCTCAAAGCCGTCGGCCACGAGGTGTGGATGCTCGCCGGACGGGCCCCCTACCTGCTGCCGCAGCCGGCGGGCTCCGCCGCCGCCCTCGACCTCGGCACGGCGCACGCCGTCTGGATCGACCGGGACACCCTCGCCTGGAACGCCCCCGCGGCCGCCGCGTCCGTCCAGCTCCTCGCCTCCGCCGACGGGTCGGTCAAGGCCGAGAACGGCACCCTGACCGGGACGGCGCAGTGGATCCGGCTCACCCCGGCCCAGCTGACCGACGCGCAGAAGCAGAAGTTCCCCCACCTCGCCGGATACACCGCGCACCGCGTGGACGCCCGGGACCGCGACCGCGTCCGGGACGCCCTGCGCGGCCAGCTCGCGGCCTCCGCACGGGCCGCGAACGGGGCGGTCCTCGCCGCCACCGGCGTCCAGCTCGCCGGAGTCCTCGACGACCTGTACGCGAACAAGAGCGCGCTCGGCCCCGTCTTCAAGGACGGCCGGCCCACCCTGTCGGTGTGGGCGCCGACCGCCCGCACCGTCGAGCTCGAACTCGACGGCCGCATCCTGCCGATGCGCCGCGACGACGCCACCGGCGTCTGGTCGGCGCGCGGCGAGCGCTCCTGGACCGGCAAGCCCTACCGGTACGCCGTCACCGTCTGGGCGCCCGGCCCCCGCCGGATCGTCCGCAACCTCGTCACCGACCCCTACTCCACCGCCCTCACCGCCGACTCGGCGGCCAGCCTCGCCGTCGACCTCGCCGACCCGAAGCTCGCCCCGCCCGGCTGGCGGCAGCTGAACAAGCCCGCCGCCGTCCCCTTCACCTCGGCGCAGATCCAGGAACTCCACATCCGCGACTTCTCCGTCGCCGACCCCACCAGCAAACACCCCGGCCAGTACCTGGCCTTCACCGACGCCGACTCCAAGGGCATGCGGCACCTGCGCGACCTCGCCGCCGCCGGAACCTCCTACGTCCACCTCCTGCCGGCGTTCGACATCGGCACCATCCCCGAGAAGCCCGGCGACCGCACCGAACCGGCCTGCGACCTGAAGATGTACGCACCGGACTCCGAGGAGCAGCAGGCCTGCATCGCCGCCGCGGCCGCGAAGGACTCCTACAACTGGGGCTACGACCCCCTGCACTACACCGTCCCCGAGGGCAGCTACGCCAGCAACCCGGACGGCACCGCCCGGACCGTCGAGTTCCGCAAGATGGTCCAGTCGCTGAACGGCGCCGGCCTGCGCACCGTCATGGACGTCGTCTACAACCACACCGTGGCCTCCGGGCAGGACGGCAAGTCCGTCCTCGACCGGATCGTCCCCGGCTACTACCAGCGGCTCCTGCCGGACGGCAGCGTCGCCACCTCCACCTGCTGCGCCAACACCGCGCCCGAGAACGCCATGATGGGCCGCCTCGTCGTCGACTCGATCACCACCTGGGCGAAGGAGTACAAGGTCGACGGGTTCCGCTTCGACCTGATGGGGCACCACCCGAAGGACAACATCCTGGCCGTCCGCAAGGCCCTCGACGCCCTGACCATGGAGAAGGACGGCGTCGACGGCAAGCGGATCGTCCTGTACGGCGAGGGCTGGAACTTCGGCGAGGTCGCGAACGACGCCCGCTTCGTCCAGGCCACCCAGGCCAACATGGCGGGCACCGGCATCGCCACCTTCTCCGACCGGGCCCGCGACGCCGTCCGAGGCGGCGGCCCCTTCGACGAGGACCCGCGCGTCCAGGGCTTCGCCTCCGGCCTGTTCACCGCCCCCAACGGCTCGCCCGCGAACGGCGGCCCGGCCGAGCAGCGGGCCCGCCTGCTGCACGACCAGGACCTGATCAAGGTCGGCCTCTCCGGCAACCTCGCCTCGTACACCTTCACCGACACCTCCGGGCGCCGCGTCAAGGGCTCCGAGGTCGACTACAACGGCGCCCCGGCCGGCTACGCGGCCGCCCCCGGCGACGCCCTCGCCTACTCCGACGCCCACGACAACGAAACCCTCTACGACGCCCTGGCGTTCAAGCTCCCGCAGGACACCCCCACCGCCGACCGGGCCCGCATGCAGGTCCTGGCGATGGCCGTCTCCGCCCTCTCCCAGGGCCCCGCCCTGTCCCAGGCGGGCACGGACCTGCTCCGCTCCAAGTCCCTCGACCGCAACTCCTACGACAGCGGGGACTGGTTCAACGCCATCCACTGGGACTGCCGCGCCGGCAACGGATTCGGCCGCGGCCTGCCCCCGGCAGCCGACAACAAGCCGAAGTGGACGTACGCCAAGCCCCTGCTGACCGGCCCCGCCCCCGGCTGCTCCGACATCAACGGCGCCTCGGCCGCCTACCGCGACCTGCTGCGCATCCGCACCACCGAGCCGTCCTTCCGGCTAGGCACCGCGGAACAGATCCAGGCGGCGCTCGCCTTCCCGCTCTCCGGGAAGGAGGAGACGCCCGGCGTGATCACGATGGTGCTCGGCGACCTCACCGTCGTCTTCAACGCCACCCCGCAGACCCAGGAGCAGCGCGTCCCCGCCCTCGCGGGCACCGGCTACCGGCTCCACCCGGTGCAGGCCGCGGGCTCCGACCCGGTGGCCCGGCAGGCCGGGTACGAGGCGAGGACGGGAGGGTTCACCGTCCCGGCGCGGACGGTCGCGGTCTTCACACGACGCTGAGCCGGTCGAGCCGCTTCTCCAGGAGCACCACCCCGTAGACGCGGCCGTCCCTGCCCTCCTTGTGGGGGAACTCCCCGACCACCCGGTAGCCCGCGTCCTGGTAGTACGCGAGCAGCCGGGGGTTGGTGGAGAGGCAGTCCAGCCGCGCCCGCGGCAGACCCGAGCCGGCGATCCGGCGCTCGGCGTGTTCGAGCATCCGCCGGCCGGTCCCCGCGGGCGCGGTCCTGCGCTCCACCATCAGCCGGTGGACGTACCCGGCGACCGGGGGCTGCACGCCCCAGGCCTCCTCGTCCGACCACCACAGCTCGTAGGCGCCGGCGATCCGCCCCTCGGAGCCGACCGCGAGCCACACCTCGCCGTCGCGCATCCGCGCCGCGAAGTGCGCGGCGTCCCTGTCCCCGGGCTTCCACTGCTCGATGCCGTTCTGCTGCATCCAGCGGGCGGCCCGGTCGAACAGGCCCGCCAGCATGCCGGCATCCGTCTCCACGGCCCGCCGGAACAGGATCATGTCGTCAATGCTCACGCGCGTATTATCACGCGATGATCAACGGGCTTCCGGGGCCGGTCCGGAGGCCGTCCCGGGCGCCGGGCCCGCGTCACCCGGGACCAGCGACGCCAGGCGCGCCACCAGTTCGCCGAACGGCCCGTCCGCCGGCTCGTGCGCCAGGATCCGCGCCAGCACACCGGCCATCTCCGCGTCGTACGCGGCGCTCACGGCCGCCAGGGCCGCGAAGTCGTGCACCAGCTGGAGCTCCAGCTCCGACCGCGGGATCTCCCGCCCGTCCAGCCACAGCAGCGCCGTCGACTCGGCGAGCGAGACCCACGAGCGGACCACCAGCCGGAGCCGCGCCGGAGGCTCGCCGATCCCCAGGTGCCGCAGGATCTGCTCGTACGCCGCCTGCCGCACCTCGTCGATCATCGCGTTGGTCCGTGTGGACCCGACGGCCGGCCCGCCCCGCATCAGAGCGGAGAAACCGGGCCCGTGGTCGTCGACGAACGCGAAGAACCGGCCCATCACCCGCAGCAGCCTCGTCCCGAGCGGCCCCTCCTGCGGTTCGACGAACCGCTGCGCCAACTCGTCGGCCGCCCGCCGCAGCGCGGCCTCGTACAGGCTCAGCTTCCCCGGGAAGTAGTGGTAGACGAGCGGCCGCGATATGCCGGCCGCCGCCGCGATCTCGTCGATCGACACGTCCTCGGGCGCCCGGTCGCTGAACAGCTGGAGGGCCACCCCGATCAGCTGCTCCCGCCGCTCCTCGACACCCATCCTGCGCCGCACCCCGGTTGTCATGCCGACACCCTACTGCCCGCCCCGCGCGGGGCCTTGGGGCGCCGCCCCGCCGCTCAGAGGTCCAGGACCAGGCGTTCCTCCCGCGCGCGGGAGACGCACAGCAGCATCGAGTCCCCCTGCTCGGCGTCGGTGAGGAGCCCGTCACGGTGGTCCACGGGGCCCGCCAGGACCCGCTGCCGACAGGTGCCGCAGAAGCCCTGCCCGCAGGAGTACGGGGTGTCGGGCAGCTCGCGGCGGACGGCGGCCAGCGCCGACTCACCGGCCGCGACCTCGACCGTGCGGCCGGAGCGGCGCAGTTCGATGGTGAACGGCCGGTCGCCGGCGCCGCCGGAGGACGATGCCGGGGCGAAACGTTCCAGCCGTACGCGCGAGGGGTCCGGGGCGGCGGCGAGGAGCGCGGCCGTCAGCGGCTCGGGCCCGCAGGCGTAGACGAGCGCGTCCGGGGCGGACGCGGCGAGCAGGGCGGCCAGGTCGGGCAGGCCCGCCTCGTCCTCGGGGACGACGGCGACCCGGGCGGACGGCCCGGCGGACGCGGCGAGTTCGGCGAGTTCCGGCAGGAACGGCATCGTGGCGCGGCTGCGGCCCCCGTACAGCAGCGTCCAGCCGGCGCCGGCCGCGGCGGCCGCGCGGACCATCGGCAGGATCGGGGTGATGCCGATGCCGCCGGCGACGAACACGTAGGAGGCGGCCGGCTCCAGCGCGAACCGGTTGCGCGGCGGCCGCAGTTCCAGCACACCGCCCTCCGCGAGCCGGTCGTGCACCTCGCGGGAGCCGCCCCGCCCGTCCGCCACCAGCCGGACCGCGATCGTGTAGCGGCCGCGGTCGGCCGGGTCGCCGCACAGGCTGTACTGGCGGACCAGCCCGGACGGCAGCACAACGTCGACGTGCGCCCCGGGAGCCCACTCCGGCAGCTCGGGCGACTCCAGCACCAGCCGTACCACGCCCTGGGCGGGCTCGGTGCGCGAGGCGATCCGCGCGCGCAGCCGTCGGCGCGGCGAGTGCCCGGACACCGGCTCCGCCAGCGCGGGCAGCGGCCACAGCGGCGAGCGGGAGATGCGGGCGCGCAGGGCGCGGCGCGCCACGAGGACCGCGCCGGCCACCGCGGCGGCCTTGAGGGCCCGCGTCACGGCCGGGCACCCCCGTTCGCGCCGGGGGAGGAGGCGAGGTAGGCCGCCGCCTGCGCCGTGGAACCCTCCTGCGACGGGTGGTAGGTACGGGACAGGTAGGTCGGTATGGACCTCAGCATCGCCCCGGTGGACGGCAGGACCCCCTGCTGGCCGGCCCGGAAGAACTGCCCGAGCGAGGCCCTGGCGGCGACCAGCTCGGGATCGTTGTCCATGAAGAAGCGGACGCCGCGCTGCCACAGCCACACCAGCGACGCGAACGCGGTCGCCCAGGTCCGCACGCGCCGCCGGTAGCCGCCGTCGACGTGCAGGAAGAGGTCGAAGGCCACCGAGCGGTGCTCGACCTCCTCGGCGCCGTGCCAGCGCAGCAGGTCGAGCATCACGGGGTCGGCGCCGCGGCGGTCCAACTCGTCCGCGTTCAGGATCCAGTCGCCGAGGAACGCCGTGTAGTGCTCGATCGCCGCGATCATCGCCACCCGCTCCATGAGCCACCAGTGCCGCGCCCTGCCGGGCGGCAGGGTCCGGTCGCCGAGCAGCTTCTCGAAGAGCCAGTCCACCTGGGCGGTGTACGGGGTGGGGTCGAGGCCCTGCCTCCGGAGGTGGGGCAGCACGTCGTCGTGCGCGGCGGCGTGCACGGCCTCCTGCCCGATGAACCCGATGACGTCCGCGCGCAGCCGCTCGTCCCGTATGTGGGGGAGGACCTGCTTGTACACGTGCACGAACCACCGCTCGCCCGCGGGCAGGAGCAGGTGCAGCACGTTGATGGTGTGCGTGGCGAAGGGGTCGCCGGGCAGCCAGTGGAGCGGGGTGTCCTCCCATCCGAAGGACACGTTCCGCGCCTTGAGCTCCGTGTGCTCCGACGCCACGCGGGCGGGGGCGAGCGGCTTGTTAGACATGGCGTCAATGTACTGGCGGGCGGGGAGCGGGAAAACCCCCCGGCGCCACCGGAGGAGGCCGCAGGCGGGCGAGGCCCGCCGTCAGGGCCGGGGTCCGCCCGGCGGGCGCCGTCAGGGCCGGGGTCCGCCCAGCGGGCCCGCCTTCGTCCCGTCCGTGAGCCTGCCCGACACGGCGACCTGCGCGCCCGCCGGCGTCTTCACCGCCAGCCGGCTCCCCGCCGACGCCCCGCTCACCCCGCCGCCCGACACGGACAGCGAGGCGAACTGCGCACTGCCCGCGGCCAGCACGTACCACTGGCCGCCCTTCGACTTCCACTGCACGCCCGCCAGGACGCGCGGCTCCCGCGGACCGCAGGCCGGCGAGCCCTCCGCCTGCGCCACCAGCGCGGCCACCGCCTCGCCCGGCGCCACGAACTGCGCCTGCACCCGGTCCCGTACGCCCGCCCAGGTCTCGGCCCGCGTGCACAGCCACGACGCCGTGCCCCCGCCCTCCGGCAGTGCCTGCCGGGCGTACGCCCAGGCGTTCACCGAGCGGACCCCGTTCGAGCGGAACGACGGCAGCAGGCAGGCGATCCGCGACCACTCGCCCAGTTCCCCGGCCTGCGCCACGTCCCGCTCCGCGCCCGGCGCGCCCGAGGTCAGCCGGGCCGGGACCAGCTCGCCGAGGTCGGTGACCAGCCGGGCCCCGCCCTCGCCGGTGAGCGCCAGCGCGTTCCAGGAGGCGCAGGTGCCGCCGGGCGCGGGGCTCGGCACGGGCGGGGTGACCCCGTGCGCGTCCCGCGTCAGGGCCGTCGCCTGCTCGCCCGGCTTCAGCAGGTCCCGGACCGCCGCACCGGTCACCCACGGCGCCGTCAGGAAGCGGACGTTGCCGTCGACCCGGCCCAGCACCAGTGCCGACGCGGTCTCCGCGGACGCGCCGTCGGTCCGCGCGAAGTCCAGCGCCGCCACCGAGGTCCCCGCGACCGGCTCCGCGTACCGGACCACGCGCAGGCCGTCGTACAGCAGTACCACGACCGCCTGGTCGACGGTCCCCGCGAACAGCAGCTGCGCCGGGCCCATCGGCGGACCGGGCGGGGTGCCGGGCGTCGCCGACGCGGCGACGGCCGCGCCGGGCCGCGCCCACACCGCCAGCGCGCGGCGCAGCAGCGCGGAGTCGCCGACACGGTCGCCACGGGCCGGCCAGGTCGAGAAGCCCGTACGGGACGACGTACGCCACAGCGAGGGCACGACCCGGATCAGCTTGGCGGGGTCCAGGGCCTGCTCGGCTGCCGCGTTCCGCGCGTACGGCGGAGCCGCGGCCCCGTCCGCCCCCCACCCGCCGCCGGGCAGCGCGAGCAGCGCCCCGCCCACGGCGAGCGCCGCTCCGGCCGCCAGCGCGGCCCGCCCGAGGCGGCGCCGGCGCAGCAGGTCGGTGGGGCGCGCCTGGAGCACGCACGGATCGAACTCGGGGGCGGCGAACAGGGCGTCGTGGACCGGGTCCCCCGACTCCGCGACCGCCGCGGCCGGATCGGCGACCCCCGCCTCGGCGAGCACCCGCAGCACCTCCGGCCCGGGCAGCCCCTCCAGCGCGCGCAGCACGCACGCGGCGCGGCCCGGCCCGTCGAGGGTGGCCAGCCACTGGTCCAGGGCCAGCTCCTCGGCCCCGCCCGCACGGGGGAACAGCCGCAGCCCCCACACCTGCGGCAGCAGGCCGGGCAGCTGCGCCCGCTTCGGCAGCGCCCGGAACGTCAGCGGAACGCCGGCCTCCAGGGCGGAGCGCAGCACGCGCAGCCGGACGTACGCGTACCCGGCCTCGCCGGCCCCCGCCCCGCCGCGCTGCCCGGGAAGGCCCTGCCGCGCCCGCCGGCCGCCGCGGGCGGTGCGCCGGGTGCCGCGCGGCAGCGCCCGCTGGGTCAGCGCGTGGGCGCCGAGCACGCGCCGGTGGCGGCCCAGCGAGGGCGGCAGCACCAGGTAGGCGAGCCGCACCAGCCGCGGGTAGTGCTCGACGATCGCGGCCTCGGCCTCGTCCACGCCGGGCGGCGCGGGGGACGGGTGGCGGGTGGCGGTGTCCGGCGCAGTCACGTTCAGCAGAACGAGCGAATGGCCGGATGGTCACCGCTCCGGGGCCCGCCGCCGGATCGTTTCCCCGGTGCCAGCCGTGCCAGCCGTGCCAGCCGTGCCAGCCGTGTCAGCCGTTTCAGTGGACGAGGCGGGTGCGCAGCGCCTCCACCGTCCCGTCCGGGACGCCGAGCCCCTCGCGCACGTACTTCTCCATCGAGCCGTACCGCGTGCTCACCTCGTCCAGTGCCGCCTCCAGGTAGGAGGGGAACACCCCGATCAGGCCCAGCGCGATGTCCGGGTCGCCGCCCGAAACGGTGAAGCCCTCGATCATCCGGGCGAACGCCTGCCGGACGGCCGGATTCACCGACAGGTACTCGGCCATCAGGGTGTCGTCGTCGGCGCCGAGCAGCGCCAGCACCACCGTCGCACCCCAGCCCGTGCGGTCTTTCCCGGCCGTGCAGTGGAACAGCAGCGGGCCCGCGTCCGGGGCGGCCAGCTCCGTCAGCAGCGTCCGGTACGCGGCCTGCGCCGACGGCAGGCTCACCAGCGACCGGTAGATGTCGGCGAACAGCACCGTCACCTTGCCGCCGCCCAGGTGCTCCTCCGCCAGCGCCGGATCCGCCAGCAGGTCCTTCAGCTGCGACGCGGCCGGCATCCGCCCCGCAGTCACCTTGTCCGCCAGGACGTCCTCCACGACCAGGCGCACGCCCGGCGGTATCCGGTCCGGGTGGTCGGCGCGCTCCACTGCCGTCCGGAAGTCGATCACCGTGCGCAGGCCGAGGGCCGCCACCGCCGGGTCGGCGGCCACGTCCAGCCGGTCGAGCTGGCCGGAGCGCAGCACCAGGCCCGGCCGCACGGTGCGGCCGCCGGCCAGGGGCGTGCCGCCGAGGTCGCGCAGGTTGGCGACGGTGGTCGAGGGCGTGGCGGTGGCGGTCATCGGGCGGCTCCAGGGCTCGGTCGGCGGGGAGGGACGGGCGGGCGTGGCGCAGGGGAGGCGTCGAGGTGGCGCCGGTCGTTCCGGTTCATCCGATTTTCAGTGCTTTTCGGGCGGAGAGGTAATCGAAGGCGAGCGACAGCCCGACCCCTATCCCCAGCGCCGCCAGGTGCCCGGCGTCCGTGAACGTCCGCCCGCGCCGCAGCACCGGCTGCACGGCGGCGGCCAGCAGCCCGACCCGGGTCGCCGTGCGGACCGGCCCGCGCGGCAGCGCCGACGTGAGCGCGCCGAGCACGGCGTTGAACCCGTAGCTCGTCCCCACGTCCAGGGCCCGCCGGGTCTCCGGGCCGGCCCGGCCGCGCAGCGCCCCGTACACCAGCAGCGTCGCCGCGACGTGCCCGAACAGGAAGACCCCGGCCGTCCACCAGGCCCCGTACGCGTACTCCGCGTACCCGAGCACCGCGACCAGCAGGAGCGCGTACGGCAGCGGCAACGGCTCCTCGACCACCAGGGCACTGCTCAGCAGCGTCTCCCAGCGGCCCGCGGAGAGGTTGTCGACGTTCGTCGAGCAGCCGCGCAGCAGCCGCTCCCGCCCGGGGACCTCCACCGCGCGCAGCGCGTACGCCCCGAGCTGCACCCCGACCGTGTACACGGCCCCGCCCAGCG
Organism: Streptomyces sp. NPDC031121; assembly: GCF_055570615.1. NCBI lineage: Bacteria > Bacillati > Actinomycetota > Actinomycetes > Kitasatosporales > Streptomycetaceae > Streptomyces > Streptomyces sp. NPDC031121. The sequence goes on from NZ_JBVIGV010000003.1 coordinate 534,793, forward strand.
GCAGAGGGCGGGCGGCGGGCAGGCGCCACGCCCCGGGCAGCGGCCACGGCCCCGTGGTGGGCGGCGGGCCGGACGGGGACACCGCCGGCCGCGGGGCGGGGGCGGGCCGTGCGGCGGCCGGCGACGGCGCGGGCGCGGGGCGCGGCCCCCGCGCCGGGACCGGCCCCGGCGAAGGCGTCGGATTCATCCGCCCATGATCGGCCAAGCTCCCACGGCGCGCGCCGCCGGGTCCGGTAGCGGACGTTCCGCCTTCGCCGCGGGCTGTGCGAGCATGTTCCGGCCATGTCAGGTCAACCCGCGCCCCTGCGCGCCACACGAGCCGCGCTCTTCGCGGCGGTGTGCACCGCGCTGGGCGCCGCAGGGCACGCCCTGATGTCCGGCGCCGACATCCCGCCCCGCGGCCTCCTCGCCGCCTTCGCGGCGACCGGCGCACTCGCCTGGCTCGCCGCCGGACGCCGCCGCGGCCCCCTCCCGATCGGCGCGGCCCTGCTCGCCGCCCAGGCAGCCCTGCACCTCGCCTTCTCCGGGACCGCGGCCGGCCACCACCACGCCGCCGCGCCCGCCCCCGCCGTGCCGATGCCCGGCCACCCCCACCTCCACGGCACGGTGCTCCCCGCCGGAGCCGCCGACACGCACGCCGCCGCGGGCGCCGACGCCCTCGCCGCCGGAGGCACCTCCCTCGCCGACGCCGCGGCCCGACTGGCCGACACGGCCGGGCACGGCGGCCCCGGCATGGTCGCCGCCCACCTGCTCGCCGCGCTCCTGTGCGCCGCCTGGCTCGCCCGGGGCGAGGCCGCCGTCTTCCGGCTCGCCGCAGCCCTCGGCGCGGCCGCCGTCCACGCCGCCCGCCCGCTCGCCCGCGCCCTGGCCCTCGTACGGGCGCGCGCCGCCCTCACCCCGCGGCCGCCCGCAACCCGGCGGCCCGCGTACGCGCCGCCGCGCCGGCTGCGCGGCGCCGTCCACGCCCACGCGCTCGTACGCCGCGGACCGCCCCGCCGGCCCGGCAGTGCCCTCGGCACCACCTCCACGGCCCCCGGCCGTGCCGCCCGCGCCTGACCGGCGCGCCTCCCGCCACGCGAGGAGGCGGGGCGGGGCGAGACAGGGGGCCCGTTCCCCATGTCTTCGCCCATACGACAGGACACCCATGTCTCTCGACGAGGCCCAAGGCGCCCGCACCGCGGACGCCGCCGACACCGACACCGACACCGATACCGGCACCGGCATCCCTGCATCCCGACCCGCGCCGGCCGGCGGGCCGGCCCCCGACCCGGCCGGCCCCGAGGCCAGGCCCGGCGGATGGGCGGCCCTGCGGCCGCTCCTGCTGCGCATGCACTTCTACGCGGGCCTCCTCATAGCCCCGCTGCTCTTCCTCGCCGCCGCCACCGGCCTGCTCTACGCGGGCTCCTGGCAGGCCGAGAAGCTCCTCTACGCGGACGAGCTGACCGTCGACCGCGTCGGCGAGGCCGCCGTACCGCTCAGCACCCAGGTCGCCGCCGCCCGGCACGCCGAACCCGAAGGCAAGGTCGTCGCCGTGTGGCCCGCGCCCGACGCCGAGGCCACCACGCGCGTGATCATGGAGGCGCCGGGCCTCGCCGAGGGCGAGACCCGCACCGTGTTCGTCGACCCGTACACCGCCCAGATCGACGGCACCCTGACCACGCAGGGCGACGCCCTGCCGCTGCGCGCCTGGCTCAGCGAGTTCCACGCCAGCCTCCAGCTCGGCGAGTTCGGCCGGAACTACAGCGAACTCGCCGCGAGCTGGCTGTGGGTGGTCGCCCTCGGCGGCGCCGCCCTCTGGATCGGCCGCCGCCGCAGCCGCAAGGCCCTCCTCGTCCTCCCCGACCGCAAGGCCACCGGCCGCCGCAGGACGCTCTCCTGGCACGGCACCGTCGGCCTGTGGGCCGCCCTCGGCCTCGTCGCTCTCTCCGCGACCGGCCTGACCTGGTCGAAGTACGCCGGCGAGAACATCGGGCAGCTCCAGGACCGCCTCGGCGGTGCCACTCCCTCCGTCTCCGCCTCCCTCACCCCGGGCCAGGCCGCCGGCGGCGACGAGCACGCCGGGCACGTCATGACCGAGGACATGGAGATGCCCCCGGCACCCCCGACCGCCGACATCGGCATCGACCGGGCCGTCGCCGCCGCCCGCGAGGCCGGCGCCACCGAGTCCCTCCAGGTCACCCTGCCCGCGAAGGGCAAGGGCTACGTCGTCAAGGAGAAGGACCGCGAGTTCCCGGTCAACTTCGACACCGTCGCCGTCGACCCCGCCGACGGGCGCGTCATGGACGTCCTGCGCTTCTCCGACTACCCGCTCCTCGCCAAGCTGACCCGCTTCGGCATCGACCTGCACATGGGCCAGACCTTCGGGCTCGCCAACCAGATCGCCCTGGCGGCCCTCGCCGTCGCGCTCATGCTGCTCGTCTTCTGGGGCTACCGCATGTGGTGGCTGCGCCGGCCCACCAAGGAGCGCGCCCTGTCGGCCGGGCGCGCCCAGCCGCGCGGCGCCTGGCGCAAGCTGCCCGTGACGCTCCTGCTGCCGCTCGCCGCCGCGACCGCCGCCGTCGGCTGGTTCGTGCCGCTGCTCGGCCTCAGCCTCGTGGCGTTCCTCGCCGTCGACATGCTGCTCGGCGCCCTCGCCGGCCGCCGCGCCAAGGCGGAGGCCGCCGGCTAGACCCGGTCCGGACCGGCCCGGACCGGCCCGGACCGGCACCGTGCGGGCCCGTACTCCACAGGGGGGAGTACGGGCCCGCTGCCGTCTCGGCCCGGCGGGCCGCCGGTGCTCAGGGGGCGTACTTGTAGCCGACGCGGCGCACCGTCTGGATCGCGCCCCGGTGGGCGGCGCCCAGCTTGCGGCGCAGGCGGGCGACGTGCACGTCCACGGTCCGGCCGTCGCCCACGTGCCCGTACCCCCACACCGTCGTCACCAGCTGGTCGCGGGTGTGCACGCGGTGCGGGTGTGCGACCAGGTGCGCCAGCAGCTCGAACTCCAGGTACGTCAGGTCGAGTACGCGGCCCCCGACCTCGGCCGTGCGCCGGTCGGGGTCGATGCGGACGAGGCCGTCGCCCGTGATGGCGGGCGGGGCGGACTGCGGGGTGGACTGCGGGGTGGACGGGACCGGTTGTTCGTCGGCCGGCACCAGCACCAGGTAGCCGACCATCGGCGGTCGGCCCGGCAGCACCGGCAGGGTGTGCTGCGGCGCCGGCAGCCAGGTGGCACCCGGCGGGAGCAGGCCGGCCACGCCGGCCACGCCGGCCGGCTCGCCGGCGGAGACGGCCCGCAGCCGATGGCGCGCACCGGGCGGGGGGAAGACGGGGGCGGCGGCGGTCGCAGCGGACGCGGAGGCGGCGGCGGGCGTCAGGGAACGGGTCTGGGACATGGGTGGTCGGCTCTTTCACGCGAGTGGTCGGCAGGAGACGTGCGTACGTCCTCGTTCCGCGCGCAGACCGAAGGCCTCGGTGCAGGACAGCCGCGCAGGGCGGTCCCGGAAGGCTTTAGAGGGCCGGCGCGTTCACCGCGCGGCAACACACCCGGTCGAAATCGTGGTCCTGACGGGAGGGCCAGAACGGCTCGAGGTCGCTGCGACCGGTCGAGGTGTGCGAAGGGCTGGCCATGGGCCCATTGAAGCAGATGCGCCCCGGACCGGGCAGGGCGCGTCCCACTCCGTGGAGCGGAATCCCATATTCAGTTGTGGGGACGCGAACGCCCGCCGGAACCAGCGGGGTTCGGCGGGCGGGGCGTCGGCCGGTGGGCCGGTGGGGCCGGGGGCCAGGGGCCCAGGGCCGGGGGTGGAGGCCGGTCAGACCAGCCCGTCCTTCTCCAGGCCGGCGCAGCAGGTGTCCGTGATCAGGCGCGTCACCACGTACGGGTCCACGTTGGCGTTCGGGCGGCGGTCCTCGATGTAGCCCTTGCCGTCCTTCTCCACCTGCCACGGGATGCGCACCGACGCGCCGCGGTCGGAGACGCCGTAGCTGAACTCGTTCCACGGGGCCGTCTCGTGGAGGCCCGTCAGGCGCTCGTCGATGCCGGCGCCGTAGTTCTTGACGTGGTCGAGCGGCTTGCCGCCCTCACCCAGCGCCTCGCACGCCGAGATGATCGCGCGGTAGTCCTCGCGCATCGCCTTCGTGGAGAAGTTCGTGTGCGCGCCCGCGCCGTTCCAGTCGCCCTTCACCGGCTTCGGGTTCAGCGTCGCCGAGACGTTGAAGTCCTCCGCGGTCCGGTACAGCAGCCAGCGCGCCACCCACAGCTGGTCCGCGACCTCCAGCGGGCCGAGCGGGCCCACCTGGAACTCCCACTGCCCGGGCATGACCTCGGCGTTGATGCCGGAGATGTCCAGGCCCGCCGCCAGGCAGTGGTCGAGGTGCTTCTCCACGATGTCCCGGCCGAAGATCTCGTCCGAGCCGACACCGCAGTAGTAGCCGCCCTGCGCGGCGGGGAAGCCCCCGACCGGGAAGCCGAGCGGGCGCTGGCCGTCGAAGAAGGTGTACTCCTGCTCGATGCCGAAGATCGGCTCCTGCGCCGCGTACTTCTCCGCGACCGGGCGGAGCAGGGCGCGGGTGTTCGACTCGTGCGGGGTCATGTCGATGTTCAGGACCTCGCACAGCACCAGGACGTTGTTCCCGCCGCGGATCGGGTCCGGGCAGGAGAACACCGGCTGGAGGACGCGGTCGGACGCGTGGCCCTCGGCCTGGTTCGTGCTCGACCCGTCGAAGCCCCAGATCGGCAGCTCGGCGCCGTCCGCGAGGATCTTCGTCTTGGAGCGCAGCTTCGCCGTCGGCGCCGTGCCGTCGATCCAGATGTACTCGGCCTTGTAGCTCACGGGACCCGTCCTTCGGTGCGTCGCTCCGGCGCAGACCCGGCGGGGGCTGCGGGGGTGGTGCGGGGTGCGGTGCGTGGTGGGGTGTGTTGGTGGGTGTGCTGGGTGTGGGCGCTGCGTGCTGCGCGCTGCGTGCTGTGGTTCAGACCGCAGCGTGCCCCGTCGCGATTTCCCGGCCGTTGCCCGGCTGTGAACCCCGTGTTACCGGCGTTTACGCACCCGGTCCGGCCGCCCGTGCGGGTCGCGTCCCGTGCCACCGCCCGGGTGCGGCACACTGACCGGGTGAGCATTTCGTACGATTTGATCGCCACAGGCGACCCCGCGGACCCCACCCCTCCGCCCGTTCGCCCCCGTGTCGGCCTGCTGGGCACAGGACCCTGGGCGCACCGCACCCACGCCCCCGCCCTCGCCGCCCACGCAGGCACCGACTTCGCCGGCGTCTGGGGCCGCAGGCCCGAAGCCGCCGCCGAACTCGCCGACACGTACGGCGTGAAGGTGTACGACGATCCCGACGCGCTCTTCGCCGACTGCGACATCGCCGCCTTCGCCCTCCCGCCCGACGTCCAGGCCCCCCTCGCCGTCCGAGCCGCCGCAGCCGGCTGCCACCTGCTGCTCGACAAGCCCGTCGCCACGACCGTCGCCGACGCCCGCGCCGTCGCCGACGCCGCCGACCGGCACGGCGTCTCCTCCGTCGTCTTCCTCACCCTGCGCTTCGCCGAGCCGGCCGCCTCCTGGGTGCGCGAGCAGACCGGCCGCGCCGGGTGGTTCACCGCGGCCGCGCACTGGCTGGGCGCCGTCTTCCCGCCGGACGGCGCGCCCAGCGCGTACGCGGACTCGCCGTGGCGCAAGGACAAGGGCGGGCTGTGGGACGTCGGCCCGCACGTCCTGTCCGTCCTGATCCCGGTCCTCGGCGACGTCACTGCCGTCACGGCAGCCCGCGGGCCGTCCGACGTGGTCCAACTGGCCCTGCGCCACGCCTCCGGCGCGGCCAGCACCGCGGTCCTCAGCCTGGGCGCCCCGGTCGCAGCCGCCGGGGTGGGCCTGGAACTCCGCGGCACGGAGGGCGTCCACTCCCTCCCCAACTGGACGGACGTCCCGGCGGCCTACGGTCGCGCCCTGGACGCCCTCCTGACGGCGGCCCGCACGGCCACGCCGCACGCGTGCGACGCGAGGTTCGCGGCCCGGCTGACGGAGATCCTGGCGGAGGCGGAGGGGCGGCTGGGGGAGTAGGGGGCTGCGCGGTCGGGGTCGGAGGGCGTCGGCGGGCTGTGGGTGGGCGGGAGCCTGTGGCTCGGGGCCGGGTGGTACTGGGGGTGTCCCGGCAGCCCATTGTCCTTCCGGTGCGGGCCGCCCTGTAAAGGGCGCGCCCGTTGGGCGCGTCGCTGCGCGATGGCCTTGCGGCCACCCTTGACAGGACGACCCGCCCCGGAATGCCAACAAGCTGCCGGGAAGCCCCCAGGGGAATGGCCTGGTGGGACCAGGAGGCATCAGGGGCCATCAGAGAGCTTGCCCTCCCGCCCCAGGGGCCCCCTGCGCGCCACCGGCATCAGCCGACCCGTCGGCCGGGGCCCGGCTGGCTTGACCGCAGGAAACGACGCCCAGAGCATCATCCGCAGACAGGACCGCCCCAGATCGCTACACGCCTCCGTCTTCTCGGCGTCTGGCGGCCGGCCGGGGCGGGGAGCGCGTCGGATCGCTACACGGTCCGGTCGGATCGGCGGCTGACCGTCGGACGCGAGGAGAGTGGAGCGGGCTGGGCCGCTTCGCGACCCACGGCGACCGGCGGTCGCCGAGAAGACAGGGACGCGCAGTGGACTGGGGCGCTTCGCTGCCCAGGGCGGCGGTCGGTCGCCGATCCGACCGGACCGTGTAGCGATCTGGGGCGCTCCGCTGCCCAGGGCGGCGGACGGGCGCCCAACAGAGGGGGGCGTGTAGCGATCTGGGCGGTCCTGTCTGCGGATGATGCTCTGGGCGTCGTTTCGTACGGTCAGAGCCAGCCGGGCTGCCGCCGACGGGTCGGCTGATGCCGGTGGGGTGGAAGGGGTAGCCGGGGCGGGGGAGCAAGGGCTCTGACACGCCCCTGTGGCCAAGCTCCCCCAGGCCGTTCCTCCCTCTGGGGGCTTCCCGGCAGCTTGTTGTCTTTCCGGTGTGGGACGTCCTGTCAAGGGTGGCCCGCAAGGGCCATCGCGCAGCGACGCGCCCAACGGGCGCGCCCTTTACAGGGCGGCCCGCGCCGGAACGACAATGGGCTGACGGGACGCCCCCAGCACGACCCCGACCCCGAGTCGTCGGCTCCCGTCGTTCCCCCCACCCCCGCCGTCGCCTGCCTCCGCCGAGCCTCTGGCTCCCCCCTACTCCCTGCCCCCGCCCCGTCTACCCCCGCCGGGACAGGGCCTCGCGGACCGCTTCCTCCGAGCGGGCCACCACCGCCGTGCCGTCGTCTGCCGTGATGATGGGGCGCTGGATCAGCTTCGGGTGGGTGGCCAGGTGGGTGATCCAGCGGGTGCGGGATGCCTCCGTCGGCTCGCGCGGGAGGTCTCGTACGCCGGTTTCCTTCGCGAGGGGGTCCGCGGTGCGGGTGATGTCCCAGGGCTCCAGGCCGAGGCGGGTCAGGACGTCGCGGATCTCGGTTTCTGACGGGACGTCCTCCAGGTAGCGGCGGACGGTGTAGTCGGCGCCCTCCGCGTCCAGCAGGGTGAGGGCGCTGCGGCACTTCGAGCAGGCGGGATTGATCCAGATCTCCATGGCCCACAGGGTAGTCAGAGGGGGTGTGGCCAGGGGGTTCTGTCAGCGCCCGCCGGTAGAATTCAGGGAGTAGGACAGGACGCCAACTACCGTTTGGGAGGCTGTAGATGGCCACTGCCAGGACCCCGATGCCCGTCAAGAAGAAGCCCCTTCCCGCGGGTCTGCCCCGGGAGTGGTACGAGAGCCACAACCGCCGTCTGAAGGCGATGCGGCTGGCGATATCCCTGCTCGACTCCGGGACGTACGACGCCCGGCGCGCCACCAATCGCAAGATCCGCACGATGGCGGTGCGGACGGGCGTCCACCGGCCGTCCAACACCACCTGCAAGCTGGTGCGCGCGTTCATCGTGAGCAACGCGGGCTGACGCGTCCGCTGTCCGCGCCCCGGTCGGCCGTCCGGCGGGGGCGCGGCTCAGTCGTCCGCGGCACACAGGGCCAGGAGGGCGACGTCGTCGCGGGGGCCACCCCGGGTGTAGTCGGCGAGGTCGTGCCAGAGGGCCTCGACCAGGCGGTCCGGGTCGCGGACCCGGGCGGGGGAGGCGACCACGGGGATGCGGGTGGCGAGGGGGTAGAAGGAGCCGCCCGCATCGCGGGCCTCGGTGACGCCGTCGGTGTAGGCGAGGAGCCGGTCGCCCGGCAGCAGCGGGACGTCCGCGACGGCGGGCGCGGTCGCCGCGGTGAGGCCGAGGCCGAGCGGCGGGCCCGGTTCGACGTCCACTTCGGCGACCCGTATACCGCGCAGCAGAAGGGCCGGGGGATGGCCGCAGGAGACGACGCGTACGAGGTCCAGGTCGGGCGGGAACTCCAGGAGCAGCGCGGTCGCGAACAGTTCGGGCTGCCCCGCCGGGGCGTCGGCCGTGCCGGCGGCGTCCGCGAGGAGCCTGCGGTCCAGCCGGGCGGCCACCGCGGCGAGCCCGGCATCGTCGAGGACGCCTTCCCGGAAGGCGCCGAGCAGCGCGGCGACCGTGCCGACCGCGGCGAGGCCGTGGCCCTGCACGTCCCCGACGAGGGCGCGCACCCCGTACGGCCCGGCCCGTACGTCGTACAGGTCGCCGCCGACGAGCGTGCCGCGCTGCGCGGCCCGGTACAGGCCGGCGCAGCGCACCGGGCCCACCCGCTGCGGCACCGGCGGCAGGACGGCCATCTGGGCGGCCTCGGCGACGGTGCGGACGTTCACGAGCTGGGTGTCGCGTCTTCGGCGCACCCAGGCGATGACCACGCTGAGCAGGCCGATCGCGGCGACGGTCGCCAGGTCGGAGCCGCGCGGGTGCGTGCCGGCGACGGACGGCACGGCGAGTGCCGCGAGCGTCACGGCGGCGCAGACGGCGGTGCCGGCGGGGCCGTACGCGAAGGCGGCGACGGGCGGCAGTCCGGCGAGGAAGAAGCCGAGTTCGGCGGCGGGCGTGAGCCGCTGGGCGAGCACGAGCACGACCAGGGCGACCGCGGGGGCGATGCGGGCCCAGCGCGGCGGCGGTGCCCCGCGCAGCCACCCCGGCTCCTGGCGTCGGCGTCTCACCCCTCCACCCTGGTACGGGCGCGCGGGCCGCGCACCCGGACGGTGCGCCGGGTGGCGGTGCGCGTGCGCGGCGGTCAGCGTCCCAGGGCGCTGCGCAGGGTGATCCCGTACCGGGTGCGCAGGCGGCGCACCTCCCAGACGGAGAGAGCGGTCACCGAGAGGGGGCCGCCGAGGAGGAAGGTGTAGAGCACCTCCGGCGGTGCGGCGACGTCGGGGCCGTTGAAGAGCTGGAAGGCGAAGAGGGACCACACCAGCAGGGGAGAGAGCAGCGCGGGGAGCAGCTGGTGGACGTCCGAGGCGCGGAAGCAGGAGGTCACGCAGGCGTACGCCGTGACGACCGTGTAGGGGACGGAGACGATCAGCACGGCGATGGCGAGCAGGCAGCCGACCACGAGGGTGAGGAAGCTGAGGAGGGAGCAGAGGATGCCGCGGCCCAGGAGCGAGGAGTAGAAGTTCACCAGCTCCACTTCGCCGACGAGGTCGCCCTTGACGGTGGAGAGGGCCAGCCAGAAGAGGGCGGGGCCCAGGGCGAGCGCCAGCACGCACACGAGCGGCCCCGCGAGCCGCCGGGCGAAGGCGCGGCGGCGGTCCGGTGTGCCCGCCGCGAGGAAGGCGGTGATGCCGAAGATGCTGCCGGCCAGCAGGACGGCGCAGGCCATGCCGAGTTCGACGAGTTTGCCGAGGACGAACTCCTCCCGGCCGGAGCTGAGCGGGTAGGCCAGGACGAGCCACACGGCGCCGCCCAGGCCGAGGAGGGTCCGCGCGGTCTGCATCCTGCGTATGAGCCGGTCGTCCGGACGTTCGTCCGCGTCCGGCGCGTGGCTGCCCATGAAGGCGAGGAAGAGCTCGTTGACCGTGGCGAGCGGCCCCGTTGCCTCGTGGTCCGCCCGCGTTCCTGCCGTGCTCACTCGCTGTCCCCCCGGATATGTGCGTGCGGCGGCTCCGCCGCACGCGCCTGTTCTCGTCCGCTTGACGATATCAGGGCCCCCGATTATCGTCATGATGACGAAATCAGGGGGTCCCATGGCCGACATCACCCGGCGCCTCGGCTGGCGCCATCTGCGCTCCGCGCCCACCGCCCACATCCGCCACCACCGGCGCGGCCGGCTCGTCCACGACGGCCGGGGGCTCAGTTTCTGGTACCGCTCGCTGTCGGCCGCCCTGTCCGAGGTGCCCGTCGACGACCGCGAGCTGGCCATGGCCTTCCACGCCCGTACGGCCGACTTCCAGGACGTCACCGTGCAGGCCACCGTCACCTACCGGATCAGCGACCCCGCCGCGGCGGCCGACCGCCTCGACTTCTCCGTGGACCCGGACACCGGGAGCTGGCGCGGCGCGCCCCTGGAGCAGATCTCCACCCTCCTCACCGAGACCGCGCAGCAGCACGCGCTGGACGTGCTGGCCCGGACCCCGCTGGCGGCCGCCCTGGTGGACGGCGTCGCGTCCGTACGGCAGAGCGTCGCCGCCGGCCTCGCCGCCGAGCCCAGGCTGCCGGACACCGGCATCGAGGTGGTGGCCGTGCGCGTCGTCGCGATCCGGCCCGAGGCGGAGGTGGAACGGGCCCTGCGCACACCGGCCCGCGAGCAGATCCAGCAGGAGGCGGACCGGGCCACCTACGAGCGGCGGGCCGTCGCCGTCGAGCGCGAGCGGGCGATCGCCGAGAACGAGCTGGCCAGCAAGATCGAACTGGCCCGCCGCGAGGAGCAGCTCGTCGAGCAGCGGGGCGTCAACGCCCGCCGCGAGGCCGAGGAGAAGGCGGCGGCCGACAGCGTGCGGACCGAGGCCGAGGCGGCCCGCAAGGTCGCCCTGGCTCGCGCGGACGCCGCGGCGGCGCGCGAGACGGGCGCCGCACGGGCCGAGGCCCAGGCCGCCTGGCTGCAGGTGCACGGCGAGACCGGCCCGGGCACCCTGTACGCCCTGGCGGCGACGCGGCTGGCGGAGAACCTGCCGCGCGTCGACAGCATCACGCTCACCCCGGACGTCCTCACCGGCCTCCTCGGCAGGCTCGGGCGCCCGCAGCCCGGGGCCGACGCGTGAGCCTGGCCCCTCGCGCGGTGCTCGTGCACCGCAGGACCGAGTACGAGGAACTGGTCGACCGGCACGGCACGCACGGGCAGGCCGCGTTCTTCCTCTCCAGCCGGGGCCGCTCCATCGACGAGGTGGCCGGCCGCCACCACCGGACCCGGCAGGCGCTGCGCGAGGTGGCGGCGGCGGTCCCGCTCACCTGGCGCAGCTCCCGGGTGGAGCGGGCGGACCTGGACCGCTTCCCGTTCGCGCCGGAGGACGTGGTGGTCGTCGTCGGGCAGGACGGCCTGGTCGCCAACGCCGCCAAGTACCTGAGCGGGCAGCCGGTGGTCGGCATCGACACCGACCCGGGGCGCAACGCCGGAGTCCTGGTCCGCCACCGCAGCACCGACACGGCCGCCCTCCTGCGTGCCGCGACCGCCGGCGGGCGGACGGAGGACCTCACCATGGTCGAGGCCGTCGCCGACGACACCCAGCGCCTCCTCGCCCTGAACGAGGTCTACCTGGGCCCGCCCGGCCACCAGACGGCCCGCTACCGCCTCGGCCCCGACGGCGAGACCGGGCCCGGCGAGGCCCAGGCGTCCTCCGGGGTCCTCGTCGGCACCGGCACCGGCGCCACCGGCTGGCTGCGCTCCCTGTGGCTGGAGCGCGGCAGCGCCCTGCCGCTGCCCGCGCCGTGCGACCGCCGGCTCCTGTGGTTCGTCCGCGAGGCGTGGCCGTCGCCCGCCACCGGGACGACGCGGGTCTCCGGCCACCTGGAGGACCGGCAGGGGCTGCGGCTGACCGTGGAGTCGGACCGGATCGTGGTCTTCGGCGACGGCATGGAGGCCGACGCCCTCCAGCTGACCTGGGGGCAGAGCGTACGCCTGGGCATCGCGGAGACGTCGCTGCGGCTGCTGGAGTGAGCGCACCGCCCCGCCGGCCACTGCCGCGCACCCCGGCGGTGCGCCGGGTGGCCGTGCGGGGCGCGCGCGCCGACAGTGGAGCCGTGACGGAACCGGAGCCGCGGCGGACGGCCCCGCCGGGCCGGGCGCAGCCCGACGGGGCGATGAGCACGCGGATGAACTGGCTGAGGGCCGGAGTGCTCGGCGCGAACGACGGGATCATCTCCACCGCCGGCCTGGTCGTGGGCGTGGCCGGGGCGACCACGTCGCGGGCGGCGATCCTCGCGGCGGGCGTGGCCGGGCTGCTGGCGGGGGCACTGTCCATGGCGGCGGGGGAGTACGTGTCGGTGAGCTCCCAGCGGGACTCCGAGCGGGCCGCGCTCGACCAGGAGCGCCGGGAGCTCGTGGACGAGCCGGAGGCGGAGCTGGACGAGCTGACCGACCTGCTGGCGGCGCGCGGGCTGAGCCGGAACCTCGCCCGGGAGGCGGCGGTGCAGCTGACCGAGCGGGACGCGCTGCGCGCGCACGCCGGGGTGGAGCTGGGCATCGACCCGGAGGCGCTGGCGAACCCGTGGCACGCGGCGCTGGCCAGTCTGGCCGCGTTCACGGTGGGGGCGCTGCTGCCGCTCCTGGCGATCGTCCTGCCCGGGCCGTCGGAGCGGGTCCCGGTCACGGCGGCGTCCGTGGCGGCGGCGCTGGTGCTGTGCGGGGTGGTCAGCGCCCGGCTGGGCGGGGCGCCGGCGGGGCGGGCGGTCGTGCGGAACGTGGCGGGCGGTGCGCTGGCGATGGGGGTCACCTACGCGGTCGGGACCTGGCTGGGGACGGCGGCCGGGGTCTGACCCCCGGCCGGCGGCCGCGGCGCCGCGGACACGCCCGGCGGTGTTCCGCCGCCCGGGGGACGGGCGCGGCGGCATCATGGGGCCCATGCGCATCGCGGTCACCGGTTCCACCGGCCTCATCGGCAGTGCCCTCGTGCAGTCCCTGCGGGCGGACGGCCACGACGTCGTCCGCTTCGTCCGGCGGGCGCCCGCCGGACCTGACGAGGCGCGGTGGGACCCGCGGGGCGGGCGGGTCGACCCGGCGGGGCTCGCCGGGTGCGGGGCCGTGGTCCACCTGGCGGGCGCCGGCATCGGCGACCACCGGTGGACGCCGGCGTACAAGAAGGAGATCCGGGACAGCCGGGTACAGGGGACGGACGCGCTGGCGCGGGCCGTCGCCGCGATGGACGAGCCGCCCGCGGTGTTCGTCAGCGGCTCGGCCGTCGGCTACTACGGGGACGCCGGCGACCGCGTCGTCGACGAGACCGCCCCCGCCGGGAGCGGCTTCCTGCCGGAGGTGTGCCAGGCGTGGGAGGCCGCGGCCGACCCGGTCCGGGAGGCGGGCGTGCGGACGGTGTTCGCACGGACCGGGCTGGTCGTCTCCGGCCGCGGGGGAGCCTGGGGGCGGATGTTCCCGCTGTTCCGGGCGGGGCTCGGCGGGCGGCTCGGCAGCGGCCGCCAGTTCTGGCCGTTCATCTCCCTGCACGACGAGGTCGCGGCACTGCGGCACCTCCTCGACACCCCCGAGCTGTCCGGGCCGGTGAACCTGGCCGCGCCGGAGCCGGCGACCAACCGGGAGGTGACCGCCGCGATGGGCCGGGTCCTGCACCGGCCGACACTGCTGGCGGTGCCCGCCCCGGCGCTGCGCCTGGTCCTCGGCGAGCTCGCGCAGGACGTGCTGGGCAGTCAGCGTGCGCGCCCCCTCAGGCTGCTGAGGTCGGGGTTCGCGTTCCGGCACCCGGGCATCGAGGACGCGCTGCGCGCGGCGCTCGCCGCCCCCGCGGCCCCCTGACCGCACCGCGGCGCCCCGCGCCGCCCGGCCCGCCGCCCGCCCGCGTCGCCGCACGCGACACGTCGCGGCGCGCCCGTCCCACGGCTCCCACGGCAGCGCACAAAAGGGCGTCGTGCGACCGTTCGTGACCCGGATGCGACCGCCGTGCGACCGGATCCGACCGGAATAGCGCACCGAACTCGGGTTCCCCTTGAGTCCGTTGGGGGAAGGAGCATCCCCACACAGCCGCGCCGACCTCGGGGAGGGGCACGTGCTCAGCAGCTCGCACCGCGCCGCACAGCATGCGGACGTCGTCATCGTAGGAGCCGGGGTCTCAGGACTCGCGGCGGCACAGCACCTGATCGCGGCGGGGGTCACCGTCACCGTCCTGGAGGCCGCGGAGGACAGCGGCGGCCGCATGGCCACCGAGCACGCGGACGGGTTCCGGCTCGACCGGGTCGGCCAGTTGCTCAACACCTCGTACACCGAACTCGACCGGACGCCCGGCCTCGCCGCCCTCGTGCTGCGGCCCTTCGCCCCCGGCGTCCTCGTCCACGCCGAAGGCCGGCAACTGCGGGCCGGGGCACTCACCCCCGCCCGCGCACTGGCCAGCGGCTCCTTCGACCAGGCCCGGCTCAGCGCCTACCTCGGGCGGCTCGCCGCCCTGCCCGCCGACCGCGTCCTCGCCCGGCCCGAGCGCACCGCCGCACAGGCCCTCCGCACCCGGGGCATGGGCAGCACGCTGCGCCCGCTGCTCTCCGCCCTGCTGCGGGACCCGGACCTCACCACCTCCAGCCGGGTCGCCGACCTGGCCCTGCGCACCTTCGCCCGCGGGCGGCTCGCCGTGCCCGAGGGCGGGGCCGCGGCCCTGCCCCGGCTGCTCGCCACCGGACTGCCGCCGGGCACCGTCCGCACCGGCGTCCGCGTCCGGTCGGTCGCGACGAACCTCGTCACCACCGAGGACCACGGCGACTTCGCCTGCCGCTCCCTCGTCCTCGCCACGGGCGCGCGGGCCGCCGCCGCGCTCCTGCCGGGGCTGCGGGTGCCAACCTTCCACGAGGTGACCGTCATCCACCACGCCACCGCCGCCCCCCTGCCCTGGGACGGCTCCCTCCTCCTCGACGGCGACCCCCGCTGGCCCGTCGCCCACACCGCCGTCATGAGCGCGGTCGACCCGACGCGGGCGCCGGCCGGGCGCAGCCTCGTCACCACCACCGTCCTCGGCCCTCCGCCGCCCGTGCGCACCGTCGCCTCCCGGCTGGCCCGGCTGTACGACACCGCCACCCGGGACTGGGAGCCGCTCGCCGTCCACCACGCCCCCGAGGCCGTCCCCGCGATGCCGCCCCCGTACGACCTGCGGCGACCGGTCCGGGTCCTCGCCGGGCTGTACGTGTGCGGCGACCACCGTGACGCGAACACCGTCCAGGGCGCCCTGCACTCGGCCCGCCGCGCCGCCGGGGCCGTCCTGCGCGACTTCGGCATCCGGCTCCCGGCCGGCGCCGGGGAGGCCCTGCCAGCGGTGGCCTGAGAACCACAGAGGCCCGGTGCCCGGTCCCCCGGCGGGGCGGCCGGGCCCGACTGCGTGCGGCCACACCCCCTAGCTAGGACAGGGCCGCGACCCGGTCCCGGTACGTCCGCACGGCCGAGGCGTCCCGGTACGGCTCCAGCCGGCGCTCGAAGTCCCGTACGTACTCCACCGCGCGCACCGAGCGCATCTCCATGGCCTGCTGCGCCGCCTCCGCGCCGAGCGCGCACGCCTGGTCGAGTTCGCCCAGGCCGAGGCGTGCCGTGGCCAGCACCACCTTGCAGAAGAGGCGCGAGCGGGCGTACGCCGGCGCGCGCAACTGGAGCGAGCGCTCCGCATGCTGGGCCGCGGCCCGGTACTGCTGGAGGTCGCGGTGGCAGTGCCCGAACTCGTCGGCGAGCGTCGCCTCGTCGAAGGACTTCGCCCAGTGCGGCACGTCGTCGCCGGGCCGCGCCGCGCCCAGGCAGCGCTCGGCCCGCACCAGCGACGCCGTCGCGGCCCGGACCTCGCCGAGCACCGCGTGCCCCCGGGCCTCCGCGGCGTGCAGCAGGGCCTGGACCAGCGGCGGCGGGCCGGAGCCCACGCCCTGCTGGGCGACGCGGGCAAGCTGCACCGCCTCCCGGCCGTGCCCCAGGTAGACCGCCTGCCGGCTCATCGTGACCAGCACGTACGCCCCGTACGGCCGGTCCGCGGCGGCCTGCGCGAGCCGCAGCGCCTGCACGAAGTACCGCTGCGCCAGCCCGTGCGCGGCGATGTCGTACGAGGTCCAGCCGGCCAGCCGGGTCAGGTCCGCGGCGGCCGCGAACAGCCGGCGGCCGGTGGTCTCCCCGTAGGTGCCGCGGAGCATCGGCTCCGCCTCGTGCTCCAGATAGCGCACCAGCGCCTGGCGGGCGTGCCCGCCGCCGTACGCCTGGTCCAGGGTCCGGAACAGCTCGCCGACCGAGCGCAGCGCCGCGATGTCCCCGCCGGTGACGCGCTGGCCGGGCCCGCGGTCGATCTGGCGCTGGCGGGGCACGCTGCCGCGACCCTGGACGGGGACGCGTGCGGCGGCGGCGGCCGGGTCGGCGCCGCGGCCGACCCGCTCGTCGGGCCGGCCGATCAGCCAGTCGCGGCTGGGCACGACCAGCCCGGCCGGGGTGAAGGCGATCTTCCGCAGTTCGGCGTGCGAGCCGGAGTCCTTGCGCCACAGCCCGCTGGCGATGTCCACGGCCTCCTCCGGCGTGGCCGCGAACTCCAGCCCGGCGTAGACGGGGGCGCACGCGTCCAGGCCCAGATCCTGTGCGGAGAGCCGGCGGCCCAGGCGCCGGGTGAAGACCTCGGCGATGAGCGCCGGAGTCGTGCCGCGGGGCTGCTGCCCGCGCAGCCACCGGGTCACGGAGGTCTTGTCGTACCGGAGGTCGAGGCCGTGCTCCAGGCCCAGCTGGTCGACGCGGCGGGCCAGACCGGCGTTGGAGAAACCGGCTTCCGCGATCAGCGCCGCGAGCTGGCGGTTGGGGACGTGCTGCGCGGGTCGTTCCGTCATCGGCTCCACGGTTTCCTGACGTGCCGGACCGGGGTCCCGGCCCTGTGAACGGCGTGAATGTAGCGGCGAACTACCCCCGTGCCGCCCTCTCTGCCCCATATTCATCCGATCGTGTGCAGAATCGGCAGGGCTCTTTACGGCCGCGTCGACGCCGGCCGCGTACGCTGCGCCCCATGACCCCCAGGCCCACCAAGGCGGAGCCGTCCGCCGCCGCCCCCGCGCCGCTGCCCGCGCCCGAGATCACCGAGGCCGAGTGCCGCCGGTGCGGCACGTACATCGCGGGGCTCGACGGGCGGTACGCGTGCGGGGTCTGCGGCTGGGTCAACGACCACTCGGAGGGCCACCGGCGGCTGCCGCGCGCCGACGAGGACCCGGACCGCCCGCCCGCCGGCCGCAGGCCGCCCCGGCTGCTGCCCGGCCCGCTCCCGGAGAGCGGCCGCTGAGCAGCGGCCCAGGGGCCGGGCTCCGGCTGCCGCCGACCCCAGGAGGGGCCCGGAAGGGGGCGCCGTACCCTTGGCTCGTGCGATACGTGCACACAGCAGTTTCAACGAGGAGGCGCTGCCGTGGCTGAGCTGGAATTCGTCCACCTGGGCTTCGGGCCGGACTACGTCGAGTACACCGAGGCGTGGGACGAGCAGCGGCGGGTCCACGCGGCGCGCTTCGCCGACGAGATCGCCGACACCTGCCTGCTGCTGGAGCACCGGCCCGTGTACACGGCCGGGCGGCGCACCGCCGACAGCGAGCGCCCCCTCGACGGCACCCCCGTCGTGGACGTCGACCGCGGCGGCAAGATCACCTGGCACGGCCCCGGCCAGCTCGTCGGCTACCCGATCATGAAGCTGCCCCGGCCCGTGGACGTCGTCGCGCACGTGCGCCGCCTGGAGGAGGCGCTGATCCGCACCGCCGCCGACTTCGGCCTGGAGACCACCCGCGTAGAGGGCCGCTCCGGGGTGTGGGTGCTCGGCGACCCCGTCGAGGAGCGCCCCAGGATCGGCGGCCTCTCCCTCGACCTCGACCCCCGGCTCCACGACGACGAGTTCGACCCCCGGCTGAACGGCCCCGAGTACGCCCCCTCCAACGCCGGCCAGCGCCGCGAGGACCGCAAGCTCGCCGCGATCGGCATCCGCGTCGCGAAGGGCGTCACGATGCACGGCTTCTCGCTGAACGTGAATCCGGACAACACCTGGTTCGACCGGATCGTGCCCTGTGGCATCCGCGACGCCGGTGTGACCTCGCTCTCGTACGAACTGGGCCGCGAGGTCACCGTCGCCGAGGTCGTGCCGGTGGCGGAGAAGCACCTGAAGGACATCCTGGAGAACGCCGACCTGCGGCCCCGCCCCGTCGAGGGCGCGGCCGGGGCGTAGCCCGCCGGGAATGGGCCCGCCCCTCCCCGGGTTGGCCGACGTAAGAGCGTACGAAATTACGGGCGTACCCTGGTGGTCGCCGAGGAATCGAAGTCACAGGGAGCCGGTCGTGAGCGCAGTCGCACCCGACGGACGCAAGATGCTGCGCCTGGAGGTCCGCAACAGCCAGACCCCCATCGAGCGCAAGCCCGAGTGGATCAAGACCCGGGCGAAGATGGGTCCCGAGTACACGAAGATGCAGAACCTCGTGAAGGGCGAGGGCCTGCACACCGTGTGCCAGGAGGCCGGCTGCCCGAACATCTACGAGTGCTGGGAGGACCGCGAGGCCACCTTCCTCATCGGCGGCGACCAGTGCACCCGCCGCTGCGACTTCTGCCAGATCGACACCGGCAAGCCCGAGGCCCTGGACCGCGACGAGCCCCGCCGCGTCGGCGAGTCCGTCGTCACGATGGACCTCAACTACGCCACCATCACCGGCGTCGCCCGTGACGACCTGGCCGACGGCGGCGCCTGGCTGTACGCCGAGACCGTGCGCCAGATCCACGAGCAGACGGCGGGCCGCGAGGCCGGCCGCACCAAGGTCGAACTGCTCGCCCCCGACTTCAACGCGGTCCCGGAGCTGCTGGAGGAGGTCTTCGCCTCCCGCCCCGAGGTCTTCGCGCACAACGTCGAGACGGTCCCGCGGATCTTCCGCCGGATCCGGCCCGGCTTCCGCTACGAGCGCTCCCTCGAAGTGATCACCAAGGCCCGCGCGTACGGCCTGGTCACCAAGTCGAACCTGATCCTCGGCATGGGCGAGGAGCGCGAGGAGGTCACGCAGGCCCTGCGCGACCTGCACGAGGCCGGCTGCGAGCTCATCACCATCACCCAGTACCTGCGGCCCTCGCCGCGGCACCACCCCGTGGAGCGGTGGGTGAAGCCCGCCGAGTTCGTCGAGCTGGCGAAGGAGGCCGAGGAGATCGGCTTCTCAGGCGTCATGTCCGGGCCGCTGGTCCGCTCCTCGTACCGGGCCGGCCGCCTCTACCAGCAGGCGATGGAGAAGCGGAGCGGAGCCGAAACCCTCGCCTGACGGCGTGGTGTGAACTCCCGCACAGGTTATTACCGGACGGTAATACGCATGGACGCGGCCCGTAGGCTCTTCGTGGGAAGAGGACCGACGGGCCGCGTAAATGTTTCATCACCGTTTGACCAGCCGGTCACGCCCTGGTAACACCGGACAGTGACCATGGGTCAACGCACCGCGCACGCCGCCGGGCCCGCCGCCGTCCCCCGCCGTGCGCTCCAGACCGACGAGAGCACCGTGAAAGGGAACGAGACCATGCAGGCCGCGCCCGTACGCGCCATTGCCATCCCGTCGTTCACCCAGGCCTTCCGGGGCTTCGAGTCGCTCCTCATGAGCGGCGCCCGGCGCAACGCCTGGGCCGCAGTCCTGGAGGACCGGCGCCGGGCCAGGGACCGCGTCGAAACCGAGCACGTACTCGAGGCCGCGGCGACCCGGACCCCGCAGGCCACGTAAACTGCGCTTATGGCGAGGAAGGCAAACGCAGAGACTGCTGCGAACCCCGGGCGACTGAAGCAGATCGCCCTGACGTACAAAATGACGCGGAAGGCCGACCCGAAGGTCGGCCTGGTCGTCGCGGGCGTGGGAATCGTCACCTTCGGTGTCTTCCTTGCGATCGGCTTCCTGATCGACCACCCGGTCTACCTGGGCATCCTGGGCTTCCTGGTGGCGTTCCTCGCGATGGCGATCATCTTCGGCCGCCGCGCCGAGCGGGCCGCGTTCGGCCAGATGGAGGGCCAGCCCGGCGCCGCCGCGGCCGTCCTGGACAACGTGGGCCGCGGCTGGACCACCACCCCGGCCATCGCGATGAACCGCAGCCAGGACCTCGTCCACCGCGCCGTCGGCAAGGCCGGCGTCGTCCTGATCGCCGAGGGCAACCCGAACCGGGTCAAGGCCCTGCTGGCCGCCGAGAAGCGCAAGCTCGCCCGCATCATGCCGGACGTCCCGGTCCACGACTTCATCGTCGGCACCGGCGAGGGCCAGGTGCCGCTGAAGAAGGTCCGCACCACCCTGCTCAAGCTGCCCCGCGTCCTCTCCGGCCCCCAGGTCACCCAGGTCAACGACAAGCTCCGCGCCATGGGCGACCTCATGAGCAACATGCCGCTCCCGAAGGGCCCGATCCCCGGGCGCGGCGGTTCCGCCCGCCCGCCCCGCGGGCGCTAGCCGGCGGCGAGACGGTGACCGGCAGGGCCCCCTGCCGGTCATGTCCCACCCGGGAAGCTTCTTCCGAGCCGTATACGCAGACAGACGGAAAAGGGCGCCACTGGCCGGCCGGATGGCCGCCAGGGCGCCCTTCTTGCCGTCCGGGCTCAGATCCTGACCTGGACGGCGCGGGACACGCGGTCGTGGAGGCCGCGGCCGTCGCGGTCCCAGATCAGGGCCGGGATGGCGAGGGCCAGCAGCGCGGTGCGCAGCAGCACCCTGCCGAAGCCGAGGCGGCCGCCGTCCAGGGAGACGACGCGCAGGCCCAGGAGGCGCTTGCCCGGGGTGGAGCCGACCGTGCCCACGGTCAGGAGGGTGAGGCCCAGGAACAGGCCGAGCGTCCAGTTGCCCGTCGCGGACATGTCGCCGCCCGTGATCAGCCCGTATGCGATCACCTGGCAGCCGATCCAGTCGACGGCGACCGCGCCCAGCCGGCGCCCGAAACGCGCCACCGAGCCCGGGCCCTGCTCCGGCAGGCCGAGCTGCTGGCCCGGATAGCCGAACTCCACGCCCATGTCCTCGGCCGCCGCGCGGGGGCCGGAGAGCCACGATCCGATTGCTTGCCTGTTGTCCACCGGACCACGGTACCTGTGGTGCTCCCCGGCGCTTCGGGCGGACCCTGGTTAACTTGGGCGAAACAAATGGGTCATGCCTGAGAAATCCCGCCTGCTTATGGTCGGGTCAGCGTGCGGCACCGCACTGACGCACCACGAGCTATACAGCCCGTCCCTCCCCCGGGATCGGGAGTAGGAGGAGTTGGATGTTCCAGAACGCCGACGAGATCAAGAAGTACATCGCGGACAACGACGTCAAGTTCGTCGACGTCCGGTTCTGCGACCTGCCCGGTGTGATGCAGCACTTCACCATCCCGGCGAAGGCGTTCGACCCGGCCGAGGAGCTCGCCTTCGACGGCTCCTCGATCCGCGGCTTCCAGGCGATCCACGAGTCCGACATGGCGCTGCGTGCCGACATCAGCACCGCCCGCCTGGACCCGTTCCGCCGCGACAAGACGCTGAACATCAACTTCTTCATCCACGACCCGATCACGGGCGAGGCCTACAGCCGCGACCCGCGCAACATCGCGAAGAAGGCCGAGGCGTACCTCGCCTCCACCGGCATCGCCGACACCGCGTTCTTCGGGCCCGAGGCCGAGTTCTACATCTTCGACAGCGTGCGCTTCGCGACCACCGCGAACGAGGGCTTCTACCACATCGACTCCGAGGCCGGCGCCTGGAACACCGGCTCCGAGGAGAACAACCGCGGCTACAAGGTCCGCTACAAGGGCGGCTACTTCCCGGTCGCCCCGGTCGACCACTTCGCCGACCTGCGCGCCGAGATCTCCCTGGAGCTGGACGCCCAGGGCCTCCAGGTCGAGCGCCAGCACCACGAGGTCGGCACCGGCGGCCAGGCCGAGATCAACTACAAGTTCAACACGCTGCTCGCCGCGGCCGACGACCTGATGCTCTTCAAGTACATCGTGAAGAACGTCGCCTGGCGCAACGGCAAGACCGCGACCTTCATGCCGAAGCCGATCTTCGGCGACAACGGCTCCGGCATGCACGTCCACCAGTCGCTGTGGCAGGGCGGCGAGCCGCTCTTCTACGACGAGGCGGGCTACGCGGGCCTGTCGGACACCGCCCGCTACTACATCGGCGGCATCCTCAAGCACGCCCCGTCGCTGCTGGCCTTCACCAACCCGACGGTGAACTCGTACCACCGCCTGGTGCCGGGCTTCGAGGCGCCGGTGAACCTGGTGTACTCGCAGCGCAACCGCTCCGCCGCGATGCGCATCCCGATCACGGGCTCGAACCCGAAGGCGAAGCGCGTCGAGTTCCGCGCCCCGGACCCGTCCTCGAACCCGTACCTGGCGTTCTCGGCGCTGCTGCTGGCCGGTCTCGACGGCGTCAAGAACAAGATCGAGCCGATGGAGCCGATCGACAAGGACCTGTACGAGCTGGCTCCCGAGGAGCACGCGAACGTCCCGCAGGTCCCGACCAGCCTGGAGAACGTCCTCAAGGCCCTGGAGGACGACCACGAGTACCTCCTCGCCGGCGGCGTCTTCACCGCGGACCTGATCGAGACGTGGATCGACTACAAGCGCACCCACGAGATCGCCCCGATCGCCCTGCGCCCGCACCCGCACGAGTTCGAGCTCTACTTCGACCTCTAAGCCGGCAGCCGAAGGGCCCCGCCGCTCCCACCCGGGAGCAGCGGGGCCCTTCGCCGTTCCCGGGCCGGCCTCGGGCGGTCGGGTGCGGGCCCGGAAACCTGGGGGGACCGGGGGCGTCAGCGGTTGTAGGGATTCCGTACGGGCCTCGTCGACTGCCGTACCTTCTCCCGCACCGCGCCCATCGCCTCACCGGCCGTGTAGAAGCGTCCGCGAGCCTGGCCGTGCGCCTCCAGCCACCCCGCGGCCACCATCGCCTTCATGTCCCGCATTGCCGTGTCCGCGCTCAGCTCGGCGTCCTGCTGGTAGACCGTGCGCCGCACCCTCGATCCTGCCAGGGCGGGCAGCAGCGCGAAGACCGTCCGCTCGTCGAGGCCGGAGGCGGTGGCCGCCTCGACGAGAAGGCCCCACGCGTCGCGGAAGAAGCCGATGCGCCGCTTGGTCATCTGCGCCTGCATATGGTGGGCGCCCAGACAGAATTTGATCCACGGCCCCGCGTCCCGCTGCGGACTCCAGACTTCTCCGCCGACCTCCTTGAGCATGTCGTAGTAGCGGAAGGTGTTGGCGCCGAGGCCGAGCCACTCCTCGATGGAGGAGAACTCTGCCGGCATCCGTGCCTCGCGGGAGAAGACCAGCGTCGACAGGGAGCGTGATGTCCTGCCGTTGCCGTCGGCCCAGGGATGGATCTTCACCAGGTTCAAGTGGGCCATCGACGCCCGCACGTGTACCGGCTGATCGAGGTCGCCCTCGTTCAGCCACTCCAGCAGCTCGGCTACGAGGCCGGGGACCCGCTCGTGATCCGGCCCCGTGTAGTCCATGATCGTGCTGTCGTCGGGATTGGTCACGAACACCGGGCCTAGCCGGAGCCGGCCGGGCCGCTTGGCGGGGTGGTGTTCCTGGATCATGAAGTGGATGCCGTTGAGGAGGCCCAGGTCGTATCGGAAGTCCTCCTTCGGCACATCGTGCAGGGACTGGATGTACGTCATGGCCCGCTGGTAGCCATCAAGCTCCTTGCGGGTCGTCTCGCTGGCGTCGAGCGGCTGCTCTCCTGCCATGAGGGCTTCGACGTCGTCGACGGAGGCGGCATAGCCCTCAATCGTGTTGGAGCCGGCGATGGCCCGCGCGGTCAGATTCCTGCGCAACTGCTTTGTCCCTCGCACCGTGGGCTTGAGGTAGAGGTCCAGTTCGCCGCGGAGCTCCTCGATCTCCTCGAGGACCCGCAGATCGTCATCAGCCAGGGAGGGGATCCGAAACAGCATGCAACCATGCAACAAAAAAGGTTGCATGGTTGCAAACCGACCCCGGTGCGGCGGGTGCGCGGCCTCACGGCGCAGGCACGGTCCGGCCCTGGGGAAGGGGGAGCGACGCCGTCAGGGCGCGGAGGGAGCGGATGGCCAGCTGGTGCGGGGAGTCCGGGCCCGTGCAGGGGGTGTCCGTGGCGGACCAGAGTTCCAGGGCGATGCGGATGGCGTCCGTGGCGGCCGCGGCCAGGAGGCGGACGGAGAGGGGGTCCGCCGTTCCGGCCGTGAGGCGGGTGAGGAGCGGGACCAGGGCCTCCTCGGAGTCCTGGTTGACGCGGTACCAGACGGCGCGCAGGGCCGGGTCGGTCGCGGCGGCGCGGAGGAGGCCGCGGGTGACCTCCAGGCCTTCGCCGACGGCCTGAGGGGCGGTGAGGGTGCGGGTGATCGCGCGTTCCAGTGCTTCCGCGACCGGGGTGCCGGGGGTTTCCTCGGCGAGCATCGCGCGCCAGGTGTCCGCGCCGGTGGCGAGGAGCGGGGCGACGGCCTCCTGCTTGTTGCGGAAGTAGCGGTAGAAGGTGCGCAGGGCGACGCCGGCGCGGTGGGCGATGTCCTCCGCGGTGGTGCCGTCGGGGCCGTGCTCGGCGAACAGGGCGCAGGCGGCGCGGGCGATGTCGAGCTGGGTGGCGGCCTTGCGGCGCTCGGTCAGGGACTGGGCGGCGGCGGGGCCGGTCCGGGGGGAGTACGGACGAGGGGATCTCACGGGGGGACAGCCTACCCCTCCCGCGAGCCCGGAATGCGCGTTTTGGCATGCTGGCAAAGCGTGTCACCGTATGGGTACTCTCAGCGCATGAACCGTTACGAGGGACGACGCGTCCTCATCACCGGCGGTGGCTCCGGCATCGGCCGGGCCACCGTGCACCGCATCCTGGCCGAGGGCGGCCGTGTCCACACCGCCGACGTCGACGAGGCAGGCCTGAAGGCCACCGCCGGGCAGGCTGCCGCCGACGGGCACGCGGACCGGCTCACCACCGCCGTCCTCGACATATCCGACGAGGCCGCCGTCGCCGCGGCCGTGCCCGCCGCCGTCGCCGCCCTCGGCGGGCTCGACGTGCTCGTCAACGCCGCCGGCATCCTGCGCTGCGCCCACACCCACCAGACCCCGCTCGACCTGTGGAACAAGGTCCTCGCCGTCAACCTGACCGGCACCTTCCTCATGATCCGCGAGTCGCTGCCGGCGCTGCTGGAGGGCGACCGGCCGGTCGTCGTGAACTTCAGCTCCACCTCGGCGTCCTTCGCCCACCCCTACATGGCCGCGTACGCGGCCAGCAAGGGCGGCATCCAGTCCATGACGCACGCCCTGTCCGCCGAGTACAGCAAGCGGGGCCTGCGCTTCGTCGCCGTCGCGCCCGGGTCCATCGAGTCCGGCATGACCACCGGCGCCGGCCCCGGCCTGCCCGAGGACACCGACTGGAGCCTGTTCGCCAAGCTCGCCCCCGCGATCGGCCAGGGCTTCGCGCCGCCGGAGACGGTCGCCGGCGTCGTCGCGATGCTGGGCTCCGAGGACGGCGCGTTCATCACCGGCACCGAGATCCGCATCGACGGCGGCACCCACCACTAGGAGTTGTCGTCAAAGTGTCAGGCCCACATCAGGATCGATGCGAGGGTGACGGCTGCTTTGTAGGACTGGGCGGTCTTGTCGTAGCGGGTGGCGATGCCTCGCCACTGCTTGAGGCGGTTGAAGCACCGTTCCACGACGTTGCGGTGCTTGTA
>NZ_JBVIGV010000004.1:0-12290 GCF_055570615.1 Streptomyces sp. NPDC031121
CAACGGCACCCTCCAAAAACCCGCATACGGCACATACCAACTTGCCCACACCACCCCCTTGACCACGCAACGCAACCCCTAACTACGCGGCCTTGCCTCAAGGGCGCGCCCGTTGGGCGCGTCGCGGTGCGATGGCCCTTGCGGGCCACCCTTGACCGACCGGCCCGCCCCGGAGGCATTTTTTCTGCCGGGACGCCCCCAGGGAAACGGCCAGGGGGGAGGAGGGGCATACGGGCGCATCAGAGCCCTCTCCCTCCCGCCCCGCCGGCCTCTTTCGTCCCAACGGCATCAGCAGAGCTTCGGCGACAGCCCGGAAGGGCTGTGACGTAGGGAAACGACGCCCAGAGCATCATCCGGAGGCATGAGCGCGTGAGATCGCTACGTGGGCGCCCTCGGCTCAGCGTCTCGCCGCCACCCGTGGCCGCGAAGCGCCCCAGACCGCCACACGGCACCGCCAGTTCAGCGACCGACCCCCGCCTGGGGCAAGCAGACGCGACAGACCGCCACACGCCAACACCACTCAGCGCCCACCCCCGCTTCAGGTTACGAAGCGCACCAGATCGCCACACGGCAGCGCGAGTTCAGCGGCCGGCCGCCGCCTGGGCGGCGAAGCGCCAACAGACCACTGCGCGGGCCGGACCGCTCGGCGCCCGGCCGCCCGGGGCCGCGAAGCGGCCCAGCTTCTCCATGCTCCTCAGCGGCACCGGGCCGTGGTGGGGCGCGAAGCGCACCAGCCCACCTCCACGGACCTCGCATATCGACGCCTGGCGACAGGAGACAGCATCCGCCCCGCCTGTCCCCTACGATCCGGCGGTCAGCCGCCGAGAAACGGCGCCCATGTGACGATCCGCGGCGTCCGCCCGCCCGAGAGACCGGGAGCAGCTGAACCGACGGCGCCCACGTAGCGATCCACCGCGCCTCCCTGCCCCCGACAGCGGCCAGGCGCTGAGCCGAGGGCGCCCACGTAGCGATCTCACGCGCTCATGCCTCCGGATGAGGCTCTGGACGTCGTTTCCCGACGCCGGAGCGCCCCGGCCGCCGCCGACGGGTCGGCTGATGCCGGTTGGGTGGGATGCGGCCGCCGGGGCGGGGGCGGAAGCTCCCTGATCCGGCTTGTAGGCCCAAGTACCTCCAGGCCGTTCCCCTGGGGGCGTCCCGGCAGAAAAAATGCCTCCGGGGCGGGTCGGTCGGTCAAGGGTGGCCCGCAAGGGCCATCGCACAGCGACGCGCCCAACGGGCGCGCCCTTGAGGGACCGGCCCGCCCCGGACACCATCAACTGCCGGGGACACCCCCAGCCACACCCCCGACCCCGACCCGTCGACTCCCGCCGACCCGCATCCCGCCGTCGCGCCCCGACGCCGAGCCGTCGGCACCCGCCGACCCCCGCCCCGCCGTCACACCCCCGACGCCGAGTCGCCAGCCCCCGCCCACCACGCTCCCGCCGTCACACCCCCGACCCCGACCCACCGGCTCCCGTCGGAAATCCCGATGATCCGCACACCCGCCGGCTGGCATGCTCTCGCGCATGGCAGCCCGTACCGCACGTCCCAGCCTTTACATCTCCGTCGACATCGAGGCCGACGGACCGATCCCCGGCCCCTATTCGATGATCAGCTTCGGTGCCGCCGTCGCCGGGCGGCAGGACGGGGACGCCTACACGCCGGCGGATCCCGAGCGGCAGAACTTCTACCGGGAACTGCGCCCGATCAGCGACGCGTTCGACCCGGACGCGCTCGCCGTCAGCGGCCTCGACCGCGGTCGGCTGCTGCGCGAGGGCGCCGACCCGGCGGCGGCGATGGACGCGTTCCGGGCCTGGGTGCGGGAGGTGGCCCAGGCCGCCGGGGCGCAGCCCGTCATGTGCGGGTACCCGGCCTCCTTCGACTGGACCTTCCTGTACTGGTATCTGATGCGGTTCGGCGGCGAAAGCCCCTTCGGGCACTCCGGGTGCCTGGACATGAAGACCCTGTACGCGGTGAAGGCGCGGGTCCCTCTGCGCGCCGCCGTCAAGGGCCGGATGCCGTACGAGCTGCGCTCGCGCCGCCGGCACACCCACCACGCCCTGGACGACGCGGTCGAGCAGGCGGAGCTGATGAGCAACCTGATGCTGTGGCCCGGCCCGGACGCCACATCCGAAGACGCCCCGTAGCCGCGGCCGCGGAACGGCGCGGGCCGGGCCGTACGCCACGCCCGCAGTGGGTGGCGTACGGCCCGGCGGCGGGGGTGCGGTCAGTGGGCGGGCAGGGGTTCCGGGCAGGCCTCGGCGGCGGTTTTGCGGCGCCGGGCGCCCAGGTGGTTGAAGGCCAGGTTCAGGGCGATGGCGGTCACGCAGCCGGTGCTGATGCCGGAGTCCAGGACGACCAGGAGGTCCTTGGGGAAGGCGTGGTAGAAGTCCGGGGCGGCGATTGGGATCAGGCCGATGCCGAGGGAGGCGGCGACGATCAGGGCGTTCTCGCCGCGCTCCATGGCGGCGCCGGCCAGGGTCTGGATGCCGCTGGCGGCGACGGAGCCGAAGAGGACGATGCCGACGCCGCCGAGGACGGGCAGCGGGACGACGCCGATGGCGGATGCGGCGATCGGGCAGAGGCCGAGCAGGATGAGGATGCCGCCGCCGGTGGCGACGACGAACCTGCTGCGTACTTTCGTCATGGCGACGAGCCCGATGTTCTGGGCGAACGCGCTGCACATGAAGCCGTTGAAGAGGGGGCTGACGGCGCTGCCGAGGGCGTCGGCGCGCAGGCCGCCCTCGATGGTGCGGGCGTCGGCCGGGCGGTCCACGATGCGGCCGAGGGCGAGGATGTCGGCGGTGGACTCGGTCATGCAGACCAGCATGACGAGGCACATCGAGACGATGGCGGCGACCTGGAACTGCGGGGCCCCGAAGTGGAAGGGGGCCGGGAAGCCGAGGAGGGGCGCGTCGGCGACGGCCGAGAAGTCGGCCATGCCGAGGGGGATGGCGAGGAGGGTGCCGGCGACGAGGCCGAGCAGGATGGCGATCTGGCGGAGGAAGCCGCGCAGGAGTCTGCGCAGCAGCAGGACGATGACGAGGGTGGCCGCGGCGAGGCCTATGTGCGGGATCGAGCCGTAGTCGGCGGCGGTGCGGTCCCCGCCTTGGGACCAGTTGAAGGCCACGGGCAGCAGTGAGACGCCGATGAGGGTGATGACGGTGCCGGTGACGACGGGCGGGAAGAAGCGGACGAGCCTGCCGAAGTAGGGGGCGGCGAGGAAGCCGGCCGCCCCGGCGACGATGATCGCGCCGAAGATCACGGGGAGGGCGTCCGCGCCGCGGTCCTTGCCGATGGCGATCATCGGGGTGACGCCGGCGAAGGAGACGCCGTTGACGAAGGGGAGCCGGGCGCCGATCCGCCAGAACCCGAGGGTCTGGAGCAGGGTGGCGATGCCGGCCGTGAAGAGCGAGGCGCCCATCAGGAAGGCGGTCTCGGTGGGGGTGAGCCCGACGGCCGGGCCGAGGATCATGGGCGGGGCGACGACGCCCGCGTACATGGCGGCCACGTGCTGGAGGCCGCTGGTGAACATCTTGAGCGGGGGGAGCGTCTCGTCGACCGGGTGCTTCTCCCCGGGTGCGGCGGCTGCGTCTTTGCGAAACCTGGGCGGTTGGGCCACGGCTTCCTCCGGTCGGTTAACACGTCGGCAGGACGTGGGTGTCATGGAGGTGGTGCGTGCGGTCTGCGGGTGGAGCGAGCGCGGGGTCGCGGGGTGTGCGGCGGCATGCGGAAACGATTCGCCCGAGTCATTTGCCGCGCGCCGGCACGCGGGGTGTGGCGGGGGAAGGGTGGTGCACGAGTCACCGCCCCTGGGTGCGCCTGTGGAGAGGATCCGCGGGCGCACCCCGGGAACGGCTCCCGCGGACCCCGCTCGGGTCCGCGGCCGCCGGCCGGGGGCCGTCCCCCCCGGCCGGACTTCCGGGGGGTCAGCCCTGCGCGGTGATGCGCGCGAGGCGCTGCGCCTCGGCCCGCGTGGAGCGGGCGATGGCGTCCTCGTCGGCGGTGAGCAGGCGGTTGCCCTCGACGATCTGCCGGCCGTTGACGAACGACGCCGTCACCGGGGCGGCCGCGCCGAAGACGAGGGCGGTGACCGGGTCGGCGATGGAGGAGTGCAGGAAGGTGGAGAGGTTCCACAGCACCAGGTCGGCGAGCTTGCCGGCCTCCAGCGAGCCGATGCTGTCGGCGCGGCCGAGGACCTGAGCGCCGCCGTACGTGCCGAGGCGCAGCGCCTGCCGGGCGTTGAGCGCGGCCTCGCGGTGCACCGGGTTCAGGCGGTTGATGAGCAGCGCATTGCGCAGCTCGGTGTGCAGTTCGCCGGACTCGTTGGAGGCGGTGCCGTCGACGCCGAGGCCGACCGGGACGCCGGCGGCGAGCATGTCCGGTACGCGGGCGATGCCGGCGGCGAGCCGGGCGTTGGAGGAGGGGCAGTGCGCCACGCCGGTCCTGGTGCGGGCGAAGGCCGCGATGTCGGAGTCGTTCATGTGGACGCTGTGCGCCATCCACACGTCCTCGCCGAGCCAGCCGGTGGACTCGAAGTAGTCGGTCGGGCCCATGCCGAAGAGCTCGTGGCAGAACTTCTCCTCCTCGACCGTCTCGCTGCCGTGGGTGTGCATGCGCACGCCGAGGCGGCGGGCCAGTTCGGCGCCCTGCCTGAGCAGTTCGGTGGAGACGGAGAAGGGGGAGCAGGGGGCGACGGCGACCTGGGTCATCGCGTCGAAGGAGGCGTCGTGGAACTTCTTGACGGTGGCCTCGGTGTCGGCGAGGGCGCCTTCGAGGGTCTCGACAGCGTGGTCCGGCGGCAGGCCGCCGTCCTTCTCACTGCGGTCCATGGAGCCGCGCGCCAGGGTGAAGCGGACACCCATCTCGGACGCGGCGCGGATGATCGCCCCGGAGAGGTCGCCGGCGCCCTTCGGGTAGACGTAGTGGTGGTCCATGGCGGTGGTGACACCGCCGCGGGCCATGGCGGCGAGGGAGCCCTGCGCGGCCGAGTAGGCCATCTGCTCGTCGATGCGCGCCCACGTCGGGTAGAGCGCCACGAGCCAGTTGAAGAGGTTGTGGTCGGTGGCCAGGCCGCGGGTGATCCACTGGTAGAAGTGGTGGTGGGTGTTGACCAGGCCGGGGGTCACGAGGTGGCCGGTGGCGTCGATCCGGCGCTCCACGTTCTCGAGGTCCGCGGGGGCGCTGCCCGGGCCGACGGACTCGATCCTGTTGCCGGCGATGACGATGTGGCCCGAGGCGTACTCGGTGTCGTTCGCGTCGACGGTCGCGATCGCGCAGTTCTCGATGACGATGCGCCGGGCCGCGCTGTCAGTGGCTGCCATGGGGCTTCCTCGTGCTTTCAGTGGCGGTGCGGGCACGGCAGGACCCAGGGATTTGAGTGCCGAAACCGGGGGCGTGGCAGCTGACAGTACTGCTGCCCCGTGTGATGCTCCGGGTGCCGAGTTCTGGAAGTTCGCGGGTGTTGCGGGTGCGGCGTGCGGGTGCGGCGTGCGGGTGGGGGGCCGGGTCCCGGGTCCGGGTCCGGGGGCTACTGCGGAGCCCCCGGACCCGGGCGCCCGTGCCGGTTCCGGTGCGGCCTACAGGTTGGTGAGGTCCACCGGGATGCGCGCGTCGGCGCCGTCCCTCAGGATGGTGGCCTCGATCAGGCCGTAGGGGCGGTCCGCGGCGAAGTACACCTCGTTGTCGTTCTTGAGGCCGAAGGGCTCCAGGTCGACGAGGAAGTGGTGCTTGTTCGGGAGCGAGAAGCGGACCTCGTCGATCTCCGAGCGGTGGTTGATGATGCGCGAGCCCATCTGGTAAAGCGTCTGCTGGAGCGAGAGGGAGTACGTCTCGGCGAAGGCCTCCAGCATGTGCTTCCGGGTGGCCTCGTAGGAGCGCTCCCAGTTCGGCATGCGCTGCTCGTCGTCGGTCCAGTTGAACCGCCAGCGGCCGGAGACCTGGGTCGCGAGGATGCGGTCGTACGCCTCCTGGAGGGTGGTGTACTTGTCCTTCACGTAGCCCCAGAACTCGGAGTTCGTGGAGTTCATGACGACCAGGTCCTTCAGGCCGGAGACGACCTCCCAGCTGCTGCCGTCGTAGGTGACCTGGGTGACGCGGGTCTCCTGGCCCTTGCGGACGAAGGAGTGCTTGACGTCGTCGGAGCCGATGAACTTCGAGTTGGCGTCCGAGGTGGGGATCCGCTCCCAGGCGTACTCCTCGATGCGGATGCGCGCCCGGTGGATCGGCTCCTGGCTGCCTACGAACCAGCGGGCCAGGTGGATGCCGAACTGCTCGGCGGACTCTATGCCGTACTCCTTGGCGAAGGCGTACACCGTGTTCTTGGTGGTGTCCGTCGGCAGGACGTTCGCGTTCGAGCCGGAGTAGTGGACGTCGTCCATGTCGCCGGAGAGGGCGACCGAGACGTTCAGGTCCTTGATGTGGTGGGTGTCGCCGTCCCGCGTGATCCTGACGACGCGGTTCTCTGCTTTGCCGTACTGGTTCTGGCCGAGAATCGTGGGCATGGTCTGCTAGCTCCCTCGGTAAACGGAGTAGCCGAACGGGTTGAGCAGCAGCGGTACGTGGTAGTGCTCGCCCGGGTGGACCGCGAACGTGATGGTCACCTCGGGGAAGAACGCACCGCTGTCCCTTACGCGGGGGGCGTCCTGCTGCGCCTCGGCGGCTTGCTTCTGTGCGAAGTACGCCTCGGTCTCGAAGTCGAGGCGTACGTGGGTGGTGCCCTCCGGCAGCGCCGGGAGGTCCTTGCAGCGCCCGTCGGCGTCGGTGGCCGAGCCGCCCAGGGCGGTCCACTGGGCGGCGGGGCCGCTGCGGGCCGCGAGCGAGACGGCGACGCCCTCGGCGGGGCGGCCGATGCTGGTGTCCAGGATGTGCGTGGACACGGAGGCGGTGGTGTCGGTGCTCATGAGCCCCGTCACTCTCCTTCGGCGAGTCGGGTCAGACGAATCCGGTTGATCTTGACGAGTTCTCCGCGGGCGATCTCCCGCTCGGCCTCGGCGGTGTTCCGGATCCGGGCCTTGACCGCGTCCCGCATCTGCTCGCCGGTCGCACCGGTGGCGCAGATGAGGAAGACGTGGCCGAACTTCTCCTGGTAGGCCAGGTTCAGTTCGAGCAGTTCGGCCTTGAGCTCCTCGGAGGCCCCGGCCATGCCGCGCTGCTCGCGGGCGGAGGTCGGGTCCCCGGGCTTCGGGCGGCCGATCGGCGGGTGGCCGGCCATCGCCTCGGCCAGGTCCGCCGCCGTGAGCTCCGCCATGGCGGCGTCGCTCGCGGCGAACAGGGCGGCGGCGTCGGCGAAGGGCCGCTGGGCGAGCACCTTGCTGCCCCAGGCCGCGCTCGCGCACACCTCGTGCAGCTCGGCCGCGGCCGCTGCGTCGTCCAAGGTGTTGAACCGGGTCAGCCCCGGGGTCGGACTCGAAGTCACGGGAAGCCTCCGTGGCCTGGTTGCTTTGACGGGCTGCGCATAGCTAACGCCCTGGACAACACCGCGTCAACACTTTGTTGAAATTTCGCGTACACAAAAGCCGCCGTCCGGTGGATTCCGGGGCGGCGGCCTGTGACGGTGGGTGGGTTCGGCGTCACCCCTGGTTCTTGTTGGGGTTCTCGCGGTTCAGGTAGTTGTAGACGGTGAAGCGGCTCACGCCGAGGGCGCCGGCCACGGTCTCGACGCCGTGGCGCACGGAGAAGGCGCCGCGCGCCTCCAGTATCCGGACGACGTCCTGCTTCGCCTTCCGGTCCAGCTGCGACAACGGTACGCCGTGGCGGCGCTCCAGCGCCGCCAGGATGTGGTCCAGCGACTCGCCCAGCTGCGGCAGGCGCACCGCGAGGAGGTCCTGCCCCTCCCAGGCGAGCACCACGTCGTCGGGCTGGGCCTCGGACGGGTCCATGAGCACCCCGCCCATGGCGTCGACCAGCGGTTTGACCGCGGCGACGAACGGGTGGTCGCGAGGCTCGGTCATGCGCCGCCCTCCCCGATCACGTTCACCTGGAGGGAGACGCGGGTCGCGCCGGCCCCGAGCGAGTCGCGCAGCAGCGCGGACACGGCCTCCAGGACCGCACCGGCCTCGCCCTCGGCGGTGTTGCCGAACGGACCCACGTCCACGGCGTCCAACTGCGCCCGCTGGATGACCTCGCGGGCGGCCACGGCATGGGCGGGGGCCTCTTCGAGGTCGAAGGGCTCGGTCGTGAACTCCACTCTCAATCGCACCTGGTCAAGCTACCCCGAGGTACGGAAAAACCGGCAGCCCCCACTTGACAGGAGCGGCGCCCGGCTTGCAGTCTTCCATCAAGCAGAAACGAACTTCCGCAATACGGAAGGAGCGCACACCCCTCATGGGATACACGGACCAGCGCTTCGATGTGAACCTGTCGATCCTCTTCACGGAACTCCCGCTCCTGGAGCGCCCCGCGGCCGCCGCCGCGGCGGGCTTCACCGCGGTCGAGCTGTGGTGGCCCTGGATCGACACCCCGACCCCGGCCGAGGAGGAGCTGGACGCCCTCAGGCAGGCCCTCCGGGACGCCGGCACCCAGCTGGTGGGGCTGAACTTCTACGCGGGCCGGCTCCCCGGACCGGACCGCGGCGCGGTCTCCGTACCCGGCGAGGAGTCGGAGCGCTTCCGCGCCAACGTCGACGTCGCGGCGGACTTCGCCGCCTCCGTCGGCTGCAAGGCGCTGAACGCCCTCTACGGCAACCGCGTCGAGGGCGTGGACCCGGCCGTCCAGGACGAGCTGGCCCTGGAGAACCTGGTCATCGCGGCCCGCGCCGCGCACCGGGTGGGCGCGGTCCTGCTGATCGAGACCCTGAACCAGCCCGAGTCCCCGCTCTACCCGCTGGTGAGCGCGCCGGCCGCGATCGACGTCGTCGACCGGGTGAACGCGGCGACGGGCCTCGGGAACGCCGCGTTCCTGCTCGACCTGTACCACCTGGCGATGAACGGCGAGGACCTCTCGGAGGTCATCGAAAAGTACGCCGCCAAGACCGGGCACGTCCAGATCGCGGACAAGCCGGGCCGGGGCGCCCCTGGCACCGGCGAGCTGCCGCTGGAGGACCTCCTCGACCAGCTCCGCAAGGCCGGCTACCAGGGCTTCGTCGGCCTGGAGTACAAGGCCGAGGACGCCGCCGCCTCCTTCGGGTGGCTGCCGGCCGAGGCCCGCGCCGCCCGCTAGCCGGCCGGATTCCGGACGTTCCCCCAGGCGCGCCCGCCGCTTTCCGTACCCCGCTCCGAGAGCTTTTCCAGAGAAGGACCCGTCACCATGAGCAACAACCTCCCCAAGATCGCGTGGATCGGCCTCGGCATCATGGGCTCGCCCATGTCCGAGAACCTGCTGAAGGCCGGCTACGAGGTCACCGGCTTCACGCTGGAGCAGGACAAGCTGGACCGCCTCGCGGCCGCGGGCGGCACGGCGGCGGGCTCGATCGCCGAGGCCGTCGGGGACGCCGACATCGTCATCACGATGGTGCCCGCCTCCCCGCAGGTCGAGGCCATCTCCTACGGCCCCGACGGCATCCTGGAGAACGCGAAGGCCGGCGCGCTGCTCATCGACATGTCGTCGATCACCCCGCAGACCTCCGTCGACCTGGCCCGCAACGCCAAGGAGAAGGGCATCCGCGTCATCGACGCGCCCGTCTCCGGCGGCGAGGCCGGCGCCATCGAGGCCGTGCTGTCCATCATGGTGGGCGGCGAGCAGGCCGACTTCGACGAGGCCCTGCCGGTCCTCCAGGCGCTGGGCAAGACCATCGTCCTGTGCGGCCCGCACGGCTCCGGCCAGACGGTGAAGGCGGCCAACCAGCTCATCGTGGCCGTCAACATCCAGGCGTGCGCCGAGGCCGTGGTCTTCCTGGAGAAGTCGGGTGTGGACCTGAGCGCCGCGCTCGACGTCCTGAACGGCGGCCTGGCCGGCTCGACGGTCCTGACGCGGAAGAAGGACAACTTCCTCAACCGCGACTTCAAGCCGGGCTTCCGGATCGACCTGCACCACAAGGACATGGGCATCGTCACGGACGCCGCCCGCAACGTCGGCGCCGCCCTCCCCGTCGGCGCGGTCGTCGCCCAGCTCGTCGCGTCGCTGCGCGCCCAGGGCGACGGCGGCCTGGACCACTCGGCCCTGCTGCGCGCCGTCGAGCGCCTCTCCGGCTCGCAGGTCTGACCGGGCCGGTCGCGCCGAGCCCCCCACAGGCGGGGGCCATGAGTTTCCGGACGGTGCCGGTGCTGACACCTGTCCTGTCGCGCCCAAGCGCCGGCGCCGTCCGGAACACCACCCCCACTCTTTCTTCAACAAACTGTTGACGCTGCGTTCAGCCCAAACCTAGGCTGTTCCGCATGACGGAAGCCGTTTTCCGTCAGCAGTTACCCGTACGGAAGGTCACCATGTCGAAGCGCACGCTGACGACCGAGTCCGGCGCCCCGGTCGCCGACAACCAGAACTCCGCCACCGCCGGCGTCGGTGGCCCGCTCCTCATCCAGGACCAGCAGCTCCTCGAGAAGCTCGCCCGCTTCAACCGGGAGCGCATCCCGGAGCGCGTGGTGCACGCGCGCGGCTCGGCCGCGTACGGCCACTTCGAGGTGACCGACGACGTCACCGCCTACACGAGCGCCGCATTCCTGAACACCATCGGCAAGAAGACCGAGACCTTCCTGCGCTTCTCCACCGTCGCGGACTCCCTCGGCGGCGCGGACGCGGTCCGCGACCCCCGCGGCTTCGCGCTGAAGTTCTACACCGAAGAGGGCAACTACGACCTCGTCGGCAACAACACCCCGGTGTTCTTCATCAAGGACCCGATCAAGTTCCCCGACTTCATCCACTCCCAGAAGCGCGACCCCTTCACGGGCAAGCAGGAGCCGGACAACGTCTGGGACTTCTGGGCGCACGCCCCCGAGGCGACGCACCAGATCACCTGGCTGATGGGCGACCGCGGCATACCGGCCTCGTACCGCCACATGAACGGCTACGGCTCGCACACCTACCAGTGGACGAACGACAAGGGCGAGGCCTTCTTCGTCAAGTACCACTTCAAGACGAACCAGGGCATCCGCTGCCTGTCCTCCGAGCAGGGCGCCGAGCTCGCCGGCCAGGACCCCAACTCGCACCAGACGGACCTGCTCCAGGCCATCGAGCGCGGCGTGTACCCGTCCTGGACGCTGTACGTCCAGATCATGCCGGCCGCCGAGGCCGAGGACTACCGCTTCAACCCGTTCGACCTCACCAAGGTGTGGCCGCACGCCGACTACCCGCTGCAGCGCGTGGGCCGCCTGGTCCTCGACCGCAACCCGGACAACGTCTTCGCCGAGGTCGAGCAGGCCGCGTTCTCCCCGAACAACTTCGTCCCCGGCATCACCGCCTCCCCGGACAAGATGCTCCAGGGCCGCCTCTTCGCGTACGCCGACGCCCAGCGCTACCGCCTCGGCGTGAACCACACCCAGCTGCCGGTCAACGCCCCGAAGGCGGCGGTCGCCGACAACTACGGCCGCGACGGCTTCATGGCCACCCGCAACGGCTCGCGGACCGACAAGAACTACGAGCCCAACTCCCACCAGGGCCCGGCCGAGACCGGCCTGGCGCTCGGCGCCCCGCGCGCCGTCGCCGGGTACACGGGCACCCACGCGGCCCCGCTGCACACCAAGGACGACGACTTCTTCCAGGCCGGCGAGCTGTACCGGCTGATGTCGGACGCCGAGAAGGAGCGGCTGGTGGCGAACATCGCCGGCGGCCTGTCCCAGGTGTCCCGCGAGGACGTCATCGAGAAGAACCTGGCTCACTTCCACGCCGCGGACGCCGACTACGGCAAGCGCGTCGAGGAGGCGGTCCGCGCCCTGCGCGACGCCTGAGCCACACAGGACGCACCGGGGCCCTGACGGGAGGTCGGGTCCCTGGTGCCGGCCCGCCGCCGAGGACCCGGATGAGGGGTGGTCCGCGGCACGGGCAGGACGAGGACCGCGGTGGCGCCGAGCCAGTGCGGTGGTAAAGGCCCTCAACGGCCCGCCTCTTGACCTGAGGGAGGCGGATCCGAGGTCCTGTCGGCGCCACCGCGGTCCCAGCCGCTCCGGTTCCTCGCAGGGGCTGCGCACAGAAGCCCCTGCGCGCCGGAGCACACCTCCCCCGCGAACCCGCCCGGCGGGAGCGAACGTCCTGTCGCGCCAGCCTCGCCCCGTCGGGCGGCAACAGCTCCACCCCCGGACCAGGGGGGGGGGGGGGGGGGGGGGGGGGGGTGGGTGTGTTTTTTTTTTCCCCCCCTCCCAGGACAAGGGGGGGGGGGGGGTTTTTTGGGGAGCCCTCCCCTGGGGGGAGCCCCCCTTCTT
>NZ_JBVIGV010000004.1:12300-88890 GCF_055570615.1 Streptomyces sp. NPDC031121
ACCGAACCCTTCCCCCCTTCCCCCCCCCCCCCCCCCCCCCCCCCCCCCCTCCCCCCCCCCCCCCCCCCCCCCTTTTCCCCCCCCCCCCCCCCCCCCCCCCCCCCCCCCCCCCCCCCCCACCCCCCCCCCGCCCCCCCCCCCCCCCCCCCCCCCCCGCTTCGTTGTCCTCCCGCACCTCAGGAGCCGAGGATGCGGGCCTTCTGCGCGGCGAACTCCTCCTCGGTGAGCACCCCCTGGTCCTTGAGCGTGCCGAGCTCCTTCAACTGGGCGATCTTGTCCTCCATGGAGGGCGCGGCCGCCGCGGGCGGGGGCTGGGAAGTCGCCTGCGGCGCCGCCGCCGCGCTCTGCTGCGCCTCCTGCTGGGCCCAGCGGCCGGCCTGGCGGCGCGAGACGCGGTTGGAGACGGCGGTGGCCGTCCCCGCGACCACCGCGGTGCGAGCGACCCCTCGAAGCAGTCCGGGCATGGTCTTCCTCCTCCGTCTCGTGTCAGGCCGCGCCGTCGAGGGCGTCCAGTGCCTCGACGATGTCCTGGACCGGTATGCGGCCGCTCGCGATCATCCGGGCGTCGGCCCGGCGCAGGGCCGCGGCCAGGGGCGCCGCCCACAGGTTCTCGTACAGGAGCACGGCCGCGGAGTCGCCCGGCCCCAGCAGCGTCCCGGCCTCGTCGAGGTCCTCCTGGCCGAGCAGGCCCGAGGAGACCCCCTCGAAGAGGGTGAGGTCGAGGCTGCCGTCGCCCGTGACGTCGGCCAGGGCGAGGCCCCGCACCGACCCGTCCTCCCCCTTGGTGAGGAAGGTGAGGTCGAGAATGCGGATGATCCCGCGGTCCACGAGATCGGCCAGCAGGGGCATTCCCTCGCCGGTCAGGTGGCTGCCGGGAAACTCGACCACCAGGTAGTCGATGGGCCCCATCTCGTCGAGGCCGTTCTCTCTGGTCACGTCCGCTCCTCCTGTCGCATCCCGTCACACGGTCACGGACGAAGTCGACCGTAGACGCGCCGCAGCCCGCGGGAGGTCACCCCCCGCGGGTGAGGCACCGGGGCGGGCGCCGGGCCATCCTCGGAGGGAGGGGAGAGGCTGGAGCGCGCTGTCCGCGCACTCCCCTGCACCCCGCCCGACGAGGTGAGGAGGAGCCATGAGCGCCCCCGAACGGCCCGTACCGCCGGAGCCGGCCGACGACCCCTTCGGCAGCTCCTCCGCGACCCGCGGCGGCCTGGCCGCCGACCCGCTCGACCGGCTCGGCGCACTCGGCGCCTCCTGGAAGTGGGTGCTGGGCTCGGCCCTGGCGACCCTGGTGTTCGGCGTCCTCATGCTGGTCTGGCCGGACAAGACGCTGTATCTGGTGGCGGTGCTCATCGGGCTCTACCTGCTGGTGGCGGGCGTCTTCCGGTTCGTGGCGGCGTTCGCCGGGCCGCACGAGGCGGGCGAGCGGGCGGCCGGGCTGCTGGCCGCCGTCGTGTACGTCGTGGCCGGCGTGCTGTGCCTGCGCGGCCCCCAGCTGACCATCACGGTGCTGGCGCTGGTCATCGGCATGGTGTGGCTCGCCTCCGGGATGCT
Source organism: Streptomyces sp. NPDC031121 (assembly GCF_055570615.1). Taxonomy (NCBI): domain Bacteria; kingdom Bacillati; phylum Actinomycetota; class Actinomycetes; order Kitasatosporales; family Streptomycetaceae; genus Streptomyces; species Streptomyces sp. NPDC031121. The sequence goes on from NZ_JBVIGV010000004.1 coordinate 13,855, forward strand.
GGGCGCCTACGCGGCCGTCGCGAACAGGGCGCTCCCCCACCGCGGCCTGGCCTTCGCGCTCGCGCTGCTCGTGATCGTCGCCGGCATCGTCGTGCTGTCCCTGCCGATCGAGTCCGCCGTCGCGCTGACCCGGCTGCTCGGGCTGTGGCTGGTGCTGCTCGGCCTCGCCGAGGCCGCCGCCGCCTTCGCCCTGCGGTCGGCGCTGCGGCACTGACCGGCGCCCGTGCGGGGAGCCCGTACGGCGGGACGCGCAACGGCCCCCGCCCCTCCTGCGAGGGTGCGGGGGCCGCCGTGCGGTGCCGTCGCCGTGCCGGTCAGACCCGGAGGGCCTTGATGGCGGTCGGGGCGTGGCCGGGCTCGGTGGCGAGTTCCTCGAACTCGGTCACGTTGCTCATGTCGACCGTCTTGCTCATGGAGATGTTGGTGACGCGCTCCAGGATGGCCTCGACGACGACCGGGACCCGGTGCTCGACGGCCAGCTTCTTGGCCTGCTCGAAGGCGGCGCCCAGCTCGTCCGGGTCCGTCACGCGGATGGCCTTGACGCCCAGGCCCTCGGCGACCTTGACGTGGTCGACGCCGTAGACGCCGATCTCAGGGGTGTTGATGTTCTCGAACTCCAGGTTGACCTGGAAGTTGATGTCGAGGCCCGCCTGCGCCTGGCGGATCAGGCCCAGGTAGGCGTTGTTGACGAGGACGTGGACGTACGGGACCTTGTGCTGCGCGGCGACCGCCAGCTCCTCGATCATGAACTGGAAGTCGTAGTCGCCGGACAGCGCGACGATCGGGGTCTCCGGGTCCGCGGTGGCGGCGCCGATGGCGGCCGGGATCGTCCAGCCGAGCGGGCCGGCCTGGCCGCAGTTGATCCAGTGGCGCGGCTTGTAGACGTGCAGGAACTGCGCGGCGGCGATCTGCGAGAGGCCGATGGTGGTGACGTAGCGCGTCTCCGGGCCGAACGCCCTGTTCATCTCCTCGTACACGCGCTGCGGCTTCATCGGGATGTTGTCGAAGTGCGTGCGGCGCTGCAGGGTGGCCTTGCGCTCCTGCGCGGAGGCGGCCCAGGCGGAGAAGTCCGGCAGCCGGCCCGCGGCCTTGAGCTCCTCGGCGATCTCGACGAACAGCTCCAGCGCGGCCTTGGCGTCGGAGGCGATGCCGTAGTCCGGGGCGAAGATCTTGCCGAGCTGGGTGGGCTCGATGTCGACGTGGACGAACGTGCGGCCCTTGGTGTACGCCTCGAGGTTGTACCCGGTGTGGCGGTTGGCCCAGCGGTTGCCGATGCCGAGGACGAAGTCCGAGGCGAGGAAGGTCTCGTTGCCGTAGCGGTGCGAGGTCTGGACGCCGACCATGCCGGCGGCGAGCTCGTGGTCGTCCGGGATGGCGCCCCAGCCCATCAGGGTGGAGATGACCGGGACGTTGGTGAGTTCGGCGAACTCGACCAGCAGGTCGGAGGCGTCGGCGTTGATGATGCCGCCGCCGGCGACGATCAGCGGGCGCTCGGACTCCAGCAGGAAGGCGAGGGCCTTCTCGGCCTGGGCGCGGGTGGCCTGCGGCTTGTAGACCTGCAGGGGCTCGTACGTCTCCGGGTCGAACTCGATCTCGGTGAGCTGGACGTCGATCGGCAGGTCGATGAGGACCGGGCCGGGGCGGCCGGAGCGCATCAGGTGGAAGGCCTCCTGGAAGACGCCCGGGACCTGCGCGGCCTCCAGGACCGTCGTCGCCTTCTTCGTGACCGGCTTGGCGATGGAGGCGATGTCGACGGCCTGGAAGTCCTCCTTGTGGAGCTTCGAGACCGGGGCCTGGCCGGTGATGCACAGGATCGGGATGGAGTCGGCGATCGCCGAGTACAGGCCGGTGATCATGTCTGTGCCGGCCGGGCCGGAGGTGCCGATGCAGACGCCGATGTTGCCCGCCTTGGCCCGGGTGAAGCCCTCCGCCATGTGCGAGGCGCCCTCGACGTGGCGGGCGAGGGTGTGGTTGATGCCGCCCACGTTCTTGAGCTCTCGGTAGAACGGGTTGATCGCAGCGCCGGGCACGCCGAACGCTTGCGCGACACCCTCGCGCTTGAGGATCTCCACGGCGGCGGCTGCGGCTGTCATACGGGGCATCGGGTCTCCTGCGGGGTCTGGCGGGTCAGACGTTTCCGTAATACGGAAGTTTTATTCTGTTATACGGAACAAGCTAAGCGGCGGGTCGGGGCACGTCAAGGCACCCGGGCACCTCCGAACCCACCAAATGCCGCGCCCCGTTCAAGCGGGACGCACAAACAGCGGCCCGCGGGGCCGGAAAACGCCGCCGCTGCCGCCGGGGCGGCCGCCGTTGCGGGAGCATGGACGCAGCCCACAGCGACGGAGGGGGGCCTGTCCCATGCCGGAAGCGGTACCGGTGCGCTGCCCGGAGTGCCTGCGCGAGAACGGCTACGCCGCACCGGTCTTCCCGTGCGCGTGCGGAGCCCCGGCCGTGCTGCCGCTGGACCTGTCGGCGCCGCCGGCGGTGCTGACGCACCGGACGTGGTCGGAGGCGTGGGTGCGGGCGCGGTGCGCGGCGTGCGGACGGGTCGGCGAATGGCCGCAGCCGGAGGTGGGGTGCGGCTCGTGCGGCACGGTGGTGCGGCTCGCGGTCCTGCCCGCGGACGCGCCGGGGCGGCCGGGGGCTGAGGCGTACGGAGAGGGGGCCGGCGGATCAGGGGCCGGCGGGGGCTCCGGCGCGGGGCCCGCGGCGGCTGTGGGCGGCCCGGCGGTGCCGGTGCCTCGGGCGCCGTTCCGCCCGGTGACGATCCGCACCGCCCGCGACGCCGTGGCGACGGCCGCCCTGTACCTGCGCTGGCTCGGCTTCCGGGACGTCCGCCACCCCGGCGGGCCGCCCGTCCCCTCCGCCGCCGTGGACCTGTGCGCCCCCGGGCTCGTCGCCCAGGTGGACCCGACGACCGCGCCGGCCGGGCTCCGGGCGGTGGAGTGCGTGTGGCTGAACGCGCTGGCGTCCTCCGCCTCCGGCGTCTACTTCGCCCTCGCCGGCTACACGCAGGAGGCGCGCTCCCGGGCGGACGCCCTCGGGATACCGCTGTTCGCCATGGACCTGACGGGCGCACCGCAGCCGCTCAACGAGGCGGCCGAGGCGCTCGTCACGGCGGGTGCCTGACCGCCGGGGGCGGGGCGCCGGCCGCACCGGCCGCACCCGCCCGCCCGGCCGGCACGTAGGCTCGGGGCGGAACCGGCTGGCCGCGACAGCCCCTTCACCTCCGAGGAGAGCCGATGAGCCTGTACGACATCCCGCTGACCACCCTGTCCGACGAGCCCACCACCCTCGGCGAGCACAAGGGCAAGGTGGTCCTGCTGGTGAACACCGCCTCGCAGTGCGGGCTCACCCCGCAGTACTCGGGCCTGGCCCGGCTGCAGTTCGCGTACGAGGCGAAGGGCTTCACCGTCGTGGGCGTGCCCTGCAACCAGTTCGGCGGGCAGGAGCCCGGCACCGCCGAGGACATCCAGACGTTCTGCGCGGCGGGCTTCGGCGTGACGTTCCCGATGCTGGAGAAGACCGAGGTCAACGGCGAGAACCGGCACCCGCTCTACCGCGAGCTGGTGAAGACCCCGGACGCCGACGGCGAGGCCGGCGACATCCAGTGGAACTTCGAGAAGTTCCTGATCTCCCCGGCCGGCGAGGTCGTCGCCCGGTTCCGGCCGCGCACCGAGCCGGAGTCCGAGGAGATCGTCTCCGCGATCGAGGCGCTGCTCCCCGCGCGGTAGGCCCGGCGGCGCGGCGGGGACAGCCCGGAGCGCGGCTGCCCCCGCGGCCTCAGCCCAGCTCCGCCTCGTCGTACTCGGTCCCCGACCCGGCGACGGTGAGGGCCCGCAGCTCCACCCGGCGGATCTTCCCCGAGACCGTCTTCGGCAGCTCGGCGAACTCGATCCGCCGGATCCGCTTGTACGGGGAGAGCACCGCGCGGGAGTGCGCGAACAGGGCCCGGGCCGTCTCCGGCCCCGCCTCCCATCCGGCGGCGAGCGCGACGTACGCCTTCGGCACCGCCAGCCGCACCGCGTCCGGGGCCGGGACGACGGCCGCCTCGGCGACGGCCTCGTGCTCCAGCAGCGCGCTCTCCAGCTCGAACGGGCTGATCTTGTAGTCGGAGGCCTTGAAGACGTCGTCCGAGCGGCCCACGTAGGAGAGGTATCCGTCGGCGTCGCGCGCGGCGATGTCGCCGGTGCGGTAGAGCCCGTCCGCCATGGCCTCGGCGGTCCGCTCGGGGTCGTCCCGGTAGCCGGTCATCACCCCGGCCGGACGGGCGCCGAGGTCCACGCAGATCTCGCCCTCGTCCTGCGACACCTTGCCGCTGACCGGGTCCAGGAGCACGATCCGGTAGCCGGGGGCGGGCCGGCCCATCGAGCCCGGCTTCACCGGCACACCGGGGAAGTTGCCGATCTGCAGGGTGGTCTCCGTCTGCCCGAAGCCGTCGCGGACGGTGACGCCCCAGGCGTCGCGGACCTTCTCGATCACCTCCGGGTTGAGCGGCTCCCCGGCGGCGACGGCCTCGCGGGGCGGGGTCCGCAGCTTCGACAGGTCCGACTGGATCAGCATGCGCCACACCGTCGGCGGGGCGCAGAAGGTGGTCACGCCGTGCCGGTCCATCAGCTCCATCAGCCGCTCCGCGTCGAAGCGGGCGTAGTTGTGGACGAAGACGGTGGCGCCGGCGTTCCACGGCGCGAAGAGGTTCGACCAGGCGTGCTTGGCCCAGCCGGGCGAGGCGATGTTGAGGTGCACGTCGCCGGGGCGCAGCCCGATCCAGTACATGGTGGACAGGTGGCCGATGGGGTACGAGGCGTGCGTGTGCTCGACGAGCTTGGGGCGGGCCGTGGTGCCGGAGGTGAAGTAGAGCATCAGCGGGTCGTCGGCGGAGGTGTCGCCGTCGGGGGTGAAGCCGGGGTCGGCGCCGTACATGTCCGCCAGCCGCCGCCAGCCGGCGGGAACGTCGGGGCCGGCCGCGATCCTCGTGTACGTGCCCGGCGCGGTATCGAACTTGCGGGTGTCCTCGGCGCGTACGACGACGTGGCGTACGCGGCCCCGCTCGATGCGGTCGCGGAGGTCGGCCGGGCCGAGGAGCGGCGTGGCGGGGATGACGACGGCGCGCAGCCGCATCGCGGCGAGCATGACCTCCCACAGCTCGCGCTGGTTGCCGAGCATGACGAGGACGCGGTCGCCGGCGGCGACGCCCTGCGCGCGCAGCCAGGTGGCGGCGCATCGGGAGGCGGCCGCCAGCTCCTCGAAGGTCAGGGCGTGGACCGTCCCGTCCTCCTCGGCGATGCGCAGGGCGTCGGCGCTGTTGCCGGCGGCGAGGCGGTCGAACCAGTCCTGGGCCCAGTTGAAGCGCCGCGGCCGCGGCCAGGTGAATCCGGCGCTCGCGGCGTCGGGGTCGCCGCGGTGTGCGAGGAGGAAGTCGCGGGCGGCGAGGAACTCGGCGGCGGGGTCTCCGCCGCCGGCGGTCCGGGCGGTGTCGTCGTGGGTCATGGAGGGCATCGTGCCGTGCGTGGTGCGGGGCCCACCAGAGCGGCGTCAGCTGCGGATTGACGCGAAGCGGACGGAGCCGCTCCCCTCCGTCATGTCGGCGAGCAGCCGCTCCCCCTCGGCGGCGACGAGCTCCTCCTGCGCGGCGCCGATCCCGTCGAACAGCTCCACGGTGAGCCCGCCTCCCTCCTCCAGCCGCCACAGCCCGGCCAGGAACCCGTCGACGAGGAGCGTGCAGTGGGCCTGATTGCCCGACCAGCTGCGCCCCTTGAGCTCGGGCGGCACGACGCGGCTGCGGTCGGCGTGGGAAAGCAGCAGGTTGTCGAACTCCGGCAGGAAGCGTGGCGGCGCGGGCGTGTCCTCGCCGGGCCGCGGAGCGTCGGGCAGGTCGAACAGCTCGACGCCGTCCGGGTCCCGGAAGACGACCAACTCCGGCCGGAGCCGCTCGAACACCTCCCGCAGCCGGGTCGTCCCCGCCCACACCTGCATGTCCTTGACGGACGCGGGGCCGAACGCCCCCAGATACCGCAGGGCGAGGTCGTCGATGCCCTGCGGCCGCTCCTGCGCCGCGGCGACGGCCTCGGCGCCGAGCCACCGCTCCACGGTCGTCAGCCGCACCTGCCCGCTGCGGCCCCACACCCCGCGGGGCGTCACCTGGACGAGCGGCAGCCGCCGCGTGGCCGCCACGGACAGCCCCAGCGGATCGGCCCCGGGCCACTCCCGCAGCAGCTCGGCCCGGATCTCCGCCATGGTCCGCGGCTCGTCCTCGACGTACGCCCGGACGCGCCGCGTCAACCGCTCCAGATCCACCCCGCCGAGCTTCTTCCGGAACTGCGCCACCTCCCGGTCCCGCGCGGCCTGCACGAGGGGCCTCAGGGTCAGCGCGTCGTGCGCGGTGTGCGTGTGGATGGTGGACCGCAGGGTCACCATCCGCACGACCTCCCGCGCCTCCATGGCCGCGGCCAGCCCGGCGGGCCGGAACCCGTCGAGCCGGGCATGCAGCTGGAAGTACGGGGGCCGCACGTTCTGCGCCTGAAGCCCGACCAGCCCCGAAACGGCGTCCCCCACCCCCACCGGGACTCGCTCGAGCAGCATCTGCCGGGCGAGGGTGGCACGGTTGAGGGCACGGGTACCTAGCACGGTCTGCGAAGTCCTGGAGGCCATACCCCCAAGCTATCCCCGAACGAGGACAGAAACCGTCCTCATTCGGGGATGCCGCCTACTCCGCACACCTGTCGCCGGGGGCTGCCGGCCGGGGGCGAAGGCGCACCCGCAAACCCGCCCTTGTCAGCCGACGGCGTGGTGGAAGGCCGTTCCCACCACACCGCCGTACTGATCGATCTCGTACGGCGCCGCGCCTGCGGAGGTCTGTCGGTCCTGTCCCGTCGTGCCGTCCAGGACGAGGGGCTCGTCACCCACTTGCCCGTACACGGCGCCGTGCCAGAATCCGTTGACCTTCGGCACCTTGCGTCCGGAACCGTCGGGCAAGGCCCACCGCTTCTGAACCGAAGCGGCGTCGAAGACCGCGACTCCGCGGTCCTTCTCCCTGTACCCGTTCCTGGAGCACAGGACCAGGGACTGGGCGTCGTAGCGGCACCGCCAGCCGCTGCCGTCGAGTTCCACGCGCTGCTCACCACTGACGGAATCCACCACAAGCGTCTTCCCTGCGAGCGTTGCGCTCAGCAGCCGAGGCGCGGCGGCGGCCGGCTGCCGCGCCTCCGCCACGGTCCAGCGCTGCTCACCCGTGGCGGCGGCAAGTCCCAGGAGCCTGCCCTCGCCGAAGCCCGTCCTCTCGCCGCCGGCAACGATGCCGTCGGCCAAGGCCACCGCACGGAAGTCGGGCTTCTTCCAGCGGACGGTGCCCGCAGAGGCTTCCACCGCGTACGTGGTGTCAGCCGCGGTCACAAGCGCCGTACCGGCGTCGACGCCGACGACTTGCGGTGCGAGCATCTCGTCGGCCCCGATGGGCGTGGCAGCGAGTCCGCGGGAGCTCGGAGCGGCCTCGACCTCGACCGTCCACGCGGTCTTGCCGCTGGCCGTCTCAACGGCCAGCACCTCGATCACGGCTCGGTCCGGTGCTGTCCCCTGACCCTTCACATGCCTGTTCCAGGCGGCGTACACGGTTGCGCCGTCAGCCGAGACGAGAGGAGCGGCCCGGTTGCTTCCGAAGCCTCCCTTCTCTGCGGGGTACTTCGTGTTGACTTCCCATCGCGGCTCACCGGTCCCGGTGTCGATCGCCTGGAGTCCCTCCTCGGCCGTGACGTAGGCGACGCCGCCGGCAAGCGTGAGCGCGGGCCGCGTCGCTTCCCCGCTCGTCGTACTGGGCTGGCGGGCCTCCGAGAATTCGACCGCGGACCCCTCGAAGCGCACGGGCGGGTCGAATGCCGGACGGCTCGCCGGTCCGGTCGCCGTAGGGGACGGTTCCGCAGACGTGCCGGACGACTTCGCATCCGACGAGGCGCCTTCTCCACAACCGCTCAGTACGGTTGCCGCCAACGTCACTCCCACCGCCGCAGAAACCCACCGCCGCGTCCCGCCCGTCCGTACCATCGCTCCCCCAAGTCGCGGTCTTCGTTGATCACGATGACCATAGCGGTCGGGCCGCGGGTACGCCGCCGCGTTATGCCGCCGCCCCGGCAACCAGCCGGGGACGCCTGCCCGGCTCGGCTCAGGAGACCGGCATGTCGTAGGTGATCCACATCGTGCGGGTGGCCACCTGATCGTACTTGGCGCGGGCGCGGTGGTTGTCGTCCGCGGTGATCCAGCGGACGACGCTCCAGCCGCGTTCCGCGGCCAGGTCGCGCAGGGCCGTGAGGAGGAGGTCCGCGGCGCCCGAGCCGCGGCTTTCCGGGGCGACGAAGAGGTCGTCGAGGTAGCAGCCTGTCGAGGCGGAGAGGGGGCGGGCGAAGGGGCGGTGGTGGGCGAGGCCGACCAGCCGGCCGTCGGCGTCCTCGGCGACGAGGCCGGACACCTCGTGGCCGGGGTCGTTCAGCCACGACCACACGGTCGCCGCCATCTCCTCGGTCTGGTCGACCCCGTAGAAGTCGGCGTAGCCGCGGTAGAGGACGCGCCACTGCGCGAAGTCCTCGGCGCGGACGGAGCGGATCTGGATGCCGGTCGACACGGGCCTCCCCTTCGGTCGCAGGGGCCGGTCCCCCGCCGTGCAGTCATCCGATCATCCGTGACGGGGGCCGGGTCCTTTCCGCCGGGGCCTCTCAGTGGAGGACGTCGGCGGCCTTCAGGCCGGGTTCGCCGTGCCAGGTGAAGGTGAGGCCGCGCTCCTCGGCCGCCCGGGCGAGGAGGCGGCGCAGGAGGTCCGCGGCGAGGGTGAGGGCCTGGATGCCGTCGATGCCGTGGACCTCGTGGATCTCGGAGTCGCCGAGGCCGTCGATGCGGCAGGGGCAGATCCAGTCGCCGGAGGGGTCCGGGTCGGGGTACGGGGCGCCCAGTTCGAGGGCGAGCGGGAACGGGGCGCCCTCGCCCTCGCGCGGTACGGCCTCCAGGCGGCGGTCGGCGATCAGCGTGCCCAGGGGGTGGGCGTCGGGGGTCATCGGTCCTCCGGAGGGAGCGGGGCCTCGTGGTCGCCGCCATCCTCCCAGGCCGCGCTCACGGCACCAGCAGGCGCTCCCTGAGGCGTTCCGCGGTGTGCCGCGTGATGCCGACGCGGTCCGTGAGGTACGCGGTCGGCGAGCCGTGGCGGGTGGTCAGGTCGGCGAGGGTCAGGGACATCACGGTCGCCGGCGCCCTGCCGTACGAGGGCCAGCGCATGGTGCGGCCCGGGTTGGCGTCGTGCCAGTCGGCCAGGAGGCGGGCGGTGGCCAGTTCGGTCAGGGCGAAGTCGGCGAGGATCTGCTCCTCGGGCACCTCCAGGAGGGTCAGGACGAGCGCGGCGATGAGCCCGGTGCGGTCCTTGCCGGACGTGCAGTGGAACACCGCCGGCCCCGGCCCCTCGGCGAGCAGCTCCAGGACCTGCCGGATCTCGGCGGCGCCGTCCTCGGCCACCTCCGCGAACCGGTCGGCGAGGTAGCGCCAGGGGTCGACGTCCGGGTCGATGGCGGACTGGTCGTACGGGCGGTGCTCGATGCTGTGGTTGGCGTACGTGAAGCGGTCCGGTTCGGGGATCCGGCCCTTGGCCTCGATCTCCCACGGGTAGCGCAGGTCGACGACGGTCCGCACACCGAGCCCGAGGAAGCGCTCCCAGTCGGCGCCGCGCAGCTTGCCGAGGGAGTCGGCGCGGTAGAGGCGGCCCCACGCCACGGTGCGGCCGTCGGCGGTGCGGTAGCCGCCGAGGTCTCGGAAGTTGTGGAGCCGGTCGAAGGGGACGTGGCGCCGGGGGTCCTGGCGGACGGCCGCCGTCTGCTGCGGCTGCGGCTGCGGCTGCTGTCGGATGGCGGTCAACTGCGGCTCCTCGGGGCGGGCTTCGGCGACTCCTGCCGATCAAGGATGCCGTCTGCCGGGCCCCGCCGCGAGGCCGACGCGTAGGGTACGGGGACCCCGGGCGCGGGCGCGGCCGCCGGACCGGGTGTCGTGCAGCCGTCCGGGCGGGAGTTCCACATGATCAGCAACAGCCGCAGCGGCAGCGGCCGCCCACGGCGCCTGCACGTCCGGCTCCTCGTCGGCGCGGGCGGTGCGCTGCTGGCCGCCGGCGGGGCGGCGTACGCGTGGGGGCTGCCCGGGATCCTCGCGCACTCGGCGGCCGGAGACCGGGCGCGCGGCAGCCACGCGGCGGATCCCGCGGACGGCGACCGCGCCGCCGCGGCCCTGCTGGCCGGGGGCGTGCGGGAGGTCCCGGCGGCCGGGCGGAGCGGGCCGGGCGAGGCCGCCGGCCCGGCGGAGGCGCCCAGCCCGGCGGAGGCAGCCGGCCCGACCGGAGCGCCTGGCCCGGCCGAGGCGCCCGGCGCGGCCGCCGGCGGCGGGCAGTCGGCCGGCCCGGCGCCCTCCGGGCCGCTCGCCGCGCGCCCCGCCGCCGCCGAGCCGGCGATAGGGGCGCTGTTCTCCCCGGGCGAGGACGGCGACGGCGCCCACCACTGCTCGGGCGTCGTCGTGCACGCGCCGGGCGGCGACCTGGTGGCCACGGCCGCGCACTGCGTGCACCGTCCGCTGCTGGGTTTCCGGACGAACCTCGTCTTCGTGCCGGGCTACCGGGACGGGCAGGCCCCGCACGGGGTGTGGGTGCCGACCCGGATCGACGTGCACCCGCGCTGGGCCGCCTCCCAGGACCCCGACCACGACATCGCGTTCCTGCGCGTACGCCGCCCCGGCCGCCCCGGCGAGCGGCTGGAGGACGCGGCCGGCGCGTACCCGGTCCGGTTCGGGGCCGGGCTGCCGCTGCCCGCACGGCTCGTCGGCTATCCGGGCGGCGCGGAGCAGCCGCTGGACTGCTCCACCGCCGCCGTCGCCGAGTCGGCCACGCAGCTGCGGCTGGACTGCGCGGACGTGCCGAACGGCACGAGCGGCGGGCCCGTACTGGCCGGCGGCCGCACCCTGATCGGCGTCATCGGCGGGCGCGACGGCGGCGGCGACGAGCGGACCTCCTACAGCGTCCGCTTCGGCGACGCGACCCGTGAGCTGTACGAACGGGCCGCCCGGGCCGGGTAGCGGGACGCCGGCCGGCGCCCAGGTCGTCTCTTTCTGATCCTGCCGGTCAAGCCCGCGTCGTCCGGTGCCGTGCATCGCAAGGCGGAGGGCCGCCGTGGTGGGCGGGGTAGGCGGCCGTCATCGGCGGGGACGACGGCAGCCGCCACTTGGACAGCACCCGTACGACCGTCGCCGGGCCCAGCAGCGTCTCGGGCGGCTCGGACAGCGACAGCACGCGGAAGAAGGGCCGGGAGAGCGCCGGGTCGGTGTTCGCGCCGGCGACGACCCGCGCCATGTAGTGCTGGAGCACCTTCGTCGCCCGGTCCGCGGGCGGGCCCTCCGTCCCGGGGTAGCGCATGTCCTCGCTGGTGGCGATCTGCCAGGCGGCATCCGCGACGGCGGCGGTGCGCGTCTGGATGCGGCGGGCGGCCGCGGCGGCCCCGCGCGGCGTGAGGCCGCGTATGGCGGCGGCCAGGGCGCCGGCGGCGAGCGCGGCCACCGTCATGCCGTGCCCGTACACGGGGTTGAAGCGGCAGGCGGCGTCGCCAAGCACCACGAACCCGTGCGGCCAGCGGTCCAGGCGCTCGAAGTGGCGGCGCTCGTTCGCGGTGCTGCGGAATCCGGTCGGCGCGGACAGCGGTTCGGCGCCGCGCAGGGCGTCGTACAGGGCGGGGCTGCGCAGCGTCCGCGTGTACTCCAGGAACTCGGCGTCGCCGGTCGGCGGGGCGTGCTCGCCGTTGCCGATGAGGGTGGCGAGCCAGCGCCCGTCGTGCAGGGGAGCGAGGACCCCGCCGCGGGGGGTGTCGGGGCGGCCCTGCACGTACATGCCGTGCCAGCGCCGCCTGGGGTCGGGTTTCAGCGCGTAGTACCGGCTGGAGTAGCCGAGGTGCGAGTCGTAGCGGGTGGTCCGCGGGGCGGGCAGGCCGAGGGCGGTGAGCCAGGCCGGGGCGCGGGAGCCGCGGCCCGTCGCGTCGACGACGAAGCGGGCGGGGAGTTCCTCGCCGCCGCGGAGCCGGACGCCGGTGACGGTACGGCCGCCGGGCCCGGCGAGGAGGCCGTCCCCGGGGACTCCGGCGCGGATGCGGATGCGGTCGTCGCGCAGGACCTCGCGGCGCAGCGTCCAGTCGATCAGCTCCCGCCCGGCGAGGAGCAGGTGCGCGCCGGGCACCTGGCCGAACCAGTCTGCGGAGCTGAGCCAGAGGAAGTCGCGGGGCGACTCCAGCAGGGACGCGCCGGCGTCCAGCAGCTTGCGGGTGATGCCGGGGACGAGCTCCTCCATGGTGTCGAGGCCGCGCGCCCAGAGCACGTGGACGTGTCTGGACTGGAGCACTCCGCGCCGGAAGGCCGGTGGGCCGTCGGGGAGTTCGTCCCGCTCCACGACGGTCACCCGGGCGAAGCACCGTGCGAGGACCCGCGCCGCGAGCAGGCCGGCCAGTCCGCCGCCGAGCACGACGGCGTGGTCGTCGGCGCCTGGGTGGTTGTCCGTGTCGTCGTCGTCCATGCCGCCGAGTCTTCCGTGCGGGGCCGGCCCGGGTTGAGGCCTCATCCGGGGCGCCCCGGTGCACCTCGGGGGCGGACGGACTCACGTGGGGCGCTCCGGCGCGGCGGGCCTGCGCCGGCGCGTGTCGCCTGGCCGGCGGAGACCGCGGCGGGCTGGTCGAGGGCGGGGCGGTGCAGGTGGGGGCGGGGGGCGGGCGATCGGGGTGGGTGACCGGACAGTAGGCTGCGGGTTCGGCGCGCGTGCGTGCCGCCGGACCGGCCGGCTCCCGGCCCGCTTCGGCTGCCGCGCCCGCCCTCCGCCGCCCCGATCCGCCGTCCTGCCGACCTTCCGTCCGTCTTCGTACCGATTCCAGAGGTATCGCGTCGTGAGCCCCGTACCGCCCCCCGTGCCCGTCTCGGTCGTCGGCGTCGGCGCCGACGGGTGGGGCGGGCTCACCGCCGCCGCGCGTTCCGCCCTGGCCTGCGCCGAGGTGGTGATCGGGGGGCCGCGGCAGCTGGACCTGCTGCCCGCCGCCGACTGCCCCGGGGAGCGGGTGCCGTGGCCCAGCCCGTTGCGGCCCGCCGTGCCGCGGCTCGCCGCCGAGCACGCGGGGCGCCGTATCGCCGTGCTGGCCAGCGGGGACCCCATGTTCTACGGGATCGGCCGCGCCCTGTCCGAGGAGCTCGGGCCCGACGCGCTGCTCGTCCACCCGCACCCCTCCTCGGTGTCGTACGCGTGCGCCCGCCTCGGCTGGCCCGTGGAGGACACCGAGGTCGTCACGGTCGTCGGCCGGCCCGTGGCCCGGCTCGCCGCGGCCCTGCACGACGGCCGCCGGGTGCTCGTCCTCAGCTCCGGTGCGGCGAGCCCGCACGAGATCGCGGCGCTGCTGTGCGAGCGGGGCTTCGGCCCGAGCCGGATGCGGGTGCTGGAGCAGCTGGGCTCGGAGCGCGAGGACGCGTACGAGGGCACCGCCGAGGGCTGGGACCGTCCGCCGGGCGACCCGCTGAACGTGGTGGCGGTGGACTGCCGCCGCGACCCGGCCTCCGCCGTCCCGCGGCTCGGCGCGACGCCGGGCCTGCCGGATGCGGCGTACGAGCACGACGGCCAGCTCACCAAGCGGCATGTGCGGGCGGCGACGCTGTGCGCGCTGGCCCCGGCGCCCGGGGAGCTGCTGTGGGACATCGGCGGCGGCTCCGGGTCGATCGGCATCGAGTGGATGCGGACGCACCCGTCCTGCCGGGCCGTCGCGGTGGAGCGCGTCCCGGAGCGGGCCGGCCGCATCGCCCGCAACGCGGCCGCGCTCGGTGTGCCCGGGCTGCGCGTGGTGACCGGGTCGGCGCCCGCGGCGCTGGCCGGACTGCCCGTGCCGGACGCGGTGTTCGTCGGCGGCGGGCTGACCGCCCCGGGCCTGCTGGACGCGGTCTGGGAGGCGCTGCCGCCCGGCGGCCGGCTCGTCGTGAACACGGTCACCCTGGAGTCCGAGGCGGTCCTCGGCGAGCGGCACCGCCGCCACGGCGGCGACCTGGTCAAGCTGGCCGTCGCGCACGCCGTGCCCGTCGGCGGGTTCACGGGCTGGCGGCAGGCGATGCCCGTGACCCAGTGGTCGGTCGTCAAGCCGGCCGCCTCCGTATCCGCCGCACCCGCCCCTTCCCCCTCCGACGACAAGGACCAGCAGTCATGACCGTGTACTTCATCGGGGCGGGCCCCGGTGCCGCCGACCTGATCACGGTGCGCGGGGCCCGGACGCTGGCCGCCGCCCCGGTCTGCCTCTACGCCGGGAGCCTCGTCCCGCGCGAGCTGCTCGCCGAATGCCCGGACGGCGCCCGCCTGGTGGACACCTCCCGCCTGCACCTGGACGAGATCGTCGCCGAGTTCGTACGGGCCCACGAGGCGGGCCAGGACGTGGCGCGGCTTCACTCCGGCGACCCGTCCGTCTTCAGCGCGGTCGCCGAGCAGATGCGGCGGCTCGACGCGGCGGGGATCCCGTACGAGGTCGTGCCCGGCGTGCCGGCGTTCGCGGCGGCGGCCGCCGCGCTGAAGCGGGAGCTGACGGTCCCGACCGTCGGCCAGACGGTGATCCTGACCCGGATCGCCCAGCAGGCCACGCCGATGCCGCCGGGCGAGGACCTGGCCACGCTGGGCCGCAGCGGGGCGCTGCTGGTGCTGCACCTGGCGACCCGCTACGTCGACCGGGTCGTGGAGGAGCTGCTGCCGCACTACGGGGCCGACTGCCCGGCCGCGGTGGTGGCGATGGCGAGCCGCCCCGACGAGCTGGTCCTGCGCGGCACGCTGGCCGACATCGCCGGCCAGGTGAAGGGGGCGGGCCTGGTCCGCACGTCCGTCATCATCGTGGGCCGCACGCTGGGCGCGGAGCAGTTCCGCGACAGCCACCTGTACTCCCCCGAGCGCGACCGGCATGCCTGCTGAGGCCGGAGCCGGGCCGCACGTCCTGGTTCTGGGCGGCACCACCGAGGCCCGGCGCCTCGCCGAGCTTCTCGCGGAGGGGGCGTCGCCCGCCGCCGCGGGCCGTGGGTGGCGGGTGACGACGTCCCTGGCCGGCCGGGTGGCCGCACCGGTGCTGCCGCCGGGCGGGGTGCGGATCGGCGGGTTCGGCGGGCCGGAGGGGCTCGCCGCGTGGATCGCCGCGCACGGCGTCACCCACCTCGTCGACGCCACTCATCCGTTCGCGGAGCGGATGAGCTTCAACGCGGCGGGCGCGGCCCGGCTGGCCGGGGTGCCGCTGCTGGCGCTGCGCCGTCCCGGCTGGTCGCCCGGGCCGGGTGACGACTGGACGTTCGCCGAGGACCTTGCGGAGGCGGCGTCCCTCCTGTCCGGGCTCGGCCGGCGGGTGTTCCTGACGACCGGCCGGACCGGGCTGCACGCCTTCGCGCACCTGGCGGACCCGTGGTTCCTGGTGCGCTCCGTGGACCCGCCGGCCGCACCCGCGCCGCCGCGCCTCGAAGTCCTGCTGGCTCGCGGCCCGTTCGGCCTGGACGACGAACGGGAGCTGCTCGCCCGGCACCGCATCGACGTCCTCGTCACCAAGGACAGCGGCGGCTCGGCGACCGCCCCGAAGCTGGCCGCCGCCCGCGAGGCGGGGATCCCGGTGCTGGTGGTGCGCCGCCCGCCGGTGCCGGCCGGGGTGCCGGAAGCCGGTACGGCGGCTGCCGCCGCGCGCTGGCTGCACGGCCTGGCAGGCGGGGGCTGAGCAGCCTCAGCAGCGCCCGGCGCCGTCGTGGCCCGGGCGCTGCTGCGGCTGCCGCCGCCCGTCAGGGGTAGCGGCGGGGCGTCCAGGCGACGGACGTCCCGTCGGGCCGCTCCGTGACCTGCGTCTGCGAGGAGCCGATCAGCAGGATCGTCCGCATGTCGACCTCGGACGGCTCCAGCGCCTCCAGCGTCAGGACGCGCACGGACTGCTCCGGGCCGCCCACGTCGCGGGCGACGACCACCGGCGTCTGCGGGGAGCGCAGCTCCAGCAGCAGGTCGCGGGCCTTGGCGACCTGCCAGGTCCGGCTGCGGGAGCCCGGGTTGTACAGGGCGAGGACCAGGTCCGCGGCGGCTGCCGCGCGCAGCCGGTCCGCGATCACGTCCCAGGGCTTGAGCCGGTCGGACAGCGAGACGGTGGCGTAGTCGTGGCCGAGCGGCGCGCCGGCCGCCGCGGCGGCCGCGTTGGCGGCGGTCACGCCGGGCAGGACCCGTACGGGCACGTCCTTGTACGCGTCCTGCGCGGCGGCCTCCAGGACGGCGGTGGCCATGGCGAAGACGCCCGGGTCGCCGCCGGACACGACGGCGACGCGCTTGCCGCGGCGGGCCAGGTCGAGCGCGAACTCGGCGCGCTCCGCCTCGACCTTGTTGTCGGAGCCGTGCCGGACCTGGCCGGGCCGGGCGGGGACCCGGTCGAGGTAGGTGGTGTAGCCGACGAGGACCTCGGCGTCGCACAGCGCCCGCCGCGTCTCGGGGGTCAGCCACAGCGGCCCGGCGGGCCCGGTGCCGACGACGGCGACCTCGCCGGGGCCGGACGGGACGCTGCCCGGGTTGCCGACGCGGCTGGGGACGACGGCGACGGAGAAGTACGGGACGGTGTCCGGGTCGGTGTCGGCGAGCAGCCCGGTCCGCTCGCCCTCCATGGTGGCCCGCTCGACGTAGCGCGCCTCGGCGAGGCGGCCGCTCGTCTCCAGGGCGCGGCGCACGGCGGGGAAGGTGCGGCCCAGCTTCATGACGACCGCGGAGTCGGTGGCGGCGAGCCGCGCGGCGAGCTCCTCCTCGGGGAGGGTGCCGGGGAGGATCGTCAGGACCTCCTCGCCCTCGACGAGCGGGGTGCCGAGGCGGGCGGCGGCGGCGCTGACCGAGGTCACGCCGGGGATGACCTCGGCCTCGTACCGGTCGGCGAGCCGCTTGTGCATGTGCATGTACGAGCCGTAGAAGAGCGGGTCGCCCTCGGCGAGGACGGCGACGGTGCGGCCGGCGTCCAGGTGGGCGGCGAGGCGGGCGGCGGAGGCCTCGTAGAACTCCTCCATCGCGCCCTGGTAGCCGCCCGGGTGGTCGGTGGTCTCGGTGGTGACCGGGTAGACCAGCGGCTCCTCGATGTGGTCGGCGCGCAGGTGGCGGGCGGCGATGGAGCGGGCGATGGAGCGGCCGTGGCGGGCGCTGTGGTAGGCGACGACGTCGGCCTCGCCGATGGCCTCGACGGCGCGCAGCGTCATCAGGGACGGGTCGCCGGGGCCGAGGCCGACCCCGTAGAGGCGGCCCTTGGCCGGGGCGTCGGCAGCGGCGGCTGCGGTTCCGGTGGCTGCGGGGGTTGCTGCGGTGGTGCTCATTCTTCCTCGCTCGCGATCGCGTTGAGGGCGGCGGCCGCGAGGGCGCTGCCGCCGCGCCGGCCGCGGACGACGAGGTGGTCGAGGTTCGAGGGGTGCGCGGCGAGGGCGTCCTTGGACTCGGCGGCGCCGATGAAGCCGACGGGCACGCCGATGACGGCGGCCGGGCGCGGGGCGCCCTCCTCGATCATCTCCAGCAGCCGGAACAGCGCGGTCGGGGCGTTGCCGACGGCGATGACGGAGCCCTCCAGCAGGCCGCGGTCGCGCCACACCTCCAGCGCGGCGGCGCTGCGGGTGGTGCCCATGCGGGCGGCGAGCGCGGGGACGGCCGGGTCGGAGAGGGTGCAGACGACCTGGTTGTCGGCGGGGAGCCGCTTGCGGGTGACGCCGCTGGCGACCATCTGCACGTCGCAGAGGATCGGCGCGCCCGCGTGCAGGGCGGCCCGGGCACGGAGCACGACGTCCGGGGTGTAGCCGAGGTCCTGGGGCAGGTCGGTCATCCCGCAGGCGTGGATCATGCGCACCGCGACCTGCGCGACGGAAGCCGGCAGTCCGGAGAGGTCCGCCTCGGCGCGGATCGTGGCAAAGGACTGGCGGTAGATCTCCGCCCCGTCCTTCTCGTACTCGAACACTGTGTACTCGCTCATTTCTTCGCTGCGTCGTGGGAGGTGGTGCGGCGTGCGTCGGTGCGGCGTGCGTCCGCGAGGACCGCGGCCAGTTCGGAAGTCTTCACGGTGCGGGGCGCCGGGCCGGCGGTTCCGGCTGCGGAGAGGGCGACGGCGTACCCGTCGCCGGTTGCGACGAGGTCGACCCAGGCGGTGCCGCGGGGGTGGCCGCAGCGGCGCTCGCAGCCGGACCAGTGCACGGGCAGCGGGCCGGTCGCCCGCGCGGCGACGGCGCGCGCGTCGGCCCGTACGTCGACGAGCGCCTTGGCGCAACCGGGCCGCCCCGTACAGGCGGTGACGGACCGCCAGGGGCTGTCGGGGGCGGTGGCGAGCCCGGCGCGGGCCAGGTCGGCGAGCGCGGAATCCGCGGCTGCGGCGGCCAGTCCGGGGACGACGACGCCCCGCCAGGGCGTCAGCCGCATACGGCCCGTCAGCCCGGCCAGCAGCCGCCACTGGGCGGTGTCGAGCCGGCCGAGCGGGGCGACGACGGACAGCGCGGCCGACCCGCCGGGGCCGCCGCGCACCACGCCGGGCAGGGGCTCGGGCCCGCCGGTCCCCTGCGGGGCGGCAAGCGGAGCCACCTCGGCCGGAATCCCGGCGGAGGCAAGCTGTGCCGCCAACTCGACGGCGTCGGGGCGGCGTTCGGGCGTCAGCTCGTCGACCCGCCAGGCGCGGGTGCCGGCGGCGCGGGCCGCGTCGAGGAAGCACAGCGCGGCGACCACCGCGGCGCGCGGCACGTCGTCCGCGGCGACGAGCACGGCCCGGGGGCCCCCGGAGTCCGCGCTCGCCGGGCCGGCACCGCCCGCGCCCGCGGCAACCGCCGGGCCCGCGCCGTCCACGGCAGCGCCGGCCGCCGAACCCGCGCCGGTGCACACGCCGATCGCACCCGCAAGGTCGAGCGGACCCGCGCCCCCCGCGGTCGCGGCCACCTCCGGGCCCGCGCCGGCCGCGCCCGGGCCGGCCACGGCAGCGCCGGCCGCCGAACCCGCGCCGGCGACCGCGCCGATCATGTCCGCAGCGTCTGGCGGACCCGCGTCGCCTGCGGTCGCGTCGACCGTCGACCCCGCGCCGCCCGCGCCCGCCGTACCCGGCCTGCCCGGGGCCCCGTCGCCCGTGCCGAGCCACAGCAGGGCCCGCCCGCCGCCCTGCGCCAGGACGTTGACGTCGGCGGAGAGGGACAGCACGTCGCCGCGGCCGTCGTCGACGGCGAACAGGAACCGCCCCGACAGTGCGGCCGCGGCCGGTTCCGCGCACAGTTCGCGGTCCAGGCGGGCGACCCACGGTGCGACGTCCGCCCGGCCGCGCCCGTCCAGGCCGGTCAGCGGCGAGGCGACGACGTTGCGGACGCGCTCGTGTCCGGGCGCCGGCAGCAGTCCGGCCCGGTCCAGGACGGCGGCGAGTTCCCCGCCGCAGGACGCGCCGAGGCCGCGGAGTTGCGCGTTGCCCCGCGAGGTGAGGTCGATGTGCCCGTCGCCGAGCCGGTCGGCGGCGTCGGCCAGGAGCAGGGCCGCGTCGGCGCCGAGGATGCCGCCGGGGATCCGGATCCGGGCCAGGTACCCGTCGTCGGCGGCGTGGAGCCGCAGTGCGCCCGGACAGGCGTCACCGCGGTCACGTATGACCGGTTCGTCCCGCGATACGGCGGAAGGGGGCTGGGGCATGGCGGCGAGCATACCCACCGATGCGCTCCCCCCATGCTCCCGTGAGCTGTGGCCGACGCCACCCTCCCGGCCTCCCGGCCGGGGTCGGCGGCACCTAAGATGACCTTCGGCGTGCCACACGGCCCGCTCATCGCCGAGGACGGCGACATGGGAGGAAGCCCGGTGCGATTCCGGCGCGGTCCCGCCACTGTGAGCCCGGCAGAGCAGCCGCTCGGCGCCGGGTGAGCCAGGAACTCCCGCCGTCCCCACTGCCCGGGGCGCGGAAACCCCGAGGAAGGCCTGCCGCCGCATGATCCTGCTGCTGTCGACGTCCGACACCGATCTGCTCAGCGCCCGCGCCGCCGGGGGCCCCGTGCCCTACCGGTTCGCGAACCCCTCCCGCCTTCCCCTGGACGACCTGCGCGGACTCCTCGACGGCGCCGACCTGGTCGTCGTACGCCTCCTCGGCGGCCTGCGCGCCTGGGAGGACGGCCTGGAGGTGCTCCTGGACCGCGAGCAGACCCGCCCGGTGGTCGTCCTGACCGGCGAACAGGCCCCCGACGCGCAGCTGATGGAGGCGTCCACCGTCCCGATCGGCATCGCGGCCGAGGCGCACGCCTACCTCGCGCACGGCGGGCCGGCCAACCTGGAGCAGCTGGCCCGCTTCCTGTCCGACACGGTGCTGCTGACCGGCCACGGCTTCGAGCCGCCCGCCGCCGCGCCGACGTGGGGCCCCCTGGAGCGCCCGGACGCCGCGGCCGGGGCGGACGGCCCGCGGATCGCCGTGCTGTACTACCGCGCCCACCAGATGAGCGGCAACACCGCGTTCGTGCACGCCCTGTGCGACGCGATCGCCGTGGCGGGCGGCTCGCCCATGCCGCTGTACGTGTCCTCCCTGCGCACGCCCGAGCCGGAGCTGCTGGCCGCGCTGGAGGGCGCCGACGCCGTCGTCACGACGGTCCTCGCGGCGGGCGGCACCCGCCCGGCGACCGCGTCCGCCGGCGGGGACGACGAGTCCTGGGACGCCGGCGCGCTCGCCCGCCTCGGGGTGCCCGTCCTGCAGGCGCTGTGCCTGACCGGGTCGCGCAGCGCCTGGGAGGAGAACGACGAGGGCCTGTCCCCGCTGGACGCGGCGACGCAGGTCGCCGTCCCCGAGTTCGACGGCCGCCTGATCACCGTGCCGTTCTCCTTCAAGGAGTTCGACGCGGACGGGCTGCCCGCCTACGTCGCCGACCCCGAGCGGGCCGCGCGCGTCGCCGGGATCGCCGTACGGCACGCCCGGCTGCGGCACATCGCCCGCGCCGACAAGAGGATCGCGCTGGTGCTGTCGGCGTACCCGACGAAGCACTCCCGGATCGGCAACGCCGTCGGCCTCGACACTCCGGCGAGCGCGGTGGAGCTGCTGCGCGCCCTCATCGAGGGCGGCTACGACTTCGGGCCGGCCGAGGACATCCCGGGCCTGGTGTCCGGCGACGGCGACGAGCTGATCCGCGCCCTGATCGAGGCCGGCGGCCACGACCAGGACTGGCTGACGGAGGAGCAGCTCGCCCGCAACCCGGTCCGCATCCCCGCCGCCGACTACAAGCGCTGGTTCGCCGAACTGCCGGCGGAGCTGCGCGAGCGGGTCGAGGAGCACTGGGGCGAGGCCCCCGGCAGCATGTTCGTCGACCGCTCGGCCAACCCCGAGGGCGACATCGTCCTCGCGGCGCTGCGCCGCGGGAACCTGCTGATCCTGATCCAGCCGCCGCGCGGCTTCGGCGAGAACCCGATCGCGATCTACCACGACCCGGACCTGCCGCCGTCGCACCACTACCTGGCCGCGTACCGGTGGATCCAGGCGGCCGCCGAGGACGGCGGCTTCGGCGCCGACGCGATGATCCACCTGGGCAAGCACGGCAACCTGGAGTGGCTGCCGGGCAAGAACGCGGGCCTGTCCGCGGCGTGCGCCCCCGACGCGGCGCTGGGCGACCTGCCGCTCGTCTACCCGTTCCTCGTCAACGACCCCGGCGAGGGCACCCAGGCCAAGCGGCGCGTGCACGCCACCCTCGTCGACCACCTGGTGCCGCCGATGGCGCGCGCGGAGTCGTACGGCGACATCGCGCGCCTGGAGCAGCACCTCGACGAGTACGCGCAGATCTCCGCGATGGACCCGGCGAAGCTGCCGGCGATCCGCGCGCAGATCTGGACCCTGATCCAGGCCGCGAAGCTGGACCACGACCTGGGCCTGGAGGAGCGCCCGGACGACGACGGCTTCGACGACTTCCTGCTCCACGTCGACGGCTGGCTGTGCGAGGTGAAGGACGCGCAGATCCGCGACGGCCTGCACGTGCTGGGCGGCGCCCCGGCCGGCGAGGCCCGCGTCAACCTGGTCCTGGCGATCCTGCGGGCCCGCCAGATCTGGGGCGGCACGACCGCCCTGCCCGGCCTGCGCGAGGCCCTCGGCCTGGACGAGTCGAAGGCGACCCGCACCTCCGCCGACGGGGCGGAGGAGGCGGCGCGGGGGCTGGTGCAGGCGATGGAGGACGCCGACTGGGACCCGGCCGCGGTGTCCCGGGTGGCCGCCGGGCACCCGGAGCAGGTCGCGGCGGTGCTGGACTTCGCGGCCCGCGAGGTCGTCCCCCGCCTGGCGGGCACGACCGACGAGATCGCGCACGTGGTGGCCGCGCTCGACGGCCGGTTCGTCCCGGCCGGCCCGTCCGGGTCGCCGCTGCGCGGCCTGGTCAACGTGCTGCCGACCGGCCGCAACTTCTACTCCGTCGACCCGAAGGCCGTCCCGTCCCGACTGGCCTGGGAGACCGGCCAGGCGCTGGCGGAGTCGCTGCTGGAGCGCTACCGCGCCGACAACGGCGAGTGGCCGGCGTCGGTCGGCCTGTCCCTGTGGGGCACGAGCGCGATGCGCACCGCCGGCGACGATGTCGCCGAGGCGCTGGCCCTGCTCGGCGTGCGCCCGGTGTGGGACGAGGCCTCGCGCCGGGTGACCTCCCTGGAGGCGATCCCCCTCGCCGAGCTGGGCCGTCCCCGCATCGACGTCACGCTGCGCATCTCCGGCTTCTTCCGGGATGCCTTCCCCCACGTGATCGGCCTCCTCGACGACGCGGTACGGCTGGTGGCCGCGCTCGACGAGCCGGCGGAGCAGAACTTCGTACGGGCCCACGCGCAGGCGGACCTGGCCGAGCACGGCGACGAGCGGCGCGCCACCACCCGTATCTTCGGCTCCCGGCCGGGCACCTACGGGGCGGGCATCCTCCAGTTGATCGACTCCCGGGACTGGCGCACCGACGCCGACCTGGCGGAGGTGTACACCGTGTGGGGCGGCTACGCGTACGGCCGCGGCCTGGAGGGCCGCCCGGCGCGCGCCGAGATGGAGTCCGCGTACAAGCGGATCACGGTGGCGGCGAAGAACACGGACACCCGCGAGCACGACATCGCCGACTCGGACGACTACTTCCAGTACCACGGCGGCATGGTGGCGACGGTCCGCGCACTGCGCGGCACGGCGCCGGAGGCGTACATCGGCGACTCCACCCGCCCGGAGACGGTCAAGACCCGCACCCTGGTGGAGGAGACATCCCGCGTCTTCCGCGCCCGGGTGGTGAACCCGCGGTGGATCGAGGCGATGCGCCGCCACGGCTACAAGGGCGCCTTCGAGCTGGCGGCGACGGTGGACTACCTGTTCGGGTACGACGCCACGACGGGCGTGGTCGCGGACTGGATGTACGACAAGCTGACCGAGACGTACGTCCTGGACCCGGAGAACCGCGCGTTCCTGGAGGAGGCCAACCCCTGGGCGCTGCACGGCATCGCCGAGCGGCTGCTGGAGGCGGAGTCCCGCGGCCTGTGGGAGAAGCCGGACCCGCAGGTCCTGGAGGCGCTGCGGCAGGTGTACCTGGACACGGAGGGCAACCTGGAGTCCGACGGGGAGTGACCCCTTAGCGGGTCCGCGGCGCCGGCGCGCGAGCGTCGGCGCCGCTTCACCTGATGCGGTGAAGCGGTACTGGGGGCGGGCGGGGCCGGGGTAGGGCACTGCCGATCCCGTGCGGGAGGACGGTTTCCGGGGAGGTGTCCGGCCCTCCGCAGCCCCGGACCGAAAGGCATCCTCCGACGTGACCCAGCCGTTCCGCCTGCCGGATTTCCATGTGCCGTATCCGGCGAGACTCAACCCGCACCTGGAGGCCGCCAGGGAGCACACCCGGCGCTGGGCCCGCGAGTTCGGGATGCTGGAGGGATCCGGCGTCTGGACGTCGGCGGACCTCGAGGCGCACGACTACGCGCTGCTGTGCGCGCACACGCACCCCGACTGCGACGCCGAGGTTTTGAAGCTGGTCACGGACTGGTACGTGTGGGTGTTCTTCTTCGACGACCACTTCCTGGAGCTGTTCAAGCGCACCGGGGACCGCGAGGGCGCGAGGAAGTACCTCGACGGGTTGGCGGCGTTCATGCCGATGGACCTCGCGGACGGGTTCCCCGAGCCGGCGAACCCGGTGGAGGCGGGTCTGAAGGACCTGTGGCAGCGCACGGTCCCGGCGATGTCCGCCGACTGGAGGGAACGGTTCTCCGAGTCGACGCGGAACCTGCTGAACGAGTCGATGTGGGAGCTGCACAACATCGGCATGGGGCGGGTCGCGAACCCGCTGGAGTACATCGAGATGCGCCGCAAGGTCGGCGGGGCGCCCTGGTCGGCCGGGCTCGTCGAGTACGTGGCGGCGGAGGTCCCGGCGCGGGTGGCGCACGAGCGGCCCGTCCAGGTGCTGCGGGACGCCTTCTCCGACGCGGTGCACATCCGCAACGACATCTTCTCCTACCGCCGCGAGGTGCAGGAGGAGGGCGAACTCTCCAACGCTGTCCTGGTGTTGGAGACCTTCCTGGGCTGCGCCACGCAGGAGGCCGCCGATCTGGCGAACGACCTGCTGACGTCCCGGCTGGAGCAGTTCGACTACACGGCCCTCGTCGAG
This sequence comes from Streptomyces sp. NPDC031121, assembly GCF_055570615.1. Lineage (NCBI taxonomy): Bacteria > Bacillati > Actinomycetota > Actinomycetes > Kitasatosporales > Streptomycetaceae > Streptomyces > Streptomyces sp. NPDC031121. The sequence goes on from NZ_JBVIGV010000004.1 coordinate 38,470, forward strand.
ATGCCCGCCCTCGCTGCCCGCGTGGGGCTCGGCCCCGAGGAGGCCGCCGCGCTCACGGCGTACGCGAAGGGCCTGCAGGACTGGCAGTCCGGCGGCCACGAGTGGCACATGGCCTCCAGCCGGTACATGAACGAGGAGGCGCGGACGTCCGGCCCGCGGACCCTGCCGTTCCTGCCCGGGGGGCTCGGCACGGCGGCCCTCGACTGGCGCTCGGTCCTCGCGCCGCGGGCGCTGGAGCTGCGTCGGCGCCGGTTCGCGCACGTGCCGTTCCGGAAGGTGGGCCGGCGGGTGCTGCCGGACATCCACCTGCCGTTCGCGCTCACCCTCAACCCGCACCTGGGCCGGGCGCGCCGCGAACTCGCCGCGTGGTGCCGTCGGATGGGGATGGTCGGGCCGCAGCCCGGGGATCCCGGCTCGGACATCTGGACCGAGGCCACCCTGGACGGCATGGACCTGGCGCTGTGCGCGGCGGGAATTGACCCGGACGCCGCGGCGGAGGCGCTGTCGCTGGGCGCGCAGTGGCTGGCCTGGGGCACGTACGGGGACGACTACTACCCGCGGGTGTTCGGCGCGGCCCGTGACACGGCCGGGGCGCGGGCGGCGGCGGACCGGCTCACGGCGATGATGCCCCTGGAGCCGGGGCAGGGGGTGGAGCCGCTCACGGCGCTGGAGCGGAGCCTGGCCGACCTGTGGGCGCGGACCGCCGCCGGCCTGGACGGGCGGGCCCGGGCGGAGTTCCGCCGGCACATCGCCGTGATGCTGGACTCCTGGGTGTGGGAGATCGCGAACGTGGCGGCGAACCGCATCCCGGACCCGGTGGACTACGCGGAGATGCGCCGCTTCACCTTCGGCTCGGACCTGACGATGTTCCTGGCCCGGCTCGGGCACGGGGACGGCTCCTGCCTGGAGGAGCTGCGCCGCGACGGCGTGGTCCGCTCGCTGGAGAGCGCCGCCGCCGATGTCGGGTGCCTGGTCAACGACCTGTTCTCGTACCGCAAGGAGATCGAGTTCGAGGGCGAGGTGCACAACCACGTCCTGGTCGCGCAGAACTTCTTCGGCATCGGCTACCCGCAGGCGGCCGCGATCGTCGCCGACCTGCTGGCGCAGCGGGTGCGGGAGTTCGAGCACATCCGCGACCACCAGCTGCCGGTGCTGTGCGAGGACCGGCGGCTGGGGGCCGGGGAGCGGGCTGCGCTCGGCGCGTACGTGCGGGAGCTGGAGGACTGGATGGCCGCGATCCTCCACTGGCACCGGAGCGTGCGCCGCTACCGGGACGAGGAGCTGCGGCCGGGGCCGGACGGGCTGCGCGCGCTGCTGGCGGGCCCCGGGTTCGGGATGTCGGCGGCGCGGATCTCCCTGCCGTCGTAGTCCCGCGTCTACCGGGTCCCGGTCCAGTCGGCGGGGACCCGGCCGAGGCGGACGCGCTGGGGGTGGTCGCCGACGGGGACGGAGACCCGCTTCTCCCCGGTGGCGAAGTCGATGGCGGTGACGCGGTCGGAGCCGCTCTCGGAGATGACGCAGGCCGTGCCGTCGCCGCTGACGGTCGCCCAGTACGGCTTGTCGGCGGGGACGAGCGGCCCCTCGGCGAGGGTGGCCCGGTCGACGACGGTGGCGTAGTCGTCCATGGTGCCGGCGATGCACAGCTTCGTGCCGTCGGGGCTCATCGCCATGCCGTGGTGGCGGGAGTCGTTGACCCAGGACGTGCGGTCGGAGGGGGTCTTCGGGTTCTTCGGGAGGGTCTTGACGCGGGTGATCCGGTCGGCGGCGACGTCGTACTCGGCGAAGCCGTTGAAGAAGGACACCTGGAAGTACAGCATCGACTCGTCCGGGGTGAAGGCGTTCGGCCGGATCGAGTCGGACAGGTCGGAGCGGCCCGCGGCGTCGAGGCGTTCGCGCATGTCGACCGTGCGGACGGTGCGGAAGGTCTGCGCGTCCACGACGGTGAACTTCCGGTCGCCCTTGGTCCAGTCGAGCCAGGGCGCGTCCAGGGCGGTGTTGACCTCGCCGATGGAGGCGTTCCAGATGAGCCGGCCGTCGCGGGAGAAGGTGTTCTCGTGCGGCTTGTCGCCGGTGGTGAACGAGCCGGCCTGGCGGCCGGTCGCGATGTCGAGGACGTGGACGGTGTTCGAGGTGGACGCGGACACCGCGACGCGGGTGCCGTCGGGTGAGACGGCCATGTGGTCGGAGCGGTAGCCGGAGACGGGGAAGCGCCAGTTGACGCGGCCGGTGCGCAGGTCGAGGGAGACGACGTCGGCGAAGCTCGGGCGGGAGACGACCACGGCGGTGCCGTCGGGGGTGGTGTACATGTCGTCGGCGAGCTGGTCGTGGCCCTCGCCGGCGCTGTGCCGGATGCCGAGGAAGTAGGCGAGCTTCACCGGGTTGAGGTGGATCTCCCGGAGGCGCTCCTCCTTGTCGGGGACGACGTTGATCCGGCCGATGCGCTCCAGGCCTCCGGTGGAGGCGAGGACGTCGGCGGTGCCGTCCCAGTTGTTGCCGACGAAGAGCACCTCGCGCAGTCCGGCCGCCTCGGGGGCGGCGGGCGCGGCGGGTGCGGGTGCGGCGGCCCCCGCGAGGGCCGCCGCGGCGAGCACGCCGCCGGCGAGGAGCGTGCGGACGGGCGTACGGGCAGTGCGGGCGGTCCGGGGCATCGCTCAACTCCGTTGCGGAAAGGCGCTGTTACCGGCCGGTAAAACTAAGGGGGGCGCCGGTGGGGCGCAAGCCCCGCGACGCGGCCTTTTCCCTGCCCGGCGCGCCCGTCAGGCCACGGAGCCGATCCGCCGGGCCGCGGTGGTCGAGGCGTCGGGGTGGATCGGGATGTGCGCGCCGGTCAGCGCGGCCCCGGAGCCGCCCCGCCGGTTGGCGACGATCTCGGCGGCGATGGACAGGGCGGTCTCCTCCGGGGAGCGCGCCCCGAGGTCGAGGCCGATCGGGGAGCGCAGGCGGGCCAGTTCGAGTTCGGTGACGCCGACCTCGCGCAGCCGCCGGTTGCGGTCCTCGTGGGTCCTGCGCGAGCCCATGGCCCCGACGTAGGCGACGGGCAGGCGCAGGGCGAGCCGCAGCAGGGGCACGTCGAACTTGGCGTCGTGGGTGAGGACGCAGAGCACGGTCCGGCCGTCGGTCTCGGTGCCCTCCAGGTAGCGGTGGGGCCAGTCGACGACGATCTCGTCGGCCTCGGGGAAGCGCTGCTTCGTCGCGAAGACGGGCCGCGCGTCGCACAGCGTCACGCGGTAGCCGAGGAACTTGCCGATCCGCACGAGGGCGGACGCGAAGTCGATGGCCCCGAAGACGATCATCCGCGGGGGCGGGACGCTGGACTCGACGAGCACCTTGAGCGGCTCGCCGCACAGCCGGCCGTCGGCGCCGACCTCCAGGACGCCGGTCCTCCCGGCGTCGAGCAGGGCGCGGGCCTCCTCGGCGACCATGCGGTCCAGTTCGCGGTGGCCGCCGAAGCCGCCCAGGAAGCCGTCCCCGCCGTCCGTGCCGGCCCCGCCGCGGACGAGCACGGCGCTGCCCTTCAGCTCCGCCGGCCCCTCGGCGATCCGGGCGACGGCGGCGGCCTCTCCGCGGGCGGCGGCGGCCAGCGCGGCTTCGAAGACCTCCCGCTGCGGGGTGCCGGCGCGGACGGGGGTGACGAGGATGTCGATGATCCCGCCGCAGGTCAGGCCCACGGCGAACGCGTCGTCGTCGCTGTAGCCGAAGCGCTCCAGGACGGTCTCGCCGTCCTGGAGCGCCTGCCGGCACAGGTCGTACACCGCGCCCTCCACGCATCCGCCGGACACCGAGCCGACGGCCGTCCCCGCCTCGTCGACGGCGAGGGCCGCCCCGGGCTGCCGGGGCGCGCTGCCGGTGACCGCCACGACGGTGGCGACGGCGAAGTCGCGCCCCTGCCCGACCCACCGGTTCAGCTCTTCGGCGATGTCCAGCATGGGGGGCCTCCTGGAGGGGGTTCGGTTCCAGTATCGGATGCGTGGAGGGGCAGGGCCGGAGCCCGCGTCAGTGGACGCCGAGCCAGCCCTCGATCGGGTCGAGCGCGAAGAACACCGCGAAGATCGCGGTGAGCGCCCACATGAACGCGCCGATCTCGCGGGCCTTGCCCTGCGCGACCTTGATGGCGACGTGCGAGATGACGCCGGCGGCGACGCCGGCCGTGATCGTGTACGTGAACGGCATGATCACGACGGTGAGGAAGACCGGCACCGCGGTGGCGGCGTCCGCCCAGTCCACGTGGCGGGCGTTCTGCATCATCATGGCGCCGATCACGACGAGCGCGGCCGAGGCGACCTCGCCGGGGACGATCTGCGTGATCGGGGTGAAGAAGATGCACAGGGCGAAGAAGAGGCCGGTGACGACCGAGGCCAGGCCCGTGCGGGCGCCCTCGCCCACGCCGGTGGCGGACTCGACGAACACGGTCTGGCCGCTGCCGCCCGAGACGCCGCCGATGGCACCGCCGGCGCCGTCGATGAAGAGGGCCTTCGACAGGCCGGGCATGCGGCCCTTGTCGTCGGCCAGCTTGGCCTCGGTGCCGACGCCGATGATGGTGGCCATCGCGTCGAAGAAGCCGGCCAGCACCAGCGTGAAGACGATCATGCCGACGGTCATCGCGCCGACCTCGCCCCAGCCGCCGAACTCGACCTGCCCGAAGAGCGAGAAGTCCGGCAGGGAGACCGCGGAGCCGCTCAGCTCCGGCGGGCCGCTGGCCCAGGCCTTCGGGTCGATGTCCGCGATCGCGTTCAGGACGACCGCGAGGACGGTGCCGACGACGATGCCGATGAGGATCGCGCCGGGGACCTTGCGGGCCTGCAGCATGAAGATGAGCAGGAGGGTGACGGCGAAGAGCAGCACCGGCCAGCCGGCCAGCTCGCCCGTCGGGCCGAGGGTGACGGGGCCGCCGCCGGGGGCGGGGTTCTCGTGCACGAACCCGGCCTTGACGAAGCCGATGAGCGCGACGAAGAGGCCGATGCCCATGGTGATCGCGTGCTTGAGGGCCAGCGGGATCGCATTCATGATCATCTCGCGGAGGCCGGTGACGACCAGGAGGCAGATCACGACGCCGTACATGACGCACATGCCCATGGCCTGCGGCCAGGTCATCTGCGGGGCGACCTGCGAGGCGAGCACGCCGGACACGGAGAGGCCGGCGGCGAGCGCGAGCGGCACCTTGCCGACGAAGCCCATGAGCAGGGTGGTCACGGCCGCGGCGAACGCGGTGGCGGTGATCAGCGCCTTCTGGCTCATGGTGTCCCCCGCGGCGTCCTTGCCGGAGAGGATCAGGGGATTCAGCAGGAGGATGTACGCCATCGCCATGAAGGTCGTGACGCCGCCACGAATCTCATTGCCGACGTTCGACCCTCTATGGGTGATGTGGAAGTACCGGTCGAGCCAAGAACGCCCGGCGGGATTGCGAGAGCCGTCGCCGGCCTCTTCCGCGGTGGTCTTGGGCTCCACAGACGATTGGGTCATGGTGCCTAAACTCCCAAGGTTCAAAGGGGCACCCGCACCTGGAATTCCAGGAGAGCTGCGGGATTTGGGAAATGCCGTTCGGCTGCACGACCCGGGGTGACGGCCCGAGGCGACGCGAATTGCACTGCGTGTACTGCGGGTACTGCGGGGGTTCTGCGGTACTTGGCGGCGGCTCCGGGGTGCCGGTGCCGGCGTGTCCTGCGTGGGGGTGCTGCCGGGGACGGGCCGCGAGCGGTGCGGCATGCGTCCCGGACTTCCTTGCTCCGGACGGCGCGGCGGGGGCGCGGGGCCCCGCTGCCGTGCCGCCCGGAGAGTTCGCGGTCCGGGGGCCGCGAGGCCCCCGGAGGGGCGCCGTCCTAGAGGGTGCCGGTGAGGGCTTCCGGGCGGATGGGCGTCTTGTTGAGCTCCAGGCCGGTCGCCGCCCGGATCGCCGCGAGGACGGCCGGGGTGGACGACAGGGTGGGGGCCTCGCCGAGCCCGCGCAGGCCGTACGGCGCGTTCGGGTCGGCGAGCTCCAGGTAGTCGACCGGGATGCTCGGGGTGTCGAGGATCGTCGGGATCAGGTAGTCCGTGAAGGAGGGGTTGCGCACCTTCGCGGTCTTCGGGTCGACGATGATCTCCTCCATCACCGCGACGCCCAGGCCCTGGGTGGTGCCGCCCTGGATCTGGCCGACGACGGAGAGCGGGTTGAGGGCCTTGCCGACGTCCTGGGCGCAGGCCAGCTCGACGACCTTGACGAGGCCGAGCTCGGTGTCCACCTCGACGACCGCGCGGTGCGCGGCGAAGGTGTACTGGACGTGGCCGTCGCCCTGGCCGGTGACGAGGTCGAAGGCGGCCGTCGGGCGGTGGCGGAACTCCAGCTCCATGTCGATGGGCTCCTCGCCCTCCAGCAGCTCCGCGATGTCCGCGAGGACCTCGCCGCCGTCGGTGACGACCTTGCCGCCCTCCAGGAGCAGCTCGGCGGTCGCCCACGCGGGGTGGTAGGAGCCGTTTTTGCGGCGGCCGATCTCGAGGACCTTCTCGCGGACGGCCTCGCAGGTGTTCTTCACGGCGCCGCCGGTCATGTACGTCTGCCGGGACGCGGACGTGGAGCCGGCCGAGCCGACCCGGGTGTCGGCGGGGTGGATCGTCACGTGGGTGACGCCCAGCTCCGTGCGGGCGATCTGGGCGTGGACGGTGACGCCGCCCTGGCCGACCTCCGCCATGGCGGTGTGGACCATCGCGACGGCCTCGCCGCCGATGACCTCCAGGCGCACGCGGGCGGTGGAGTAGTCGTCGAAGCCCTCGGAGAAGCCGACGTTCTTGATGCCGACCGCGTAGCCGACGCCGCGGACGACGCCCTCGCCGTGGGTGGTGTTCGACAGGCCGCCGGGCAGCGCGCGGACGTCCGCGCCCTCGCCGGCGGTCTCCCACTGGCGCTCCGGCGGCAGCGGGCGGGCCTTGACCCGGCGCAGCAGCTCGGCGACCGGGGCCGGGGAGTCCACGACCTGCCCGGTGGGCATGATCGTGCCCTGCTCCATGGCGTTGAGCTGGCGGAACTCCACCGGGTCCATGCCCAGCTTCGCCGCGAGCCTGTCCATCTGGGCCTCGTACGCGAAGCAGGCCTGGACGGCGCCGAAGCCGCGCATGGCGCCGCAGGGCGGGTTGTTCGTGTAGAGGGCGATCGCCTCGATGTCGACGTCGTCCACGACGTACGGGCCGACGGAGAGCGAGGAGGCGTTGCCGACGACCGCCGGGGAGGCCGACGCGTAGGCGCCGCCGTCCAGGACGATCCGGCACTTCATGTGCGTGAGCTTGCCGTCCTTGGTGGCGCCGTGCTCGTAGTACAGCTTGGCCGGGTGGCGGTGCACGTGGCCGAAGAAGGACTCGAACCGGTTGTAGACCATCTTGACCGGCTTGTTCGTGGCGAGGGCCAGCAGGCAGGCGTGGATCTGCATGGAGATGTCCTCGCGGCCGCCGAAGGCGCCGCCGACGCCGGACAGCGTCATGCGGACCTTCTCCTCGGGCAGGCCGAGGACGGGGGCGATCTGCCGGAGGTCGGAGTGCAGCCACTGGGTGGCGACGTACAGGTCGACGCCGCCGTCCTCGCCGGGTACCGCGAGGCCGGACTCGGGGCCGAGGAAGGCCTGGTCCTGCATGCCGAAGGTGTACTCGCCCTCGACGATGACGTCGGCGCGCTTGCGGGCCTCCTCCACGTTGCCGCGGACGATGGGCTGGCGGTGCACGATGTTCGGGTGCGGGACGTGCCCGGCGTGGTGGTCGTCGCGGCCCTCGTGGAGGAGCGGCGCGCCGGGGGCGAGGGCGGAGGCCTCGTCGGTGACGACCGGCAGCTCCCGGTAGTCCACCTTGATCTTGGCGGCGGCCCGGCGGGCCGTCTCCGGGTGGTCGGCGGCGACGAGGGCCACCGGCTCGCCGTGGTGGCGTACCCGGCCGTTGGCGAGGACCGGGGTGTCCTGGATCTCCAGGCCGTAGTTCTTCATCTCGGCCGGCAGGTCCGCGTAGGTGAGGACCGAGTAGACGCCCGGCACGGCCAGCGCCTCGGAGATGTCGATGCCCGCGATCTCGGCGTGCGCGACGGGGCTGCGCAGGGTCTGGCCCCAGAGCATGTCCTCGTGCCACATGTCGGAGGAGTACGCGAACTCGCCGGTGACCTTGAGGGTGCCGTCGGGGCGGAGCGTGGACTCGCCGATGCCGCCCTGGGCGTGCTTCTGGGAGACGTTCGTCGGCGTGCCGGACGGAGTGGTGCGGGTGTTGGCCATGGTCAGACCGCCTCTCCCTGGCGGGCGGCCGCCAGGCGGACCGCGTCGAGGATCTTCTCGTAGCCCGTGCAGCGGCAGAGGTTGCCGGACAGGGCCTCACGGATGTCCTGGTCGGTCGGGTCCGGGTTCTGCTCCAGCAGGGCGTCGGCCTGGACCAGCAGACCCGGGGTGCAGAAGCCGCACTGGACGGCGCCGGCGTCGATGAACGCCTGCTGGATGCCGGACAGCTCCACGCCCTCGCCGGTCTGCGAGTCGGTGCCCTTCGCGGACCAGCGCTGCGCCTCGTCGGCGGACACGCCGGCCGCGCCGCCGCAGGCGCCGGTGCCGCAGGCGCCGCCGTGGCCGTGCTCCCCGCGCTTGCGGGCGAAGTCGGCCAGGCCCTCGACGGTCACGACGTCGCGGCCCTCGACCTGGCCGGCGGCGACGAGACAGGAGCAGACGGGCACGCCGTCGAGGCGTACGGTGCAGGATCCGCACTCGCCCTGCTCGCAGGCGTTCTTCGAGCCGGGCAGGCCCAGGCGCTCACGCAGGACGTAGAGGAGGGACTCGCCCTCCCAGACGTCGTCGGCCTGCTGCGGACGACCGTTGACGGTGAAATTGACGCGCATGGTTACGCAGCCCCTTCAAGCGAGCGGCCGTTCGTGCCGCGGTACTGCTCCCACGTCCAGACGAGCTGGCGGCGAGCCATGATGCCGACCGCGTGGCGGCGGTACTTCGCCGTGCCGCGGATGTCGTCGATCGGGTTGCAGGCGCCTGAGGCGAGCTCACCGAACTGCTTGGCGATCGACGGGGTGATGACCTTGCCGTTCTCCCAGAAGCCGCCCTCCTCCAGGGCGGCGTTCAGGAACTCCTCGGCGGCCTTCGCCCGGATGGGCGTGGGCGCGGCCGAGCCGATGCCCGTCCGCACGGTGCGGGTCTCGGGGTGCAGCGCGAGGCCGAAGGCGCACACCGCGATGACCATCGCGTTGCGGGTGCCGACCTTGGAGTACTGCTGCGGGCCGGTGGCGTTCCTGACGTGGATCGCCTTGATGAGTTCGTCGGCGGCGAGCGCGTTGCGCTTGACGCCGGTGTAGAACTCGTCGATCGGGATCATGCGGGTGCCGCGGACGGACTCGACCTCGACCTCGGCGCCGGCGGCGAGGAGGGCGGGGTGGGAGTCGCCCGCGGGAGAGGCGCAGCCCAGGTTGCCGCCGACGCCGCCGCGGTTGCGGATCTGCGGGGAGGCGACCGTGTGCGAGGCCAGCGCGAGCCCGGGCAGCGGCTCGCGCAGGTTCTCCATGATGTGCGTGTACGGGACGGAGGCGCCGACCCTGGTGACCTCCTCGCCTACCTCCCACTCCCGCAGCAGGCCGATGCGGTTCAGGTCGAGGAGGTACTCCGGACGGCGGTGGTCGAAGTTGATCTCGACCATGATGTCGGTGCCACCCGCAATCGGCACAGCTGTGGGGTACTCGGCCTTGGCGGCGAGTGCCTCCTCCCAGCTGGCGGGGCGAAGGAAGTCCATGTGCGGCTCTCTTCTTGTAATCGGGTCGTTCGCTTGGGGGCCAGGAGGCCGAAGGGCCCTCGACTGGTCGTTCACTTGCTGTTAACGCGGTGTGGAGTCAGTACACAAGCCGGGCGTCCTTGTGGTGCAGTCACCGAAACCATGAAGGAGTTGGCTGGCGGCCTCCCTCGTCTTGTAGATTCGTATGAAAGGCAGGATGCACTGACCTGCCCGATTTCCTACGGCAACATTCGAGACAGATCGGCGGCGACACCATGCGGCTGCGCGCACTGCTGGAAACCGAGGCGCTGGGGCTGCGGCTGCTGGGCGGCGAGGACGAACTCGACCGGACGGTCCGCGGCGTCATGACGACGGACCTGAGGGATCCCAGCCGGTACCTCACCGGCGGCGAACTCGTCCTGACAGGCCTGGCCTGGCGAAGAAATTCAGCCGACTCCGAGCCGTTCGTACGAATCCTGGCGAGCGCGGGCGTCGCCGGCCTCGCCGCGGGCGAGGCCGAGCTGGGCGACATCCCCGACGACCTGGTCTCCGCCTGCCGGCACCACCGGCTCCCGCTGTTCGCGGTGAACGAGGACGTTGCGTTCGCCACCATCACGGAGTACGTGGTGCGGCAGGTCTCCGGCGAGCGCGCCGGCGACCTCGCGGCCGTCGTCGACCGCCACCGCCGGCTGATGACCTCCGGTCCTGCGGGCGGCGGGCCGGACGTGGTGCTCGATCTGCTCACCACCGACCTCGATCTGCGGGCGTGGGTGCTCTCCCCCACGGGCCGGCAGATCGCCGGAGCGGGAGAACCCCTGCCGCCGGGGGTCTGTGCGGCCCTGGCCGGCGAGCACCTCGCGGCGGTCCGCACCGGGCGCAGGGGCCCGCACCGGATCTCCCTCCAGGGTATTGCGTACTCGCTGTTCCCGATCAGGGGAGCGGGCCGCGCCCCGGGCGGCCCGGGCGGCCGCGACGTGCGCGAGAGCGTGCTGTCGGACTGGCTGCTGGCCGTCGAGGCCGACGCGGGCGACTGGCCGGCGGAGCGGCTCGACCTGCTCCAGGGCGTGACCCAGCTGATCGCCGTCGAGCGGGACCGGCGCGACGCCGCCCGCACGGTGCGCCGCCGCCTGGCGCAGGAGGTGCTGGAGCTGGTCCAGACGGGCGCCCCGCCCGCCGAGATCGCCGCCCGTCTGCGCGTCGCGGCCCCGGTGCTGCTGCCGGGGCTCGGCGCGGCCCCGCACTGGCAGGTCGTCGTGGCCCGGGTGGACTGGGAGGGCGGCGACATCCCCGGCGGGCCGGTGGCGCAGTCGCTGCTGGAGGAGATCCTCGTCGACCCGTCGGTGTCCGGGCCGGAGCCCTCGGACCGCATCGCGGTCGCCCACACGGGCGACGAGGCCATCGCCCTGGTGCCGCTGCCCGCGCAGACCGGGGAGGGCGGCGAGGACAAGGCCGCGGAGGCCGCCCTGCACGCCGACGAGCTGCTCGCGACCGTACGGGAGCCGCTGCGCGCGGGCCTCGCCGACGACGGCCGGCTCACCCTCGGCGTCAGCGCGGCGGTGCACTCCGCCGAGGGGCTGCGCGGCGCGCTGGAGGAGGCCCGGCACGCCCGGCGGGTCGCCGCGGCCCGCCCCGGCCGGGTGTGCGCGGCCGGCCACCACGAGCTGGCCTCGCACGTGCTGCTGCTGCCGTTCGTCCCGGACGACGTGCGCCGCGCGTTCACGGCGCGGCTGCTGGACCCGCTGCGGGACTACGACCGCCGCCACCGCGCGGAGCTCATCCCGACGCTGGAGGCGTTCCTGGACTGCGACGGCTCGTGGACGCGCTGTGCGACCCGGCTGCACCTGCACGTCAACACGCTGCGCTACCGGGTCGGGCGAATCGAGCAGTTGACGTCCCGCGACCTGTCCAGGCTGGAGGACAAGCTCGACTTCTTCCTCGCACTGCGCATGAGCTGAGGCGTTCCGCAGGGCCGGTTGTTCCGTGTGGGATGCACGGTGCTGACGAGGTGTCCGGACTTTGTGAAAGAGTTCACCCGACCTCTTGGCCGAACCCTCGGATCCGTGCTCTCATTTCGCCCCAGGGCTCGAAGACGTGCTGCTTGGTTGCTTTGGGGAGGGCAATGTGGCGGACACCGCCATGTCCGGCGCCGGAACCACCGGGGGGGACGACCCCCTCCAGCGGGCGATATGGCGGCTGCGCTCGCGCGGCTGCTGGACCGACGCGGCAGCCCTGCTGACCGCGCACCAGGAGGACGCCGGAGCCGCCGTGCAGCGGACCGCTCTGCTGGTCGAGCGGTGCCTGTTCACCGGCCAGGGCTGGTCGGAGGCGGAGGACGCGCTGCGGGTCGCGGAGGCGGTGGCCGGGGACGACGACGAGCGCGGTGCGGCGGCCTGCGAGCGCGGCCACCTGGCGTACGCGGCCACGGTCCTGGGGGTGCGCGACCGCGCGGACGAGGCCCGCTCCGCGCTGGGCCGGGCGGCCGCCCTGCTGTCCCCCGCCTCCCCTACCCGCCCGCTGCTGGACTTCCGCCGCGGCCTGGTAGCCGAGCACCTGGCGGACGCCCCCCAGTCCGCCCGCCCTGCCTACCGTCGCGCCCACGCGGGCGCGACGGCCAACGGGGACACGCTGCTGCTGTCGTTCACCTGGCGGCATCTGGCCGCGCTGGCCCTGCGCGACGGGGAGGTGGCGGAGGCCCGCAGGGGCTTCGCGGAGTCGCTCCGCATCCGCGAGGAGCTGGGCTTCCTCGTCGGCACCGCACCGGCCCTGGCGGCGCTCGCCGAGGCCGAACCGGAACCGGAGGCCAGCCGACTGCGCGCCGAGGCCCGCCGCCTGTTCCACCTCCTGGGCGGCATCCCCACCTGGCTGGCGGACCAGCTCCACCCCAGGCCGTCCCTGCCGGATCCCGCCTGATTGAACGGGACGGCGGTCCGGGGCGGCCCGGTCCTGGGTCGTCTCTTTCGAATCTCCCCCGGCCCGCGCCGCCCGGCACCGCGCCTCGCCGCGTTGTCGGACCGCCCACCCGCCCCAGTACGCGGGCGGCCCTCCGCCTTGCGATGCACGGCACCGGACGACGCGGGCTCAGGGGGTCCCGGCGAAGTGCTCCCGCACCAGCGATTCCACGGCCGCCAGCTCACCGGCGACCAGGGCCTCCAGCAGGGCCGCGTGCTCGGCCGCGTCGGCGACGAGATCGGCGCGCCGCACCCGCGGAGCCCCGGGCAGCGGCCACTGGGAGCGGCGGTGCAGTTCCTCGGCCACCTGGACGAGCTGCTCGTTGCCGCCGAGGCCGAGGACCTGCCGGTGGAAGGCCCGGTCGGCCTCCGCGTAGCGTGCGGGGTCCCCGGCCGCGGCCGCTTCGGCGGTGGCGGCGGCCGCCGGCCGCAGGGCCACCCAGGTCTCCGGGGCGACGGTCCGGGCCAGCCGCAGCATGACGGGGACCTCCAGCAGCGCCCGTACCTCGGCCAGCTCCGCGAGGGCCCGCCGCGTGCGCGACAGTACCCGGAAGCCGCGGTTCGGCAGGCACTCCACGGCCCCTTCCAGGGCCAGCTGCTGCATCGCCTCGCGGACCGGCGTGGCGGACACGCCGAAGCGCTCGGCCAGGGCGGGGCCGGAGTAGATCTCCCCGGGCTCCAGTTCGCCGTCGACCAGGGCGGCGCGCAGCGCCTCCAGTACCTGCGCCCGGACGGAATGGCGCAGCACCTTCTGCGTCGGGATCAGCGCCGACACCCCCGCGTGGGCCGCCTCGTGCACTCGGTCCTCCTTTGGGTCTCGGCCTGTCGGGAGAATAGTTGAGATCGGGCGGGAAAAGGGCATACAAGCCCACGAGTATCAGCTAAGGTAAGGCTTACCTTCATTCCCCTCGACTGAATCGGTGATCCGCCATGTCCGCGCCCGCCCCCGCCGCCACCTCCCCCCTGGCGGGCGCGTACGCACGGCTGACGGAGGCGTACGACGGCCTCCGGGTCGTCGAGCGCGCCGCGCACGAGCCCGCCCCCCGCGGTGCGGGGTGGATCGGCGCGGACGAGCTCGCGGCGGGCGGCCCCGCCGCGGAGGCCTATCTGGCGTGGGACAAGGCGCAGATCATGCGGGACTACGGGCGCGAGGCACGGCCCGACGTGGTCGCCACGTTCGGCCTGCACCGCTACGCCTGGCCCGCCTGCCTGCTGATCACGGCTCCGTGGTTCCTCCTCCGCCGCGTGCCGCGGCTTCAGGAGGTCGCGTACCACCGGGCGGGCGGAATCATGAGCGTGCGGACCGAGACCTTCGCCTGCCTTCCCGGCGATCCCGCGGCCGGCCTTCCGGGGGCCCGGGTCGTGCCTGACGGAGAGGCGTTGCGGGCCGAGGTGCGCGCGGCGGTGGCGCAGCACCTGGAGCCGCTGCTGGAGGCCTTCGGTCCGCGCATGCGGCGCAGGCGGCGCGCCCTGTGGGGCATGGCGACGGACGATGTCGTGGCCAGCCTGTGGTACGTGGGCCGGATGCTGGACGAGGAGGACCGGGCGATCGCCGAGCTGGAGGCGCTGCTGCCCGGCTCGACCGCCCCGTACGCGGGCGGCGCGGGCTTCCGTACGCTCACGGCGCCCGACGGGGCCTGCATGCCGACGCGGGACCGTGCGAGCTGCTGCCTCTTCTACACGATCCGCCCGAAGGACACGTGCGTCACGTGCCCCCGCACGTCCGACGCGGACCGCATCGCCCGCCTCACGGCCCGCGCGGCGGCGTAACGTTCCTCCTCGTCGGCACCCGGATCCGCGCCCGCGGCCGGCCCCGCAGGCACCCCTCCCACCCGCCGGACCGACCTCGCTCGAACACAACACCCATTCCCCATACGGCAGTTCGAGCCACAACACCCTTTCCGGCGGCCACGGCCCCCGATGGCGTCCACTTGCCCCGAAACCCGCGTGCGAAGCGAATCCCCTGCGCCACCATGGCCCCGGTAGGCCGCATACGCGAAGCAAGGGACATCCGCATGAGACTGACCGACATATCGCTGGACTGGCTGCTGCCCGGCAGCCTGTTGATCCTGGGCGTACTTGCGGCAGTTGCGGTACTGGCCCGGGGCAAGCGGGAGGGCGAGAAGGCCGCGGCCGAGGACTCCTGGGAGCGCAGCGAGGAGCGCCGGCGCCGCAAGGAGGCCGTGTACGGGACCGCCTCCTACGTCCTGCTGTTCTGCTGTGCCGCGGTGGCGGCCGCGCTGTCCTTCCACGGGCTGGTCGGTTTCGGCCGGCAGAACCTGAACCTTTCGGGCGGCTGGGAGTACCTGGTCCCGTTCGGCCTGGACGGCGCCGCGATGTTCTGTTCGGTGCTCGCCGTCCGGGAGGCGAGCCACGGCGACGCCGCGCTGGGTTCGCGCATGCTGGTGTGGCTGTTCGCGGGCGCAGCGGCCTGGTTCAACTGGGTGCACGCGCCCCGCGGGGTCGGGCACGACGGCGCGCCGCAGTTCTTCGCCGGCATGTCGCTGTCGGCGGCGGTCCTCTTCGACCGGGCCCTGAAGCAGACCCGCAGGGCGGCGCTGCGCGAGCAGGGCCTGATCCCGCGCCCGCTGCCGCAGATCCGCATGGTCCGCTGGCTGCGGGCTCCCCGGGAGACGTTCGGCGCGTGGTCGCTGATGCTGCTGGAAGGGGTGCGCACGTTGGACGAGGCCGTCGACGAGGTGCGCGAGGACCGGCGGGAGAGGGAAGCGGACCGGCTCCGCAGGCGCGACCAGAACCGCCTGAACCGGGCACGCCTGAAGGCTCTGGGCCGACAGCACCGGACGTCCGTCTTCGGCCGGTCGCGCGGCCGCCAGGTCGACATGGCGGGGCTCGCCTCCGCCGCGGGCTCCGCGCCGGTCGGCGCGGAGCCGGCCATAGCGGATCTGGGACAACTGCCCGCTCCGCCCCGGCGCCCCTCCCTGCAAGCCGTGAACACTGACGTGACGGGCCCCCGAACGGTCGACCTGACCGCCGAGGACGACACCCAGACCCTCCCCCGACTCGACTCCCTGGAACGCAAACTGAAGGACCTGGAACAGCAGTTCGGCTGACAGCTCCGCTCCGAGGGCCCGCCTGCCAGGCGGGCCCTCGGCCGTGTCGGGCGCCCTACGCCACGTCCGCCAGTTCGAACCACACCACTTTGCCGCCCGCCCCCGTCTCCACTCCCCAGGCTGCGGCCAGCGCTTCCACCAGCGCCAGCCCTCTTCCGTGCGTACCGTCGTCGGCGGCCGGTACGTACGGCCTGGGCGGCCGCCCCGCCGCCCCGTCACCCACCTCGACCCGCAGCCGACCGCCGAAAAGCCGCGCGGTCACCTCGGCTCCGCACTCCGTGTGCACGAGGGCATTGGTCACGAGTTCGGTGACCAGCAGCTCGGCCGTCTCCACGGCGTCGGCCCGACACCGCCGCCGCATCAACTCCCTCACAGCCTTCCGTACGTCCCCCACGCCCTTGAAGTCCGCACGCCGCAGACTCCGGGACACTTCCGCCACGGGCGGCCCCGACGCCTTGCGGTCCTCCCTCTCGGCAGGCTCCCGCGGCACGGGCCGCCCCCTGCGCCACTGCTTCCCGGCCTTCGCGCCCACCTGCACGGCGACCTCCCCCGCGTCACCTCGAAAGTCGAACAGGTCTCCGGAATGCATTCCCTCCACTACCCACCGCACTCCTGCCGCCTGGCCCGCAGCCCCCGCGACCCACCCCGCATCAAGCCATCCGCGGGCCCTCCCCCACCAGACCTTCAAGCCGCCCCCCACCCCCGACCCGCCCACATCCGGTCACCCCATACCGCCCCTCCCCCCGAAGAACCAACAGGTGACCGACACAATCCAACCCCCTCCCCCACGAACCCGGCCGTCCGAAAACAACCACCCGCTTCCACCCCCCGCAAAACAACAACCTGCCGAACAAACCCACTTCGCCAGCCACCCCGTACTGCACGAGGTTGAGAAAATCTCCCACCCTCCCGGACAAAGAACATGCCGAAATCGCCGACGCACGGGTACGCACCGAGAACAACCGGAAACGCGCGCCCGGCACCGCGCCCGAAGACACCGGGCACCCCGATCCACGCCGAAGCCACGGACGGACGCAGCCGGCCGCGGCTGACGCCCCCACCGATCAAGCCCGAAGCCCCCCGGCCCCTCTCCGGCGGGGCCGGGGATCGAAGTCCCCCTGCCCTGGCCCCGGGTCACGTCCCGACCCCGCCCCGGGGACCGCCCACCGCAGCACGCCTGCGCCGTCGGGCTCCCTCACCCCTCCCACACAGCCGCGGCCGTCCGGTCGTCGGCGTACCCCTTGACCCGGAGCTGCGTGTCGGCGAGGAAGGCCGCCAGGCCCGGCGGCTCGGGGTCGGACCACCGAACGGCGAGCTCAGCCGGCAGCAGCTCCTCCTCCCGCAGCGGGTCGGCGAAACCGCCGGAGCACAGCAGCAGGGTGTCACCGGGCCGTGCGACGGCGGCGCGGAACCGGAAACCCGGCCCGGCATCCATGCCGTCCTCGGGATCGGCGCCGGCCGCCTCGGCATGCTCAAGGTCCTCCCACCCGCCGCCCCGCAGTCGGAACACCCCGCCCGACCCGGCCCCGAAGCAGACGCGGGTCCGGCACTCGGGGTCGATCGGCAGCAACAGCGCCCGCAGCCCGGCGGTGTACGCGTCCTCCGGATGCCCGAGTTCGGCGGCGCGGGCCCGCAGCCGGCCGTATCCGCGGTCGGTGAGCCGCTGGAGCCCGGAGCGGAGGGCGTCACGCCGGCCGGAGCGGATGTCGTCGGCGAGCCGGGCCTGGCTGCGGCCGACGGCCGCGCCGATCCAGTGGACCAGCTCGGCGGCCGCCTCCGCCGCACCGGCGGCGGCGCGGTCGCCGCCGGCGAGGGCGACGAACACGAGCGCGTCGTCGCCGGTGCCGAAGCGGGCGGTGAGCAGGTGGTCCCGGCGGGCCTCACCGCGGTACCGGGCGGAGTCCCCCCGGACCGAGGCGGCGCGCAGGGTGCACACACCGTGCCGGGCGCCCTCCAGGACGGTGTCCGGTACGAGGTCGTCGAGCGCCCCGGGATCGGCGAGCGGCAGCGCCCCGGGCTCCGGGGCATACGTCGGCGCACGGTCGCCGAGGTGCCGCACGGTAGGCCGGTCGGGCCCCGCGCCGGGAGCGGGCGGGCCCGGGGCGGGCCGGGCGGGACCGAAGACATCGCCCTGCCCCCGCGGCGCGGACGCGGGGGGAGGCGGCACCACGCGCGGCGGCCGCGGCGCGGGGGGAACGGGCAGCACGGGAGGCACGGTGACATCCCCCAGTCCGTACCCGGTGCTCCCGCCCTCCCGCGGATCCCGCGGGAGATCGGACGGCGGCGCGACCGGCGGCGGGGCGACCGGCGGCGAGCCGTCACTCGGCGGCCCCGGCACCGCGGCTCCCGGACCGGCGGCGCAAGGCGCAGCACCCGGCGGCGGCACGGGCGACGGGGCGAACCACCCGCCCGGCGAGCCCGCCACCGGCCCGGAAGCCGCAGACGACGGCAGCCGTGACGGCGACGGCGGTGACGACGGCGACGGCGGTGACGGTGACGGCGGTGACGACGGCAAGACGAATCCCCTACTCGGCGATTCAGCCGGGAGCCCCCCTCCCTGCGCCGGAGCCGGCGCCCCGTAGCCGTCGGCGGCAGGCGGGGACGGCGGCCTCGGTGGGGGGACGGGTCCCGCAGCGGGAGGTTCGGCGGGGGGTGGCGGTCCCGCCGCGGCAGGGGTGTCGGCGGTCGGCCGCGCCGGCGGCATCGGCGGTACGGGCGTGCCGGCGTTGCCCCCCGGCCCCCCGGCCTGCGGCGGGGCGGGCGGCGCCGTCGGCGGGGCGGGGGTGCGTGGCGGCGGAACGTCCGGGGGCGGAGGCACGGCGGGCGGGCGGTGCTGCGCCGGCACCGTCGGCGGGGCCTCGGTGTGAACGGCGGCGGGCGGCTGCTCCTGCCCGGTGCGTTCCGCCGGTGCTCCTGTCGGCGGCGCTGCGGGTGCCGCCGTCGGCGGAGAGACGGCAGGCACCGGGGACACGAGGTTGGCCGCGGCCCGGAACCGGGACTCCAGGGTGTCGACCGCGGCGGGGTCAACCGGGGCAGGGCCGACCGGCGCGGTGTCGGCCTCCGCGCCCCCGCTGCCCGGCCCGGGGTCCGCTCCCGTGTCGGGTTCCCCGTACAGCTTCTGCCACCAGTCGTCCGCACCCCGCTGACTCATGCGGCTATTCTCGGCGCGCCTCCGCCCCGGAAAACGCGGAACTCACGAAATGAGTAGTCCCGGCAACACCCCCGGGCGGGGCGGTATACGCCCCTCCGCTCGTACACCGGCACGCATCCCGACCCACGCACACGCCCCGCCCACACTGCTTGCTCCCGTCCGCCCTTGTCACGGGGGCGGACCATCCGGTGATGATGTCCGCGGCGGGTTTGCGCCGTGGCCGCTTCCCGCCAGCCGGCCGGGCGGTCACGCGGGCAGCGAGGCGGCCGGCCACACAGGCAGCAGCGGCCGACCGCGCATCCGGTCGGCCGGACAGCCACGCAGGAGGGGTGGACCGTGGGCGAAAGGTGGGGGTGGACGGGTTGCTGAGCGCGATCGGCCTGGACGAGGGGCAGGAGTCGGCGTACCGCGCACTGGTGGCGCTGGGGGCGGCGGAGGTGCCCGATCTGGCGCACCGGCTGGCGCTGCCGGTGCGGCAGACGGAGCGGGCGCTGCGCCATCTGGAGCGGCACGGCCTGGCCGCGCAGTCGTCGGCCCGGCCGGGCCGCTGGGTGGCGGCTCCGCCGGCGGTGGCGTTGGGGGCGCTGCTGTCGCGGCAGCGGCAGGAGCTGGAGGAGGCGGAGCTGGCGGCGGAGCTGCTGGCGCAGGAGTACCGGGCGGAGCCGGCGGAGCCGACGGTGCACGACCTGGTGGAGGTGGTGACGGGCGCGAGCGCGGTCGCGCACCGGTTCCGCCAGCTCCAGGCGGGTGCGGAGCGGGAGGTGTGCGCGCTGGTCAGCGCCCGCCCGCAGGTCGTGGCCGCGGGGGACAACCCGGAGGAGGAAAGGGCGGCGGTGCGCGGGGTGGCGTACCGGGTGGTGATCGAGCGGGAGGTGCTCGGCCTGCCGTCGGGGATCCGCGAGGCGTCGACCGCGTTGGCGCGCGGCGAGCTGGTGCGGGTGACGGAGCGGGTGCCGACGCGGCTCGTCATCGCGGACGGGTCGCTCGCGATGGTGCCGCTGACGGGGCGCGCGGCGGAGCCCACGGTGCTGATGGTGCACGCGTCGGGGCTGCTGGAGTCGCTGGCGGGGCTGTTCGAGGCGGTGTGGCGCGAGGCGATGCCGCTGCGGCTGGGCGCGACGGGGGCTCCGCAGGAGTCCGCGGAGGTGCCGGACGACACGGACCTGGAGATCCTCACGCTCCTCCTCGCCGGGATGACGGACACGAGCGTGGCCAAGCACCTGGAGCTGGGGCTGCGGACGGTGCAGCGGCGCGTGAAGGGCCTGATGGAGCTGGCCGGGGTCACGACCCGGCTTCAGCTGGGCTGGCATGCGCACGAGCGGGGCTGGGTGTCCCGCTAGGGGGTGTTGCCCAACCGGCTGCTGCCCGGCCGTCCGGCTGGGTGGCCCGTCGGCGGCCGGTCGGGCACGCTGAGCAGATGGATCTGCCGCAGCTGCTCCTGGCGGGGCTGGTGCTGCTGCTCGGGACGGTGGGGGTGATGGTTCCGGGCGTGCCGGGGACGTGGCTGGTGTGGGCGGGGGTGCTGTGGTGGGCGCTGCAGGACCGGTCGGCGGCGGCGTGGTCGCTGCTGGTCGCGTCGACGGCGCTGCTGCTGGTGGTGCAGGTGGTGAAGTGGCAGCTGCCGCCGCGGCGGGTGCGGGACGTCGGGGTGACCCGCCGGACGGCGGTGTTCGCGGGTGCGGGGGCGCTGCTGGGCTTCGTCCTGCTGCCGGTGGTGGGGGCGGTTCCGGGTTTCGTGGGCGGGGTCTACCTGTGCGAGCGGCTGCGGCTCGGCTCGCGCGGCGAGGCGTGGGCGTCGGTACGGGCCGTCATGCGGTCGGTGGGGACGAGCGTGCTGGTGGAGCTGCTGGCGTGCCTGATGGTGCTGGGCGCGTGGACGGGCACGGTCCTGTCGGCCTGACCACTTCAGCGTCCCTGGCCCACGGCCACACCCGGCGCTCGCCACCCGCATGAACGGCGCCGCGTAGGCGCACACGCCGGGAGCCCCGTCCCGCCCCGGCCGGAGAGGGACGGGGCGGGGCAGGGCTCCGGACGAGAAGCCGCCGTCAGCCGCGGCCGCCGCGCTTGGCGGCGTAGTTGGCGCGCCCCACGGCCGACTTCAGGCGCCAGTCGCGGCGGATTTCCGCCCGCAGGCGGGCGTCCGTCTTGGCCACGATCCGCTGGTTCTCCCGCAGCAGCTTGCGGTAGCTCTCCAGGCGGCGTTCCGGCAGCGCGCCGTCCGCCACGGCCGCGGTCACCGCGCAGCCGGGCTCCGACTCGTGGGCGCAGTCGTGGAAGCGGCAGTCGGCGGCGTACTCCTCGATCTCGGAGAACACCTGCCCGACGCCCGCCTCCGCGTCCCACAGGCCGACGCCGCGCAGCCCGGGGGTGTCGATCAGGACGCCCCCGCCGGGCAGCGCGAGCAGGTTGCGGGTGGTCGTCGTGTGACGGCCCTTGCCGTCGACCTCCCGGGTCGCCCGGACGTCCATGACGTCCTCGCCCAGGAGCGCGTTGGCCAGGGTGGACTTGCCGGCGCCGGAGATGCCGAGCAGCACGCTCGTACCGCCGGCGACGACCGCCGCGAGGACGTCCATGCCCTCACCGGTCAGCGAGGACACCGTCAGCACCTGCACGCCGGGCGCCGCGGCCTCCACGTCCTGGACCAGGTACCCCAGGGCGGCCGGGTCAGGAACGAGGTCCGCCTTGGTCAGGACGACGAGCGGCTGCGCACCCGACTCCCAGGAGTCCGCCGACGTACGCAGCAGTGCCTCACCGCTCGAACTGGACATCGCGAGCGCGAGGAACCGTTCGATCCGCCCGAGGTCGAGTTCGACCGCGAGCGACACACAGATGACGATGTGATCGATGTTAGTGGCCAGCACCTGGCCCTCGGACCGCTTGGACGACGTCGACCGGACGAACGCGGTCCGCCGAGGCAGGATCGTCCGCGCGTACCGGGGGTCACTGCCCTCGGGGTCGACGGCGACCCAGTCCCCCGTGCACACGACCTTCATCGGGTCATGGGGAACGACGAACGCGGTGTCGGCACGGACGACACCGTCAGGGGTGGCCACGTCGCACTGACCGCGATCGACACGGACGACCCGGCCCGGGAGCAGGCCCTGGGCGGCGTACGGGGCGAACTCGGCCTCCCAGCCCTCGTCCCAGCCGTAGACGGCGAGCGGGTGCTGGACAGCGGAAAGAGAAGACGGGTAGAGCGAAGCGTTGAACAAGGGGAAACCCTTCGAAGGGTGGCCCCGGCGGCGCGCTCCGAGCGCGCGGATCGAGTGGGTGTCAGCCGGAGACCACAGGGGTGGGAACGATGAACTCCTGAATGCGGGCAGAGCCCGTCACCGTGACAGTCATCAATGTCCTCACCTCCTGCTTCTTCTCAACGAACCAACACCGTGCCCTCGGCAACGACACAGCCGCGCCTTGGAACGAGCAGAACCATAGCCTCGCCCCAGGGCACGGCACCACCGATTAAATTCGGGGTCCCCCGTACGACGCCGACAAGCAGCGGACCAGCGTCACGCCGCAAGTCGCACGGCGTCCTGGGCGAGGACCTGGGTCCTGCCGATCTCAACGACCGGCCGCCTGTAGCTCGCGGCGATCCCAGAGCGCGTGGTGAACTCCACCAGTGCGTACCGGAGTACACCCACGACCGGAACAGCCGCCGTGTCCAGGGCGGCAGCCAACGCGGGCAGCTCGGCAGCGAGTTCCCACGAAGTCGATACGAGGTCGAACGCACCCAGCCCGGGAAGGTCCGCCAGCCGGAAGCCGATTCGGACCTCAGGTGTCGGCCCGCGACCTGCCTGGGCTGCCGCCTTGCGATCAGCCAGGCTCGCCGGACAACCACACAGCGATCCACGTGCGCCCACCGGCTCCAAGAGCCGAGTTCCGTCGCAGACATGGAAAGTCTCACCAGCTCCGCGCATCACCATGCGAAGCGAGATGGCCCCGCGGCCATCCAGCAAGACAGGGATGTGATCGCGGCGAGTCAGGATCTCGACGACGTGCTCGTCGCCGGCGTCCAACATCCGCGGCACACCTCCATAGAGCCCACCCACAGCGTCAGCGACTGCGGGATTCTCCGTTGTAACGCGCCATGCCTGCACCGCAATGGGCTTTCCGCCTCGCTGTCGCGCCACGTGGAATCGGCCCACGGGATCCGACGCGGATACGCGCGACCGATCTGCCCTAGTGTCGTCGAGCTTCTGATCCCGACTGGGGCTGTAATGCAGGTAGGGAGCCATGGCCTTCCTCCGGCAGCGCGATGTTCAGAGGCTCCAAGGATCCGATGCCCTCGCCGGTTGGCGTAGCCGGAATTCACGTGTAGAGAGATGCCGGCTCGCACGTCACGAGGTCCGAGCCAGGTCTGATCAGGTCCACCAGCACCAGAACCTCAGCGGCGCCCCGACCTCGCACCAACGCATTACGAGACCACGAGTGATGGTGCTGACTGGTGCCTCGCCGCCCCAAGCACCCCTTCGCTGGCATTCCGGCACCCCTCCCCGGCACGAAGACCTGCCAACGCAGACGGGGGTCCCACACCAGCATCGTCGTCGTGCGAGGACAACGATGGTCGCGAGGAAGACATCCCGCCTCAGGCGGGGTGCCGGTGGCATCCTGTGCCGGTGGACATAACCCTTCCCGACCAACTGGGCACAGTTGAACGAGACTCCCGTGCTGCTGCGCGAGCAGTGATCCGAAGGCTGAATCTCTCCGCGCCTCCTGGGCAGACCACGGGACAGCACGAAGTCGCCTTCGTGCCAGTGACCCGCGCGCAATGGAAATCAGTGTTGAGGGACGCCGGCCTGCCCGGGCTTCAGCGGGAGACCGACGAGAAGGTTGCGGAGATCCTGCGCCTGCGGACCGCTTCTGGCCGAACCATCGGGAAGCAGCTTCCGGAGTTGTTGCGGCATCTCCATGCATCGGTTGTCGCCTTGGGTGTTGTCGCAGAAGAGGTATCCCGGTTCAGTCCGTCCCGCACCAGCGCGGCAGAACAGCGGTTGGCGGCTGACCTGGCGCGGGCGAATCGGAGCGAGGCTCAAGCGCTGTTCGCCTGTCTGGAACAGGGATGGGCGGAGTCCGCTTGGTCTGCAGTACGGAGGAATGCCCTCGCGGCCCAAGAAGCCGGGCGAAATCTGGAGGCTGCCGCCAGAACTGATCACGACGGCCTTCCTGACGAGGACGTCTACCAGCGAACGCTCGGGATGTCGGCCGAGCGACTGCGCCCCGGGACGGGTGTGGCGTCACGGGCCCGCCTGCTGGCCGCTTGGACGGAAGCCCCGAAGACACTGGACCGTCGGCTGCGCAGGAGCATGAGACATCTGATCGATGACTCGCTACCACTAACAGTGATACTTCTCCACCACCTTGCCGTCCTCGCGCTGTCCGATCGGCCTTTGGTGACACACCGCGCTGCCCTCCTGGGACGTGGTCTGGTGACGTCCCAGCTGAAGGCCAAACCGGAGCTGACATGTTCAGTGATGGCACGCCACGTCGCTCGAGAACCGGAGATGGTGTCCTCCCATCGCGGGCAGATCGCCTATCTTGACGCCTACTACCAGGCGGAATACAAGGAAGAAAAGGCGCGAGCGGTCACGGACCTACACCGGGCCGTGCTGGAAGCAGACGTCAGGCGCACGGCTGTTGTGGTGTTGGAACTATTAGGAAGGACGGTCCCGCAGGGGGCCTCGCTCGCCACCGTCCGGGATCTGCTGGCAGCTGAAGACAATCAGCCGCTGTGCAAGCTCCTTGCTTCGACGATCCGCTCTGAGTGGCGCAACGCGAACGCACACGAGGACTTTCACTGGGACCCCGAAAACAACACACTCCTCTTGAGCGGACGGCCAGCCGATCTCGAAGAGGTGCTGGATGCAGCAATCCGCGCTCGCGCCATTTGCCGCGGATTCGAGCACGGTGTCGCCGTGGCCTACGCACAGAACGCATCGCTGGTCATCCGGGGCACGGAGGACTCGACCTACGTCGGCCGAGACCTCTCGATACTCCAAGCAGCCGGAGAAGCCAGACTCCCGGTGCTGGACATCCGACGCCATGGCAGTCTCGTGCGGCTGGACGTGCCCGACATCTCCATTGAGAGCCTGAGAGAGGCGCTTCGCGCCATCCTCAGGGCCGCCATCACGGACCCCAGCGTCGAGCGCTGGGAACTACGTCAGACCTCTCCTGACCGACCGCTACTGCACGTGGACCGTGCTGGAACCCATGCCGGCCTGCAGGTCGCGGAGCCCCTCTGGGACATTGCCGACCCCCTCCCTTTCGCCGCTCTCCCCCTGCTGGCGAATGCCATGACCAATGCGAGAGAACCCGCCGCGACAGCAGCTTCAACGGTTCTCTGCTTGGCGGCTGTCCATGTCGTCGGAGAACGAGACCGCTTGTCGCCGGTCCTTGCACACGGTGATCCGGCTGCCAAGGACGAGTTGATCAACACCGCGAAGCTGATCAGCGACGCCACCAAGGCAGCAGCGCATCTTCTGGAGGGCCCAGCCCAACGCAAGTTGTCGGCCTTCGCTGAAGTTCTTGCCGGAGAATGCCACCGGCTGAAGAGCGCTCCCCCCTTCAAACTAGTTCGCGAGTTCTTGCCGGCGGATCGGGCCCTGCGGAGACATGCGCCACCTCGCCTTCCATGGATAACAGGACTCCACGACTCTGCCGTCTGAGCTCCCCGAAATGGTCAGGCTCAGATCACGCTTCACAACCCAGTGCGTGTGCGAGATGGCCTACACGCCAATCACCCGGGCCGGGAATCATGACTGTTTGGCGTCCTTCGTCGTAGCGCGAGGGTTCGGAACAGAACCCTGGTCCGCGGCCTTCCCCTTTCCGTCCAGCCCCAGGGACTGCTTGATGTTCTCGAAGTCGACGACCGGGGTGCCGATCCTGCCCACCGTGTGCCCGTGCGAGGTCAACATGGCCTCGGCGAACGGGCTGTCCAGCGTGGCGACACGGGTCCACGAGCGGACCTCTGCCAACGGAGCAGACTGAACGATCTCGAAGTCGACCAGCAGGTCGGGGATGTCGAGGTACTTGGGCAGAATCCGGTAACGGGCGTTGTTGTCGCGGAACATCTCCAGAGCCGCGTTCCGTTCCCGGCTCCCCTTGACGGGGGATCCGGCCTCGATCCAACGAGCGATCAGCGGTGCTTCGTTCAACGGAACCGCCTTGGCGAGACGCACGTACTCGGCCTTGGCCGTGCGATTTCCACCGCTGGGCAAATCCTCGTAGAGGTCGCAGGCAGGCGTGAGGACGACCCACCAGCCGTCCTGGGGGTCCCGCAGAAGGTCTGCCGCGGTCACGTGCTTGGTGACCGGCGGCATCAGGTACATCCGGGCGGTCGACGCGTGCCCCATCACGCGGTCCTCGGAGGAACCGAGCGCGGCTCCGAGGGCCTCGGCTGCGTTCTCCTTCAGCCAGGCCGCCAAGCGGTGCACGAGGACAGGGGCGATCTGGCTACGGTCGACAGCCTCAAGCCGGTCCCAATTCGGGGCGATCTCGTCCCGGAGGAATCCGCGCACGTGCTCGTCCACGAGGGCGGTGATGTGCCGGGTGAGAACCGGGACACCGGACTCAAGGCCCTCCCGTATCGCGGCGACGGCGTCGTCCAGCCGGTTCTTCGGGACCACCTGGATGAGCGGTGGCTGCGCCAGGTCGCTCACCTGCTCCGCGAGGCCGGTGCAGAAGACGACCGGCACCCAGCGGGTCTTGGCGATCCGGTCGTACAGTTCCCGGCCCTGCAGGTTGGGGTGCGCGGTGGAGCCACGTCGTGTCCCGTCCCTGACGTCCAGAACAACCAGATCGAACGCCTGGGTCTCCAGCAGGCGTTCGGCTTCGTCGAAATCGTTCTCGACGTAGATGTCGAGCGTTCCGAGGTCCGAGAGTTCCTCCACGAGCATCTCGGACAGTTCCTCCGCGATGTCCACCTCGTCCTCGACAATCAAGACCCGGTACACCGCGCCCCCGTCCGTCACCCAACTCTCCTTCGCAGTCTTGCTCTGAACGTGGCTCCGGCAAGGGGCCCTGGCGTCACCAGGGACAGGGAGCCGTCGTAGAAGTCCTTCACGACGCTGCCGGCGATGCTGAGGCCCAGCCCAATGCCGTCCTCCTTGTCGCTGAAGTACGTATCGAAGATCATCTCTTGGATCTCCTCACGTACTCCGGGGCCGCTGTCGCTCACATCGATGTCGACCTCGTCCTCGGGCGTCCTCCTCGTCTCGATGAGGATGGTGCGCTCCTTCCCCTCGGGCAGGGTGGAGAGCCAGTAGATCGAGTTCCCTACGAGGTTGTGGACCACCTGGGAGATGTCACCGGGGTCAGCCGTCACTGTCACGTCCTCGCCGCTGACGGTGACGGTGATGCCGTGCTTCTTCAGCGTGCCCTCGTGGACCGCGACAGCCTCGTCGATCGCGGCTTGGAGGGACAGAGCACGGGGCCGGCCTCGCCGCCGGCCGCTCAGCGGCTCGACGCGGGTGAAGAGCCGGTCCAGAGCCTGTTCCTGCGCAGTGAGGTCGACATGCATCTTCGTGAGAGCAGAGGCGAGCTGTTCGTCCTCGTCACGCTTACGGCCCGCCAGCTTGTTCAACCGACGGAGGACATAGGCGATCCGGGTCAGTGCCGTTCGACCGTCGTGCAGTACGACGTCGACCAGCGCTCCCAGAGTCGCGAGGCGGGAGAACTGCGAGAGGACCTCCTGGACCTTCTCGACACTCTCGTCAATCGTTTCCTGAGCCTGCTCCAGTGCACGGCTCAGCTCGGTATCGTCCGGGTACTTCGCGTTGACGACGTCCCGGACGGGAGAAAGATTGAAGTTCTGGAACAGGCCGTGACGGTCGCTTCCGGCACCGGAGGGGGTGTCCACCGTGATCGGACCCCGCCTGCGGCTCTCTCCCGTCGGACGGCGCAGCCCGTAGCGCCAGGTCTCGAGTCGACTCGCGGCCTCTCTCAGGACACCCTTCAGGTCCTCGTACTCGGGGGAGTCGATAAGCCCTTCCCGGTGCGACCGGTCCCGGAGCCCGGGGTTACCGTCCGCCGATATGTACACGAAGCCCGCGACCTGGTTGTTGGAGAACCGCATGGTGGGGTTGTTCACGCGGCGGAGGTCGAAGCCAAGCCAGTCGAAGTCGACCTCACCGAAGGGCTGCACCCGGAAGCCGTCCCGGTAGAGGGCGACACCACTGTTGCCCTTGATCAGCTTACGGACCTCGGTGATGTTGCGGGCCCCGAGGTCGATGTCGAGCATCTCCTTGAGGGAGGCCGAGTCGAGGTCCCAGGTACGGAGGTCGAGTTTCAGGGGTCCGCACCTGGGCGCCTTCCCGTGCGACGGGAAGAGGTACTGGTTCAGGGTCTCCGACTGCCCGGACGTCAGGTGGGTCATGGTCAGGTCGGCGAGACCGTTTGTGTCGATGGTCCCTATGAGGCGGTAGTGCGGATGCGCCAGAGCTTCACTGGCCCCGACGAAGCCGGTGTGGTGGTGCAACAGCCCAGCCGGAAGCGAGAGGTAGATCGCGAACTCCGGCTGGTCGGGTACGTCCAACTCCGCAGGAGGAAGAGGAGGCAGGAGTCGGGACAGGGACCGCTTCAGGCTCTCCACCGACTCGGCGCCCCAGTCCTGCCGAAGCCCTTCGAGCCGGACGAGGGTGCCGTGAGAACCCGTCCAGGCGGGTTGTTTCTCCCTTGCACGGAAAGCACTTGTCACCTCATCGAAGAGGCGTCGCGCTTGGCCGTTGTCGGCGAACACCTCGGGAGCGCCCACGTTCCACTGGACCGGCACTTCGTCGAGGTAGGCGTTCTCAGCGGCGAAGTCACTCCAGTCGAGCCGGATATTCACCTCCGGGGCGCCGGCCTTGCGACTCGTGATCGCGGTCACGGCGCCGAGCCGGGCTGCGGAGAAGCGCCCGATCCCCTTTGCACCAAGAACCCGTCGCCCGGACTGTTCGCTACGCGGAGCACGGTGTCGGAACGGTGTGGCAATCTCCATCCAGGTGTCCCGGACGGTCTCAGGGGACATTCCGTGCCCGTCGTCCCACACCTCGATGGAACCGTAGCCCTCTTCCAACGGCCCGTTGAACCTGATCACAACCAGGCTGGCATCGGCGTCGTAGGCGTTCTTGACCAGCTCGGTGAGCGCCACCCGCTCGTTGCTGATCAGTTCCTCACCGAGTGTGCTCATCAGGCGTGCGCGGGGACGTAGGAACGTCTGTGTGTTCTCGGAGTCCACGCTCGCCCCTCTAACCGCTCAGTACCGCTCCCCCCACCCGAGGAGCACCGGTTGCGATCTTAACGGCGGGGAGGGCTCCGGAAGCGCCGCTCAGAAGATTTGGGCAGCATGTGTGGCAGCGGCGACTCACGGTGACGGCAGCACCCGACGGAAGGGCCCGGTCCCGTGATCGAACGTGTCTTCCAGTCCGGGGGTTCGTTGAGACAGGTGACGTTCGTAGACGTATCGCATCACAGAACGGGGGGGGGGACGCGAGGAGTAGCCCAGAGGTGTCCACTAGCATGGGGTGGCTCAGGAGTAGAACGCTGCTTCAAGTCACCAATAGGACACGGTGAGTGAACAGCGGTGTTCGCCAGGCAGGTCACCCGCGTGACAGTCGAGGCTTTGCGGCGGTGTGGACCGGCCGGGAACCTTGCCTTCGTAGCGCCGTACGTGATCTCCTGGAGGTCATTCAGGTCGGCAGGTACGGAGGAGTGGGTCGTGGCGAAGGAGAAGGGGGCAAAAAACACGTACGGCGTGCCCCTGGAGCGAAGCGACTACCTCAAACCGGATAAGCACAGGCACCACTGCGAGCCGGATGATTTCACGAAATGGGTCCAGTCCGGTTACGGAAAAGGCAAGCGCCTGGCCGTAGACCTTTTCTCGGGTGCTGGCGGGCTGAGCCTGGGCCTTGAGCGGGCCGGATGGACCACCGCAGCAGCCGTGGACTTCGACGAGCGGGCCCGCGAGACGCATGCAGCAAACTTCCCTGGAATGAGTCTTTGCGTAGACCTCGGGGACGACCTCCAGCGAGGCGCATTTATCCAGCGAATCGTGGACTCCGGCGCCGATATCGACCTTGTGGCAGGAGGCCCCCCCTGCCAGCCGTTCAGTCGCGCCGGCCGTAGCAAGATCCGGCATTTGGTCGAGTACCACAACCGCGACCCGCACGATCTCCGCAAGGAACTCTGGCGCGCTTATGTCGATGTGGTGGAGCGGCTCCTGCCACGCGCTGTCCTCATGGAGAACGTTCCTGACATGGGGCTCGGCGATGACTTCAGCGTAATACGCGTCATCGAGGCAAAGCTGGAGAGCCTTGGGTACGTAACCCAGGTACGGCTCGTGGATGCGTGGAACTATCGCGTGCCGCAGCACAGGAAGCGCCTGATCCTGCTCGCACGGAGAGACGGTGGCGGCTTCGTGTGGGGTAAGCCGAAGAAACAGACCACCCTTCGGGATGCCATCGGCGACCTTCCTGCGCTCAATCCTCAGCCCTTGGAACCGGTAGGTTCCCGAGTCTGCGACTACGACGAGCAGCAGGAGTCACCTTCTTCCTTCGCCAAGGAGATGCGCAAAAGGGCGGATAAGGGCGTAATTCATGACCACATGACACGGCGAGTCCGTAAGGACGACTTCAGAATCTTCACGGTCATGGATTCCAAAACCCTCTACTCCGAGCTTGACGAGAAGCTGGAAGAGGACGAGAAGGACTTCCAGAGGTACGACGCGGAGCAGTTCACCGACAAGTACAAGAAACTGGACTGGGAGGAATTGAGCCGGACCATCACTGCCCACATCGCCAAGGACGGTTACTGGTACATCCATCCTGAAGAGCCGCGAACGCTGACCGTGCGTGAAGCTGCGAGGATCCAGACCTTCCCGGACCGCTTTCGGTTCGCAGGCACGCGGAGTGACGCCTTCCGACAGATTGGCAACGCGGTTCCCCCACTGTTGGGCGAGGCCGCAGCCCGGGTCCTCCTGCCGCAGGACGTTCCCGCCGGGGACGAGGACGCGGACAAGTGGCCGAAAGTACGTGAGGAGTTGACCCGCTGGGCCAAGGAGCAGCGCGCGGGTAGGCAGTGGTACCAGTTCCCCAGTGGCCGGAAGATGAAGCCGCTCGGGGCTCTCGTCATGGCGGTGCTCTCGGGGAGCAAGCTGCACCCGAAGCACCTCTCTCACGTGATGGACGATGTCGCTGGGCACAAGGAACTGACACAGGACGTCTACCTCGCCCTCGTGAACGCGGCACCGACAGCAGCAGTCCGCAAGCGCCTGGAGGACCGGCTCGGTCCGGTCGTCGACAAGCCCGAGGTCTGGGTGGACGCGGATTCGGTTCTTGATCACAGCAAGGTGATGGGGCTAAAGCCGGCTGAGCTCGCATTGTTCAGGCTGCTGGCCGGCGGCGACATCATGCTGGTCAGCCAGAGCGCGTTGCGGGTGGCTGCGAGGGTGCAACAGAACGAATCGCACCTGACCAACCGACTGACCGAGGGGCGGCTCAACCTCATCAAGCTTCTCGGCGCCGGCCGTGATGCACCGGTGCGCATGGCCGCCATCAGATTCATCGGCGACAACCTGTGCCGGGACAAGCAGCCGGTTTGTGGAAGCTGCCCGCTGAGCGACTACTGTCCGACGCGTCCGCAGGAGGACGAGGGCGCCGAAACCACCTTGGATGCTGCGCTGACCGCAGGCTGACAGGGCGCTCCCGAGAGAACAGGGACGCCGTGGTGTGCGGCGTCGGCGACGCGCTGGGCGGCCCGCCCGGCGTCAGTCCTGACCTCACACTCCCAGATGCGCACCACGGTCCATCCGGCGTCTCTCGCCGCTGCGGTGTTCCTGGCGTCCCTCTCCATGTTGGCCGTGATCTTGGCCTCCCAGCGCGAGGCGTTCGGCCCGCGGAACTGCCGTGTGCCGTGGGAGGGGCAGCCGTGCCAGAAGCAGCCGTCGACGAAGACCGCGACGGAGTACCGGGGCAGTACGAAGTCCGCCGTGCAGCGAGGAGCGACCTTACAGTGCAGCCGAAAACGGAGCCCGAGGGCGTGGACGGCGCTCCTGAGGGTCTTCTCCGGTTCGGTGTCCCGTACGCGGCGGCCTCGGAGCTGTGCACTCCAAGGCGTGCTCACCCATCCTTCGTGTGTGCTCACGAGGCCATGCTCCCACCTTGGGCGGCCTCGCCGTGGGCGTGCTCCGGGTGGCAGACTGACCTAGATGATCCGAGAACCCGCAGAACTCAACGTCGACGAGGCAGGCCGTGTGGAGCTCCCGCTCGGGATCCTCGCCGAAGCAGGCATCAGCCTGGGGACCAAGCTGCTCGTGTTCAGTGACGGGGACGGGCGCATCGTGCTGAGGCGTGCAGAAGACGCGATCAACGACCTGCTGCACGAGGGAACCCTCTAGCGGCAGCCCCGACTGTCCGGGGCTGCCTCTCTCACGCGGTCTCGAGGTCGACGGGCACGGGGTGGAATCCATGCCGCAGGGCCTCTTCGTAGACCTCCATCGCCTGCCTGGCCTGGGTCCCGGTAACCCGTCGCCCCTGGGACAGACGCTGCGCCACACGGTCGGCGAGCTGCCTGTCCACGGCGCGCAGGACCCGGCCTTCGCGGGCCCAGTCCGCGAGAGCCTGCCACTCCTCGCTGGGGATGTCCTCGACGGCGGCTTCGGCCTCGTCGGACTCGGTGCTCTCGGGGGAGGCGATCTCGAAGGGCTCGGCCGTGAGCTCGGCGGCCAGTGCGTCGGGGAGCGTCCACGGGATGCGGGATACCTCGTCCCAGCAGTCGGGCTTCTTCGCCCACTCCGACACGTGCCGGTCGCCAGAGATCACCGTCTCCATGATCAAGGGGCAGAGTTCGTCGAGGGCGTCTCTCAGGGCGTCCGTGGTGCCCTGCTCGTTCCAGATCCTGTCGAGGTCGATCCGCTTCTTGGCGGCGAACGAAAGCCGGGCGACCGTGTAGGTCGTGATCAGCCGTTTGTGGCTGCCGGCCGAGTGCGTACGGGCGATCCGGTCGGCAGCCTGGAAGAGGAGGGCCGTGGCTATGGCGCGCTTGCAGTACTGCACGTCCACTACGGGATCGGACTTCTCGATCCGCTCCATGAAGTGGGCGAAGTTCTTCTGGGCGCCGCGGCTCACCCAGTACGGGAGCTGTTCCCAAGAGTGCACGAAGGTGGCCAGGTCGGACTTGCTGAATCTCTGCCGGCTCGGCGTGATCAGCTTGAACTTGCGCTGGGCGGCGCGGGTCTCGTGCTCGGCGGCCTTGTCGGTGTACTGGCCCCGTGCCCGCTCGTAGAACCATCGCGTCTCCTGACCGCTGCCGTCGGTCGCTGGAGCCCACAGGCTGCGGGAGACACGCTCGAAGGCGACGTGGAACTCGTGGTTCGAGCTGAAGTCGACCAACGTCACCTTGTTCTGGGTGTTGGAGTACTGGGAGATCCTCGGAACGATCTCGGACAGGTACGCGGGATCGACGATCGTGAGTTTCATCTGCACATGGACCCCCTCCAAGTCCCGCTTGTCATGAGTCAGGACGTAGTGCAGCGAGGCGGTGGTCTGGCCGCCGTTGACGATCTGGAGGCCGGTCATACTCCTGATGGCGACGGGACTGCCGTCCTCGTCGGTCTCGAAGTCCACGTCCGAGGCGGTGGCGGTCACGCCGTTGTTGTAAGCGAGGAAGCGGCTCGGATCCTTCAGCAAGGTGTCGCGGATGCCCTTGTTCACGCCACCACGGGTCTGGAGGAAGGACCGGACGTTGAGTTCGAGCAACCGGGTCCGGTGCTCCTTGTACAGCTCGGCCAACTGTCGGCCGGGAATCACGGCCAGGACGACCGAGTAGTTCGGTTCGTCGCTGTGAGCCGCCAGACAGGGAAGGGGACGCTCGAAGGTGACCTTGATGGGCTCGCCGATACTCCCGGAGGTCTCGTGCCTGTGGAGCCGCGCGAGGTCCCAGAGCTCGTAGGCGACCGGGATTCCCTCGAACTCCGTGGGCTCCGGGGCGCTCGTCGTGCTGACCCGGTTGCTGAGCAGGAAGAGGCGGATCTTCGGAACGTTCGACAACGCCTTCTCCACACCGACGCACATGTCATGCACGTCGGTGTTGTCCTCCTGGTTGGGGCGGATGGCCCCGTGCTTGCCCAGGAACGCGAACAGCCTGCGGAAGAGTCTGTCGGACTCGGCCTTGGTCAGCTTGCTGCTCGACGGGGTGAGGTTGAAGTCCGTTGTGTACAGGTCGAGGCTGGACCCGTCCTCGGGCAGGCCGTAGCCGTAAATCTCCAGTCCGCGGGAGGAGTGGTACGCGAGTGCCGCGTCGGTGACGACACCGGCTTCCTCAAGGATCTCGAGCACGTGCTGGGTGAACGTGTTCGGGATCGAGCCGCCCTCGGCGTCCGCCAGCGCCTGGATGTCGGTGACCAGCGCGCGGGAGTACTCGTGCAGGTCGTGTTCAGCCATGGATTCCTCGGATCAGGTCGACCAGTGTTTCGGCGGTCACGCTGTGGGTGGCCAGGGCCGACACGTCGATGGTGTAGGTGCAGTTACCGACCCCGGGCGGCAGTTCGGCTTCGACGATCCGGGGAAAACCCTCCCCGACCATCCAGAACTCGCTGCGACGTAGGGTGTAGCGATCATGATCGTAGAGGTCCCGTTGGTTCGGCAGATAGCCGGCCTGGACCAGCAGGCTCTCGAAACGCTGCGAGGCGGACGGCGAGGTCAGACGGGCCCGTATCTCGTCCACCAAGGCGTTCAGGCTCTTGCCGAGCCCCCGCTGCCGGTCGTCGAGGACGACATGGGCCAGTACGAGAGGCGTCGAGTCGGCTGTGTCCAGCTGTCGCTCGCTCGCTATCTGGACCTGCCGGGGAGCGCGGGCTGTGGTCGCCTTCACCTCGACTGCGGCGCCGGGCAGCTGGAAGTCCTGGTTCGTCTGCTGTGGACCGGTCCAAGAGCTGACGGCCGTGTGCTGGTCCACAGCCGGAAGCACGTGCTCCAGGAGGAAGTGGAGTTCGCCGAAGAGGCCGCACCGAGCCTGTCGGGACAGACCGTCGCGCGACACGGAGCGCAGCAGCTGCTGCCAACGGACGTAGCGGCGAACCGCGGCCTCCGCCGCCGTCTCGGTGGTCGGTGCGTCCCGCACAACCTCTGCGATGTCGGAGACGAGCGGGGTGAACACCTCCGTGAGTTCGTCGTCGGTGAGCATGACCTGGAGCTCGTAGTGGTTGCCGGACACCGACGACAGGTTCAACTGCAGTCCACGGGTGGCCGGCAGTTCATGGATCTCCTGACGTACGGTGTCGGCGGTCCTGGCGTCGGTGCCGAGCAGCAGCATGCGCCGGAGGGCGGGGTGCGTCACCGACACCTGAATGTCGTGCGGGGAGTCGGGGTGGAGCCGCCGGGTGGACCTGCCCGGGGTCTGCTGGTGGGCCTCCAGCTCCTGCCACACACTCTCGTCGATCACTCTTCGTCCTCGAAGTCGTCGAACTCCATGTCCTGCTTGAACCAGATGTCGTTCACCACGTACTCGGTCTTCAACTGGTGATGGGAGAACGGGAAGCTGATGGCGAACCCGACCAGCGGAGCGACCGGCTCAGGGTTTCCCGACGACTTGGCCACCTCGGCAGGGCTGAGGGGATACAGCAGAAGCAACGGCTGGTCAGAGCGACGTTGGTGACGCAGAGGCCGACCGCGGGGGGTGTCCGGATCGAGCGGTTCACCCTTCCGGTTGAGCTTCCCCTTCGCAGCCTCCTTCGTGTCCTTCAGCGCACGGTCCTTCTGCTCACGGGTCAGGTCACAGAGTTCGTCGGCAGGGCTGAGGACGCGCTTGATCGTGTAGCGGCCGGGAACCACCTCCGAGGACTTGGAGTGGCTGCGCGTGATGAGGCCGATGGAATGGCCCGCGAGCTCGACCGGCGCACCCTCGGGCAGTCGGCTGGCGAGGCGGATCGTCCAGTTACCCAGCTCACCCTGCCTGGCACACTGGCGCACGTACTCCGCGATGAAGGCCGGCCGCACCCGCTGAGCCTGCCGGTCGGTGAGGTAGGAGTCGAGGAAACCCTCGGTGACGTCCGAGGCCGCGACGCCACTCCAGGTGATGCTCCCGCTCCGCTCGTCCACCTTCCCTGCGGAGAGCGCATCGAGGCGCGCGACGAACGACTCGAGGAGCTCGTGGTTGTTACGAACCACCTTCTCGGAGAGGTCGAAGATGGTCGTCTCGGGAAGCTCACCGGAGTAGCTGAGGCGGACACGCGTGCCCTGCCTCATCTTGTTGGAGGCCGTGATGCCGAGGCCGAGCGACGAGGTCCTGACCTTGAGACCGTATTCGCGGGGGGTCAGCCCCACCGCGGACATCTCCTCGACGTCGCGACGGAGTTCGTCGGTGGCCGCGGTGATCTCCGCGTACTGGCGCTGCAGCGTACGTGTCGTGTACAGCCTGCACAGGTCCTCGTAGCGGGGACGGTAGCCGAACCAACGGCCCATCTGCAGCAGGGTGTCGTACGTCTTGGAGGCACGCAGGTAGTAGCTGACCGACAGCCCCTCGAGGGTCAGACCACGGGAGAGCTTCTCGCCACCTACGGCGATGACAGACAGGCCGGTCTCCCGGCGCTCGTAGTACTGGAGGGCGTCCTTCGCCGCACCGTTTACGGCCATGACGGTGATCTTCGCGAGGGCGGCGTGGAGATGGGGTTCGACGTCCTCCCAGTCAAGCCTGTCCCCGGCCATGTCCTCGGTACAGCGGACGAAGTCCTCCTCCCAGAGCTGCCGCAGGTCTTCCTCGAGTTCTTCACGGGCACTGCTGAACCGGTCCTGGAGGACGTCGAGGAGCAGACGCGTGTGTGCGTCGATCTGGTCGCAGACCTGCTGCTGCACGGCCGTGAAGCGGGTCACGTGCACCAGCATGGAGTTGTGCACGGCGACCTGCCCCCGCGCTCGACGTGCCGCACAGGTCAGGACGAAGGACCGAATGGCCCGCTGCAGCGACTCGGGCAGGAAGTCTGGAACCTGATGGTAGGACTTGTGCTTGTCCGGCACCCAGAGGTCTGTGTCCTTGATGTGCCTTATCAGTGGCAGCGGCTCGATGTCCTCCTCGTCGCCGTCAGTCTGTAGACCGAAGAGACGCTCGGGACCGAGATAGTTGGACGGTGCCCGCAGGGTGCGGATGAAACTCTCCGGGAAGAGGTCGGGGCCCAGCTCGTCGTGGTCCGTGTCGGGGCTGATGTAGATGTTCGCGAAGGGGGTCGCGGTGTAGCCGACGTAGGACGCCTTCGTGAAGCTGTTGACCAACCGTCTGATGGCCTTGTTGATCGCCGACGGGTTGGTGTCGGGGTCCTTGGAGGTGTTCACCCCGGCGTTGTCGGCTTCGTCGTCGATCACGAACAAGGGGAGGTCGGGAACAACCATCCTGCCGGTCTCCGGGTCCTCCACGCCGTGGTTGTCGATCACCCAGTCCCGCAGGTTGTCGATGATCCGCCGGTTCTTCTTGACCACGAGGACCACCGGGACACTGCCCACCGGCACGTTCGCGGAGACCGCCGTCTTGCGGGCGAAGTCCCCCTTCTCGTGACTGGTGGTCAGTGACGCGGCCTTCAGCCGCTTGCCGTGATGCGACATCGCGCCAACACCGATATGACGATGCGCGTCGTCGTCCGAGCGGAACTGGTACTGGGTGTCGAACCCGAGGAGCCCTTCGTCGATACGCAGCTGTGTCTGGCTGCGCAGGTCGTTGTGGATCCCTGCGAACACCACAATGAGCCGGTAGCCGGCGTCGGCTGCCTTCGCGGCAAGCCCGATGAACTGCCCCGTCTTGCCGGACTGGACCTGTCCGATCACGAGCCCGGTCCGGCGCCAGGCGCCTTCCCGCTGAGGATCTTCCAGCTCACCGAGAACGTCGTCGGTGCTCTGGTCGAGGCGACGCACGACCTGAGTCGGGAGCTTGGACACGCTCAGCAGGTAGCGCCGGTAGCGGTCCCAGAACTCCCACTTCCGGTCTGCCTTCGCGTCGGCGAGCCATGGCACGTGGCCCTCGTCGTTCGTCATCGCGGAGGAATCGGCCTGGAACACGGAAGCACGCGCCTCGAGCACCTTCCGCACCTGGTCCCGCTCCACGCTGATCCCCTGGGCAGCGAGGATGCTGACCGCGGTGTTCACGGCGAAGTCCACCTCGGCCGGCGTTGCCTGGCGGTCACCTGGCAGGAGCAGCAACGCGGTCTGCTCGGCCTTCTCGAGACTGTCTTCGGGGGCGGTGCTCACAGCGACCTCCAGCGGCCGTGTCGGTTGGGAGTGGGGACTACCAGGTGGGTCAGGAGTTCCAGAAACCCTGTTGCTCGTCGAACGGAGGCATGGAACTGAGTACTCCCCGGGCATCCTCAGGAGAGCGGCCCTGTCCAAGGAGTGCTTCATACACCCGGCGGGCGATGTCGACGGTCTCCGGGGCGGCCGGCCCCGGACCACCGAAGGGTTCGGGGTCGTCGACCGTGTCGGTCTCGTGGAGCATGCGGAGTGCCGTGACCGGGACCGTCTCCTCAAGGAGGCGGATCATCGAGCGGACAACGTCAGGATTGCCGCCCTGGCCGTCCATCGCTGCCTTCACCAAGGGGTGCTTTCTGTTGATGCGCAGAACGATCCGGCCGTCGTGGCGCTTCACGTTCCAGGCGAACTTCAGCGGGTCACCGTGCACCCGAGACACCACCTGGCCACGCTGTCGTGCGGAACGCGAGGCCGCCTCGCGGGTGTATCTGGCGATCCTCTCCAGGTGACGACGCAAGGAGACGGGGGGAACCACACTCGCCTTGCGCACGTCCACGCCCCAGTCGGCGTCGGCCTCCGCAGGGATGTCCACGGCGATCCGCGCGAGGTTGTACTTCTCCTCGCGCCGCAGGCCGCGGATCCCCAGCCAGTCACCGGCCAGGATCAGGCGGTCACGGCGGTAGACGTAGAACCCCTGCTGCCCCAGCCAGCCCCTCTGCCCGGCAGCCGACTCGTACTCGGCATCTGAGAGACGCTGTGCCGTCGGGAGGACGAAAGGCTCCACGAGCACCGACTCCGACCCCAGCGGCAGAGGCTCCCAGGGGATCCGCTGTACCGACGGGTGCGTGGACAGGAACGGGTCCCACGGTGAGAGGTCAGAGCCGCGCACCCGGATGCGGCACCGGGTCGGACGCTTCAGGAAGCGGGCGAAGACCATCGAGAGGTGAGCTTCGGTACGTTCCGCCTCTGCGTAGAACTGGGCCTGCGTCTTTTCGTCGTCGTGGGTCACGGCGGTGTTGTGGTAGCCGGAGAGCTGCTCCCAAAGGACGACGGTCCCGTGCTGCATGCTTCCCGCGATCCGGTGCAGGAGGGACATTGTCATGTCGCCGGGGTCGCGGAGGAGCCGCCACTGCTTGTAGAGCTCCACGACACCGAGGTCCCACGTCCGCACGTGCCAGAATCCGTCCTTGACGGTGGCTACGGTGAGCTTGCGGCACTGGGAGAAGGAGGCAGACTTCAGCCCCACACCGAAACGGCCGAGATCCGTGGCAGTCCGCTCGGCGGACGGGCCGCGGGCGGCTACCGTCATGGCGGTCACCAGCTCGGGCTCTGTCATCCCCTTGCCGTCGTCCATCACTGCGATCCAGGAACTCTGCCCGTCCCACGTGAAGTCGACGTCGATGTTCTTGGCCTCTGCAGAGACGCTGTTGTCCACGAGATCTGCGACCGCGGCGGGAAGCGAGTAACCGAGCGAACTGAGCGACGCCACCATGCCGGCAGGGTCGGGAGCGGCGACGTCGAAGTCCATCTTCACGCTCCGTACCCGGCGTACCCGGTCAGTCCTGTGCGGTCGATTCGCCTGTGTGCTCCGCGGAGCGGTTTGGGCAGGACTTCTCGGGTCTCGTGCGGCGCTACTCGTCCCACGACAGCCGAAAACCCCCGTTCGGAGCATGTTACCGAAAGGGACTCGTATGGCGTAGGTGATCTCCGTGGAGGGCTGACCGCCCGCTGCGCGAGGCACAACACGTACGCCGGCTTGGCCACCTGGCCGCAGCACGCGAAGATCCCCCTCTCGCCCACCATCAAGCGAGACGTATGGACCTTGAACCTGGTAGCGACAGAGCACACCGACCGTGCTGTCCACAAACTCCTCGGCGTCCGCATCGACTCAGCGGACCTGGGGCGCGTGCAGGGCTCTCGATCCTCGGGTTCGCCTTCCCCTTCGTGGGCGGTGAAGATGGCGGTCAGGAAGCCGGATCCGACCTTCAACTCACCCATGTGCTGTGGACAACGCGGGCTGGCTTCAGGAGCTCCGTCCCCGTGGTCAGGCCCGCCTCCCCGTACAGCTCACGTGCGACGTCTCGTGACGGCTCCGCCGGGTTGGCTCCTGCCCCCAGGAAGGCCGCGACGTACCGACGAGGTGTCACGCACAGACGTCCACTGGAATACGCGCACGCTGGATTCGCTTGCTCCTCCTGTAGTGATCACGGAGGGGGCGCTGGTGGCCGAGCTGATGCTGTTCCGGCAGGACGCGGACGGGCGGGATGTCGAGCTGTCCGGTTCGACGGTGGCGCTGGAGGTGGAACTGCAGCGGCGGGTCGAGGCCGGTCTGGAGCAGATGCTCGGGATCCGGTTCCTGGCGTCGGAGTACGCGACCGGTCCGTGGCATCGGGGGCGGATCGACACGCTCGGGCTGGACGAGAACGGCAGTCCGGTGGTGATCGAGTTCAAGAAGGGTTCAGACAGCGGGGTGCTGTCGCAGGCCGTTTCGTACATGGCGTGGCTGGAGTCGGCACAGTTCGAGTTCGAGGCGCTCGTCCGGAAGGTGCTGGGCGCGGAGGCGGCCGAGTCCGTCGACTGGCGGCGTCCGCGGATGGTCTGCATCGCGGCCGGTTTCTCGCACCACGACCGGGTGGCCGTCCAGAGGGTGCCCGAGCGGATCGACCTGGTGCGCTACCGGGTCTTCGAGGGCGGGCTGCTGAGCCTGCTGCTGGTGGACTCCTCGCCCGGCGTGCCGAGCGCGGCGCCCCGGCGGAGCCGCGCTCGGGACGCGGGGGCCGAGGACGCTGCGGTGGCCCCGGCGGCTCCGGCGCCGACGGGCGCCGGTCTTGTTCCGGATTGCCTTCGGGATCTGTTCGCGGAGGTGGACGAGGCGCTGACGGCGTGGGGCGAGGTCGAGGTGGTGCCCCTCAAGCACTACGTCGCCTACCGGCGGCTGGTGAACGTGGCCTCGGTCCTGTTCCGTCCGAAGCACGAGGTGATCCTGGTCTATCTCAGACTCGACCCGGACACGGTCGTGCTGGAGGAGGGCTTCACCCGGGACATGCGCGGTATCGGGCATCTCGGGACGGGGGACCTGGAGGTTCGTGTCGCCTCGGCGGCAGACCTGGAGAAGGCTGCGCCGTTGATCCGGCGGGCGTTCGAGGCGGCCTGAGACAAGCGGAAGGGCGGCTGGAGCATCGGTTCTCGATGCTCCAGCCGCCCTTCGGCGTCTGTGGTCCGCCGGCCCCGGCTTCTCGTTTCTCATGATCAGCTCTCCGGTCCGGCGAGGGTGAAGTCGTCCTGTTCCAGTTCGGCACGCAGGCGCTGTTCGGCGACGTCGGCGTAGTGCGGGGAGAGTTCGACGCCGACGAAGTTCCGGCCTTCCCGGAGGGCGGCGACGCCCGTGGAGCCGCTGCCGGTGAACGGGTCGAGGACGGTGCCGCCCTCGGGGCAGACCTGGACGAGCTGCTGCATGATCTCGACGGGCTTCTGGGTGATGTGGACCCGGTCCTTGCGGGGCTGGGAGGCGATGTAGTGCCCGGGGAGGTAGAGGTCGCGGGTGTGGTCGAGGGATCCCTTGACGCCCCAGACGATGAACTCGGAGTCCTGCTTCGGCCCGCCCTTGCGGGGCCGGCTGGCGGGCTTGATCCACGGGAGGGTGCCGCTCCAGGTCCAGCCCGCCATCTGCAGGGCGTCGGTCGTGGTCGGCTCCTGGCGCCAGTCGGTGAAGACCATCGCGACCGCGTGCTCGGTGGAGGCCCGGTACGCCTCGGTGAGCAGTTCGGTCAGCCAGGAGCGGTACGAGCGCTGGTCCCGGTTCTCGCCGGGGAAGTTGGCGAGGTCGTGTGCCGAGTTACCGGTGACGTACTTGGCGCGCGCGGTGCGGCCAGTGCGTTCCGAGCTCGTACGGCCGCCGGAGTTGTACGGAGGGTCGGTGATCACGGCGTTGACGCTCTCGTCCGGGAGGGCCTTCAGGACGGTCAGGGCGTCGCCTCGGTGCAGCGTGTAGCTCATGGGGGAGGGCCTCTCTTCGGGGGGCGGAGGGTCGTGGAACCCATGCCGGACAGCGCGCAACGGCGCTCGTCTCTGGCGGGGTTGTGCCGGAGGTTAGCCGTGGATTCCGGCCGGACCTAACGAGGCGGCGGTGGCTCGGGGCCGGGGCCGGAGGTCGTTTGGTGCGGCCGGAATCGCGGTCTACTGTCTCGCCGTGTCGCCGGGGAGGAGCCTCGCTCCACCTCGCTGACCTGTGCATATCCGTGCTGTCTCGTCCGATCGGGCCAGCAGGAAAGCACGTTGCCCACGCGTTTCCCGATGCCGTCCGGAGGCCCTTGTGTACTGCCTGAGATTACGAGCGCGGCTGGCTGCCGCGCGTGACCTGAGACCGGCGTCCGGGAGCTGCTAACTCCTCTGGCCCCGGGCCCGCCCGAGAGGCGGATGCACATCGGCGCGGTGCCGGCGGCTTTGCACGAGAAGCCGGCACCGCGTCTCCTACGAACACCGAGGAGCCGCTGCAATGCAGCATGTCCTGACACCCCCGCGCCCCGACCCGACGCCGTCACCCGACCGGCCCCGCCGCCTCGGTGAACGGCGGCGACGATGAAGAAGACCACCAAGGGCGTCGGGGCGGTCGCGTCCCTGCGTGACAGCGACCCCGTGCGCACCACCGCGCACACCTCCAACGCGGCCACCGAGACCTGGCTGGCCACCATGGTGCAGCCTGACGCCGCTGAGCCCACCACCGAGTCCTGACCCTCCACGGGGCCGGGCCCGTCCCGGTCCGGCCCCGTTCCACTCCCGGAGCCCCAGATGAGCGCTCACTCCCCGGAAGCCCTGGTCGCCCTCGGTGGCATCGGCGGCCACCAGCGCCAACGGACCAGCCGTATCGCCTCCGTACTCGGCAACCGCCTCGGCTCGTCCGCTCTCGACTACGCCGTCGCCCACCACCTGCTCGAAGGCGCCGAACACGCGGCGCGCGCCCGGGACGCGGACCGCCTCGCCTGGTACCGCCGTACGACGGTGCGAGACCTGACCCACCTGTCGGCCGGCCCGCACATCGTGCTCAGCCCGCGCCCCATGGACCTGCTCCGCTCGGAGATCTCCGAAACCGCGTACTACCTCGTAGGCCCCGACACCAGCCCTGCCCCGCCGGAGGCCCTTGGCCTCGTTCGCGCCGCCCTCGCCTCCGCGACCGAGCACGGCTTCGGCACCCTGCTCACCCAGCCCGCCCCCGTCATCTGCCTGCTCAACCGCCGCCGGCTCGACGAGACCCTCCACAGCTGGGCCCTCACCCGCCTCCCGGGCACCGTCTTCACCGACTACACCGCCCACCCCGAGGTCCTGGCCCGCGACCTGATCCACGAGGCCGCCCACAACTGGTTCAACGACGCCCTGGCCACACACGACGTGCGCCTCCCCGCCGACGTCACCTTCTTCTCACCCTGGCGAGGAAACCCTCGTCCCGTCTACGGCTTCCTGCATGCCTGCTGGGCCTTCTCCCTCACAGTGCTGTACGTGCGGCGGACCCGGCACAGCGTCACCGGTCCCGTGGTTCCCTTCCTCGACGCCCACCTGCGCCAGCAGGAGGACCAGTTCGCCTCCGTGTCCGAGGCACTGACAGAGGCGCTCTCCTACGTATCCGCCGAGGTGGTCCGTGATCGCGTCAGCCGCGCCGTCAACGAAGCCGTACAACCGGGGTAGCACCGGCGGGCTCACCACAGCTCGACGGTGTGCAAGCGGGGCGCTGGTCCGCAGCCTTCGCTGACCAGGTCCCGGGGAAACCGTGCAAGTGGCCGGACGGTGAGAAGCCCTCAAAAATATCTGCACGCGTCTGGCTCTCTCGGATGCCACGTGAGCCGAGGGCCAGCATCATCTCGGGGGACGGGAGGCGCGGCACTGTGGCGCAGCAGGATCAGTTCGTTGTCTGGTATCAGGCTGAGGAGTTTCCGCCAGAGGTCCAGCGCACAGATCGTCTCACCTCATCCACTGCGGCTCTCGCACATGCACTGTTTGTCACAGGCAGAGAACGCAGACGCTCGCGCACTCGTCCAAAACGCTGTCACCGGCAGCCGCAACCGCTGTGATGCTGCAGGCCAGGCCGAACACGACCGCATCGCAGTAACCTGGCGCGAGCGGGCCCTGAACGCCGAATCCGAACTCACCCGCACCCAGAAAGAGGCCCTGCACCATCGGAAACGGATCGGCGAGCTCATGGGGCATATCCGCGACTTCGACCAAACGGTCCCAGGCGAGCCCGTCCAGCACCTGACCCAAGAGCATCGCAAGCTCCAGGAACGACTCGAAGGCGCCCGCTCCAACATCCGATTCTCAGACAGGCGCATCGCTGCCCTCGAAGCCCAACTTCTTGGACGGGGATAGTCATGTCCACGCAACCCGGCGCTGTCCAGATCCACCTCCATCGTGAGATTCGGCAGACGAATCCACATGAGTACCGAGATGGTCACGCTGAGTTACCCGATCGGCTCCCTGGCTGAAGCGCTGCCGGCATGGCCTTTCAGCCCGACTGGACAAATAGACGAGCTGCGGAAATGACCTGCCGCAGCCGGTCTTCACTCAGCGCTTCGGCCGGCGACTGGTCATCAAGGTGCGGGTTCATGCCGATGAACCAAGCCCGGACCACGCCCTCGCTGTCATGCTCTTGCAGCAGCTGGAATGCTTGAAAGGCGGCACGAAGGCGCTGTTCAGCTTCAGGGCGCGGGGTGTTGTCTCCCCGGGCCCACCTTCCGACAGTCTTCGGGTCGGCAGCCCCAGCAATGAAGGCGGTCAGCTTCTGTCCGAGTACCTCCTGGAGGTATCCCGCGACGTCGCCGATCGCGGTCTCGACGGCCTGACGGTGCGCCGCTGCCGCTGCTGCTTCTGTGATCGCCATGACATTCCTTTCCTCGTGCCGG
The DNA here is from genome assembly GCF_055570615.1 of Streptomyces sp. NPDC031121. Lineage (NCBI taxonomy): Bacteria > Bacillati > Actinomycetota > Actinomycetes > Kitasatosporales > Streptomycetaceae > Streptomyces > Streptomyces sp. NPDC031121. Next base: position 83,431 of record NZ_JBVIGV010000004.1, read on the forward strand.
GCGCGGCGACCGTGGCCTCCACTTTCCCAGCTACGCCCCCAGTATGCCCCCACTAATGCCACCAGTCTCGCCTCGAAGCTCACCCGTGACACAAGTCGCGAGGGCCTGCATGCCCGTCTAGCCTGATCTTGGAGCGGTCCCACCAGCCAGCAAGCCTGGGAGTGGGAAGTGACTGAGCCACGGCTACGCGAAACCCGGCCGAAGAAGCCCCTATGGCGCGTTGGTCGGTCCGGAGCACCCTTCCATCCGAGCCGGAGTCCTGACGATGTCCTTGCCCAGCCTGACGAGGGCAATCGCTTCGACAGCCAGCGCGGGGACTACGGGGTTGTCTACTTCGGCACGAGCTTGACCTGCTGCTTTGGGGAAGTTCTGCAGCACCTTAGGCCCAGCACGAAGATGATCGAGGTCGTGAAAGAGGAGTGGGCCGAGCGAAACCTCATGCTCTGCGGCAAGGTGGAAGCCGAGTGGAGGCATAGGCGGACGGCCGTATCGGCCCTGGTCACTGACACTCGCCCCTTCGTCGATGTCGAGCACCCGGATACGCATCAGGTCCTGACCCAGAAGATGGCAATCACACTGGCCACGCTTGAGGTCGATCGCCTAGACGTTCCAACGATCAGAGGCAAGGACCGTCGCGTGACGCGATCGGTGTCGCAGTGGGTTCACGATCAGGTCGACGGGCAGGGCAACCGCCTATACGCCGGCGTTCGATATCTGTCCAAGATCGACACCACTTGGGAGTGCTGGGCTGTCTTCGATGACGCGATCTGGACGGCAGGCGCTACTCGATCGATCACTGCCAGCATGGCCGAGCTCAAGACCATCCGAGACCGTTACGGCCTCGTGGTCTATTAGGCGGACACCTACGCCACACGAATCCCCAGGTCAGGCGCCAACCGGACACTTCGCCGGTCGCTAAACTCGACGAAGTGCCTCCGGCGACGGCGATTACAGGAACAAGGACCTCGAGGATCCTCATTCTTGCTGGTCAGAGGCACTTCTCACTTACCTGATCAACCGAGGACAACCCCACTTCGTGAAAGCGCGAGGTTAGTGCCACATCGAACGACATTAACCCTGCCGTGGGTCCGACTATGTCTGTGCCGACAACCGCCGCAGGATCAGAGTTCAGCTGGCGGCAGGCCGAGGCGGTCGTGCCGTGCCCGACGGCTGGAGGGCGTCACGATGAGAGCGCGGGTGGCGCTGATGCGCCTCATCTGTCCGTTGGCAAGTGCGTGGGCGCACACGGCGGCACCCCCGGAGCCGGCTAGCGGGGACGGCGCTCGGTCCAGTCAAGGCATGCGCGAACCGGCGATCGGCGTGAGCCGACGGCCGGGATATCGGTCTCGGCCGGCCAAAGCGTGCCCTTGCGGGCCAGCTCGGTTTTCCCTGTTCCGGGATCACAGCATCGCGAAATACGTCAGGCGACCCACTCGGGAACGACCCGGCCGAGAATCGGGGTGCGGTCCCCAGGGAACCGTGCGGGAACGATCGTCAACGACTTCAGGACGTAGCCCAGGAGCATCCGCCGGTCCGCGAGCGTCGACTCCGCCCACGCGTCCGCCAGTGCCTCGCCGTCTGCGAAGAAGACAGAGAGGTCGGCTTCCCGTGCGAGTTCGGCCGCTTCGAGGTCGAGTGACTCGATCACCGCCGACTGCTCGGCTGCCAACGTCTTGAACCGGTCTTCGGACAACGTGCCTTCCACGTAGAAGTCGTGTTCCAGTTTGTCGCGGCGTGTCCTCGCCGCGTCGAGGCCGGCCATAACCTCCTTGCGGCGCTGCTCCTTCTCCACGTCGTGGAAGACCGCCCAACGTCGGACTATGGCGTCGAGGCCCGGGGATCCGTGTTCGAGAGCCGAGACGTGGCTGAGCCACATCGCCTCGACCGCCGCGTCCATACGCGGCGCGCGGACCACCACACCGGGGCAGGCTTCCTTGCCGTACGCGGATCGGGTGCGGCACCGGTACATGAGGCTGCTGGCGCTGCCGCTGCCACTGCCGGTCATGCCCTTCCCGCAGTGCGGGCAGGAGAAGATGCCGCCGAGGAAGGTGGTGTGCGGGCGTTTCCCACGCGATCCCCCACCCATCTTGGTCACGCGCGCTTCGATCAACGCGAGGATCCGGAGCCGCTCCCCCGGGCTGACGACACCGGTCCCGATCACCACCGGGTTGCCTGCGGCGTCCCGCACGGGCTCGGCGGAGGGGACCCATATGTCAAGGGGCTGGCCGTGCTCGTCGAACCGCCTGTCCTTGGTCGGCAGCAGGCCAGCCCATGCCGTGGACCGCACCATGCGCGTGATCGCGCGGGCGTCCCAGCGGGCGCCGTCCCGCGTCCGGATGCCGTCCCGTTCCAGGTCGTGGGCCACGCGCATCGCGGACTTCCCGGCCAGCAGCTCGTCCGCGATGCGACGGGCGTGCGGGTACTCGGCAGGGTCCGGTTCGATGTGTCCCGATCCCCTGGGGGAGCGGACGCCGTACGGGGTGCGGCCACCCGGCCACCGGCCGGCGGTGCGTGCCGCGTTCTTTCCGGTCGTCACCCGGAGGGTGAGGTCCTTGATCTCCTCGCGAGCGCGTTCGGCCAGGATCGCGAAGACGATGCGGGTGCCCGGCTGGCTGGAGTCCAGGCGTTCCTGGAGTACGAAGAGCCGTGCCTGCCGGCGGTCGAACTCGTCCAGAGCCGTGCCTATGGCAGCCATGCCCCGTCGGTCGAAGCGGTCCGTCTTCCAGACAGCGAGCGTCTTGATCTCGCCGTCCATGATGGCGGCCATCGCGCCTTCGAGCTTCTCGCGCCGCACATGCTGCTTGGAAGCGCTCCGCTGTTCCAGCCAGACCTTGCGGACGGTGAGCCCCTGCCAGCGCATCTCATGGCGCAGGTCGCGGGCATGCTGCTTGAGGGTCTCGACCGTCTCCCTCTTCTTGCTGCGGCGCAGGTAGAGGTCGACCAGGTCCTCCGGGGACTTGCCTGCCAGCTCCTCGGGAGAACCGTCCCGGAACTCCTCTGCCGTCTTCTTCGCCATAGTGCCCTCCTACCTCACAGATCCGGCCGCTCCAAACGGCATCTGTGCAGGTGAGGGCTGCTGTGTATTACGCGGCGCTCTCCCAGGCGAGCGCCAGGAACCGCTCGATGCGGCCGAGGTCCAGTTCGACGGCCAGCGAGACGGCGATGATCGCGTGGTCGACGTTGGCGGCGAGGATCTGCCCCTCGGACCGCTGCGAGGAGGTGGAGCGCACGAACGCGGTCCGGCGCGGCAGGTACGCCTTCACGTAGCGCGGGTTGCCGGACGGCTCCACCGCGGCCCAGTCGCCGGTGCAGATGACCCGCAGCGGGTCGTGCGGGGTGACGAAGGCGGTGTCCGCGCGGACGGTGCCGTCCGCGGTGGCGACGTCGCACTGGCCGCGGTCGACGCGTACGACGCGGCCGGGCAGCAGGCCCTGCTCGGCGTACGGGGCGAACTCGGCGGCCCATGCGTCGTCCCAGCCGAGCGCGCCGAGCGCGGACGCCGAAGAGGAAGAAGCGGAAGCAGAAGAGAGAGACAAGGGGGACCCTTCGGAGGGCGGCCCCGGCCGCGCGGGCCCGTTGGGCGCGCGAAGAGGTGAAGGTGTCGGTCAGCCGGAGGCCACGGAAGCGGCATTGACGGTCTGGTGGGTGCGGGCGGCACCGAGCGCAGCGACAGTCATCAATGAACTCACCTCCGGGTCGGGACGAAACGGCTGCGGTCCGCGAAGCTCACGCGTCGTGGACCGGTCGAACCGGTGGAACCGTAGCAAGATCGGCTACGTCCTCGCCAACGCTTTTTCAGTGCTTCCGCAGCCGGGCCGTGTAGTCCTCCGGCGGCAGGAACTTGGACCACCGTTCGGGGAACTCGGACGGCATGCCGGCGTCGGGCTCGCCGTCGTCCTCGTCCTCGGACTCGCCCTCGGCCAGTGCCCGCCAGGCCGCGGCGCGGGCGATGAGCTGCGCCGCCTCCGCCTCCCGGGCGCGTTCGTTGGCCTCGCGTGCCGCGGCCGTGGCCACAGACGGCCAGACCCGGTCGATGGCGGCGTTGACGGCCGCGCCCACGAGCACCGCGAACGCGGACACGCCGATCCACAGCAGCACCGCGACGGGGGCGGCCAGCGAGCCGTAGATGGTCGGCCCCTCGACGGTGTTGATGAGGTAGAGCCGCAGCAGGAACGAGCCGACCACCCACATCGCGAGGGCCACCAGCGCGCCCGGCACGTCCTCGATCCACGGCGAGCGCACGGGCACGGACACGTGGTACAGGGTGGTCAGGAAGACGATGGAGAGCAGGGTGACCGTCGGCCAGTACAGCACCGCGATCACTTCGGCGCTCCAGGGCACCCAGCGCACGACGGCGTCGGGTCCGGCCACCATCAGCGGCAGCACGATGGCGCCGATCAGGAGCGCGATCACGTACAGCAGGAAGGCGAGCAGCCGGGTTTTGACGATGCCGCGGTGTCCGTCGAGCCCGTACATGACGGTGATGGTGTCGATGAAGACGTTGACGGCGCGCGAGCCGGACCACAGGGCGAAGGCGAAGCCGAGGGAGATCAGGTCGGGGCGGCCGCCGCGGGTGACGTCGTCGAGCATCGGTCTGGCGATCTCGTTGACGCCGCGGTCGGAGAGGACGGTGCCGACGGCGCGCAGGATGTTCTCCTCGATGGACGCCACGACGGTGCCGCCGGTCCAGCCGTCGACGTAGCCGAGGACGCCGAGCAGGCCGAGGAAGAGGGGCGGCAGGGACAGCAGGGTGAAGAAGGCGGCCTCGGCGGCGAGGCCGAGGATGCGGTACTCGATGCAGGAGTTCACCGTGTCTTTGAGCAGCAGCCACGCCATCCGGCGCTTGGAGACGTTGCGGTAGAGGGCGCGGGCCCGGTGGAGCCGCCCGGACCGCCGCCCGGGGATCCGCTCGGGTGTTTCTTCTGCTGGCTGCACGTCCTTACGGTATCCGCCCGGCAGCCCCCGGCCGCACCTCTGCCGACGGGTTCCGGCGGCCCCCGGGGCAGGGCGTCCGCGCCCCCGTCCCGGCATCCGCGCGGCCCGGCCGTCCGGCGACGTGTGCGGCCCCCCTGCGCAGGGGTGCGCGGGCGGCGGGGCACCAGTGACCGAACGGGGTACGCCGATGGCGGGGGCGGCCCGTCGGCGGTACCGACGGAAAGGGCTACGCGCCGGGGCCGGGCCCGCGGGCGGCCGGGGCGTACGGGACGGGCACGGGCCGGCGCCGACCCGGGCGCGAACCGGTCGCGGGCCGGGCGCGGGAGGGGGTAGGGGACGAGTGCGGATCGCGGGTCGGGAGCGGTCCCCAAACCGCCCCGGACCGCAATCCGGACCCGTGTGGCCGGCCGGGGGGGGGGGGGGGGGGAACCCGGAGTCACCCCCCCGCCATGGAAGGCCCTGGGGGGGGGTGTTGAATCCCTCCTTTGTGTTGGTCAAAGCCGGGTTTGTTGGACGGAAATCTTG
>NZ_JBVIGV010000004.1:88900-451080 GCF_055570615.1 Streptomyces sp. NPDC031121
GCCCCGTCCCCCTCCGTCTTCCCGCGCCCCGCCACCCCACCCTCTGGGTCCCCACCACACCCCCCCCCCCCCCCCCCCCCCCTTCCCCCCCGGGTTCCCCCCCCCCCCCCCCCCCCCCCCCCCCCCCGGCCGGGAAAGCCCCGAGGAGGAGCTGTCACGCCGCTCTGCGGCGTCGGCACAGTCTGGGTCGGCCGGCAGGAACTTGGCGAGAGTTGCATACCGTTGCAACCCTCTGGGGCGTGAGCCGTCCACCGGGGTGCGACAGGGGCGGCCGGGGGCTGCCGCGGCGTGCGCGGAGGACCCGGACGGGCCCGCCCGGGGGGCTCGCGCACGTTCTGGCACGTCCTGTTCCGCACGGGGAGGTTCCGGTGGCCGACACCGCTGGCAGCACGGTCGATGTGGCGCGCATCTCGGCCATGGACCCGCGGGACGCGACGCGCCTGCTGAAGGGCGTACGGGCGGCCGCGCTGGCCGGCGAGCGGCCTCCTGCCGAGCCGCGCCCGGAGATCGCCGCGTCGTGGCGGCGGATGCTGGCGTCGGGGGTGCACCCGGACCGGGACGCGCGGTCGCGGCTGCTGTCGGCGGCGGAGACCGAGGAGCGCCGGCAGGGCTCGCCGCTGCGGGAGGTGCTGCCGGTGCTGCGGGAGGGGCTGCTGCCGACGCTGGACACCGCCCTGCACATCATGGTCGTCGCCGACTCCGACGGGCGGCTGCTGTGGCGGGAGGGCGCGGCCCCGGTGCTGCGGGCGGCGGACCGGCTGGGCTTCGGGGTGGGGGCGGACTGGGCCGAGGCGGTCGTCGGCACGAACGGGGTGGGGACGGCGCTGGTGGCGCGGCGGCCGGTGCAGGTGTTCTCGGCGGAGCACTTCGTCTCCAGCCACCACGCGTGGACGTGCGCCGGGGCGCCGCTGCACGACCCGCGGGACGGGCGGCTGCTCGGCGTGGTCGACGTGAGCGGGCCGCTGGCGACGATGCACCCCGCGACGCTGGCCTGGGTGAGCGCGGTGGCCCGGCTCGCGGAGCGGGAGCTGCGGGTCCGGCACCTGGAGTCCCTGGAGCGGCTGCGGGCGGTGGCGGCGCCGCTGCTGGCCCGGCTGCCCGGGCGGGCGGTGGCGGTGGACCCGCACGGCTGGACCGCGGCGGTGACGGGGCCGGCGCCGGCGGAGCGGATCGCGCTGCCGAAGGGCTTCGGGGCGGGGCAGGCGTGGGTGCCGCAGCTGGGGCAGTGCGCGGTGGAGCCGCTGCCGGGCGGCTGGCTGCTGCGCGTCGCGGAGGCGCCCGCGGCGGGGGCCGGGGCGAGCCGGGTGGTGCTGGACCTCAGCCGGCCGCGGTCCTGGACGGCGACGGTGTACGGGGCGTCCGGCAGCTGGTCGCTGGACCTGACACCGCGCCACGCGGAGCTGCTGTTCCTGCTGGCGGAGAGCCCGCGGGGCAGGTCGGCGGCCGAGCTGGCGCAGGAGCTGTTCGGCGATCCGACGCGGACGGTGACGGTGCGGGCGGAGCTGTCGCGGATGCGGCGGCACCTGGCGGGGGTGCTGGCGCACCGGCCGTACCGGTTCGCGGAGGGCGTGGAGGTGGAGCTGGTGCGGCCCTCGGACCCCGCGGGACTGCTGCCGCACTCCGCGGCGCCGGCCGTGGCCCGGGCCCGCCTGGGCCCGGCGGCGCCGGGCATGGTTCCCTGACGTGCATGAGCACCATCACACTGACCACCTGGTCCCTGGAGATGACCTCCCCGGACGACCTCTCGCCCTCCGCCGTCCCGGGATCCGAGATAGCCGTCCGACGGGCGGAAGTCCCCTCGCCGGAGTTCAGCCGCTTCCTTTACACGGCGGTCGGCGGTGACATCCACTGGACGGACCGGCTGTCGATGACCCGCGCCGCGTGGTCGGAGCACCTGGGGCGGCCGGGCGTGGAGACCTGGGTGGCGTACGAGCGGGGGACGCCGGCCGGGTACGTGGAGCTGGACCCGCAGGACGACGGCGTGGTCGAGATCATGTACTTCGGGCTGCTGCCGGACTTCCGGGGCCGCCGCATCGGCGGGCACCTGCTCTCCGTGGGCGTGGCCGCCGCATGGTCGCTGGCCGAGCGCTGGCCGGACCGCGAGCCGACGCGCCGGGTGTGGGTGCACACGTGCAGCCAGGACGGGCCGACGGCCATGGACAACTACCTGCGGCGCGGGTTCAGGGTCTTCCGGACCGAGACGGAGGAGAAGGAGTACGCCCCGACGCCCGGCTCCTGGCCCGGGGCGTAGCACGCCGGGCGAAGCCGCCGTCCGCACCGGCCCCGGACGGCGGCACCCGCACGGCCGGCGCGGCGCGCCCGACGCACCGGCCACACGGGCCGGACGATCAGGCCCGCCGGAACCATGCGTCCCGCCCGTCACTCCCGCACGTGACCGCCGTCACGTCGTCCCGCGATGCGAGACCACTTCGTCCGCATCATGGACAGTGGTGGACTCCTCCAATCGCCGCATGACACGCTTCGGCCATGAATGGAGCTGGAACAGCCTTGGTGAGTCGGCGGCACGTCGACCTCGGCCGCATGTCCAGCGCCATCTGTCCGGCGAGCTGACGGAACCAGCCGACGCCGCACAGCGCGCACCGCACAGCGTCGTCGCGGTCGCGCCGCACACCGCCAGTCCCCTGAAGGCCCGACACCGCCCCGCACCCCGGCACAACCGGCGCGGGGCGGCGATCAGCCGCACCTGCTCAGTGTAGGCAACGTCACGGGGGCCGCGCCGCCGACTCCCCATGCCCTTTGCACCGAGCCGCCGAAGAAGGACGTACCGCCATGGCCGCCACCCCCGCAACACCCGCAGCCGCGCGCCGCAAGCCCGGCCGTCACCGCGGCGAGGGCCAGTGGGCCGTTGGACACCACACCCCCCTCAACGGCAACGAGCAGTTCAAGAAGGACGACGACGGTCTCAACGTGCGGACACGCATTGAGACGATCTACTCGAAGACCGGGTTCGACTCGATCGACCCCAACGACCTTCGCGGCCGCATGCGCTGGTGGGGCCTCTACACCCAGCGCAAGCCCGGGATCGACGGCGGCAAGACCGCGATCCTGGAACCGGAGGAGCTGGACGACAAGTTCTTCATGCTGCGCGTCCGCATCGACGGCGGCCGGCTGACCACCGAGCAGCTCCGCGTGATCGGCGAGATCTCCGAGGAGTTCGCCCGCGGCACCGCCGACCTCACCGACCGTCAGAACGTGCAGTACCACTGGATCCGCATCGAGGACGTACCGGAGATCTGGCGCCGCCTGGAGGCGGTCGGCCTGTCCACCACCGAGGCCTGCGGTGACACGCCCCGCGTCATCCTCGGCTCCCCGGTCGCCGGCATCGCCGAGGACGAGATCGTCGACGGCACCCCCGCCATCGAGGAGATCCAGCGGCGCATCGTCGGCAACAAGGACTTCTCCAACCTGCCCCGCAAGTTCAAGTCCGCGATCTCCGGCTCGCCGCTCCTCGACGTGGCGCACGAGATCAACGACGTCGCGTTCGTCGGAGTGCACCACCCCGAGCGCGGCCCCGGCTTCGACGTGTGGGTCGGCGGCGGCCTGTCCACCAACCCCAAGCTCGGCGTCCGCCTCGGCGCCTGGGTCTCCCTCGACGAGGTCCCGGACGTCTACGAGGGCGTCATCTCCATCTTCCGCGACTACGGCTACCGCCGGCTGCGCAACCGCGCCCGCCTGAAGTTCCTCGTCGCCGACTGGGGCGCGGAGAAGTTCCGCCGCGTCCTGGAGGACGAGTACCTGAAGCGCAAGCTGACCGACGGCCCCGCCCCGCAGGAGCCCGCCGGCCGGTGGCGCGACCACATGGGCGTGCACCGCCAGAAGGACGGACGCTTCTACATCGGCTTCGCCCCGCGCGTGGGCCGCGTCGACGGCGCCACCCTCACCAAGATCGCCGAGGTCGCCGAGCAGCACGGCTCGGGCCGGCTGCGCACCACCGCCGACCAGAAGATGATCCTGCTGGACATCGAGGAGGACCGGGTCGACTCGGCGGCCTCCGCTCTCGAGGCGCTCGACCTCCAGGTCACGCCCTCGCCGTTCCGGCGCGGCACGATGGCCTGCACCGGCATCGAGTTCTGCAAGCTCGCCATCGTCGAGACGAAGGCGCGCGGCGCCTCCCTGATCGACGAGCTGGAGCGCCGCCTGCCGGACTTCGACGAGCCGCTCACCATCAACATCAACGGCTGCCCCAACGCCTGCGCCCGCATCCAGGTCGCCGACATCGGCCTCAAGGGCCAGCTCGTCCTGGACGACGACGGCAACCAGGTCGAGGGCTACCAGGTCCACCTCGGCGGCGCCCTCGGCCTGCAGGCCGGCTTCGGCCGCAAGGTCCGCGGCCTGAAGGTCACCAAGGACGGACTGCCCGACTACGTCGAGCGGGTCGTCCGGCGCTTCCAGGAGCAGCGCGAGGACGGCGAGCGCTTCGCGACCTGGGTGGGGCGCGCGAGCGACGAGAGCCTGTCATGAGCGAGCGCGCCGCACCGTTCTTCTGCCCGTACTGCGGCGACGAGGACCTGTTCCCGAACGACCAAGGCCACGGCGCGTGGGAGTGCAGGTCCTGCAACCGGGCCTTCCAGCTGAAGTACCTCGGCCTGCTGTCCCGCGGGCTGCGGTCGCAACCCACGGGAGGGGAAGGGATATGACGGCCGACCAGGAGCCGCGCGCCGGACGCGACCTGAAGGCGCTCGCCGAGCAGGCCGGGCGGGACCTGGAGGACGCCTCCCCACTGGAGATCCTCCGCTGGGCCGCCGACACGTTCGGCCCGCGGTTCTGCGTGACGTCCTCCATGGAGGACGCCGTCGTCGCGCACCTCGCGTCCCGAGCGTTCCCCGGCGTGGACGTGGTCTTCCTCGACACCGGATACCACTTCGAGGAGACCATCGGCACCCGCGACGCCGTGGAGGCGGTGATGGACGTCAACGTCATCACCCTCACCCCCCGGCGGACGGTCGCCGAGCAGGACGCCGAGCACGGCCCGCGCCTGTACGAGCGCGACCCGGACCTGTGCTGCGCCCTGCGCAAGGTCAGGCCGCTGGAGGAGGGCCTGACGGCGTACGACGCGTGGGCGACCGGCCTGCGCCGCGACGAGTCCCCGACCCGGGCGGGCACCCCGGTGGTCGGCTGGGACGAGAGGCGGCGGAAGGTCAAGGTCTCCCCCATCGCGCGCTGGACGCAGGACGACGTGGACGCGTACGTCGCCGAGCACGGCGTGCTGACCAACCCCCTGCTGACGGACGGCTACACGTCCGTCGGCTGCGCCCCCTGCACCCGCCGCACCGCGGAGGGCGAGGACGCGCGGGCCGGCCGCTGGGCCGGCCGGGCCAAGACCGAGTGCGGACTGCACGGCTGATGACGGCGCAGACGACCCACGCACCGCAGACGACGCAGACGACGCAGACGACGCAGACGACGACGGAACCGGACGGGAAAGAGAACGGGATGAGCGTGACCGGCCAGGGAGCCACCGTGTGGCTGACCGGTCTGCCCAGCGCGGGCAAGACCACCATCGCCTACGCGCTCGCCGAGCGGCTGCGCGGCGAGGGCCACCGGGTGGAGGTCCTCGACGGCGACGAGATCCGCGAGTTCCTCTCCGCCGGCCTCGGCTTCGACCGCGCGGACCGCGACACCAACGTGCAGCGGATCGGCTTCGTCGCCGAACTCCTCGCGAGCAACGGCGTCAAGGCGCTGGTCCCCGTCATCGCCCCGTACGCCGACAGCCGCGAGGCCGTGCAGAAGCGCCACGCCGGCGCCGGTACCGCCTACCTGGAAGTGCACGTGGCCACCCCGGTCGAGGTGTGCTCCGTACGGGACGTGAAGGGCCTGTACGCCAAGCAGGCCGCGGGCGAGATCTCCGGGCTGACCGGCGTCGACGACCCGTACGAGGCCCCGCAGTCGCCGGACCTCCGCATCGAGTCGCACACCCAGTCCGTGCAGGAGTCGGCCGACGCCCTGTACGCGCTGCTCACCGAGAGGGGTCTGGCATGACCGCCACCGCCGCGCACCCGCACACCGAGTCGGACGCCGACGCGCCGTACGCGCTGTCGCACCTGGACTCCCTGGAGTCGGAGGCCGTGCACATCTTCCGCGAGGTGGCGGGCGAGTTCGAGAAGCCGGTGATCCTCTTCTCCGGCGGCAAGGACTCCATCGTCATGCTGCACCTGGCGCTGAAGGCGTTCGCGCCGGCGCCGGTGCCGTTCGCGCTGCTGCACGTCGACACCGGGCACAACTTCCCCGAGGTCATCGACTACCGCGACCGCACGGTCGCCGCGCACGGCCTGCGCCTCCACGTGGCGTCCGTGCAGGAGTACATCGACGCGGGGAAGCTGAAGGAGCGCCCGGACGGCACCCGCAACCCGCTGCAGACGGTCCCGCTGACGGACGCGATCCGGGAGCACCGCTTCGACGCCGTGTTCGGCGGCGGGCGCCGCGACGAGGAGAAGGCCCGCGCGAAGGAGCGGGTGTTCTCCCTGCGCGACGAGTTCTCCCAGTGGGACCCCCGCCGGCAGCGGCCGGAGCTGTGGCAGCTCTACAACGGCCGGCACGCCCCCGGCGAGCACGTCCGCGTGTTCCCGCTGTCCAACTGGACCGAGCTGGACGTGTGGCAGTACATCGCCCGCGAGGGCATCGAGCTGCCGGAGATCTACTTCGCGCACGAGCGCGAGGTGTTCGCCCGCAACGGCATGTGGCTGACGGCGGGCGGCTGGGGCGGCCCGAAGGACGGCGAGGCGGTGGAGAAGCGGCTGGTCCGCTACCGCACCGTCGGCGACATGTCCTGCACCGGCGCCGTCGACTCCGACGCCGACACGCTCGACGCGGTGATCGCCGAGATCGCCGTCTCCCGCCTCACCGAGCGGGGCGCGACCCGGGCCGACGACAAGCTCTCCGAGGCCGCGATGGAAGACCGCAAGCGCGAAGGGTACTTCTAGCCATGACCAGCACCACCGAGCAGCTCAGCGCGACGACGCTGCTGCGCTTCGCGACCGCGGGCTCCGTCGACGACGGCAAGTCCACCCTGGTCGGCCGCCTGCTGCACGACTCCAAGTCGGTCCTGGAGGACCAGCTGGAGGCCGTCGAGCGCGTGTCCGCCGACCGCGGGCAGGACACGCCCGACCTGGCGCTGCTGACCGACGGCCTGCGGGCCGAGCGGGAGCAGGGCATCACCATCGACGTGGCCTACCGCTACTTCGCGACCGCCCGGCGCCGGTTCATCCTGGCCGACACCCCCGGGCACGTGCAGTACACGCGGAACATGGTCACCGGCGCCTCGACCGCCGAGCTGGCCGTGGTCCTCGTCGACGCCCGCAACGGCGTCGTCGAGCAGACCCGCCGCCACGCCGCGGTCGCGGCCCTGCTGCGCGTCCCGCACGTGGTCCTGGCCGTGAACAAGATGGACCTCGTCGGCTACGAGGAGTCCGTCTTCGCGGCGATCGCCGAGGAGTTCACCGCGTACGCCTCCGAGCTGGGCGTCCCGGAGGTCACCGCGATCCCGATCTCCGCGCTGGCCGGGGACAACGTGGTGGAGCCGTCCGCCCACATGGACTGGTACGGCGGCCCGACGGTCCTGGAGCACCTGGAGACGGTCCCGGTCAGCCACGACCTGACCGCCTGCCCGGCGCGGTTCCCCGTCCAGTACGTGATCCGCCCGCAGACCGCCGAGCACCCCGACTACCGCGGCTACGCCGGCCAGATCGCCTCCGGCGTGCTGCGCGTCGGCGAGCCGGTGACGGTCCTGCCGTCGGGGCGGACGTCGGTCATCGAGGGCATCGACGCGCTCGGCGGGAGCGTCGACATCGCGTGGGCACCGCAGTCGGTGACGGTCCGCCTGAAGGACGACATCGACATCTCGCGCGGCGACCTGATCGCCCCGACCGCGACGGCCCCGGCGACCACGCAGGACGTCGAGGCGACCGTGTGCCACGTCGCGGACCAGCCGCTGGAGGTGGGCGCGCGGGTGCTGCTGAAGCACACCACCCGCACCGTGAAGGCGATCGTCAAGGAGATCCCCTCCCGCCTGGCCCTGGACGACCTGTCGCAGCACCCCGAGCCGGGGCGGCTCGTCGCCAACGACATCGGCCGCGTCGTCGTCCGCACGGCCGAGCCGCTCGCGCTCGACACGTACGCCGACTCGCGCCGGACGGGTTCGTTCCTGCTGATCGACCCGCAGGACGGCACCACCCTGGCGGCGGGCATGGCCGGCGAGTCCTTCGCCTCCCCCGCGGAGGCCGCCCCGGCCGCCGACGACGAGGGCTGGGACTTCTGACGTGCTCGGCGACATCTACTCGACCTTCGCGAAGGAGGGCGGCCGCGTGGGCAGCGGCGCCCTCGGCAGCGGCCAGGGAGGAGTGGCGCGATGTGCGCGATGACGTACGCGCACTGCCTGCGCGCCCCCTCCCCGCGTGACCGCCGCGAGCCCGACCCGGCCTCGCTCCACAGACGAAGACGTACGTCCTGAGACGACGTCACGAGAGGAAGCCCTCCCGTGCCTGCCACCACCCGCGCCACCGCCCGCAAGGCCCTGCGCCGCGGCCTCGCCGCCGCCTCCGCGCTGCCGCTGCTGATCGGCGCGCTCGCCTCCTGCGGCTACGGCTCCCAGGCCGAGGCCCCCGACGACCGGAAGGCGGGCGCCGCATCGGGATCCGGCGCGGCGCTGTCCGCCGCCGAGGTCCGCATCGGCTACTTCCCGAACCTGACGCACGCCACCGCGCTGGTCGGCCTCCAGGAGGGCCTGATCGCGAAGGAGCTCGGCGGCACGAAGCTCAAGGCCCAGGCGTTCAACGCGGGCCCGTCCGAGATCGAGGCGCTCAACGGCGGCTCCCTCGACATCGGGTTCATCGGCCCCTCGCCGTCGATCAACGGCTACGTCAAGTCCAAGGGGCAGAACCTGCGGATCGTCTCCGGCTCCGCCTCGGGCGGCGTGAAGCTCGTCGTGAACCCCGACCGGATCAAGACGCTCGACGACCTCAAGGGCAAGCGGATCGCCACCCCGCAGAAGGGGAACACGCAGGACGTCGCGTTCCTCAACTGGATCTCGGAGAAGGGCTGGAAGGTCGACCCGGAGTCCGGCAAGGGCGACGTGTCCGTCGTCCGCACCGACAACAAGGTGACTCCGGACGCCTTCAGGCAGGGCTCGATCGACGGCGCCTGGGTGCCCGAGCCGACCGCGTCCAAGCTGGTCTCCGACGGGGCGTCGGTCCTCCTCGACGAGACCGAGCTGTGGCCCGACAGGAAGTTCGTCATCACGAACGTGATCGTGTCGCAGAAGTTCCTCAAGGAGCACCCGGACGTCGTCGAGGCCGTGCTCAGGGGCACCGTCAGGACCAACGAGTGGATCAACGCCAACCCGGACAAGGCCAAGGCCTCCGCGAACGCGGCCCTGAAGGCGGAGACCGGCAGGGAACTGGACGCGAAGATCATCGACCCGGCGTGGAAGAGCATCCTCGCCACCGACGACCCGCTGGCCGGCACCCTCAAGGCGCAGGCCGAGGACGCCGTGGCGGCCGGGCTCATCCAGCAGCCCGAACTCGCCGGCATCTACGACCTGACGCTGCTGAACAAGGTCCTGAAGGAGTCAGGCAAGCCCGAGGTCTCCGACGCCGGCCTCGGCGCCAAGTAAGCCCGCAACGAACCCCCAGGAGGTGACGACCATGGCCACCACGCTTGCCACGGCCGCCGAGGGCGCCGTCGCGGCGGCCGCCCACGCCGCCCGGATCGAGCACGTCTCGAAGTCCTTCCCCGGCCCGGCCGGATCGCAGCTCGTGCTGGACGACATCAGCCTCGACGTCGCCCCCGGCGAATTCGTCACCATCCTGGGGGCCTCGGGCTGCGGCAAGTCCACCCTGCTCAACCTGGTCGCCGGCCTCGACCGGCCCACCTCCGGCAGCATCGAGACCGCCGGCCGGCCCGCCCTGATGTTCCAGGAGCACGCCCTCTTCCCCTGGCTGACCGCCGGGAAGAACATCGAACTCGCCCTGCGGCTGCGCGGCGTCCCCAGGTCCGACCGCAAGACGGAGGCCGAGCGCCTGCTGGAGCTGGTCCGCCTCGGCGGGGCGTACGGCAAGCGCGTCCACGAGCTGTCCGGCGGCATGCGCCAGCGCGTCGCCATGGCCCGCGCCCTCGCCCAGGACAGCCGGCTCCTCCTCATGGACGAGCCGTTCGCCGCCCTGGACGCCATCACCCGGGACGTCCTGCACGGCGAGCTGACCCGCATCTGGGAGGAGACCAGCCTCTCCGTCCTCTTCGTCACCCACAACGTGCGCGAGGCCGTGCGCCTGGCCCAGCGGGTCGTCCTGCTCTCCTCCCGCCCCGGCCGGGTCGCGAAGGAGTGGACCGTCGGCATCCCGCAGCCGCGCCGCATCGAGGACGCGGACGTCGCGGAACTGTCCCTTGAGATCACCGAGCACCTGCGTGGGGAGATCCGCCGCCATGGCCAGCACTGACACGAAGGCGAAGGCGGACGACCTCGCCGGCCTCGAAGCCGGGCTCGACGCGCTCGACGCCGTCGAGATCCGCCGCACCCCCGTCCGCGAGGTCCTGTTCCGCAAGGTGCTCCCGCCGGTCCTGGCCGTCACGCTGGTCCTGGCCGTCTGGCAGGTCCTCGTCTCGGCGGGCATCACCGACGAGGCCAAGCTGCCGCCGCTGTCCGCGGTCGGCGACAGCCTGGCCGACATGTGGCTCAAGGGCACCCTGTTCGAGGTCATCTGGACCTCCGTCTCCCGCGGCCTGCTCGGCTTCCTGCTGGCCCTGGCCATCGGCACCCCGCTCGGCCTGCTCGTGGCCCGGGTGAGGTTCGTGCGCGCCGCGATCGGGCCGATCCTGTCGGGCCTGCAGTCCCTGCCGTCCGTGGCGTGGGTGCCGCCGGCCGTGCTGTGGTTCGGCCTGAACGACGCCATGATGTTCACCGTCATCCTGCTCGGCGCCGTCCCGTCCATCGCCAACGGGCTCGTCGCCGGCGTCGACCAGGTGCCGCCGCTGTTCCTGCGGGCCGGCCGCACCCTCGGCGCGACCGGGTTCAAGGGCGTGTGGCACGTGGTGATGCCCGCCGCGCTGCCGGGCTACCTCGCCGGCCTGAAGCAGGGCTGGGCGTTCTCCTGGCGCTCCCTGATGGCCGCGGAGATCATCGCCTCCTCCCCCGACCTCGGCCTCGGCCTCGGCCAGCTGCTGGAGAACGGCCGCAACAACATCGACCTGCCCGGCGTGTTCCTCGCGATCATCCTGATCCTGGTCGTCGGCATCGCGATCGACCTCCTGGTCTTCAGCCCGGTCGAGCGGTGGGTGCTCCGCAGCCGCGGCCTGCTGGCGCGGAGCTGACCGGCATGCCCCCCGCCCCCGCCCTCCTCGTCATCGCCCACGGCAGCCGCGACCCGCGGCACGCGGCGACCGTGCACGCCCTCACCCGGCGCGTACGGGCGCTGCGGCCCGGGCTGCGCGTGGAGACCGCCTTCCTGGACTTCAACGCCCCCCGCGTCGAGCAGGTGCTGTCCGCGCTGCACGCCGACGGCGTCCGCGACGTCGTCGCGCTGCCGCTGCTGCTCACCCGCGCCTTCCACGCGAAGGCCGACATCCCGGCGGTGCTGTCCGAGGCGCAGGCGCGGCTGCCCGGGCAGACGGTGCGCGTCGCCGACGTCCTCGGACCCTCCCCGCTGCTGACGGCCGCGCTGGAGCGCCGGCTCGCGGAGGCGGGGATCTCGGCCGCGGACCGGGCCACCACCGCAGTGGTGCTCGCGTCCGCCGGCTCCTCGGACCCGGAGGCGATCGCAGTGATCGCTGAAATCGCGCGGGAGTGGCGGCACACCGGTTGGTGCGCCGTGCGGCCTGCGTTCGCCTCCGCCTCCCTTCCCCGTACGGAGGACGCCGTACGGGCCCTGCGCGCCGAGGGGGTGCGGCGCGTCGCGGTGGCGCCGTACGTGATCGCCCCGGGGCGGCTGCCGGACCGGATCGCGGCCGGCGCCGCCGCAGCCGGCGCGGACGTCCTGGCCGGCGTGCTCGGCGCGGCCCCCGAACTGGCACGCCTGCTGCTGGCCCGCTACGACGGGGCGGCCGCCGCCGACCGCCGACCGCGCGCGCTGTCGGCGTAGGCCGCCGCACGCGGGAATTCCGGGGCGGCGCGTCGCCGCTGCCGCGTAGGGTGGGGCCGCGGGCCCGCGCGCGGGGCCGCAGGGTGGGGGGTTGTGGCAGAGCGGGCTATTGCAGCCCGTGGTGCGGGAGGTCCCCCGCATCGCGGTCTAGCGGCCCCGGCAGCCGGACCTGGCGCCGGGCCCCGCGGGTTCGAATCCCGTCGGCCCCCCACCCGCACTCCTTCGCCTTCACCCGCGGGCGGCGGCCTCGTCGGCCAGGGCCGTCAGGTCGGCGATCGACATCGAGCCGGGCGGGAGGCCTTCCCGGGCGAAGATGTTCGCCGCGTGCCGCAGCGTCTCGTTGACGGGCGTCGGCACGCCGTGGAGACGGCCCAGCAGGCACACCTCGCCGTTGAGGTAGTCCGCCTCGATCGTCCCCGTCCCCCGGTACAGGGACTGCCACGACGATCCGCCGCGCGGCGCGTCCGGCTGCCGGACCCGGCCCTCGCGGGCCTCCGCCTCCTCCGCGTCGGAGGCGTACGGGATGCCCGCCGCCAGGAGGGCCTCCCGCCCCTCGCGCCGGGCCCGCAGCACCAGGGCGGCCTTGGCCGGGTCGGGCTCGGGGCCGGTCGTGGCCTGGACGGCGTTGCCGAGGTTGCCCAGCAGCTTGGCGTACTTCCACCGCATCACGTCCGCGGTGACGGGCGCCCCGAACCCCGCCCGCTCCAGGTCGGCGGAGATCCGCCGGGCCCGCTCGTCCGCGCCGCCGGCGGCGAGCCCGAGGTGCAGGACGCCGGTCAGCGGCTCGCACAGGGCGCTGACGGCGCCCGGCTCGGTGAAGGTGGCGGGCAGCCACACGCACACCCCGTACACGCGGGCGAAGCGCCGCAGGGCGAGGCGCTCGCTCTCGACGCCGTTCTGCGCGCACAGCACGGGCAGCCGCTGCGCGGCGGTGCCGCCGCCGGCGACCTCGGCGGCGCCCCAGGTGTCGAGGGCGGCGATCGCGTCCTGCGTCTTGACGGAGAGCAGCAGGACGTCGTCGGGGCGCAGGGCGCCGAGTTCGGCGGGGCCGGTCACGACGGGCAGCCGGTGCACCCGGGCCCCGTCCGCCGTGGTGAGCCGCAGGCCGTCCGCCGCGAGGGCCTCCGCGTGCGCGCCGCGCGCGACGAGGACGACCTCGCTGCCCGCTTCCGCGAGCCGTCCGCCGATGGTCGCGCCGATGGCACCGGCGCCGATGATGAGGTAGCGCATGACGGGGAAGCCTGGCACATCCGCCGGGCGCCGTGCGACGCGGTCCCCGGATCCCGCGGTTCCGGACTTCCGGCGGCGGACGGGAGGTTGACGCCGCAACCATCCATGTCGGCTGTGCGGCAAGGGGAGTTCCCGGCGCGCCGGGCCCGGGCGGCCGCCGTACGCTGGAAGTGCACGTGCGGCGCGGGGAGCCCCCGCCGGTGTGCGACCGGACCGTCCGCCTCGGGGCTGCGTCTTCTTCCCGGCAGGGTCCGGCAGGGCTTCCCACGTCCGAACTCCCCGTGCGAAGGGAGCCCGACGATGGCTGCCACGAACCACGCACCCGCCCCTCCCCGGCCGATGCACCCGGAGTCGGGGGTCGCCGCAGGCTACGATCCCGGGTTCCTGGCGGTGGCGGTGACGCCGCCGGAGCTGGACCCGTCGATCAAGGACGACGCGGTCCTGCTGGACGGCTCCGAGGTCGTCCCGTACACCCACTTCTCGCTGGCGCTGAGCCGTTCACGGCGGTTCGCGCGGTGGGTGGGGTGGAACATCGACGGCGGCAGCCTGAAGCGGCTGGACCGGCGCGGGATCCGCTTCCGCCTGGACCCGCGGCTGCCGGCGGCGGCGCAGGTGGACAACGATCTGTACCGGGATCGGGACGGCATGCCGAACCGGCTGGACCGCGGGCATGTGGCCCGCCGCGCCGACCTGGTGTGGGGGCCGCTGGAGGAGGCGCGGCAGGCGAACCGGGACTCGTTCTTCTACACCAACATCACGCCGCAGATGGACGACTTCAACCAGAGCCCGAGGGCCGGCGTCTGGGGCCGCCTGGAGGACGCGGTGTTCGAGGAGGTGGAGGTCGACGGACTGCGGGTGACCGCGTTCGGCGGGCCGGTGTTCCACGAGGACGACCGCCCCTTCCGCGGGGTGCGGATACCGCGCGAGTTCTGGAAGGTGCTCGCCTACTGCGACCGGGGCGCGCTGAAGGCGAAGGCGTTCCTGCTGACCCAGGACCTGGTGCTGACGGAGGCCCTCGACCTGGACGAGTTCCGGGTGTTCCAGGTCACGGTGGGCGAACTCCAGGACCGGACCGGGATCGGGTTCGGCGCGGCCCTGGCCGCCGCGGACAGCCTGGAGCTGCCGGAGTCGGCGGCGGTGCGGACCCCGCTGGAGGGCCTCGCCGACATCGACTGGAGCTGACCGGGCCCGACCGGCGGCGCGGATCAGCCGGACGCCGTCCCGGCGGAGGTCATCTCGACCAGCTTCACGACGGTGTTCCAGTTCCGGGTCGTCGCGTCGATGCCCTTGAGGAGGGCGGGCCGGGCGAGGGCCTCGGCGAGCTTGGAGCGCCCGAGCCCGTCGGGAGCGTACAGGTAGAGGACGCGGTCGCCGAGGCGGAACTCCTCGGGCAGGTGGGCCTCCCGGTCGATCCCGTCGAACCGGGAGGCGTCGGGCTGCTCCGACAGGAACACGGCGTGCAGCTGCCTGCCCTCCAGCTCCGCAGCCGGGAAGGGGCAGGCCTCTGCGACGGCGCGCAGCCGGGTGCCGTCGAGGACGAGGCAGGCCACCGCGAAGCCGAAGCGGGCCGCGAGGGCCCGCTCCAGCTCGCGGGCCAGTTCGCCGGGGTCGGTCCGCGCGCTGGTGAAGACCGCGTTCCCGCTCTGGAGGTAGGTGCGGACGCCGTCGTGGCCGAGTCCTTCGAGCACCTCGCGGAGTTCGGCCATGGGCACCTTGCGGCT
Organism: Streptomyces sp. NPDC031121; assembly: GCF_055570615.1. Taxonomy (NCBI): domain Bacteria; kingdom Bacillati; phylum Actinomycetota; class Actinomycetes; order Kitasatosporales; family Streptomycetaceae; genus Streptomyces; species Streptomyces sp. NPDC031121. The sequence continues at coordinate 103,941 of NZ_JBVIGV010000004.1, forward strand.
GCCTCCGACGTTGACCCCGCGGAGCAGGGCGGCGTACCTCTTCGTCGTGGTCTTCGTCGTCCGGGTGGTCATCCCCGCACCATAGTCCCGATGAGGTCCGCGGCGCGCCGGGTGCCTCCTTCGGCGGCCATCTGCGCGCGGATCGCCTCGGCGCGGGCCGCGACCTCCGGGTCGGCGACGAGCGCGAGCACGGCCTCCCGCAGGGTGGCGGCGTCGGCCTCGTCCATCGGGACGTGCCGGGCGACGCCCAGCGACTGCAGCATGTCGGCGTTGCCGAACTGGTCGACGGCCTGCGGGACGGCGACCATGGGGGTCGCCGTGGCGAGGCCCTCCTGGCTGCCGCCCGCGCCGGCGTGGGTGATGAAGGCGTCGGCCTGCCGGAGGATGTCCAGCTGGGGCACCCAGCGGTGCACCTCGACGTTGGCGGGGATGTCGCCGAGGTCGGCGGGGTCGGTGAACCTGCCGATCTGGAGGACGACGTGCCAGTCGGGGAGGTCCCGGAAGGCCTCGATGCACTCCCGGTAGAAGCCGGGCTGCTTGGTGAACGCCGAGCCGAGCGACACGAGGAGCACCTTCCTGCCCGCGGCGGCCGCCGGGCGCTGCCAGGTGCCCTGGTCGGCGCGTTCGCCCTGGCAGGAGCCGACGAAGGTGTGGACGGCGGGGTCGACGCGGTCGGCGTGCGGCTGGAGGGCGCGCGGGATCAGGACGATGCTGCGGCGGGGCCGGCCGACGAACCGGTCGGGGTCCTCGTCGAAGCCGTTCTCGGCGAGCCAGGCGGAGAAGCGGGCGTAGTAGGCACGCCCGCGCTCGGAAGCGCGCAGCTCGGCGGTCATGGGGGCGGCCACCTCCTCCTCGTAGCCCTCCCAGGCGACGAGGTTCGGGGAGAGGGAGACGGCGGGGACGCCCCACCGGCGGGCGAGGACGGGCGCCGGGTAGGCGGTGATGTCGTGCAGGACCAGGTCGGGCTCGTCGCCTTCGAACGCGGCGGCGAGCTGGGGCAGGGCCTGGATCGCGTCGTCCAGGAAGGGCTCGACGTGGTCGATGAGCTCGGTGCCCCAGGCCTCGGGCTCGTCGTCGGTGGGGAGGGTGGAGGTCCACACGACGGGGGTGGCGCCGGTCTCGGCGACCTTCTCCGCGAAGGACGCGGGGACGGCGTAGCTGACGCGGTGGCCGCGTGCGACGAGCTCCCGGATCACCTCGATGCTGGGATTGACGTGCCCGTGGGCGGCGATGGAGAACATGGCGATGTGGGCGGGCTTCGCTGCGGTCATGCACCCCACCATAGCGAGACGAGACGTCTCGTTCAACTGTTGGGGCGCACGGCGCTCCCTGGCCGGGCGTGCGAGACTGGGCCGCCTGATCCGGCCGTACGGACGACGGCCGGCCGGGACGCGAGAAGGACGACGACACCGCATGGACGAGGCGCTGGCCCGGGACGTGTTGGAGGCGGCCGGGTTCACCGGGGGCGAGCCGGCCCTGCTGGCGCTCGGCGAGAACGCGGTCTTCCGCGCGGGCGACCTGGTGGTCAAGGTCGGCCGCGAGGCGGCCCTGCTGGAGCGGGCCGAGCGCGAACTCGCCGTGGCCGGCTGGCTGGAGCGGGCCGGGATCCCGGCCGTACGGGCGGCGGAGCCCGCGGCGCGGCTGGTCGCCGGCCACCCCGTCACGGTGTGGCACCGGCTGCCGGACGCGGACCGCCCGGCCGGCCCCGCCGACCTCGCGCGGCTGCTGCGGCAGCTCCACGCCCTGCCCGCGCCGCCCTTCGCGCTGCCCGGACGGGACCTGCTCGGCGGGGTCGAGCGGTGGCTGCGGCTCGCCGGGGACGCGGTCGACCCGGCGGACGCGGCCTACCTGCGGGCCCGCCGCGACGCGTACGCCGGCGAGGTGGCGGCGCTGACCCCCTGCCTGCCGCCGGGGCCGATCCACGGCGACGCCCTGCCGCGCAACGTGCACGCGGGCCCCGACGGCCCGGTCCTGGTCGACCTGGAGACCGTCTCCGCCGACCTGCGCGAGCACGACCTGGTCGTGATGGCCCTCTCCCGCGACCGGTACGGCCTCCCCGCGGCCGCCTACCGCGAGTTCACCGCCGCGTACGGGTGGGACGTACGCGACTGGGAGGGCTGCGCGGTCCTGCGCGGCGCCCGCGAGACGGCCAGTTGCGCATGGGTGGCCCAGCACGCCCCGGCCAACCCCCGCGCCCTGGCCGAGTTCCGCCACCGGGTGGCCTCCCTGCGGGACGGGGACACCGGCGCCCGCTGGCACGCCTTCTGATCCCGCGCCACCGGCGCCGCCGCGGGCCGGACCCCCGGCGTCAGGCCGGGGCGGGGACCGCGCCGCGCAGCGGCCAGGCCGGGTCGACCACCGCGTCCGGCGTGCCCTGGCGGCGCAGGTAGGACTGGAAGTCACGGGCCCAGCGCTCGTGCCAGGCGCCCTGCCGGGCGTGCAGCGCGTCCGGGCTGAGGGCGGCGACCTGCGGGTGCCGGGCGGCTATCGCCCGGGCCACCTGCACCGCCGCCAGCGCGTCGGCCCCGGCGTCGTGCGCACGGTCGAGCACGACCCCGTACACCGCGCAGGCGGCCTCCAGGGTCCGCTTGCCCCGGCGGTAGCGGTCCACCGCCCGGTCGATGGTGAGCGGGTCGACGACGGGCCCGGTCGCCGGGCCGCCGAGCCGCTCCGCCAGCGACGGCAGCCCGTACCTGGCCAGTTCGGCGGAGAGCAGGGTCAGGTCGAACGCGGCGTTGTAGGCGACGACGACGGCCCCCCGCCGCCAGTGGCCGACGAGGGCCTCGGCGACCTCCTCGGCGACCTCGCGCGCCGGGCGGCCCTCCGCGACGGCCCGCTCCGTGCTGATCCCGTGGATCGCCGCGGCCTGCTGCGGGATCGGTATGCCCGGGTCCGCGAGCCAGCAGCGCCGCCCGAGCACCTCGCCGGCCCGGACCTCGACGACCGCGGCCGTGACGATCCGGGACTCGCCGGGCTCCGTCCCGGTCGTCTCCAGGTCGAACCCGATCAGCACACCGCCGTGCCAGTCCCCCATGACGCGCCCCTCCCCCGCACCCGTACGCCCCCACGCGGCGGCGTCCCTCTTCGGTCAACGGCTTTCAGCCTGCCACGGGGGACTGACAGCTCACGACACCGGCCGCGAATCCTGCCAAATCGACTCGAACTCCTCCCGATACGTGGGGAAAAGTCCGCTTTCGGTGTCGCGTGCGGCGTCCGGTGCGCCGCCACCCCGCAAGACCAGCACCGGCGCCTCCATGCCGCGCGCCCGCCGCAGGTACGACTGCACGACGGCGATGCCGGAGCTCTCCCCCTCCACCAGGTAGGCCGTGAAGCGGGGGGTCTCGTCGAAGACGTGGATCTCGAACCGGGAGGGGTCCTTGAGCCCCGCCCGCACCCGCCTCACGTGCAGGATGTTCATCTCGACCGACCGGCTCAGCTCGCCCTTGCGCAGCCCCAGCTCGCGCTCGCGCCGCTTGACGGCGCTGCTCGCCGGGTTGAGGAAGAGCAGCCGGACCCGGCATCCCGCCTCGGTGAGCCGGACGAGTCTTCGGCCGGAGAAGTTCTGCACCAGCAGGTTGAGCCCTATGCCGATGGCGTCGAGCCGCCGCGCCCCGCCGAAGAGGTCCTCGGCGGGCAGCTGCCGCTGGAGCCGCACCCGGTCGGGGTGGACGGAGACCACGTCCGCGTACCGGTCGCCGACGAGGTCCTCCACCGCGTCGATGGGCAGCCGGTCCGCGGAGGGCGAGCCGGCCCCGCCGCCGAGGACCTCCAGCAGCCTGGCCGACGCCCGCTCGGCCTGCTCCAGCACCGCCCGCGACAGGGCCCGGTTGCGGGAGACGACGTTGCGCGTGACCTCCAGCTCGTCCAGCGCGAGCTCGATCTCGCGCCGGTCGTCGAAGAACGGCTCGAAGCAGGGCCAGTGCTGGACCATCAGCTCCCTGAGCTGCGGCAGCGTCAGGAAGCTGAGCACGTTGTCGTCGGCCGGGTCGAGCAGGTAGCCCTTGCGCCGGCTCACCTCGCGCACCGCCACCGCACGGTGCACCCACTCCTGGCCGGCCGGGCCGGCCGCGGCGACGACCCAGTCGTCCTCGCCGTGCACGGGCTCGTAGATGGGCCGCAGGACGGCCCCGACGACCGCCCGCAGCCGCTGCTCGATGAGGTTCAGCCAGATGTACGCCCGGCCCGCGCGCTGGGCCCGCGTACGGACCTCGCTCCACGCGTCGGCGCCCCAGTCCAGCTCTGCCCCGGCCCGGATGACGGCCGCCCCCGCCCCGGGCGCCGGCGCCGCCGGGGACACCGGGCCGGACTGCCCGCCCCCCGGCCCGCCGGGCCCGGCCGGCCCGCCCTGCCCGGCCCCCGCCGACCCACCCGGAACCCCACCCGGCACCCCGCCGGACGCACCCCCGGGTGCGCCTCCTGGGGCGTCCGCCGGGCCGCCCTCGTGACCGCTGTCACCAGGGGGCAGCTCCAGACCTCCCGAGCTCACCCGTGCACCGCCTTCTGCGTCTGGAACGCCCGTCTAAGTGATCACGGAAGACTACTCCGAGCGCGGCGCCCGGTGCAGCCCGATGACGCCCGACGGACCGTACACCGGTGATCGGTTGACCCATTATCGGATGCGCAGACAGTCCGCCGACCCGCATATCGCCCCGCGGGGTCACCCGTTCGGAGCAGTCGCAAGTCCCCGCCTCGGGGCCCTCTTTCGGGGAAGATCCAGGCAGTGACGCGGTCCACGCCGGATCAACCCCACACCTCCGTCCGTCACCGAGGGGAAGAGTCGTTGTCCATGCAGGTCTGGCCGGGACAGGCGTATCCGCTCGGAGCCACGTACGACGGCGCGGGCACCAACTTCGCGGTCTACTCCGAGGCGGCGCGGCGCATCGAGCTGTGCCTGCTCCACGACGACGGATCGGAGACCGCCGTCGAGCTCCGCGAGACCGACGCGTTCGTCCGGCACGCCTACCTGCCCGGCGTGATGCCGGGCCAGCGCTACGGCTTCCGGGTCCACGGGCCGTACGAGCCCGAGCACGGGCAGCGCTGCAACCCGGCCAAGCTGCTGCTGGACCCGTACGCGCGGGCCATCGCCGGGTGCGTCGACTGGGGCGAGGAGGTGTACGGCTACCACTTCGGCCGGCCCGACTCGCGCAACGACCTCGACTCCGGTCCGCACACCATGACCTCCGTCGTGGTGAACCCTTACTTCGACTGGGGCGACGACCGGCCGCCCCGGCACGACTACCACCGGACGGTGCTGTACGAGGCGCACGTCAAGGGGCTGACGATGCGCCACCCCGAGCTGCCGGAGGAGCTGCGCGGCACGTACGGGGCGCTCGCGCACCCGGCGGTCATCGGCCACCTGACCCGGCTCGGGGTGACGGCCCTGGAGCTGATGCCCGTACACCAGTACGTCCACGACCACCGCCTGGTCGACGACGGGCTGACGAACTACTGGGGCTACAACACCATCGGCTTCTTCGCCCCGCACAACGGCTACGCCTCCGGCGACCGCGGCCAGCAGGTGCTGGAGTTCAAGTCCGCGGTGCGCGCGCTGCACGAGGCGGGCATCGAGGTCATCCTCGACGTGGTCTACAACCACACGGCGGAGGGGAACCACCTGGGGCCGACGCTGTCGTTCCGCGGACTGGACAACGCCTCGTACTACCGGCTGGCGGACGACCCCCGGCACTACGTGGACACCACCGGCACCGGGAACTCGCTGCTGATGCGCTCGCCGCACGTCCTCCAGCTGATCATGGACTCGCTGCGGTACTGGGTCACCGAGATGCACGTGGACGGGTTCCGCTTCGACCTGGCGGCGACGCTGGCCCGGCAGTTCCACGAGGTGGACCGGCTGTCGTCGTTCTTCGACCTCGTCCAGCAGGACCCGGTGGTCAGCCAGGTGAAGCTGATCGCGGAGCCCTGGGACCTGGGAGAGGGCGGCTACCAGGTGGGCAACTTCCCGCCGCTGTGGACCGAGTGGAACGGCAAGTACCGGGACACGGTGCGGGACCTGTGGCGCGGCCAGCCGCGCACGCTGGCCGAGTTCGCGAGCCGGCTGACGGGCTCCTCCGACCTGTACCAGGACGACGGCCGGCGGCCGCTGGCGTCCATCAACTTCCACACCTGCCACGACGGCTTCACCCTGCACGACCTCGTCTCGTACAACGAGAAGCACAACGAGGCCAACCGGGAGGGCAACCAGGACGGCGAGGCGCACAACCGGTCCTGGAACTGCGGCGCCGAGGGCCCCACGCAGGACCCGGACGTCGTCCAGCTGCGGGAGCGGCAGATGCGCAACTTCACGGCCACCCTGATGCTGTCCCAGGGCGTCCCGATGCTCAGCCACGGGGACGAGTTCGCGCGCAGCCAGGGCGGCAACAACAACGCGTACTGCCAGGACAACGAGCTGGCGTGGGTGCCCTGGCCGGAGCCCGGCAAGCCGGCGCCCTCCCTGCTGGAGTTCACCCGGCGCATGGTGTGGCTGCGGCGCGACCACCCGGTGTTCCGGCGGCGCAGGTTCTTCCACGGCCGCCCCGTGGAGGGCACCCACGACGAGCTGTCCGACATCGCCTGGTTCACCCCGTGCGGGGAGCCGATGCGGGCCCGCGACTGGCAGGCGCAGCAGGCGCGCGCGCTGACGGTGTTCCTCAACGGGGAGGCGATCTCCGAGCCCGGCCCGCGGGGGGAGCGGATCACCGACGACTCGTTCCTGCTGATGTTCAACGCCGGAGCGGAGCGGCAGGAGTTCACGATCCCGGCCGGGCACGGCGCGCAGTGGCGGCTGGTCGTGGACACGGCGCGGCCGGAGGTGCAGCCGCCCGGCACCGGGCCGCAGTACGCGGCCGGCGACCGGGTGGCGCTGGTGGGGCGGTCGCTGGCGGTGCTTCAGCGGCCGGCGTAGCGGACCGGGGCGGTCGCGGGTGGCGTCGCGGCGGGCCGGGCCGGTCGGGCGTCCGGCCGGGGGCCGCCGGGGCGCGGGTGGCGCAGGCGGGGGGCGAGGGCGGCCGCCGCCCCGGCGGCGGGGGAGCCGCCGGTCGCAGCGACGAGCAGGAAGCGTTCCGGACACCGGTCGGCGCTGACGGGGTGTCACCCGGATGCACGGGGCCATGGCACGGAACCGGGGAAGCTGGGTACGTACGTTCTCATGAGCCGGCCTGAGAAGCAGTCGACCGTCCGATCCGGCGCCAGGGCGGGGGCCGTGCCCGCGGCGCCCTCCTCGACGTACCGCCTCCAGCTGTCCCCGGAGTCCCCGTTCGCCGCGGCGGCGGCCGCCGTGCCGCACATCGCCTCGCTCGGCGCCTCCCACCTGCACCTCTCCCCCGTCCTGGAGGCCGTCCCCGGCTCCCTGCACGGGTACGACGTCACCGACCACACCCGGGTGCGGGAGGAGCTCGGCGGGGAGGCCGGGCTGCGGGCCCTGGCCGCCACCGCCCGCGAGCACGGCCTCGGCCTCGTCCTGGACATCGTCCCCAACCACATGGCGGTGCCCTTCCCGCTGCGGCTGAACCGGCCGCTGTGGGAGGTGCTGCGGGAGGGGCCGCGGTCCCCGTCGGCCCGCTGGTTCGACATCGACTGGGAGGCGGGCGGCGGCAAGGTGCTGCTGCCTCTGCTCGACCGGCCGTTCGATCCGGCGGACTGCACGGTCGACGGCGAGGTGCTGCGCCACGGCGCGTGGGAGTTCCCGCTGCGCCCGGGGACGGCCGGGCTGCCGCTGCCCGAGCTGCTGGCGGAGCAGTGGTACCGGCCCGCCTTCTGGCGGGCGGCGCGCACCGAGCTCAACTACCGGCGGTTCTTCACCATCGCGCAGCTGATCGGGGTCCGGGTGGAGGACCCGGAGGTGTTCGCCGCCTCCCACGCGAAGGTGCTGGAGCTGGTGCGGGACGGGGTGGCGGCCGGTCTGCGGATCGACCACGTGGACGGGCTCGCCGACCCGGAGGGCTACCTGCGGCGGCTGCGCGCGGGTGTCGGCGGTGACTGCTGGGTGGTGGTGGAGAAGATCCTCGGCCGGCGGGAGCGGCTGCCTGCGGGCTGGCCCGTCGCGGGGACCACGGGCTACGACGCCCTCCACCGCGTCGACGGCGTGTTCGCCTGCCCGGACGGCACCGCCGAACTCGACCGGCGCTTCCGGGATGCGACGGGCCTGACGGGCTGGCGGGAGACGGCCCGCTCCTGCACGCGGGAGGTCCTGGAGGGCGACCTGGCCGCCGAGCTCGCGGCCCTGGAGCGGGCCGCGGGGCCGGAGCTCGCCCCGGCCGTGCGGGAGCTGCTGGTCGCCTACCCGGTCTACCGGCCCTACCCGGGCGACGGGCAGCTCGATCCGCGGGCCGCCGCGGAGGCGGCCCGGCAGGCCGGCGCCGCGGCGGTGGACGGCGTACGGGAGCTCATGCGGGCCGATCCGGCCTTCGCGGCGCGCTTCTCCCAGACGTCGGCGGCGCTGCGCGCCAAGTCGCTGGAGGACCGGGCGTTCTACCGGTACGCGCCGCTGCTGTCGGCGGCCGAGGTGGGGGCGGATCCCGGGCGGCCGGCCGTGTCCGCGGGGGAGTTCCACGCGTACTGCGCCGCGCTGGAGCGCGACTGGCCCCGTACGGGGACGGTGCTGTCCACGCACGACACGAAGCGGAGCGCGGACGTGCGGGCGCGGATCTCCGCCCTCTCCCAGGACCCGGGCCTGATGGGCCGGCCGGGCGGCGCGGACCCGCAGCTCGCGTGGGTGGCGCGGCAGACCGCCCTCGGGCTGGGCGAGGTGCCGGAGCGGGAGGAGCGGCTGTCCGGGGCGCTGCTGAAGGCGGTCCGGGAGGCGGCGCTGCGGACCAGCTGGACCGAGCCGGACGAGGCCTACGAGGAGGCGGTCGCCGCCTGCGTGCCGGAGGCGGAGGAGCTGCCGAAGGAGGCCGCGGAGGCGGCGCGGGCGAACCTGCTGGGGATGGCCCTGCTGCACCTGGCGATGCCGGGAGTCCCGGAGGTGTACCAGGGCGCGGAGTCGGAGTACCGGGCGCTGGTGGACCCGGACAACCGCCGGCCTGCCGTCTTCCCGCGGGAGGCACTGGCCCGGCTGGACGCGGGAGCCGCCCCGCGCGGCCAGGCGGAGGAGAAGCTGGCCCTGACGGCCGCCCTGCTGCGGCTGCGGCGGGACCGGCCCGCCCTGTTCACCGGGTACGCGCCGCTGGCCGCCCGGGGCCCGGCGGCCGCGCACTGCCTGGCGTTCGCCCGTACGGGTGGTCTGGTGGCGGCGGTGACCCGGCTCTCGCTGCGGCTGGCCCGCGCGGGCGGCTGGCGGGACACGGCGCTGCCGCTGCCGCCGGGGCGGTGGGTGCCGCTGCTGCCGCCGGCGGAGGCGGACGGGGAGGCGGCGTACGAGGGCGAGGTCCGCCTGGCGGACCTGCTGGCGGCCCGGCCGGTGGCGGCCCTGGTCCGCGCGGAAGGGACGGGCTGACGGGCGGCGGGGGCGCGGAGGGGTGGCAGCGGCGGAGGGGTGGCAGCGGCGGCGGGCGGGCAGCGGGCTCACGGCGGCCTTCCGGCGGCGAAGCTCTGGCCAATGCCCTGGCGTTGGCCAGGGCATCCCGTGAAGTACGGGCCCGGAGGAGCAGTAGCGGGCGTGCGCGGCGGGCATTGCATCTCAAGTGACCCACCTCCGTGACATGCGCTACCCCACACCGCGCGAACTCGCTCAGGCCGCCCGTGCACTGGCGGACGGACACCCCCGCCGGGCGCGGCTGCGCCGGGCCGGCTCCTCCCGGTCCGGGGAACCGCTCTGGCTGCTCTCCGTCCACCCCCGCGGCCTCGGCACCGCCCCGGACGGCGGCGAGGTCCTCGTCGTCGCCGGGGCCCACGCCAACGAGCCCGTCGGCGGCGCCACCGCCCTCGCCCTCGCCCGGCACCTGGCCGCCGGGCACCCGGCCCCCGGGACCGGGCTGCGGGCGGGCGGCGGCTGGCACTTCCTGCTGTGCGCCGACCCGGACGGCGCCGCCCTGCACCGCACCCCGCAGCCGCAGTCGGTACTCGACTACCACCGCGGCTTCTACCGTCCTCCGGGCCCCGAACAGCCCGAGTGGGCGCCGTCCCTGCTGCCCCCGGACCGGCTCCCGCCGGAGAGCCGGATCCTGACCGGGCTCATCGACGAACTCCGGCCGGTGCTCCAGGTCTCCCTGCACGCCACCGACCTCGGCGGCTCCTGGGTGCAGCTCACCCGCGACATACCGGGCCTGGCAGAGCCGTTCGCCAAGTCCGCCGCGGAGCTGCGGATCCCGGTCGAGACGGGCGCCTCGGACGCCGCCGGCTGGCCCTCCCCCGGCCCGGGCATCTTCGTCCTGCCGCCGGCGGGGCCGGACGCCCCGCGCTCCTTCCACCCCGAGGACACCCGGCTCAGCACCTGGTACCGGGTCCACCGGCACGCCGGCACCACCGCCGTCGTCGAAGTCCCCATGTGGGCCTCCGACCTCGTCGACGACCCGGCCCCGCACCCCGACCCGCGCGGCGCCCTGCGCATGCTGGCCGACCGCCTCTCCCGGGACGCCGCCCTGGTGGCCGCGGTCCGCCGCCGCTCCGGCGGCCCGCCCGCGGAGGACGGCCCGGGCGCGGCGGCCCTGCTGCGCGCCGTCGACTGGACGCTCGGCCTGATCCCCGGGATCACCGCCGAGTGGACGGGCCCCGCGTCCCCCTCCGACGCCAGCGCGGCCCGCATCCACAGCATCGACGCCTTCGGCCGCCGCCTCCCCCTGCGCGCCGCCGCGATGCTCCTGCGCGTCCTGCGCGGCCGCGGCCACCCCGCCGCCGCGGAACTGGACCGCCTGGTGACGGGCTGGTGCACCGACTTCGCGGCCCGCTTCCAGGCCCGCCCGCTCCCGATCCCCACGCAGGTGGAACACCAGTCCCGCACGGTCCTCACCACCTACGCCCACCTCCTCGACCCGCCCCGACCCGCCGACGGGTGATCGGCCGCCCCGTGCCTCCGCGTGCTGTTGGATGGCACCGCGGCCTCGGACGCGTACGCGCCGGGACGGCTCGAGAAGGAGACGGAATGACCGACGACCTGTCCGCGGTGGCGCGCTTCCTCTACGAGGCGGGCACGCTCAAGCACGCCCGACGCACGGGCTGGTGGATGGCCGGTGTCAGGGATCCGGAGAGCGTGGCGGAGCACTCGTGGCGGACCTCGCTGATCGCGTCGGTCATCGCGAGGCTGGAGGGCGCGGACCCGGCCCGGGCGGCGTTCCTCGCCGTCTGGCACGACACCCAGGAGAGCCGCACGGGGGACGTGAACCACCTCGGGAAGAGGTACGCCGCCGGCGCCGACCCGGAAGCCGTGACCGCCGACCAGACGGCCGGCATGCCCGAGGTCCTGGCGTCGGCCGTCCGGGACCTGGTCGCCGAGTACGAGGCGAAGGACTCCCCCGAGGCGCTGTGCGCCCGCGACGCCGACAAGCTGGAGTGCATGCTCCAGGGCGTCGAGTACAGGGCGCAGGGCCACGCGGCGGCCCAGCGCTGGATCGACAGCAGCCGAGCACGCCTCACGACGGGCACGGCCAGGCGGCTGGCCGGGGAGCTCCTCGCCCAGGACCCGCTCGACTGGCTCCGCACCGCGATGGGCGAGAAGGACCAGCCGGGGTGACTTCCCGGCCCCGTCGGCCTCCCCGGTCGCGGCACGGGGTCAGGACGACGAGAGGCGGAAGGACATGCGGCCGAATCCGATCTGGTCGCCGTCGCGGACGGCGATCGAGCCCGTCACCCTGCGGCCGTTGACGGTGGTGCCGTTGGACGAGCCGAGGTCGGTGAGGATCCACATGCCGTCGCGCAGGGACAGTTCGGCGTGGACGCGGGAGACGGTCTCGTCGGTGAGGCGCAGGCCGTTGCCCGGGTCGCGGCCGATGCGCAGCGGCTGGGCGCCCGGGTGGGGCAGCAGCAGCTTGGGGAGCCGTTCGGCGGTCCAGGCGCGCCTGACCCCGGCGGAGACGGCGGAGATGCGGCCCACCCAGCCGAACAGGCGCCGCGCCCAGGCGGTTTCGCCTTCGCGGCCGTCGAGGTCGGCGACGAGGACGGCGAGTTCCTCGGGGCGGCGGGCGACGAGGGCGAGCTCCATGCGGCGCAGGAACGTGTCGTGGGACAGCTTGCCCGCGGCCGCGCCCTCGCGGAGCTTGCCCAGGGCCCGGTCGCGCTCCGCGTCGGACAGGCGCGGCGCGGGGTAGGCGGGGAACTCGAAACTCGACGTCACAGGGTGATTGTCGGCCCGTCGGGGGCGGAGTGTCCAGAACGGGCCCGGCCACCCGGCGATGATGGGTGCGGCACATGGCACAGCACACGTTCCGGTACGCCGAAGACGAGGGGACCGCCCGTGCAGTTCGAGGTGTGGGCACCGCTGACAGACCGGGTCGCGCTGCGGCTCGGGCAGGCCGCACACGACATGGAGCGCGACCCGGACCGGCCCGGCTGGTGGGTGGTGCGGGCCCCGGCCGCCGACGGCGACCGGTACGGGTTCCGGTTGGGCGGCGATCCGGCGGTGCGGCCCGACCCGCGCGGCCGGCGCCTGCCGGACGGCCCGGACGGCCTGTCCGCGGTGGTCGACACCGCCGCCCTGAAGCCGCAGGCGCCGGGGCCCGGCACCCGCCTGCAGGACGCGGTCCTGTACGAGCTGCACGTCGGCACGTTCACCCCCGAAGGCACCTTCGACGCGGCGGCCGCCCGCCTCCCGCACCTGGTCCGGCTCGGTGTGACCCACGTCGAGCTGATGCCCGTCTGCCCGTTCCCCGGCCGGCACGGGTGGGGGTACGACGGGGTGGCTCCGTGGGCGGTGCACGAGCCGTACGGGGGCCCCGCCGGGCTGGCCCGGTTCGTGGACGCCGCCCACCGGGCCGGGCTGGGGGTCGTGCTGGACGTCGTCCACAACCACCTGGGGCCGTCGGGAAACCATCTGCCCGCCTTCGGGCCGTACTTCACGGACGCGCACCACACGCCGTGGGGCGCGGCGGTGAACCTGGACGGCCCCGGCTCCGACGAGGTCCGCGCCTACTTCCTCGGCAGTGCGCTGGCCTGGCTGCGGGACTACGGGATCGACGGGCTGCGCCTGGACGCCGTGCACGCGCTGGCCGACGGGCGGGCGCTGACGTTCCTGGAGGAGCTGTCCGCCGCGGTGGACGCGCTCGCCGAGGAGACGGGCCGGCCGCTGTTCCTGATCGCCGAGTCCGACGCCTGCGATCCTCGGACCACGACGCCCCGCGCGGCCGGCGGGCTCGGCCTGCACGCCCAGTGGAACGACGACTTCCACCATGCGCTGCACTGCGCCCTGACCGGCGAATCGCAGGGCTACTACGCGGATTTCGCGCGGGCGCCGCTCGCCGCGCTGGCCAAGGCGATGACGCGGGCGTTCTTCCACGACGGGACCTGGTCCTCTTTCCGGGGGCGCACGCACGGCCGGCCGGTGGACCGCCGCCGGACGCCCGCGCACCGGTTCCTCGGCTACGGGCAGACGCACGACCAGGTCGGCAACCGGGCCCAGGGCGACCGGCTCGCCGCGTCGGTCTCGCCGGGGCTGCTGGCGTGCGCGGCGGCGCTGGTGCTGGCCGGGCCGTTCGTGCCGATGCTGTTCATGGGCGAGGAGTGGGGTGCGGGCACGCCGTGGCAGTACTTCACCGACCATCGGGACCCGGAACTCGCCCGGGCCGTACGGGAGGGCAGGCGGCGGGAGTTCGCCGGCCACGGGTGGCGGCCCGAGGAGGTGCCGGACCCGCAGGACCCGGGCACCCGGGAGCGGTCCTGCCTGGACTGGGCGGAGCCGGAGCGGGAGCCGCACGCGCGGCTGCTGGCCTGGTACCGGACGCTGGTCGCGCTGCGGCGCGGGCATCCGGACCTGCGGGATCCGGACATGGCGGCGGTGCGGGTGGCGTACGACGAGGAGCGGCGCTGGCTGACGTTCCGCCGGGGCGACGTCCGGGTGGTGGTGAACCTGGCCGCGGAGCCCGCGACGGTCGCGCTGGGCCGGAACGGGGTGCGGGTCCTGGCCGCGTGGGAGGAGGTTCCGCATCCGGACGGGGAGGGGCGCGTCCACGTCCCGGCGGAGTCGGCGGTAGTCCTCGGCCCGTGACGCCGGCGCGGGGAGGGCGGCGGCGGGGAATTCGTGGCGGCCCGGGCCCGGCTCAGGCGGCCGCCGTGAGGCGTGCGGCCAGGGCGGCCGCGGCAGGGGCGGGCGTCCGGGGGGTGATCAGCTCGGTGCGGTGCACCAGCCGGGTGCCGGCCAGCGGTACGGCCGCGCCGGCCGCGCCCGCAGCGGCGGCTTCGGCCACGCGGCGCGGCAGCAGGGCCAGCCCGTGTCCGGCGGCCGCCAGGGCGCACAGGGCGTGCAGGTCGGTGCCGTCGTACCGCAGGGCGGGGGCGGTGCGGGCGGCCGCGGGCGGGGCGAGTCCGACGTGCGGGGCGTCGAGCCAGCGCGCGTCGGCCAGGTCGTCCAGCCGCAGCGCGGCCCGCCCGGCGAACGGGTGCCCGGCCGGGAGGAGGACGGCGAGCTGCTCCTCGGCGACGCCGGTGACGGCCAGCGGTGCCACGTCGGGCAGCCGCAGCGGGTCGCTGGGCGCGGCCGTGCCGTCGGTGAGGCCGAGGTCGCAGCCGCCGGTGGCGACGGCGGCCGGCACCGCGGCGGGTGGGACGACCCGCAGTTCGACGCCGGTGGCGGGCAGCGCGGCGAGCAGCGCCGGGCCGACGGCGAGCGGGGACGCGGCGAGGGTCAGGCGGTCGGGCGGGGCCGCCGCCAGCCGCCGGACGTCGGCGCGGGCGGCGTCGATCCGGAGCAGCAGCGGCGCGGCGTGTTCGAGGAGGCGGTGCCCGGCGGGGGTGGGGGCGACGGGGCGGCGGGTCAGCAGGCCGGTGCCAAGGTCGGCCTCCAGGGCGGCGATGTGCTGGGAGACGGCCGACTGGGTGTAGCCGAGTTCGCGGGCGGCGGCGGAGAAGGACGCCAGGCGGGCCACGGCGGCGAAGGTGCGGAGCAGGTGCGGATCCATGGCCATCAGCATTGCTTATCGATCATGCTGGAACAATCGTTGGCGCTGAACGGGGGATGGGCCCCAGGATGATCCGCATGACCACCGAGACACCCGCCCGCACCCCCCGCCACACCCGGCCCGCGCGCATCGCGCTCGTCGGCGACCGCTCCCCGCACGCCGAGTCCCACGTCCGGATTCCGCGCCTCCTCGACGCGCTCGCCTCCCGCGACGGGCTCGTACTCGACGCGTACTGGATCCCCACCTCCGACGCCGCGGCCGAGGCCGCCTCCGGCTCGCTCGCCCGCTTCGACGCGGTCTGGGTGCTGCCGGGCAGCCCGTACGCCAGCGAGGCCGGGGCGCTCGCCGCGATCCGGACCGCCCGGGAGGAGGGCATCCCCTTCCTCGGGACGTGCGGGGGCTTCCAGCACGCCCTGCTGGAGTTCGCCCGCTCGGTGTGCGGTCTGGCCGTCGGGCACGCGGAGAACGACCCCGCCGCCGACGACCTGCTGATCGCCCCGCTCGCCTGCTCGCTCGTCGGGCACGAGGGCCTGGTGCGGGCGGAGCCCGGCTCGCTGGCCGAGGCGGCGCTGGGCGCGGAGCGGAGCCTGGAGCGCTACCACTGCAGCTTCGGCCCGGACCCCCGCCACCTGCCGGTGCTCGCCGCGCACGGGCTGCGGCTGTCCGGGCACGACGAGGACGGGCAGCTGCGGATGGCGGAGCTGCCGGGGCACCCGTTCTTCCTGGCCACCCTGTTCCAGCCGGAGCTGTACGGCGACGGGACCCGCCCCCACCCGGTGGTGCAGGCCCTCGCCGCGGCGGCCGTGGCGCACGCCGGGGCCGCCGGCTGACGGGCGGCCCCCCGGCCGGCGGACCGCGGCGGACCGCATCGGACCGGAGGGACCGCGGCGGACCGCGGCGGCGGGCGGGGGCGGGCGGGCGCGTCGCGGGACCGCCCCGCTGATCGGCTATGCTGTGCGTGCACATCGAACGGGCGGCCCGCCGCCCGTCGTGGTGGGTGTAGCTCAGTTGGTAGAGCACCTGGTTGTGGTCCAGGTGGCCGCGGGTTCGAGTCCCGTCACTCACCCTTTCACCCTGTGGGGCGCGAGATCACTCGCGCCCCACAGGCATGTCCGCGCGGCTTCGGGCAGGTCAGCCGCGCAGGAAGTCCTCGACCTCTGTGACGAACGCCACCGGCGTCTCGTGCGGCGGGTAGTGCCCGGCGCCCGGCAGGGGCACCACCCGGCAGTCGGGGTACGCGGCCTGCCACGTGTCCCGCATCACGGCGGGCGTGAGCGCCAGGTCGTACTCCCCCACGAGCACCAGCACCGGGACGCCGTTCCCCTTCACCGCGGCCGACAGGTCCGCCGACCGCCAGCTCTCCAGGTAGGCGGCGAACGCCTCCGGGCGGGAGACGGCCATCGAGTGCGCGACCATCCGGTCCAGCCAGTGCCCGCTCGCCCGGTTGCCGGTGACCAGGTCGAGGATGGCGCGGCGGTTCTCCGGGCTGCGGGCGGCGCCCTGGAAGAGCGCGAGGGTGGTGTCGTCCATCACGTACGGCGCCGGCGGCACCGGGTTGACCCCGACCAGTTTCTCCACCCGGCCGGGGGCGCGGACCAGCACCTGCTGCATGGCCTTGCCGCCCATGGAGTGGCCCACCAGCGAGAACGTGTCCCAGCCGAGCCCGTCGGCGAGCGCGAGCACGTCCGCGGCGATCTCGTCGAGGTCGAAGCTGCCCTCGACGTCCCGGCGGTCGCCGTAGCCGCGGTAGTCGGGGAAGGCGTACGAGAAGCCCTCCGGATCGAAGTGGTCGAGCACCGAACCCCAGTTCGCGGAGGTGCCGAACCAGTCGTGCAGCACGATCGCGCGGACGGGTCCCGTGCCGATCCGGCGGTGGGCGATGGCCATGCGTTCTCCCTCGGTGAGGAGGCGGGCGGAACCGACGCCGTAGGTACTGCCCACCCGGCCCGCCCCCACACCGCGGGCCGGGGACCTGCCCGGGACCCGCCCGGGTGCGGGCCGTCGGGTACCGTCGCGCTCGTGTGCGGGAGGGCCCGCTCACCGTTCTTCGGAGGGAGTGTTCGTGGCGCGTCCGCTGGAGGGTGTCGTCTTCGCGCCCGTCGCCGACCAGGCGCCCGGGCAGGTCGGGCGGGAGACCCGGTTCACGTACCACGAGGAGGCGGGGCGGATCTGGGCCGAGTACGCCGGCGGGGACGTGGTGCGCGGGTTCCTCGTCGGCACGCGCACCGGCGACGTGCTCGACTTCCGGTACGTGCAGCTGCGGCCCGACGGGACGACGGCCTCCGGGCACTGCACCTCCGTGGTGACCGAACTGCCCGACGGGCGGCTGCGGTTGGAGGAGTCCTGGGAGTGGGAGTCCGGGCCCGGCGCCGGCACGAGCACGGTGGAGGAACCGCCGCCCGGCCCCGGCCCCGGCGCCGCGGGGCCGTAGTCGCCGTACTCAGGCGGCCCAGGGGCGGCCGCGGTCGCGAAGTGAGCATCCGTACTCAGGTCCGGGCCGCCGCCGGTTGCCATCGTGGCGGGCATGTTCACTTCGTTGCCTGATCCCCGACTCCGCGCGGGCATCACCGCCGTCGGCAGCATGCTGCCCGACGGGGTCCTGTCCTCGGACGCCCTCCAGGAGGAGCTGGCGCGCCGCAGCGGCCTGGCCCTGCCGCCGAGGCTGCTGACGCAGGCCACCGGGATCACCGCCCGGCGTGTCGCCGGCCCGGGCGTGTACGCGTCCACCCTCGCCGCGGGCGCGGCCCGCCGGGCCATGGACGCAGCCGGGCTGACCGCCCCGGACATCGACCTGCTGGTGTTCGCCTCCGCGACCCGCGACATGGCCGAGCCGGCCACCGCGCACATCGTGCAGGCGGAACTGGGCACCCGGGCACACGCCGTGGACGTCACCAACGCCTGCAACAGCTTCGTCAACGGCATCGACCTCGCCCGCTCGATGATCCTGGCCGGCCGGGCCCGGCGGGCCCTCGTCGTCACCGGGGAGACGCCGAGCCGGGCCGTGCAGTACGAGCCCGCCGGCCTCGCCGAACTGCGCGCCTCCTTCGCCGGGTACACGTTCGGCGACGCCGGCGCCGCCGTGGTCGTCGAGGCGGTGGAGCGGGGCGGGATCCTCGACGTCGACACCGAGACGCACTCGGAGCACTGGGAGGTCGGCGGGATACCGGGCGGCGGCTCGCGCCACCCGCGCGGGGACGCGTACACCTACTTCCGCGGCGACGGGAACGAGCTGCGCGGCGTCTTCGAGAAGGTCGGGACGGCGGTCATCGACCGGACGCTGCACCGCGCCGGCACCGACTGGGACGGCTTCGCGAAGGTGCTCGTCCACCAGGTGACGGTGCCGTACCTGGAGCGGTTCGCCGAACTGACCGGGGTGCCCGGGGAGAAGCTGGTCGTCACCGTGCCCGAGCTGGGGAACATCGCGAGCGCCACCCTCGGCGTGCAGCTGGACCGGGTGTTCGGAGGGCTGGCCTCCGGCGAGCGGGTGCTGTTCGTCGGGCTGGGCGGCGGCATCAGCATCATGACGATGGTCTGGGAGAAGTCGTGAGCGGGCACGGGATGTGGGTCGTGGTGCCGGCCCACCAGGAGGAGGCCCGGCTGGGCGCGACCCTGCGGGCGCTGGCCGCGCAGCGCGACCGGGACTTCACGCTGCTGGTCGTCGACAACGCCTCCACGGACGGCACGGGGGACGTCGCCCGGGCCTTCGCGGCGTCCGCGCCGTTCCCCGTGCACGTCGTCGAGGAGCCGGAGAAGGGCGTCGGGTCCGCCGTCGACAGCGGGTTCCGGTACGCGATCGGGCAGGGGGCGCGGCTGCTGGCCCGCACCGACGCCGACTGCCTGCCCCGGCCGGGGTGGACGGGCGCGGCGCGGGCCGCGCTGGCGGCCCGGCCGGGCCTGGTGTGCGGGCGGATCACCGCGCGGCGCGACGAGCACGGGCCGCTCGGCCGGGCCGGGTTCGCCGTACTCGTGGCGCTGGCCGCCCTGTTCGGGCGGCTGCGGCCGCAGCACGTGCGCCGCGGCGAGTTCCGGGCCCCGTACCGGATGCACGCCGGGAACAACATGGCCATCACCGCCGAGCTGTACCTGGCCGTCGGCGGGATGCCGCGCCGCCCCTCACCCACCGACCGGCTCTTCCTGAACGCCGTACGCCGCCACACCGACCGGATCAGCCGCTGCCGGTCGATGGTCGTGGAGAACTCCACGCGCCGCATCCGCGCGTACGGGATCGCCGGCACCGCCCGCTGGTACCTGGACAAGGGCAGCGGCCGCCACGGAACGGACCCCCGCTGATGCTCGACCGACTCGACCACGCGCTGCGCCGCCGGCCCGACCGGGCGGCCGTCCTC
Source organism: Streptomyces sp. NPDC031121 (assembly GCF_055570615.1). NCBI lineage: Bacteria > Bacillati > Actinomycetota > Actinomycetes > Kitasatosporales > Streptomycetaceae > Streptomyces > Streptomyces sp. NPDC031121. The sequence goes on from NZ_JBVIGV010000004.1 coordinate 123,268, forward strand.
GCCTCGACCCGCGGCGGCGCGCCGCGGGTCCGGGCCACCTGCGGCGAACTCGCCGACCTCGCCGACGGATACGCGGCCGCCCTGCACGCGCGGGGACTGCGGGCCGGCGACACCGTCGGGGTCGCGGTGCGGCCCGGGCCGCGGGCTCTGGCGGTGCTGCTGGCGCTGTGGCGGCTCGGGCTGCGCGGCGCCGTCCTCGACCCGGGGGCCGGGCCGGAGGTGCTGCGCGCCCGGCTGGCGCTGGCCCGGCCGTCGCTGGTGCTGGCCGACGCGGCGGCGCAGGCCGCCGCCGGGTGGGCGCGGCCGCTGGCCCGGCGGGCGGCGCTCGCCCTGCCCGATCTGGCGGCGCTGGGCTGCCCGGTGGCGACCGTCGGGCCGCGACTGCCGTGGTGCGCGCCCGCGCTGGAGCGGGCGGCACGGCGGGCCGGGCTGCCCGCGGCGGGTGCGGCGCCCGTCGGGGACGACGCCGACGCGGTCATCGTGTTCACCTCCGGGACCACCTCGCGGCCGCGGGCCGTGGTGCACACGCGGGCGAGCCTCGCGGCCGGGATGGAGACGGTCGAGGGGCTGTTCACCGCCGCCGGGGAGGCGTCGCAGCGGCCGGTGCTCGGCGGGACGTTCTTCGTGCTGGTGCCCGCGCTCACACGGGGCGCGCCGGTCGCCCTGCCGGCGCGCTCCGCGCGGGTCCTGGCCCGGCAGCTGCACCGGCTGCGCCCCGCGGACACCTACCTGACGCCGCCGCGGCTGCGGGAGGCGCTCGGCGCGGGCGCCCGCTTCCACGGGCGGGTGTGGACGGGCTCGGCGCCCGCCGGCGCCGAACTGCTGGGCCGCGTGCGGGAGGCGGGCGCGGCGCAGGCCTGGGGCGTGTACGCGCTGACCGAGCTGTTCCCGGCGGCGGCCGTCGAGGCCCGGGAGAAGGCCGCGTTCGACGGGCCCGGCGACCTGGTCGGCGCGCCGCTGCCGGGTGTCCTGGCCAAGCCGGACCAGGACGGGCAGCTGCTGCTCTCCGGACACTCGGCCCGGCACCGCTACCTGGGCGAGGAGCCCGACCCGTGGGTGCGTACGGGGGACCGGGCGCGGCTGGACGCGGCGGGCCGGATCGTGCTGGAGGGAAGGATCAAGGACATGGTGCTGCGGCGCGCCGAGAACATCTACCCGGGCCTGTACGAGCCCTCGCTGCACGTGCCCGGCGTCGAGCTGGCGGTGCTGGTGGGGGTGCCGGCGGGCGGCGGGCCGGAGACGGCGGGCGACGAGCGGCTCGTCGCGGTCGTCCAGCCGCGGCGCGGCACGGACCTGCAGGGGTTGCGGGCGGCACTGTCCGGGCCGCTGCGCCGGATGGGCACGGCCCGCCCGGACGCGGTCCTCTTCGCGGAGGTGCCGCTGGCGGGCCGCTCCCGCAAACCGGACCGCACAGCGGCCGCCGCCCTGGCGGCAGCCCGCCTGGAGGCCGCCCGATGACGACCCGCGACGCGCCTCGCGGCACGGCATGCCCGCCGAGCGCGAAGACCTCCGCCCCGGCGGAGCCGGACGGTACGGCGCCGGGCGCGACAGCAGCGGCCGACGGTATGGCACCGGGGCCCGCCCGGGCGCGGGACACCGTTTCCGGGAGGGCGTCCGCGGCGCCGGACGGTACGGCGTCGACGCGTGTGGGAACGGGCCGTACGGCGCCTGCGCATGCGGCGGCCGACAGGCAGGCACCCGCGCCGGCGACGACGGGCCCGGCGGCGCCGGGGCCGACGGCGGGCGGCGCAGCCGCGGCGCCGACGGCAGCGGGCGGTACTCCGCCGAGCCACGCGGCACCGGGCCACGCCCCGAAGACCCGTACAGCACCGGAACGGGCGACAGCGCGGCGCGTGGCGGCAGGGGCGGCCACGGCGAGACCCGCGACGGCGGGCGGCGCAGCCGCGGCGCCGACGGCAGCGGGCGGTACTCCGCCGAGCCACGCGGCACCGGGCCACGCCCCGAAGACCCGTACGGCACCGGAACGGGTGACGGCGCGGCGCGTGGCGGCAGTCGATACGGCGCCGGCGGGTGGGGTGACGGGCGGCATGGCGGCGGCTGCGACCGCCGGCGGTGGCGCGGCGCCTGCGGCGGCCGGCAGTGCCGCGATGGCGTGGCGGCGGGATCGGCGGGTGTACCTGCGCAGCCATCCGGTGCTGTTCGCGCTGCTCGCGGCCACACGCGGGCGCGGGGTGCGCCGGCTCGGGCGGACCCTGCTCGTCCACGACGCCGACGCCTACCGGGAGGCGCTGACGCGCATCCCGCTGGACCGCACCGCCGCCGGGACCACCGGCGCGGCGGCGCGCGAGGCGCTCGCGGGCGCGGGCGGCGGCGTGCTGTTCGACCAGGAGGGCAGCGGCCACCGTGCCGACCGGCGGGACCTGGCCGACGGGCTCGGCGCGGCCGGGGTCGAGCGGCTGCGCGCGCTGTGGCGGCCGCTGCTGGCGGAGCGGCTCGCGCCGCTCCGCCGAGGCGGTGAGGTCGAGCTGGTGGCGCTGGCCGCCGAGTTGTCCGGCTCGGCGGTGTGCGCGCTGCTCGGCTCCGCCGCGGACCCGTCGGCGGTGGCCCGTGCGGCCGCGGCCGCGGCGGCGGCCTCGGTACGCGGGCACCTGCCGGGCCTGCCGCGCCCCGGGGCGAAGGCGGCGGCGGCCCGGACCGCGCGGGAGCTGCGGGAGATGCTGGCCGGGAGCGGCGGCGGCGACGGCGCCCTGGCGGCGATGCTGGCGGTGGCGGCGGTGAACACCACGGTCGCCGCGCTGCCGAGGGCGGTCGCCTGGTGCGCCGACGCCGGCCTGTGGGGGCAGGCCGGCGACCCGGAGTTGCTGCCGCGGCTCGCCGACGAGCTGCTGCGGGTCACCGCGGCCTCGCCGGTGCTGCCGCGGGCGGCAGCCGCCGACGGCACGGCCGGCGGCTGCCCGGTGCGGGCCGGCGACCGTCTGCTGCTGGTGGCCCGGCACGCGGCCGGCGCACACCGGCGCGGCCCCGACGCCCTCGACCCGGCCCCGCCGGCCGAGGCGCGGCTGGTGTTCGGGGCGGGGCCGCACGCCTGCCCGGGTGCGCGGCTGGCCCGTGCCCAACTGGCCGACGTGCTGGCCGCGCTGGCCCCGTACCGGCCGGTCGTGGTGCGGGCCCGCGCGGACCGGCGGGCCGCGCTGCCCGGCTGGCGGGTCCTGACCGTCCGGGCGGGTGCCGTATGAGCGCCTTCGCCGGGGTCGCGGGGCTGCGCGTCGCCGTGACGGGGGCGAGCGGCTTCTGCGGCGGGCACGTCGCCCGCGCCGCCGCGGCGGCCGGCGCGGACGTGGTGTGCGTGGGGCGCAGGCCCGGGCCCGTCGGGGAGCACCGCTTCTGGGACGCGGCCCGGGAGGTGCCGGACCTGACCGGCGCGGACCTCGTCGTGCACTGCGCGGCGGCGGTCGGCGACCCGGCCCCCGGCTCGCCCGCGGAGGCGGAGATGCGGGCGGTGAACGTGGACGGCACCGAGCGGCTCGCGTCCGCGGCCGGCGGTAGGCCCGTGGTGTGGGTGAGCAGCGCGAGCGTGTACGACCCGCGCCGGGACCGCAGCCGGGTCCGGGAGGACCACCCGCGGGCCGGCCACCTGAACGCGTACGGCCGCACCAAGGCGGCGGGCGAGGCGCTGGCCCTGGCCGCGGGGGCGGTGGTGCTGCGCCCGCGCGCCGTGTACGGGCCCGGCGACACCACCCTGCTGCCGCGGATCCTGTCCCGGGTCCGGGCGGGCACCCTGCTGCTGCCGGGGCCGGACGTCCCGCTCAGCCTGACGGCGGTGGAGAACCTGGCCGGTGCCGCGCTCACCGCCGCGGGCTGGGCCCCGGGGGCGTACAACGTGGCGGACGCGGCCCCGTACGGGCGGGACGACGCGGTACGCCGGGTCCTGCGCGCGCACGGCGTCCGGGCCCGGATCCGCCACCTGCCGCGGGCGGCGGCCCGTACGGCGGCGCGCGCGGCGGAGGCCCTCGCGTCGGCGACCGGCCGCGAACCGGCTCTGAGCCGCTACGCGGTGGACCAACTGGCGCACCCGGTGGTCCTGGACCTCACCCGCGCCCGGGCCCAGGGCTGGAACCCGCACCGCACCCTGGACGACTACCTGGCGTCCCTGCGTACGCGTTGAACACCATCCGGCCGGCCAACGGGGCCCGTGCGGCCGGGGTTGACGCAGCACCCCCCCGCGACCGGGCCCGTGCAAACGCGGGCGGCATCACGGCGACCGCACCGCCCGGCCGGTCCCCGCGGGCAGCGGGCGGCCCGCGCCGTACGGGGACGCGCCCCGTCCGGTCCTGCTGCCCGTCACGCGGGCGGGGGCACTCCCCCGCGCCGCCGGTGGGGCTGGCCGCGTCGGCGTGCCACCGGGGGTGTGCGGCCGCCCGCCCGGCATACGGGGCGGCTTCGGCACGGGCGTCGTGGCCGCGCGGTCCGGCTGCAGGCGCGTGTGCCCGCCGCGCGGGGCGTCACGGGCGGCCGGGGCCGCCGGCCCGGCGGCGGTCGGGCCGCGCAGCGCCCCGCACCGGCCGGCGGGGCTCGGTTCCCCCGCGCCTCAGCCACGCCGGCCGGCGTTCGTGTCCCCCGCGTTCCCCCGCGGGCGGCGTCAGGCGTCCGCCTCGGCCAGGCGGCGGCGCAGGCTCAGCGGCCGCATGTCCGTCCACACCCGGCCGATGTGGTCCAGGCACTCCTGCCGGGTGCCGGTCGTGCCCTCGGCGTGCCAGCCGGCGGGGAGTTCCCGGTCCGCCCGCCAGATGGAGTACTGCTCCTCGTCGTTGTGCACGACCAGGTAGCGGCCGTCGTCGGTCTCGCTCATCGCCTGGGTCCTCCCGCTCTCGATCGGTCGGCCCCCACCCTGCCCCGCCTGCCGGGCCTGCCATAGGGACAAACGCGCAGAAGGACGGGCGGCCGGTGCTGCCGCTCCTTCCCTGGCGGCCTGCCTGCCGGCGGCGGCAGTGTTCCGGGCAGCCGGAGCAGGCCGCAGGGGCTGCCGGACCGGCAGGCAGAGGCCGGACAGGCCGGAAGGAGCTCCGCCCATGTCGGACACACCGCACCACGTGTACCTGCCCGCCGGCGGGTGGCGGCTGTGGGAGCACTTCGCGCTCCGCGGCCCCGGTTTCCCCGCCGAGGGGGTACTGCGCACGGCTCCGCCCGGACTGGCGTACGCCGCCGACAAGTTCGGGCCGGGCGACGCGCTGGCCGGCCCGGAGTGGGACGGCTTCGCCGAGGCCTTCGACGCCGCGGCCGTCCGCACGTCCGGGCTGTTGCAGGAGATCGCCGCGGACCCGCGTTTCCGGGCGGCGCTGGCCTGGCAGAACCCGGCCGTGCTGCGCACCGGCATCGCGCCGTTCCTGGCGTGGACGCCGAGCGTGCAGGGCCGCACGAGCATGCCCCGCCAGCGGGAGGAGCTCGTCGCCCACTACTGGCAGCGGTTCTGCGTGAAGAACGACACCATCGGCTTCTTCGGGCCCGTCGGCTGGGGCCGCTGGGATCCCGCGGCGGAGGGTGTGCGGGTCGATCCCGGACCGGGGGGCCTGATCGCCGGGTCCCGTGTGTACTTCGCCAGTTGGGCGGTCGACGCGCTCGCCCGGTCGCTGGACTCCGATCCGGCGCTGCGGGCGTGGATCCCGCCGCGGCGGGTGTCGTTCGTCCGCGCCGACGGCGACCGCGTGCACGTCCCGGGCCGTCCCCCGCAGCCCGTCGGCGGCACCGAGCGCGCCGTCCTGGACCTGTGCGACGGGACCAGGCCGGTCGCCGTGATCGCGCAGGAGCTCGGCATACCGGTGGCGGAGGCGACCGAGGCCGTACGGTGGCTTCAGGGCAGGCGGTGGGTGCACTGGCGGCTGGAGGTCCCCACCGGCACGTACCCGGAGCGGGAGCTGCGGGCGGTCCTGGAGCGGATCGGGGACCCGGCGCTGCGGGAGCCGGCGCTGGCGAAGCTGGCCGTGCTGGAGCGCGGGCGGGACGCCGTGCAGGCCGCCGGCACCGACGCCGACGCGCTGACCGCGGCGGTCACCGCGCTGGAGGCGGACTTCGCGGCGCTCACCGCGACCGCCGCCCAGCGGTCCAAAGGCGAGCGGACGGCGCCCTGCCGGGGCCTGGTCTACTCCGACTGCCGGCGCGCGGCGACCGCCTCCCTGCCCGCCGCGCTGCTCGCGGAGCTGACGCCCCTCGCCCAGTGCCTGACCTCGGCCCGCTGGCTGACCAACCGGTTCGCCGACCGGGTCCGCGCCCGGCTGCGCGCCGTGTACGAGCGGCTCGGCGCCGACGGCAGCCGGGTCGACCTGGGGCGGATGTGGCTGGCCTGCCTGCCGTCCCCGTACCCGGAGGCCGACCGGGACCTGGACGCCGTCCAGGCGGAGCTGCGCGCCAGGTGGGCCCGCGTCCTGGACGCCCCGGAGGGGGCGCGGCGGGTGCGCGTGTCGTCGGAGGCGATCGCCGCCCGGGTGCGGGAGGAGTTCGAGGAGCCCGGCGCCGGCTGGTCGCTGGCCCGCTACTTCAGCCCGGACGTGCTGCTGCTCGCCGAGGACGCGGACGCGGTGGCGCGCGGCGACTTCGGGATGGTGCTCGGCGAGATGCACTGCGCCCTCAACACGCTGGGCGCCTCCCTCTTCGTCCACCAGCACCCCGACCGGGACGAGTTGGTCGCCGAGACGACCCGGGACTTCCCCGGGCCGCGGCTGCTGCCGATGCTGCCGAAGGAGCTGCCGCTGAAGTGGTCGGCGCGCAGCAGGCCGTCCCTGGACCGGCCGCAGGACTACCTGGTGTCCCTGGTCGACGACACCGGCGACCCGTACCGGCCGCGGTCGGTGGCGTGCGCGGACGTCGCGGTGGAGGACCGGGAGGGCCGGCTCGTCGCGGTGCTGCCCGACGGGGCCGTCTTCGACCTGCTCGACGCGTACGCCAACACGCTCACGCAGCGGGTCATGGACCGGTTCACGCTCCGCCCGGAGGGCGACCACACGCCGCGGATCACCATCGACCGGATGGTGGTGGCGCGCGAGACGTGGTCCTTCGCCGCCGGCGGGCTCGGCTTCGCAGGCGACACGTCGGAGGCGCGCCGGTTCGTACGGGCCCGGCAGTGGCAGCGGGAGCACGACCTGCCGCGGTTCGTGTTCGTGGTGTCCCCGGCCGAACCCCGGCCGTTCTACGTGGACTTCGAGAGCCCCGTGTACCTCAACATCCTGGCGAAGGCCGTGCGGCGGCTGGCGCGCAAGGACCCCGCCGCGAAGCTGAAGGTGAGCGAGATGCTGCCGACGCCGGAGCAGGCGTGGCTGACCGACGACCGGGGCGCCGCCTACACCTCCGAGCTGCGGTTCGTCGCCGTCGACCGGACGGCCGTCGAGCAGGCCGCCGGGCAGGGTTCCGGGCAGGCCGCCGCCGGGGCCGGGGCGGGTGCCTGATGCGGACCTTCGTCGACGACATCGCCGGCCACGCCCTGCGCGACCCGGGCCGGATCGCCGTCACCACCCCGTCCGGGGACGTCACGTACGGGGAACTCGCAGCCCGCATCGACGGGTTGGCGGCGCTGCTGAGAGAGCGGGGCGCCGGGCCGGAGACGGTCTGCGCGGTGGCGGTGGAGCGCGGCGTGGACGCCGTGGCCGCGCCGGCCGCCGTCCTGCGCGCGGGGGCGGCGTTCCTGGGCCTGGACCCGGAGCAGCCGCCCGCGCGGCTGGCCGCGCTCGCACGCAGCGGCGGCGCCGAACTGCTGGTCGCGACACGGGCGTCGGCCGGGCGGCTCGCCGGCCTGCCGGTGCCCGGACCGCCGGTGCTGCTGGACGCGCCGCACCCGCCGGACGGGCGGCCTCCGCGTGCACGGGCCGTGCCGGAAGCACCGGGCGCGCCCGTCGCCGAGCGGTCGCTGGCGTACGTCAGCCACACCTCCGGCAGCACCGGCGAGCCCTCCGCCGTCCTGGTCGAGCACCGCGGCCTGGACTCCTACCTGCGGTTCGTCGTCCGCGACTACGGCCTCGGCCCCGACACGACGGCCCTCCAGACCGCGCCCCTCGGCTACGACGCCTCCATCCGGGACACCTTCGCCCCGCTGCTGGCGGGCGGCCGCCTGGTGGTGCTGCCGCGGTCCGCGCTGCTGCGGCCCGAGGAGTTCGGCGCCGCGGTGCGCCGGTACGGGGTGACGGCGCTGCTCAGCACCACCCCGTCCTTCCTGTCCTTCCTCGCCGGGCAGCCGGATGCGGCCGGACTGCTGCACGGGGTGCGGCTGGTGGTGTCGAGCGGCGAGTCGCTGCGGCCGTTCCTGGCCGCGGGCGGGCGGTCCCTGGTGCGGGGCGCGCTGGTGAACCAGTACGGGCCCACCGAGTGCACCATGACCTCGACCCGCCACGCCGTCCCGGCCGTCCCCGACACCGTCGCCGACGTGGTGGGCGCGCCGATCGACGGGGTGCTCGTACGGCTCCTGGACGCGGGCATGCGCCCGGTGGCCGACGGGGCCGTCGGCGAGGTGTACATCGGCGGCGCCGGTGTGGCCCGGGGCTACCGCGGGCAGCCGGCGCGGACCGCGGAGCGGTTCGTGCCCGACCCGCTCGGCCCGCCCGGCGCGCGGCTGTACCGCACCGGCGACCTGGCGGTCCGGGGCCCGGACGGGCTGGAGTTCCACGGCCGCGCCGACCGGCAGGTCAAGATCCGCGGCTACCGCGTCGACCCCGCGGAGGTCGAGGGGGTGCTGCTGGCCCATCACGGGGTGACCGGGGCGGTCGTCACCCCGGACACCGACGCGCAGGGCCGGGTCTTCCTCGTCGCGCACGTCACGGGCGATCTGGCGGGCGTGGCGGACGGGGCGCTGCGCGCCCACCTGGGGGCCGTGCTGCCGCCGCACCTGATGCCCCGCAGGTTCGCCCGGCTGGAGGAGCTGCCGACGACACGCGGCGGGAAGGCCGACCGGCTGGCCCTGGCGCGGTCCGGGGGCCGGCCGTGACCACCGCACCCGCCGGGCGCCCCGGCGTGCTGCCCCCGCCCCTCGGGCCCGGCGCACCGGATGCCGCAGCCCCCGCACGGGCCGATGTGGAGGCGGCCGCCGCGCGGATCGCCGGGCACGTGCGGCGCACGCCGCTGCTGCCGGGTCCGCGGATGCTGCTGAAGGCGGAACACCTCCAGTACGGCGGCTCGTTCAAGCTGCGGGGCGCCCTGAACGCCGTCCTCGCGCTCGGTGCCCGCCGCATCGTCGCGGGCTCCTCCGGCAACCACGGCATCGCCCTGGCCCGGCTCGCGGCCTCCCTCGGCGCCGAGGTGACGGTGGTGCTGGCCGGCGGCGCGCACCCCGCGAAGGCGGGGCTGATCGCCGCGCTGGGCGGCCGGACGGTGTCCGTGCCGGGCGGTGTCGCCGACCGGGACCGGCGGGCGCGGGAGCTGGCGCGGGAGACCGGGGCGGTCCTCGTCCCGTCGTCCGACCACCGGCTCGTCGTCGCCGGGCAGGGCACCGTCGGCCTGGAGGTCCTGTCCGACGTGCCCGACGCCGACACCGTGTACGTGCCGACGGGCGGCGGCGGGCTGCTCGCCGGGGTGTGCCTCGCCGCGCAGGGGCACCCGGTGCGCGTGGTGGGCGTCGAGCCCGCCTGCACCGCCCGGTACGCCCGCTCGCTGGCCGCGGGGCGGCCGCTCCGGCTGGGCCCCAGCAGGACCGTCGCGGACGGGCTGCGCGGACAGCAGCCGGGCGCGGTGACGTACCCGGTGGTCCGCGACCGGGTCGACGACATGGTCGCCGTGTCCGACGCGGAGATCCTGGCCGCGGCCGCCCTGCTGCGGCGCGGCGGCGTCGACGCCGAGCCCAGCGGCGCCGTGGCCCTGGCCGGGGCGCTGCGGGCGGGCCGCCGCCATGGCCCCGGCCGGTGCGTGGCGATCGTCTCGGGCGGCAACACCGCGGCGGTCCTGGCGGCGGCGGCCGCCGCCGCGGGCCGGCCGGCGGGCGGTTGACCGCCCCGGCTTGCCCGGCCTTCCGCCTGCCGTCTTTCCGCCTGCGTTCCTTCCCGTACCCCTCCCGGCACGTCCGTACGTGCCCCCGTTCTCCTTCCCTTCGTCGTCCGTCCCATCGACCTCTGCCTCAGGAGCCCCTCGTGACCGTGACCGAGAACCCGACCGCCGCCCTCGCCGCCACCGCCCTGACCGAGCTCGTCGTCGCCGTCTACCGGGAGACCCTCGGCGTGCCCGAGCTCGACGGGCAGAGCGACTTCTACGAGTGGGGCGGCGACTCGCTGGCCGCCTTCCGCATCACCGCCCGGCTGGAGGAGGCGCTGGGCGTCGAGGTGCCCGTGGCGCTGGTGTTCGCCTACCCGACGCCCGCGGACCTCGCCGATGTCGTCCGCAGCGACTTCGCACAGGCGTAGGGGCGGGCCGTGACCGACTCCTTCGTGCCCGGCGGCCGCTGGCGGCTGTGGGAGCAGTTCGCGCTGCGCGGCGCCGGATTCCCGGCCCGCGGCGTGCTGCGGCTGGCGCCGGCGGGGCTCGCCGAGGCCGCCGACAAGTTCGCTCCGGACGAGCCGCTGGACGGGCGGCGGTGGGACGAGTTCGCCGGGCTGTTCGGGCAGGCGCAGGTCGACACCGCCTCCGCACTCCAGGACATCGCCCGGATGCCCGCCTTCCGCGAGGCGCTCGCCTGGCAGAACCGGCCCGTGCTGGACTCGGGGATCACGCCGTTCCTGGCGTGGACGCCGACCGTACGGGGCCGTACGAGCATGCCCCGCCAGCGGGAGGAGCTCGTCGCGCACTACTGGCAGCGGTTCTGCGTCAAGAACGACACCATCGGCTTCTTCGGTCCCGTCGGCTGGGGCCGCTGGGACCGCGACCCCGGGGCGGCGGCGGTCCGCACCGACCCCGGACCGGGCGGCCTCGTCGCCGAATCCCGTGTCTACTTCGCCAGTTGGGCCGTCGACGCGCTCGCCGCGGTGCTGGACGCCGATCCGGCGCTGCGCGAGTGGGCGGCCCCGCGGCGCGTGCCCTTCGTACGCCCGACGGGCGACGGCGGGGTCGCCGTGCCGGGGCGGCCCGTGCAGGCGCCCGGCGGGGCGGCCTGCGCCGTCCTCGACCTGTGCGACGGCGTGCGGACGGCCCGGGAGATCCGGGCCGCGCTGCCCGGCGTCGACGTGACGGCCGCCCTGGAGGACCTGGTGGCCCGCCGCTGGGTGGTGTGGCGGCTGGAGGTGCCGGCCGGCGCGCGCCCCGAACGGGACCTGCGGGCCTGGCTGGAGCGTGTCGGCGACCCCGGGCTGCGGGACGCCGGGCTCGGCGCGCTCGACGAGCTGGAGCGCGGCCGGGACCGCGTGGCGGCGGCCCGGGGGCCGGAGGAGCTGGTGGCGGCGCTGGCCGCGCTGGAGCAGCGGTTCACCTCGCTGACGGAGGCCGCCGCCGTGCGGGAGAAGTCGGCCGGTACGGCGCCCTGCCGGGCCCTGGTGTACTCCGACAGCCGCCGCGCGGCGACGGCGGTCCTCGGGCCCGCCGTGCACGGGGCGCTCGCTCCGCTCGACCCGCTGCTGGCCAGCGCGGGCTGGCTCACGGCGCGGCTCGCCGAGGCCGTGATGGGCCGGGCCCGCGAGGTGTACGGGCGGCTCGCCGCGCGGGGGCCGGTCGACCTGGCCGCGTTCTGGTTCGCCTGCATGCCGGTCCTGCACGGTGCGGCGCGCGAGGAGGCCGAGGCGCTGGGACGGGAGTTCCGGCGACGCTGGCAGGCGGTCCTCGCCGCGGCCGCCCCCGACGGCGCCCCCGACGCCGCCGACGGCACCGGCTCCGGCGCGAGCCGGGTGCGGCTGCCGCTGGAGGAGGTGGCCCGGCAGGTCGCCGAGCGGTTCGGCGGCCCCGGCGGGACGGGCGGCGGCTGGGACGCGGCCCGCTGCCTCAGCCCCGACATCATGATCGCGGCGTCCGGCCCGGAAGCCGCCGCGCGCGGCGACTTCGAGCTGGTGCTCGGCGAACTGCACGTCGCCGCGAACACGCTGGGGGCGTCCCTCTTCGTGCACCAGCACCCCGACCCGGCCCGGCTGCTCGCCGAGACCGACCGCGACCATCCGGGCCCGCGGCTGCTGCCGCTGCTGCCGAAGGAGCACCGCTCGCGGCTGTCGGCGCGGATCCGCAACGCGCTCGTCCGGCCCGAGGACCACTACGTCGCCCTCGTCGACTTCACCGCCGACCCGGCGCGGCCCCGCACGGTCCTGAGCGCGGACGTGGCGGTGGTCGAGCGGGCCGGCGGCGAGCTGGCGGTCGTCCTGCCCGACGGGGCCGAGTTCCCCGCCGTCGAGGTGTTCTCGCACGTCCTGACGACACTCGCGATGGACCTCTTCCGGCTCGTCCCGGACGACGCCCGGCACTCCCCGCGCGTCACCGTCGACCGGCTCGTCGTGGCCCGCGAGACGTGGCGGATGACGGCGGCGGAGCTGGACTTCGCCGAGGAGAAGGACGAGGCCCGCCGGTTCGTGCGGGCGCGGCGCGGACGTGCGGAGGCCGGCCTGCCGCGGTTCGCGTTCGCGGTCCTGCCGACCGAGACCCGACCGTTCTACGTGGACTTCGACAGTCCCGTCTACGTCAACATCCTCGCCAAGGCCGTCCGCAGGATGGCCCGCAAGGACCCGGACGGCCGGGTGGTGTTCACCGAGATGCTGCCGGGCCCCGACCAGGCCTGGCTGACCGACGACCGCGGCGAGGCGTACACGAGCGAGCTGCGGTTCGTGGCGGTGGACGGCCGCTGACGGGCCGGCCTCGCAAGGCGGCGGCTCGTTCGGCGGAGCATCAGCCGGGCGGGGCCGCCGCCTTGCGTGTTCTTCCCCCGCGGCTGCGTGCACGGCTGCGTCTTCTTCCCTACTGGCGGCCCCGCCCGGCCAGCAGGGTGGGGGAAAACACCGCTTGGAGGCCCACAGTGAAGGTTGTCGCAGCGCACGGCGGGGCGAGGCAGCACGGCACCGGTGCCGGCAGCCCCGCCGGCGGGAGTGGCGGGGTGTCGTACGCGCAGCGCAGGCTGTGGTTCCTCGACCAGCTCTCCGGCGGCTCCGCCGAATCCCTCCTGCCGCTGGCCCTGCGGATCCGCGGCCCCCTCGACACGGCCGCGCTGGAGCGCTCGCTGGCCGGGATCGTCCACCGCCACGAGGTGCTGCGCACCCGGTTCACCGCGGCCGGCGGCGAACCCGTGGCGTGCGTGGACGCGCCCGGCGCCGGCGTGCTGCGGCACATGGCGGCCGCCGGCCCGGAGGAGGTGTTCGCGCAGGAGCTGACCCGCCCCCTCGACCTGGCCCGCGAGCACCCGCTGCGGGCCGTCCTGGCCAGGCTGGGGGACGGGGACCACCTGCTCCTGCTCGTCGTCCACCACATCGCCGTCGACGGCTGGTCGTGGGACGTGCTGCTGGACGAGCTGGACGCCGGATACCGCGGCGAGCCCGTCCCGGCGCCGCCGCTGCAGTACGCGGACGTCGCCCGCGCCGAGGCCGGCCGGCTGGCCGGACCGCGCATGGAGCGGCTCCTCGCGTACTGGCGGGACCGGCTCGCGGGGGTGGCGCCGCTCGCGCTGCCCGCGGACCGGCCGCGGCCCGCCTTCTGGGACGGCTCCGGCGACGTGGTCCGCTTCGAGCTGCCCGCCGGCCTGGTCGCCGCCGTCGACCGGGTGGCCCGCGTCCACCGGGCGACCCGCTACATGGTGCTCCTCGCCGCGTACCAGGCGCTGCTGGGCCGCCACTCGGGCCGTACGGACATCGCCGTGTGCACCACCCTCGCCGACCGGGGCCGGGCCGATACGGCCCGCCTGATCGGCCCGTTCGTCAACACCATCGTGCTGCGCACCGACCTGGGGGGCGGGCCGGCGTTCGGGGAGCTGCTGGAGCGGGTCCGGGCGGGTGCGCTGCGGGACTTCTCCCACGCCGAGGCCCCCTTCGACCGGGTCGTCGGCGCGGTGGCCGGCGAGCGGGACCTGTCGCGGCACCCCCTCGCGCAGGCCTCCTTCACCCTGCTCAACACGGCTCCGGCGCCGGCCCGGCTGGCCGGCCTGGACGTGGAGACGGTCCGGGCGCCGCTGGCCGGCACCCCGCTGGACGTGTTCCTCGACCTGAGCCTGCGCGCGGACGGCGCCGTAGCCGCCCGCCTCCAGTTCTCCACCGCCCTCTTCGACCGGGACTCGATGCAGCGGTTCGCGGACGACTACACCGCCCTGCTGCGCGCCGCCACCGAGGCGCCCGGCAGCCCGCTCGCCGCGCTCACCGCGGGCCTGGAGCCGCTGCCCGGGCGGGAGCGCCGCCGGCTGCTGGAGGCGGCCGTCCGGCCGGGCGGCCCGGCGGCCGCCGCCGCGCCGCCGGTGCCCGAGCCGTTCGCGGTGTCCGGGCCGGCCGGCGCGCCCGCCCTCGTGTGCGGGGACGAGACGCTCACGTACGGCGGACTGGACGCGCTGTCCGGCCGTATCGCCGCCGCCCTCGCCGGGTCGGGCGTACGGCCGGGCAGCCCGGTCGGGGTGTTCCTGCGGCGCGGTGTCCGCTCGGTGGCCGCGATGGCCGCCGTGTGGCGGGCCGGCGGGGTGTACGTGCCGATGGATCCGGCGCTGCCCGCGGAGCGGCTGCGGTTCATGGCCGCGGAGGCCGGCGTCGTGTGCCTGCTCGCGGACGCGGACACCGGCGAGCGGGCGGCCGGGCTCGGGCCGCGGGTCCTCGCCGTGGAGGACGCCGAGCGCGGCGTGGGCCCCGGGCCCGGCGCGGATCCGGTGGGCGCCCCGCGGCACGTGCCGGGCCCGCGCGAGTTGGCGTACGTCGTGTTCACGTCGGGCTCGACGGGCCGCCCGAAGGCCGTCGGCGTCGAGCACGGCGCCATGGCCGCGCACGCGGCGGCCGCGCGCGCCGAGTTCGGGATCACGGCCGCCGACCGGGTCCTCGCGTTCTCCTCCTTCTCCTTCGACGCCTCCCTGGACCAGCTGCTGACGGCGCTGGGCTGCGGGGCCTGCCTGGTCGTGCGGCCCGACGAGCAGTGGCTGCCCGCGCGGGTCCCGGAGCTGGTCGAGCGGCACGGCGTCACCGTCCTGAACCTGCCGCCCACCTACTGGGGCGAGGTGGCGTTCGCCCTCACCGACCGCTCGGCGGCCGCGCTGGCCGGCCTGCGGCTGCTGGTCCTCGGCGGGGAGGCAGTCCCGGCGGGGGCGCTGGCCGCCTGGCTGGCGCGGGCCCCGCACGTACGGGTGGTCAACGCGTACGGGCCGACCGAGACGACCGTCACCGCCGCCACGCACGACGTGGACCCGGGTGCCGACCCGGCGCTGGTGCCGATCGGCCGACCGCTGGGCGGGCGGCGGGTGTACGTGGTGGACGGGCGGGACGAGCTCGTCGGCGACGGCGTGCCGGGCGAGCTGCTGATCGGCGGGCCGGAGCTGGCCCGCGGCTACCTGGGGCAGTCGGCCCTGACCGCCGAGCGGTTCACCCCCGACCCGTACGGCGCCCCCGGCAGCCGCGTCTACCGCACCGGCGACCTCGTCCGCCGACTCCCCACCGGGGAACTGGACTTCACGGGCCGGACCGACGACCAGGTCAAGATCCGCGGGTTCCGCGTCGAGCTCGGCGAGGTCGAGGCGGTGCTGGCCCGCTGCCCGGGTGTGGCTGCCGCCGCGGCCGCCGTCGGCACCGACGCGCAGGGCGGGGCGAGCCTCACCGGATACGTGGTGCCCGCACCGGACGCCGGCCCGGACGCGGTCGCGCCGGCCGCGCTGCGCGCGTTCTGCGCGGAGCGGCTGCCGCAGCACGCGGTGCCCGCCGTGTTCGCCGTGCTCGACGCGCTGCCCGCGGGCCCCACCGGGAAGCTCGACCGGGCGGCGCTGCCGGCCGCGGACCCCGGCCGGGACGGCCGGGCCGCCGCCGCGACCGCGTACGCGGCGCCCCGGAACGCGGCCGAGCGGGCCGTCGCCGACATCTGGGCGGAGGTCCTCGGCGTCGAACGGGTCGGCATCGACGACGGGTTCTTCGACCTGGGCGGCCACTCGCTGCTCGCCACGATGGCCGTGTCGCGGATCGCGGAGCGGCTGGGCCGCGAGGTCGAGCTGCGCACCCTGTTCGAGAACCCGCGGATCCGCGAGTTCGGGCCGCTCGTGGCGGCGGCCCGGCAGGCGGGCTGCGCCGCGGTCGTGCCCGTGGACCGCTCCGGGCCGCTGCCGCTGTCGTTCGCCCAGGAGCGCATGTGGTTCCTGGACCGGATGTCGGGCGTCGGCGACGAGTACGTCCTGTGGTACTCGTGGCGGATCCGCGGCGGCCTCGAACGGGCCGCCTGGCAGGCCGCCCTCGACGACGTCGCGGCCCGCCACGAGGCGCTGCGGACGGCGCTGGTGGAGCTGGACGGCCGGCCCGTGCAGCTGGTCCGGCCGCCGGCGGGGGTGCCGCTGCTGTGGCGGCCGGCACCGGCCGGCGGCGGGGCGGGCGGCCCGGACGGGGACGGCGCCCGGCTGGACGCCGTCCGCGAGGAGGCCGCCGCGTACGCCACACAGCGCTTCGACCTGGCCGAGCCGCCGCTGCTGCGCGCCGGGGTGTGGGAGCTGGGCCCGCGCGACCACGTCGCGGTCGTCGCCTTCCACCACGCCGCCACCGACGGCTGGTCCAAGGACATCGTCATCGGCGAGCTGTCCGCCGCGTACGCGGCCCGCCGGGCCGGGCAGGAGCCCGACCTGCCGCCGGTGCCGGTGCAGTACGGGGACTTCGCGGTCTGGCAGCGCGAGCGGATGGCCGGCGGGGAACCGGAGCGGCAGCTCGGCTACTGGGAGCGGGCCCTGGCCGGCCTGCCCGCGCTGGAGCTGCCCACGGACCGGCCGCGTCCGGCGGGCTGGTCGGGCCGGGGCGCCGCGGTGGAGGTCGACCTGCCGCCGGAGCTGGCGGCCGGGGTCGGGGAGCTGGCCCGGCGGCACGGCGCAAGCCGGTTCATGGTGCTGCTGGCGGTGCTGCAGGTCGTGCTGGGCCGCTGGTCGGGGCAGCAGGACGTGGCTGTCGGCACGCCCGTCGCCGGCCGCGGGCAGGTGGAGCTGGAGCGGCTCGTGGGACTGCTGGTGAACACGGTGGTGCTGCGGGGCGACCTGTCCGGGGAGCCGTCGTTCGAGGAGTACCTCGGGCGGGTCCGGGACGCGGTGCTGGGCGCCTTCGAGCACCAGGAGGTGCCGTTCGAGCGGCTGGTGGAGCGGCTGCGCCCGGAGCGGGACCCCTCGCGCAACCCGCTGTTCCAGGTGATGTTCGACGTGCAGGAGAGCGCCGCGGGCGGGCCGCGGGCCGACGGGCTGGAGGTCGGGCACTTCCCGCTGCCGTGGCGGTCCGCCAAGTTCGACCTGACGGCCACCTTCCTGCTCTACCCCGACCGCTTCGCGCTCAACGTGGAGTACGCGAGCGACCTGTTCGACGCCGCCACCGCCACCCGGTTCGCCGGGCACGTCCGCCGCGCCCTGGAATCGGCGCTCGCCGACCCGGCCCGCCCGGTGTCCCGGCTGGACCTCCTCGCCCCGCAGGAGCGCGCCCTGCTCACCGCCCCCGCCTCCGCGCCCGGCGCGGAGCCGGACGCCCCGCCGTTCGCGGTGTCCGGCGAACCGTCGGCGGTCGCGCTGGCCGGCGGCGGGCGGTCCCTGACGTACGGCGCCCTCGACGGCCTGACCGGCGGCCTGGCCCTGGAGCTGGCCGCGGCGGGAGCGGGGCCCGAGGTGCCCGTCGGGGTGTGCATGCGGCGCGGCACCGACTGGGTGGCCGCGATGGCGGCCGTGTGGCGGGCCGGCGGGGTGTACGTGCCGCTGGACCCGGGCCTGCCCGAGGACCGCCTGCGGTACATGGTCGAACAGGCCCGTGTGCGCTGCGTCGTCACCGACGCCGCGACCGCCGGCCGTGCGGGCGCCCTGGGCCGGCCGCTGGTCCGCGTGGACGCCGTCCGGCCGGCCCCCGACGCGCCCCGGCACCGGCCCGGGCCGCGGGAACTGGCCTGCGCGTTCTTCACGTCCGGGTCCACCGGGCGGCCCAAGGCGGTCGGCGTCGAGCACGGAGCGCTCGGCGCGCACGTCCGCACCGCCCGCGAACGGTTCGGGATCACCGCCGCGGACCGGGTGCTGAACTTCGCGTCGTTCTCCTTCGACGCCTCCCTGGAGCAGGTCCTGCCGGCGCTGTCCGCCGGCGCGGCGGTCGTCGTCCGGCCCGACGAGGTGTGGTCGGTGGAGGAACTCGCCGCGCAGGTCCGCGCCGAGGGCGTCACCGTCATGGAACTGACCCCCTCCTACTGGGAGGAGGTCGCCGCACGCCTCGACACCGTCGCCGGGCACCTGAAGGGGCTGCGGCTCGCCGTCACCGGCGGCGAGGCCCTGCCGTCGGCGCCGCTGGCCCACTGGTTCTCGTACCTGCCGCACGTGCCGGTCCACAACACGTACGGGCCGACCGAGACCGTCGTCTCGGCCACCTCCCGCCTGGTCACCGGCCCGGTGGAGGGCCGCGTCCCGATCGGGGCGCCGTGGGGCG
The DNA here is from genome assembly GCF_055570615.1 of Streptomyces sp. NPDC031121. NCBI lineage: Bacteria > Bacillati > Actinomycetota > Actinomycetes > Kitasatosporales > Streptomycetaceae > Streptomyces > Streptomyces sp. NPDC031121. Next base: position 141,690 of record NZ_JBVIGV010000004.1, read on the forward strand.
GCCGCCGGGCGTACGTCGTCGACGCGCACGGGGAACCGGTCCCGGTCGGCGTGCCCGGCGAGCTGCTGATCGGCGGACCGGAGCTGGCCCGCGGCTACCTCGGCCGGCCGGCCCTGACCGCCGAGCGGTTCACCCCCGACCCGTACGGCGCCCCCGGCAGCCGCGTCTACCGCACCGGCGACCTCGTCCGCCGACTCCCCACCGGGGAACTGGACTTCCTCGGCCGGACGGACGACCAGGTCAAGATCCGCGGGTTCCGCATCGAACTCGGCGAGGTCCGGGCCGTCCTGGAGGAGCACCCGGGCGTGCACGCGGCGGCCGTCCTGGTCCGCGAACTGCGCGGCGAGCGCACGCTCGTCGGCTACGCCGCCGGCCCCGGCCTGGACGGCGGGGCGCTGGCCGCGCACTGCCGGAGCCGGCTGCCCGGCTACATGGTGCCTGCGGCGGTGGTCGTCCTCGACGCCCTCCCCCGCACCGTGCAGGGCAAGCTCGACACGGCCGCCCTGCCCGACCCGGCTCCGCCGGCACCGGCGGAGCCGGTGGCGCCCCGCACCCCGACCGAGGTGGTCACGGCGCAGATCTGGTCGGAGGTGCTGGGCCTGCCCGAAGTGGGCATCCGGGATGACTTCTTCGCCCTCGGCGGCCACTCGCTGCGCGCCGTGGCCGTCGCCTCCCGCCTGCGCGCCGCGTTCGACTGCCCGGTCTCGGTGCGCGACCTGTTCGACCACCCGACGGTGGAACGCCTCGCCGCCGAGGTGGAACGCCAACTGGTCGAGCAGATCGCCGCGATGAGCGAGGACGAGATCGACCTGTCCCTGACCCTCGACTACTGACCCCGGTGGGGCCGTCGGCCCCGCCCCCGCCCGGCACCCCGCCCGGCCCCCATCGGGCCACCACGGCCACCGACCACCGCACCGCCCCCGCCCGCGCCGGCGCCCGGCCCCGGCCCTCCGGCCCCGGGCCGGCGGCTCGGCGCCTCCCTCCACGAGCGGCGTCGCCGCCGGCCGGACACGTCATCCGGCGGCGGCGCAGCCCCTCCGCACTGCACGAGATTGGACGGCACCTCCCATGACGACTTCGCAGGCCGAGTCCTCCCCCGCCGCGTCCGGCGGGCTCTCCGCCGCGGCCCGTGCACTCCTCGAACGCCGCCTGCGCGGCAAGGCGGGGGCGGCCGTCCCGGTCGGGATCCCCCGGCTGGAGCCGCGCCCCGACAGCGCGCCGCTGTCCGCCGCCCAGCAGCGCCTGTACTTCCTCGACCGGCTCGAACCGGGCAGCACCGAGTACCTGGTGCCGGCGGCCTGGCGGTTCGCCGGCCCGCTGGACGCGGACGCGCTCGCGGCCGCCGTCGGGGACCTCGTCGAGCGGCACGAGCAGCTCCGCACCGTGTTCACGGAGACCGAGGGCGTCCCCAGGCAGCAGGTTCTGCCGCCGGGCAGCGTCCGCCTCGCGACCGTCGACCTCCCTTCCCACGCCGAGGGCGCCGACCGCGAGTCCGCGGTCGCGGCGGCCGTGCACGAGGCGGCGGTGCGGCCCTTCGACCTCGCCGCCGGGCCCGCCTTCCGGGCGACCCTCCTGCGGGTCGCCGCCGAAGACCACGTCCTCGTCCTCGCCCTGCACCACATCGTCTGCGACGGCTGGTCCCTCGACCTGCTCCTGCGCGACCTGCGGGCCCTCTACCGGGCCCGCACCGGCGGCGCGCCGGCCCCCGCCGCCGACCCGGACGCCGTCGGCTACCTCGACTACGCGGTCTGGCAGCGCGGCCGCGACGAGAGCGCCGACCTCGCCTACTGGCGCGACACCCTCGCCGGACTGGCCCCGCTCGAACTGCCCACCGACCGGCCCCGCCCCGCGACGCGCACCCACACCGCGGCCGTGCACACGCGGGAGCTGCCCCGCGAACTGGCCGCCGCCCTCGACGAGGTGGGCCGCCGGGCCGACACCACCCCGTACATGACCGTCCTGGCCGCGTTCCAGGCGGCGCTCGGCTTCCACAGCGGCCAGGACGACATCGCCGTCGGCACCGTCACCGCGAACCGCGACCGCCCGGAGACCGAGGGGCTCGTCGGGTTCTTCGTGAACACCCTCGTCATCCGCACCGGCCTCGGCGGCGACCCCACGACCGGCGACCTGCTGGCGCGTACCAGGGAGAGCGTCCTCGGCGCCCTCTCGCACCAGGGCCTGCCCTTCGAGCGGGTCGTCGAGGAGCTGCGCCCCGACCGGGACCTGTCCCGCAACCCTCTCGTCCAGGTGCTGTTCACGCACACGCCGGGCGGGCAGGAGGGCCCTTACGCCCTCGGCGCCACGGCCGGCACGCCGGTCCCCGTCGACCTGGCCACAGCCAAGTTCGACCTGACGCTGGACCTGTACGAGGACGCCGGCGCGGGCCGGGCCGCGCTGCGGTTCGTGTACCGGCCCGACCTGTTCGACGAGGAGTCCGTGGCCCGGCTCGCCGCGCACACCGAGGCCGTCCTGAAGGCCTTCACCCGCGGTCCCGCGATCCCGCTCGCGGCGGTCGGACTCCTCACCCGCGAGGAGACCGCCGAGCTCCTCGGCCCCGACGGGCCGGCCAACCGGGCCCCGCGGGACGAGCCCGCCCGGCCCGCGCCGCGCCCGGTCCCCGAGCGGTTCGCCGAGCACGCGCGGCGCGCGCCCGGGGCGGTCGCCGTGCGGGGCGGCGGCCGGGTCCTGACCTACGGCGAGCTCGACGCGGCGGCCACCGCGCTGGCCCGGCGGCTGCGGGCGGCGGGGGTGGGCCCGGACTCGCCGGTCGGCGTGTGCCTGGCCCGCTCCGTCGACCTGGCCGTCGCGCTGCTCGGGGTGTGGCGGGCGGGGGCCGCCTATCTGCCGCTGGACCCGGCGCACCCGCAGGCGCGGCGGGCGTTCACGGTCGCGGACGCGGGCGTGCGGTGGGTCGTCGCCGACGAGACGGGCCGGGCGGCCGTCGAGGGCCTGGGCGTCGAGGTGGTCGCGCTGCCCGACCCCGGCGACCCGGCGGCAGCGGACACCGCCCCCGCGGACCCGGCTGCCGTCGCCCCCGGCCCGGACAGCCTCGCCTACGTCATCTACACCTCCGGCTCCACCGGCCGCCCCAAGGGCGTGGAGGTCACCCACGGGAACGCCGCCTGGCTGTTCGACGCAGCGGACCGGCACTTCTCCTTCGGGCCCGGCGACGTGTGGACCCTCGCCCACTCCCCCGCCTTCGACTTCTCCGTCTGGGAGCTGTGGGGCCCGCTGGCCTCCGGCGGCAGCGTGGTCGTCCTGACCGAGGAGGAGGTCCGCGACCCCGCCGCCGTGCACGCGGCCCTCCGCGACCACCGGGTCACCGTCCTCAGCCAGACGCCCGCCGCGTTCAAGGGCCTGCGTGCGCACATGGCCGACCAGGGCCGCACCTTCGCCGAACTCGCCGTGCACACCGTCGTCTTCGGCGGTGACGCCTTCGACGCCCGCGACTACCGCGACTGGTTCGCCGCCCCCGAGGGCGAGCGGCCCGCGCTGGTCAACATGTACGGCATCACCGAGACCACCGTGCACGTCACCCACCGCACGATCACCGCGGCGGACACGGTCGCGCCGGTGTACTCGCCGATCGGCCGCCCCCTCGCCGGGCAGCACGGCTACGTCCTCGACCGGTCCGGCCGGCTGGCCCCCCGCGGGACGGTCGGCGAGCTGTACGTCGCGGGCGGCGGCGTCGCCCGCGGCTACCTGGGCCGGCCCGCGCTGACCGCCGAGCGCTTCACGCCCGACCCGTTCGGGCCCGCCGGAAGCCGCATGTACCGCACCGGCGACCTCGTACGGGTCCTGCCCGACGGGCAGTTGGCGTACGTGGGGCGCGCCGACCACCAGGTGAAGATCCGCGGCTTCCGCATCGAGCCCGGCGAGATCGAGACGGCCCTGCGCGCCCTGCCGGGCGTACGGGACGCCGCGGTCGTGGCCCGGCCCGACGGGCACGGCGGGGCCCGGCTCGCCGCCCACGTCGTCCTGGCCGAGGGCAGGCCCCTGGACGCGCCGGACCTGCGGGCCCGGCTCGGGCTGGCGCTGCCGTCGTACATGGTGCCCGCGCTGTTCGTGCGGCACGAGGCGCTGCCCGTCACCGCGAACGGCAAGGTCGACCGGGCGGCGCTCACCGCGGCCGCTGTGGCCGGCGCCGCGCCCGCCGCCGGCTTCGAGCCGCCGGCCGGGGCGGCCGAGGAGGCGCTGGCCGCGGTCTGGGCGGAGGTGCTGGGCACGGAGCGGGTCGGCCGCACCGCGAACTTCTTCGACCTCGGCGGGGACTCCATCCTGGCCCTGCGGGTGGTCGGGCGGGCCCGCACGGCCGGCCTCGCGCTGAGCGTGGCGGACGTGTTCCGGGCCCGCACCCTCGCCGACCTGGCCCGCCTCGCGGTGCCGGTGCAGGGCGCGGGGCCGGCCGAGACGGCGCCGTTCTCGCTGCTGGACCCGGCCGACGCGGCACGGCTGCCCGAGGGGCTGGAGGACGCGTACCCGCTGACCCTGCTCCAGGCGGGGATGCTGCACGAGATGCTGGCCGACCCGGAGCGGGGCGCCTACCACAACGTCACCACCCTGAAGATCACCGTTCAGGAGGGCTTCGACCCGGAGGCCTTCCAGGCGGCGGCCGACGCGGTCGTGCAGGCCCACGGCATCCTGCGCTCCTCCGTCGACCTGGTCTCCTTCGGCGAGCCGCTCCAGCTGGTGCACCGCACCGCCCGCCTGCCCGTCGGCGTCACCGACCTGCGGGGCCTCGGCCCGCAGGAGCAGCGGGCCGAGCTCGACGCCTTCGCTGAGGCGGAGTTCGCCCGCCGCTTCGACCTGGCCGCCCCGCCGCTGGTCCGCATCCACCTGCACCGGACCGGCGACAGCGAGCTGATGCTGACCCTCACCGACTGCCACGTGGTGCTGGACGGCTGGAGCCTGACCTCCCTGGTCGCCGACCTCCTCGACCTGCACCGGCAGGCCGTCGCGCAGGGCCGCGCCCCGTCCCTGCCGCCCGCGCCCCGGTTCGCCGAGTACGTCGCCCTGGAGCGGGCCGCGTCCGAGGACGCGGCGGCCCTGGACCACTGGCAGGCGGCCCTCGCCGACCTGAGGCCGGTCCGGTTCCGGCGGCAGGAGCCCGATCCGGGGGCCCCGGCGGCCGCCGTGCACGAGGCGGTCCGCTCCCTGGGCCGGCTCGCCGGGCCGCTCGGGCGGCTCGCCAGGCGGGCGGGGGTGCCGCGGCGCACCGTCCTGCTGACGGCGTTCCACCATGCGATGGGCCTGTTCGCGGAGCGGGACGCCGCCGCGGCCGGGCACTCGGTCGGCCTGGTGGTGAACGGCCGGCCGGAGCTGCCGGACGCGGACCGGATGCGCGGACTGTTCCTGAACACCGTGCCGTTCGGCGTGGCGCGGCCGGCGGGCAGCTGGCTGGAGTACGTGCGTGCGGTGTTCGCCGCCGAGCAGGAGATGATGCCGCACCGGCGGGTCCCGCTGTTCCGGCTCCAGCAGCTGCGGCCCGGCGAGCCCGGCCTGGTCGAGGCCGTGTTCAACTACGTCAACTTCCACCGCCTGTCCGGCGACACGTGGGACGGGTCGTCGGAGATCTCCCGGACGTTGTTCCCGCTGGTGGTCAACGCGAGCGTGGAGGCGTTCGCCCTCGACGCCGACTCGGCGTACGTGGCGCCGGAGACCGCGGAGCAGCTCGCCGACCTGCTGTGCGCGGTGCTGGAGGCGATGGTCGCCGACCCGGGGGCGGCGGTGGCGCCGCCCGCCCTCACCGGGGCCGCCCGGGAACGCGTCCTCGGCGAGTGGGCGCACGGCCCGGCCGCGGCCAGCACCCCGCTCGCCTTCCACGAGCTGGTCGCACGGCACGCGGCGGGCACCCCGGACGCGGTCGCCGTCGCCCACTCCGGCGGGGAGCTGTCGTACGCGGCGCTGGACGCGTCGGCGACGGCGCTGGCGCACCGGCTGCGCGGCCTCGGCGTCGGGCCGGAGACCCTGGTCGGGATCTGCACGGAGCGGGGGCCGGACCTGGTGCGTGCCGTGCTCGGCGTGCTGAAGGCGGGCGGGGCGTTCCTCCCGCTGGACCCGCAGCACCCGGCCGAGCGGCTGGCGTTCATCGCCGGGGACAGCGGGATGCGGGTGCTGCTCGCGCAGTCCGCGACGGCGGACGCCGTCCCGTTCGACGGGCCGCGGCTCCTCCTGGACGCCCCGGACGGCGCACCCGGCACCCCGTCCGCCGCCGGGCTGCCGGCCGCGGACCCCGACGGCACCGCGTACGTCATCTACACCTCCGGCTCGACGGGCACCCCCAAGGGCGTCGCCCTCACCCACCGCAACCTGGCCAACATGGTGGAGGCCCAGCGGGACGTCTTCGCCCCGCAGCCCTCCGACCGGGTGCTGCAGTTCGCGTCCATCGGCTTCGACGCCTGCGTGTACGAGCTGGCGTGGGCGCTGGCGAACGGGGCCCGCCTGTGCACCCCGCCGAAGGAGGCGCTGCGGCCCGGCCCGGACCTGTCGGCGACGCTCCTCGGGCACGGCGTCACCGGCACCGTCCTGCCGCCGTCCGCCCTCGCCGTGCTCGGCGAGGACCGCTACCCGGACCTGCGGGTCCTCCAGGTGGCGGGCGAGCCGTGCCCGGCAGGGCTGGCCCGGACCTGGGCGCGCGGCCGCCGCTTCCTGAACGTGTACGGGCTCACCGAGACCTCCGTGTGGAACCTGCACGCCCGCCTGGCACCGGACGGGCGGCGGCCCCCGGTCGGCCGGCCCGTCCGCAACTCCCGGGTGCACGTCCTCGACGAGCACCTCCAGCCGGTGCCGGTGGGCGTGCCGGGCGAGATCTGCATCGGCGGCCTGCCCGTGGGCCGCGGCTATGTGGGCCGGCCCGCCGCGACCGCCGCCGCGTTCGTCCCCGACCCGTACGGGGCGCCCGGCGAGCGGCTGTGCCGCACCGGCGACATCGGCATGCTGCGGCCCGACGGCTCCGTCGAGCTGTTCGGCCGCCGCGACAGCCAGGTCAAACTGCGCGGCTTCCGCATCGAGCTGGGCGAGGTGGAGCACGCGCTGCGCGCCCTGCCCGGGGTGCGGCAGGCGGCGGTCCTGCTGCGCGGCGACCTGCCGGGCGAGCCGGCGCTCGTCGCGTACGTGGTGCCGGGGCCGGGGGCCGCGCCGTCCGCGGAGGCGCTCCGGCAGGGGCTGCGGGCCTCCGTGCCGGGCTACATGGTGCCCGCCCTGTTCGTCTTCCTCGACGGCTTCCCCGTCAACCGCAGCGGCAAGGTCGACCGGCGGGCGCTGCCCCTGCCGGCGGGGGGCGCCCTGCACCGCGACGCCCCGTACGCCGCCCCGCGCACCCGAACCGAGCGGCTGCTGGCCGAGGTGTGGCAGGCGGTCCTCGGCCTGCCGGAGGTCGGCGTCCACGACGACTTCTTCCGGATCGGCGGAAGCTCCCTGTCGACGGTCCGGGTCGGCGCCCGCGCGGCCGCCCTCGGCCTGCCCGTCACCGTGCGGGACCTGGTCGAGCTGCCGACGATCGCCGAGCTCGCCGCCCGCATCGACACGGCGGGGACGGCCGCCCCCGCCCGGGAGCCGGCCTCCGCGGTCCGGCTGCGCGACGGCTCCGGCACCCCCCTGTGGTGCGTCCACCCCACGGGCGGCAGCGCCGCCTGGTACGTGCCCCTGGCCCGCGCCCTGCCGGCGGGCTCCCCGGTGATGGCCTTCCAGGCGCGCGGCCTGCTCGGCGGAGTCGACGCCACCACGGTGGGCGGCATCGCCGCCGACTACGCGGCCGAGCTGGCCGCCTCCGGCGGGAGCGGCCCGTACCACCTGCTCGGCTGGTCCATGGGCGCCAACCTGGCCCTGGAGGTCGCCACGCAGCTGCACGGCGCCGGCCGCGCCGTCGACCCGCTGGTGCTCATCGAGCCGTACCTGCCGAACCCCGGCTCCCGCGGCCGCCTCGCGAAGGTCGGCGGCGACCTGCGGGAGGCGCTGCGGCTGCGCGACCGGCTGCGCGCGCTCCCGCCGTCGGCGGAACGCGACCGGACCGCCGCCGAGCTGACGGCCGCCCTGCTGGGCGCCGGGATGAGCCCCACGGAGGCCGGGCTCGCGCAGGACGCCCCGGTCGAGGTGTGGCACTCGCTGCTCACCGCGCTCGCCGGCTACGAGCCGCGCCCCTACCCGGGCCGCGTCCACCTCGTGCTGAGCGGCCTCTCCGCCGGGCTGCCCGAGGACGAGCCGATGCCCGGCCTGGACGTCGGCCGCCGCGCCTACGTCGACCGGTGGCGGGCGCTGGCCCGCGGCGGCCTGACCGTGCACGTCGCCGACGGCGACCACATGTCCCTGATGTCCGAGCCGCTGGCCGCCAGGACCGCGGCGCTGCTGACCACGATCCGCGCGGAGGCCCGCCGATGACGACGATGACCACCACGACACCCGCCGCGGCGCCCCGGCCGGGAGGCTTCACCGAGCGCTACCTACTAGACCCGGCCGTCAACGCCCGCCCCTACGGCTATCTGAACGCCCTGCGCGACCACGACCCGGTGTACTGGAGCGCCATGCACCGCGCCTGGCTCGTCACCGGGCACGCGCCGCTGATGCACTGCCTGCGCGACCCGGCCGTCTCCGCCGAGCGGGTGGGGCCGCTGATGGACGCCGTCCCCGAGGGCGCCCGGGAGGACGCCGAGCGGGCCTTCGCGATCCTGTCGCGCTGGATGGTCTTCAACGACCCGCCGCAGCACCGGCGGCTGCGGCAGGTGTTCCAGGAGCAGTTCGCCGCCCGCGCGATCGGCCGCTACCGGACGTTCGTGGAGCGCGCCACCCGCGCCGTCCTGGCCCGGCGCGCCGTCCCCGGGAGCAGCGGCGACCTCCTCGCCGACGTCGCCCGGCCGCTGCCCGCGCTGGTCTTCGCCCGCTGGCTGGGCGTCCCGCAGGCGCACGGCCCGTCCTTCTGGTACTGGAACGCCCGCGTCGGCGACCTCGTCCTGGGTGCCGCGCAGGAGGAGCGGGAGTACCGCACCTCCCTGCGGTCGCTGGTCAGCCTGGACGACTACCTCGCGGGCCTGGTCCGCGAGCGCCGGGCCGATCCGCAGGACGACCTGATCAGCCAGGTCCTGGCCGGCGGCCGGATCGGCGGCACGGTCACCGAGGAGGAGTTCGTCGGGATGCTCACCCAGATGGCGTTCGCCGGCGGGGAGACCACGAGCAACCTGATCGCGAACACGGTCCTCGCCCTGCTGGAGCACCCGGAGGAGCTGGCGGCCGTCCGGCAGGACCCGTCTCGGGTGGCGATGGCGGTGGAGGAGGGCCTCCGCTGGGACGGCCCGTCGAAGATGTCGATACGCACCGCCGCCCGCGACTTCGACCTCGACGGCCGGGGCGTCCGGGCCGGCGACCGGATGTTCCTGGTGACGGCCGCCGCCAACCGGGACCCGGAGCGCTTCGCCGACCCCGACCGGTTCAGCGTCCTGCGCGGCAGCGCCTCGCACCTCGGCTTCGGCTTCGGCGCGCACTTCTGCATCGGGGCCGCGCTGGCCCGGCTGATCGCGGTCGCCGTCGTCGACGTCCTCGTACGCGACTACCCCGGCCTGGCCCTCGCCGGCGACCGGCCGCCCGCCTGGCAGCCGTCCCTCCTCAACCGCGCGCTGACGGCCCTGCCCGTCCGCTACTGACCCGCTCCCCCGCACTGCGAAAGGTCGACCATGGCTTCCACTCTGGCGGACGCGGGGGCGCGGCTGCGCGCCCCGGCCCGGCTGCCCTCGTTCCGCCTGCTGTGGCTGGGGCAGTCGCTGTCCCTGCTCGGCGACGGCTTCAGCTACATCGCGTTCTCCTGGATCACCCTCGGGCTGACCGGGTCGACGCTCGCCCTCGGCTCCGTCCTCGCCTTCCAGGCGGTGCCGCGGGCGCTGCTGACCCTGGTCGGGGGCTCCCTCAGCGACAAGTGGTCCCCGCGGACGCTGATGGTGCTCTCCGGCTGGGCGCGGGCCGTCCTGATGGCGGGCGTCGGCGTGGCCGGGCTGACGGGGACGCTGACGCTGTGGATGCTGTGCTGCGCCGCCGCCGCGTTCGGCTCGGTGGACGCGTTCTTCCAGCCGGCCCGCGCGTCGATCCTGCCGTCCGTGGTCGACGCGGAGCTGCTGGCGCCGGCGAACGCGCTGCTCGCCGTCGGCACGAAGGTCGCGGCCGTGCTGGGGCCGGCGGTCGGCGGCATGGTGGTCGCCTTCAGCGACGCCTCGGTGGCCTTCCTCGTCGACGCGGTGTGCTTCGCGCTGTGCGCGCTGTGCGTGGCGGGCGTCCGCCCCCGGCCCCGCCCGGCGCCGGAGGAGAAGGCGGTGGACGGGCCGGACGCGGCCGCGCCGGCCGCGCAGGACGCGGAGGACCGGCCTGCCGTGCCCGAGGCGGCCGGGGACGCGCTGGGGGCGCGCATCCGGGCCGGGCTGCGGTATGCGTTCGCGGATCCCCGGATCCGGACGATCCTGGTGGTGGACGCGGCGGTGACGTTCTGCCAGGCGGGCCCGTTCACGGTCGGGTTCGCCACCCTCGCGAAGGTGGACCTGGAGGGCGGCTCGGCCACCCTGGGGCTGCTGAACGCGGCGCTGGCGGGCGGGGCGATGCTCGGCACCCTGGCGGGCGGCGCGGTCGGCGGGCGGCCCCGGGTCGGCCTGCTGATCGCGGCGCTGGCCGGGTGGCTCGCGCTCGGCACCGGCCTGCTGGCGGTGGTGGACTCGGCGGCGGGCGCCGTGGCCGCGGTCCTCGCGATGGGCTTCGGGATGGGCTTCCAGGGGGTGTTCGGGCTGAGCTGGATCCAGCGCAACATCCACGGCTCGGTCCTCAGCAGGGTCATCGCCGTCGACATGGTCATCGGGTACGCGGTCGCCCCGCTGTCCCTGGTGGCGTGCGGGGCGCTGGCCGCGTCGGGCACCTCGCCGATGTTCGCGCTGACGGCGGTGGTGCTGGTGCTGACCGCGGCGGGGATCCTCGCCTCGAAGCCCGTCCGTGCGATGCGCTGACGGCGGCCCGGCTCCCGGCCCGTGCTCAGGGGCGGGCGGGGAGCCGGGCCGGGCCGGAGAGGGCGGCGGACAGCTCGCACAGGCCGGCCCGGGTGGGCCGGCCCGTCTTCGCGGCGAGGGCGGCGATGTGCTTCTCCACCGTCCGGGGCGAGATGTACAGGCGGTCCGCGATGTCCTTGTTGCCGAGGCGGTCCGCGAGGAGCTGGAGGACCTCGTACTCGCGGACGGTGACGCCCAGGGAGCGCAGCTCCTCCGGGATCCGGGCGGAGCCGGTGCGCCGCTGGTGGACGGGGGCGCCCATGCGGCGCAGCCCGGCCCGGCAGGCGCCCGCGACGGCGGTGACGCCGCCCTGGTGGAAGTGCTGTTCGGCGCGGCGCAGCCAGGCCACCGGCTCGCCCCAGCCGTCCTCGTGCGCGGCGTCGGCGACGAGCCGGAGCCCGAGGTGGAGGGCGGTGGCGTACGGCTCGGCGGTGCGGGCGGCCTCGGCGACGGCGGCGCCGGCCTCCTGCGGGCGGCCCTCGCGGCCCATCAGGACGGCGCCGGCGAGGAGGACGAACTGCCGGTTCCACCGCATGCGGCCGGGCGCGGTGGCGGCGATCTCCTCGTACGCGGGCCGGCCGGCCGTCCCGGACAGGACGTCGAGGAGCAGGCCGATGCCGTAGCGGCCGGCGAGGTAGTAGGTGGTGGGGTTGGAGTCCTCCAGCTCGGCGGCGGCCCGCAGTTCGCGTACCGCGCCGGGCCGGTCCTCCTCCATCAGGGCGCAGAAGGCGCCGGCGAGGCCGCGGGTGAGGGGCTCCTCCTGGGAGCCGGCGCCGTCCCACTCGGCGAAGGCGGCGAGGGCCTGCTCCATGGCGGGGCGGTCGCCGCGGTGGGCGGCGAGCGCGGCCCGGGCCATCAGCACGTACCGGGCGGCGGGCGCGAGGCGCAGGCGCCGTACGACGGCCAGGCACTCCTCGGCGGCCTGCGCGGCCTCGGCGAAGCGGGCGCGCAGGACCGCGTCGAGGATCATGATGCCGTCGACGGTGTGGACGATGGTGGCGGAGCCGAGGCGCTGGGCCTCGGCGCGGGCGGCGAGGAGGGGGCCGGTGTCGCCGCCGGTGAGCCAGTTGTTGCCGCCGATGCGGGTGAGGGCGTACATGCGCTGGAGGGGCAGCCGGTGCCGCTCGGCGGTGTGCAGGGCCGATTCGAGGAGGGCGGTGGCCTCGTCGAAGTCGCGTTCGCGGGCGAGAGTGGCGAGGAGTTCCAAGGCCTGGCAGGCGACGGTGGCGAGGCTGTGGCGCTCGGCGGCGCGGAGGGCGGAGTCGGCGAGCTTCTCGGCGAGCTGGGTGCGGTCGGGGCCGGGGGTGTCGAGCGCGAGGTAGGCGGCGGCGACGTCCACGGAGGCCGCGGTGCGCTCGTCGGGTTGGCGGGCCAGGAGCGATCTGGCCCGCGCTATCTGTCTGTTGCCGTCCTCCCAGCGGCCCGCAGTGTGGGCGACCTTGGCGAGGCGGGTGTGGAGGGCGGCGAGGCGCGGGGCGTCGAGGCCGCTGCCGCCGAGGGTGTGCAGGTGCTCCGCGAAGCCGAAGGCCTGGTCGAAGTCGCCGGCTTCGGCGAGGGCGGGCAGCAGGGCTTCCAGGGCGTCGGTGCGGGCGGCGGCGTCCCGGGTGCCGGCGAGAAGGCGTTCGGCGCGGCCGAGGAGGGTGACGGCGGAGCCGATGGCGCCGGCCGCGAGGGCGCGCCGGCCGGCGTCGGTGAACAACCGCCCGGCCTCGGCGTCGTCGCCGGACTGCGAGCGGAGCTGTGCGACGAGGGGGCACCAGTCGCCGTCGAGGTCGGGGTGGAGGGCCTGGACGGCGTCGGCGGCCAGGCCTGACATGGCCGCCCGGTTGGCGGGCGTCAGCTGGGTGAGGAGTGCCTCGGCGGTGAGCGAGTGGCGGAAGGCGTACCAGTCGGGGGCGGGCTCGTCGGGGACGACGAGCTGGGCGGCGACACCCGCGTGGAGGTGGCTGAGCAGGTCGCGGTCGCCGGTGCCGGTCATCCGCTGGAGCACGGACAGCGGGAAGCGCCGCCCGATGACGGCGGCAGCGGACAGCAGGGTCAGGCCCTGCGGGCCGAGGCGGTCGATGCGGCGCAGGATGCCGCGGGCGAGGGCGGTCGAGACGTCGCTGCGCAGGTCGCCGACGACCCGCCAGCCGTCGTCGCCGGGGACGAGGGCGCCCGAGCCGACCATGCCCTGGAGGAGCTCCTCGACGAGGAACGGGCTGCCGGCGCTGTCGTCCCACAGCCGGTCCAGCGCGGCCTCGGGGACGAGGGCGGGGTCGGTTTCGAGCTGCGAGGCGATGACGGCGCGGACCTCGGGGCGGGTGAGCGGGGCGAGTTCGAGCACGGTGCCGGTGCCGCGGCGGCGTGCGGCCTCCGCCATGTCGAGGGCGTCGCAGGGCTCCGTGCGGATCGTCGCGAGGAGGACGACGTTGGTGTACTCCAGGTTGTCGACGAGGTACTCGACGACGGCGAGGGTCTCGGGGTCGGCGTCGTGCAGGTCCTCCAGGAGCAGGAGCTGCCCGTGCTCGCGGCCGGTGGCGAGGAGCAGCCGCAGCACCGCCTCCCCGAGGACGACCATCGAACCGGTCGTGCCGGCGGCCGCGTCGGCCCAGTCCGGGATGATCCGGCCGAGCGCGGGCCGGTACGGGCCGAGCGGCAGGTCGTCCAGCGGGAGCCCGCCCCGGAAGAGCGACATGAGTGCTTCGGTGAGTGGCCGGAAAGGGACGGTGGGGCCGGTGGTGCTGCTCCGGCCCCGGAGCGTGCGCATGCCCGATCCGAAGGCGGTGCCGACGGCTTCGGCGGCGAGCCGGGACTTGCCGATCCCGGCCTCGCCGACGAGGAAGACGACGCCGCCGCGCCCTTCGCCCGCGTCGGCCAACGCCTGCTTGATCTCCCGCAGCTGCGGGTCACGACCGACGAGGTGACGCGAACGGGAGCGCATGAACCGCAATCTAGTTGATGGCAACGGCGCGATGTGCGGCGAATGCTGGCCGTTTCACGAGCGGAACGGGCGCCTGCCCGACCGCATCCGGTCACCAGGTGGCGTTGGGACCGGACACGCTCGTGTCCATCGCGCTGAGCGTGATCACGATGCCGCTCGTGAGCACCGCGCCGGCCAGGGCCCGGGCCCGGGCGCACGCCCTGTTCCGCCCCGACAGGGTGATGCCGCCGGCCGGGTCCTCGGCGTGCGCCCCGGCGGCGGGAGCGACGGCGGCCGCCTCGGCGGCGGAGGCGGACTCGGCGTGGGCCTGGGGCTTCTGCATGGTGGTGGGTACCTTTCCCGTTGCCTGGGGGTGGGGGTGGTGCCGGCGGTGTCATCGGTGCGACTGGTGCGGGCGGTACAGGTGGTGTGGTGGTGCGCGGTGGTGCGGGTGGGTCAGCAGGCCGGGCGGCCGGCCCCCCGGCCCGGTGTGGCCGGCCCGGCGGGCTCCAGCAGCAGGACGGAGGGGACGGCCTGCGGGAATCCCAGCCGCAGCAGGCCGTACCCGATCCCGGACAGCCCGGTGAGGAACCCGGGCGAGGGGACGTGGTCGGGGGTGCCGCAGCGCCGGCCGCGGTCCTCCAGCCGGGCCAGCGCCTCCCCGGCGCGGCGCCCGAGCGCGGTCGCCGAGTCGGCGTGCCCGCGGCGGGCCAGCAGGGCGAGCAGCTCCAGCGGGCCGAGGAGGCCCTGGCGCAGGCTCAGGTCGGGGCACTCGGAAGGGGTTCCGAGGAGGGCCGAGCACCGGTCGAGCGCCGCGTCGGGCAGCGGTACGCCAAGCGGGGCCGGGGTGTCGGCGGCGGCCAGCGCGGTGCCCGTGAGGCCCGCGTACCAGCCGGGGCCGTCGGGGCGGCGCAGCGCCTCCCCGACCGCGGGGCGCAGCAGGGCGCGGCCCGCGGTCGCGTACGGGTCGTCACCGGAGCCGGCCGCGGCGGAGTGGCGCAGCAGCGCCCAGCCGATCCCGGCGTCGCCGCGGGCGAACCCCGGGCCGGCCCCGGGCCCGTCCGGCCGCTTCCTGAGTTCCGCGAGGAGCCGGTCGGCGAGGCGGTCGGCCGTCGCGGCCGCCCGGTGCGCGCCCGGCAGGCCGGGGGTGCGCCGGACGGCGACGGCGGCGGCCAGGGCTCCGGCGAGGCCGTCGGCCAGGCCGGCGGGCAGGTCACCGCCGCCGGCCGGGGCTGCGCGTTCCAGGGCGTCGAGGGCGTCGGGGAGGCAGTCCGCGAGCCCGTCGCCCAGCAGCGGGGCCAGGCGGGCCAGGGCGTAGGCGATGCCGCCGATGCCGTCCAGGGCGCCGGGCCCGACCGCGGCGGCCAGGTCGGCGTCGCGGGCCAGGACGGAGACCAGCGCGGGCAGCGGCCGCACCGCCTGCCGGGCCAGCTCGGTGTACCGCCCGGCCCCGGTCAGGGCGCCGAGCTGGGCCAGGAAGAGGGCGACGCCGGGGTACCCCTGGGCGAGGCCGCCGCCCATCGGCAGGACGGCCCAGTGGTCCCCGGAGACCTGTTCCAGGCCGAGCCAGTTGGCGCGGCCGGCGCCGTGCACCGCGCGGCCGGCCAGTTCGTCGGCGAGGCCGCAGGCGGCGGCCAGCAGCCGCGACCGGTCCGGCGGCGCGGCCGGGGCGGGCGGCCCGGCGGGCCCGGCGGCCGGCGGGCGGGCGGGGGCGCCGGCCGGGCGGGCCGCGGTGACGGCGAGCGTCGCCGAGATGATCCACTCCTGGTCGTGGCGGTCCACCTCGCCCATCGCCGCGATCTTCTCCCGTACGGTGCGCAGGCCCGGCGCGGGCAGCACCCCGTCGATCCGGGTCCCGCGGGAGGTCTCCAGCCAGGTGTGCGCGGGGTGGTGGAAGAAGAGGGGGACGTCCCCGCACCACAGGTCGGCGGTCTCGTCCTCGACGAGCCTGCGGCGAACCGGGTCGTGTGCGGACTCCGTCCGCAGGACGGCGAACACGGCGTCGCGGTCCAGGGCGTCGCCCAGCACGTCCGGGTGGGTGGACTCGTCCAGCAGGGTGGTGTAGAGCCGGGTCGAGCGGGCGATGAGCCGCCCCGGGCCGGACGCCCACCGGTCGAGCAGCCCGCCGAGGAGTTCGGCCCGGTGCCCGGTGACGGCGTCGTACCCCGCGCGGAAGCCCTCCATCAGCGCCGCCCGGTGCACGGCGTGTCCGGCGCTGCGGCTCTGCGGCGCGGGCCGGTTCAGTCCGGCGGCGGTGGCGACGGGGCCGCGCGCCAGCCGCATCCGGTCCGTCCCGGCGGCCTCCCAGTGCAGGCCGTCGCTGGGGTAGGCGCCGCCGTCCCCGCCGCCGAGGGCGGAGATGTCCATGGCGCCGTGGTCGCCGATGAGCAGGCTGGGCAGCAGGCAGGTGCGGTTCACCGAGGCGGCCAGGGCGTCGGCGGCCGGGTCGCTGCCGCAGGTGACGGCCTCGGGCAGGCCGGAGTGCAGCAGCGTCTCGGCGTCGACCAGGACCGGCTGGTCGCCGCAGGCGACGACGTTCTCGTAGTGCATGTCCGCGCCGTCGACCGCGTACAGGAGCGCGAGGAGGGCGCCCTGGCGGCGGTAGAAGCGGTCGAACTCGGTGGGGGTGGTGCACCAGCGGTGCCCGATGAACTCCAGCCAGCCGTAGCCGGCGCCGTGCACCGTGCGGGGCGTGCGCAGGCCGAGTCCGGGCACCTTGCCGT
The DNA here is from genome assembly GCF_055570615.1 of Streptomyces sp. NPDC031121. NCBI lineage: Bacteria > Bacillati > Actinomycetota > Actinomycetes > Kitasatosporales > Streptomycetaceae > Streptomyces > Streptomyces sp. NPDC031121. The sequence goes on from NZ_JBVIGV010000004.1 coordinate 158,324, forward strand.
TGGCCCATTCCACGGCCCGGTCCAGCAGCAGGTGCTGGGCGAGGGGGCGCGGCTTGTAGACGACGGATGCGCCGCCCGCGAAGTGCAGCAGGGCGACGGAGCGGCCCTGCTGGTGGGCGTCGCCCCGCCCGAGGTCGACGCGGGCCAGGGCGCCCGGGTCGGCTCCGCCGAGCAGTCCGGCGACGATCAGCGGCCGGTCGGCGGCGAAGCGGTCCAGCAGCTCGGCGGCGGCCGCGGCGGCGTGCGCGCAGGTCTGGCCGAGTATCCGGGCCAGGACCGGGTGGCGGGCGAGGAGTTCCGCGAGCCCCTGCCGGGTGCCCAGCCGGGCGGTGAAGGACGCGAACCGGTCCTGGGGCGTCGCCCCGGCCAGCAGGCCGGCGGTGCGGGCCCGGTGGAGTTCGCGGACGAGGGTGCGGGCCGCCTGCCGGACCAGCCGGTCCCCCAGCGACTCCTCGAACGCGGCCCGGAACACGGCCAGTTCACCGGGGCCGGGCACGGCCCCGGTGCGGGCCGCGGCCTCCGCCCAGGCGGGGCCGACGAAGGGTGCAAGCACCGGCAGGAACACCGCGGCCCCGCCGGCTTCCCGGTCCGCCCGGGGGGCGCGGCCCGGGGTGCCGTCCGCGTCCGCGGGCAGGGAGGCCACCACCTGCTCGGCGTACCGCGCCCAGGCCGGGGCGTCCCCGGCGCGGGCGGCCAGCCGGGCGGGCTCCTCCGCCGCGAGGGCGTACGCCGCCTCCTCCGCCACCCCGAGGGACGCCAGCCGGGATGCGAAGCCCGCCGCGTCCCCGAGGGACCAGGAGGCGGGCCGGGTGCTCGGGGCGCCGGCCGGTGCGGGTGCGGGGGCTCCGGGGGCGGCGAGCCGCTCCCGGAGGTTCAGGGCCCGGGCCCACCAGGCGGGGTCGAGGCCCCCGGCCCGGTCTGCTGCGGCGGCGGTGGTGGCGGTGTCGGTCACGGGAAGAAACCTCGCAGAGGCGGGGCGCGCGCACATGGGGGCCGTGCCCCCATATTCCGGGGAGCCGTCCGCCCGCCCTGCGCATGCACCGCCCGTACGGGGCGCCGCGGCGGGCCCGGCCCGGGGGGGGCAGAGGCGGCGTACCGACTCCGTGCACCCGTGCACCCGTCCGACCGGGGCCGGTCCGACCTGCGGCGCTGCGGCCTTCACAGGATCCGCACCTTCCGCCGCCGTCCTCCACGAATGTGGGGGCCCCGGCCCGATGCCGTTCCCGGCGGGCCGGCCGCAGCCTGGGTGCAGTGCCCCTTTCCGCCGCCCGGCACCCCGGGCGGCGGGTGATCAACGGAGGAACAGGTGGGAGAACCCGTCCCTGTCGACGTCGTCGCGTTCGACCCCGTGCTGGAAGCCGGAACGAAGAGCACCCTGTTCGCCTGCCCCGAGCTCGCCCCGGCGGCGCGGGGCCGCGAGCCGCGGGTCGTGGTCATGACCGTGGACCGGGTCGGCCGACCGGAGCTGGACGTGCTGCGCACCGTCCGCGACGCCCCGTCCCGCCCCGATGTCGTCCTCGTGGCGGGCGAACTGGACCCCGAGGGCGCCCTGCACGCGATAGCGGCCGGGGCCCGCGGGTTGCTGCGCCGACGCGAGGCGGACGCCTCCGCGCTGGCCCGGGCCGTCCTGGCGGCCTCCCGGGGGGACTGCACGCTGCCGCCCGACCTCCTGGACCGGCTGCTGGAACGCCCCGGCGGGCACGGCGCCGCCACCGCCGCGGCCGGCCCGGCCGCGGACCGCTGGGCGGCACCCGGCCTGAGCGAGCGGGAACGCAGCGTGCTGCGCCTGGTCGCCGACGGCCACGAGACGAACGAGATCGCCAAGCAGCTGTGCTACTCCCCGCGGACGGTGACGACCGTCGTCCACGACATCACCCAGCGCTTCCGCCTCCGCAACCGCGCCCACGCGGTCGCCTACGCCCTCCGGGTGGGCCTCCTGTGAGCCCCGTCGCGGAACTCTCCCGCCCGCTGCCCGCGCCGACCGGGTCCGCCGGGGCCCCGGCGGACCGGGGGGACCTGCTGCGCCTCGCCGGTGACGGCCGCATGCCGTACCCGGCCCTGGTCCGCCTGCTCGGGGCGGCCGCCGCGCCGTCCGCGGAGTCCGCCGCCGCACCGGCGGCCCGCCCGGCGGGGGCGGACGTCCCGCGGCTGACGGCCCGGCAGACCGCGGTCCTCACGCTGATGGCGGAGGGCCACGGCAACGCGGTCATCGCCCGTACCCTGTCCTGCTCGGAGCACACGGTGAAGAACGTGGTGTACGAGCTGATGGCCCGCCTCCAGGCACGCAACCGCGCCCACGCGGTGGCCCGCGCGGTCCGCCACAGCCTGATCTGACCGACGCTCAGCCCCGCTCGACGGGGTGGGATGCGCTCCGTTTCGACGACGCGGCCGAGGTGCGACCCGCCACGGGCGCCGAGCACCTCGGCGTGGACCCCGCCACGCTCGGCGAGCGGGTTCCGAGGTTCAGGCGACGGTGTATTCGGTGTCCCCGAAGTCCGCGACAACCCTCAGCCGACCGCCGAGCGCCTCCACGTAGGACCGAAGAGTGGCGACCTCGGTCCGGTCGGCGTCACCGTGCTCGATGGCCGACACCCGCGGCGCCGACACCCCCATGGTTTTGGCGACGTCTTTCTGGCTCAGAGATTGTTCCTGCCTGATCTCTGCGAGCCGGCAGGCCCGGACCTCGGCCATCAACCGGTCCATGGCCGCCTGCTTCTCTTCCTGGGACCGCACCCGCAGCCCGGCGGCCTCCCGGCGCTCGCGGGCCTTGCGCTTGGTCTCCTCCCAGCTCACTGTGCTCATTCGTACTCCCTGGAGTCGAGTTCGGCGAGATGCTCTTTGTAGCGCTTCTCTGCAAGTGGAATGTTCGCGTCGTACCAGCGCTGCCAGTTGCCCGCCTTGTCGCCGACAACCAGCAGAACCGCCCTGCGCACCGGGTCGAACGCAAACAGAATCCGGATCTCGCTCGTCCCGGACGAACCAGGCCGCAGCTCCTTCATGTGGTGCTGCTCTGCGTCCTTGATCCGGTCCACGAGCGGACGGCCCAAAGTGGGGCCGTGCATCGACAAGGCGTCGATGGCATCCTCTACCTGCTCGGCACTTTCCCAGTCCGTTTCGACCAGCTCGTCGAACCACGTCGCCACTTCCGCGACGAGGATCACTTTCCATTGACCTATGGGCGCGAAGTTAACGCAAGCGTTAACTTTTCGGGCTCAGATGCCCGCTACATCACTCGTGTGGGGATGCCGGCCCAGCGGCGTGGGTCTCAGTCCCCGGCCGGGACCAGGCGCAGGGAGATCGAGTTGATGCAGTAGCGCTGGTCGGTGGGGGTGGGGTAGCCCTCGCCCTCGAAGACGTGCCCGAGGTGCGAGCCGCAGCGGGCGCAGAGGACCTCGGTGCGGACCATGCCGTGCGAGGTGTCCGCGCGCAGCTCGACGGCGTCGGAGTCCTTCGGGTCGTAGAAGGACGGCCAGCCGCAGTGGGAGGGGAACTTCTCGGTGGAGCGGAAGAGCTCGGCGCCGCAGCCGCGGCAGGTGTAGACACCGGCCGTGGTGGTGTCGGTGTACTCGCCGCGGAACGCCGGCTCGGTGCCGGCCAGGCGCAGCACCTGGTACTCGGACGGCGTCAGCTCCGCCTGCCACTGCTCGTCCGTCTTCTCGACCTCGTACGCCATGACTCTTCCGCTCCCTCGTCCGGCCCGTGGGCCCTGTCTGCCCGGCTCAGCCCGCCAGGCGGGCGAGGATCGCCGGTCCCAGGTCCGTGACGTCTCCCGCGCCCATGGTGAGAACGAGATCGCCGGGCTTGGCCATTCCCGCGATCACGTCGGCGACGGCGTCCTTGTCGTGTTCGGCGGTGGTGTCGGCGCCGGCGGCGCGGGCGGCCGCGATGATGATCTCGCTGGTGACGCCGGGGATCGGGTCCTCGCGGGCCGGGTAGATGTCGAGGACCACCGAGGAGTCGGCGAGGGCGAGGGCCTGGCCCATCTCCTTGCCGAGTTCCTGGGTGCGGGAGAAGAGGTGCGGCTGGAAGACGACGAGGATCCGGGAGTCGCCGGCGGCGCCGCGGATGGCCTCCAGGTCGGCGGCCATCTCGGTGGGGTGGTGGGCGTAGGAGTCGATGACCTGCACGCCGGCGGCCTCGCCCTTGAGCTGGAGGCGGCGCTTGACGCCCGTGTACTTGCCGAGGGCGGCGGCGAGGTCGTCGGCGGGGATGCCGAGGGCGGCGCCGGCGGCGAGGGCGGCGACGGCGTTGTGCGCGTAGTGCCGTCCGGGGACGGAGACGGTGAAGGTGAGGGTGCGGCCGTCGAGGCGGACGGTGACCTCACTGGCGAGGCCGCGCGGGGTGATGTCCTCGATGCGGACGTCGGCGTCCTGCTCCTCGCCGTAGGTGACGACGGTGAGGCCGTCGCGGCCGCGGACGCGGGCGGCGATCTCGGCGGCGCCGGCCTGCCCGTGCGCGACGACGAGGGTGCCGCCGGGCACGATCCGGCCGACGAACGTCTCGAAGGACTCGTAGATCTCGTCCATGGAGGCGTAGTTCGCGTGGTGGTCGAGTTCCGCGTTGAGAATGATCGCGACCTGCGGGGCGTACTTGTGGAAGCTGCGGTCGCTCTCGTCGGCCTCGGCGACGAAGATGTCGCCGGTGCCGTGGTGGGCGTTGGAGCCGGGGGCGTCCAGGTCGCCGCCGATGGCGTACGAGGGGTCGAGGCCGAGGGCCGAGAGGGAGACGGCCAGCATGGAGGTGGTGGTCGTCTTGCCGTGGGTGCCGGCGACGGCGATCGGCCGCAGGCCGTCCATGAGGGCGGCGAGGGCGTCGGAGCGGTGCACGACGGGGATGCCCAGCTCGGCGGCGCGGGCCAGCTCGGGGTTGTCGGCGCGGATGGCGCTGGAGACGACGACGCCGGTGGCGTCGTCGGCGAGGTGGGCGGCGGCGTGCCCGAGGTGGACGGTCGCGCCGTGCGCGCGCAGGGCCTGGGCGGTGTCGGAGTCGCGGGCGTCGCTGCCGGCGACGGCGGCGCCGCGCTGGGCGAGGATCTTCGCGATGCCGGACATCCCGGCGCCGCCGATGCCGATGAAGTGCGGGCGTTCCATGGCGTTCGGCAGGCCGGGCTGCGGCGTCATACGGCTTCTCCCCAAAGTGCGGGCGGATCGGGTGCGCCGGGCGGCCCGGCCCCGGAGGTGCGGGGGGACCGTCCCGGCGCGAACGTGTCGGACGCCAGCCTATTCGTTGTGGGCGAAGAGCTTGAGCACCGGAACCCCGACCTTGTGGCGGGCGCGGGAGGCCCAGTCCCGGTGGAAGAACTCCTCGACGAAGTGCGGGGCGGTCAGGACGATCACCTCGTCGGCGCCCTTCTCCTCGACGACGTCCTTCAGCTTGTCGAGGGGATGGTCCTCGACGATCTCGCCGACGGCGGTGGCGCCCTTTCTGCGCAGGGCCTCCAGGGAGTGGGCGAGGGCCTGCTCGGCGGGCCCGAGGGCGGCCGCGCCCTCGGGCTCGTCGGCCTCGTGGAGCGCCTCGGGCAGCTCGCCGAGCGCGACGTCGTCGATGGCGCGCAGCAGGCGGTCCTGGTCGCCCCTCGGCTGCATGAGCACGATGAAGGAGACCGGGTCGTCCCCGTGCAGGGTGGTGACGAAGTCCACGTCGACGGCGGTCAGCGGCTGCTCGATCATCAAAACGCTCGTGAACACGGACGCCCTCTCCTTCATGGGCGGCGGCGGCAGGCCGCGGCCCTGCGGAAACCATCCTGCCCCGCTGTCTCGCGGGGCGGCGCAGATATATGTGCCCACCGGGAGCTAAGCGGAACGAGGAATTCCGCCCGTTGTCAGATCCGACGGTAGCTCGTGAAGAGGAACCCGGCCTCCTCCAGCACGAGGGCGGGCGCGAACCGGTGCGGGACGGCCACGGAGGGCCCTCCGGCGATCCGCTGGGCGCTCCCCGCCGTCAGCATCGGCGACACCGTCAGGCACAGCTCGTCCAGCACCCCCGACGCCACGAACTGGCCCAGCAGCCGCGGCCCGCCCTCGGTGAGCTGGCGGCGCAGCCCGCGGGCGGCGAGCTCGCGGACCGCGCGGGCCGGGTCCACGGCCGTCCCGTCGCCCGCCACGACGACCTCGACGCCCGCCCGCTCGGCCTCCGCCACCCGTTCGGCCGGAGCCCCGGCACCCGTCACGACGAGTGTCGGCACCAGCGGCGAGGAGAACAGCGGCAGCGAGAAGTCCAGGTCCATCCCCGCGGTCACCACGGCGATCGCCGGAGCCGGCCCCTGCCCGGCCGCCGCCCGGCGGGCCGCGAACGCCTCACGGGCGCGGGCCGGCCGGTACCCCTCCTGGCGAACCGTTTCGGCTCCGGCGACGACCACGTCGGCCAGGGCCCGCAGCGTCCCGAAGATCCGCATGTCGGTCTCGCCGGAGATCGGCTGGGAGCGCCCGTCGTGCTGGGCCGCCCCGTCGAGCGTGGAGACCATGTTGGCCCTCAGCCAGTGCCCGTCCGGCCCGATCGGCGGATACGCGTACGCCTCCGCGAGCTCGTCCAGCGACCACTCTCGGTCACCGGCCTCGGCCGCGGGCCCGGCGGAGTCCGCGGGGCGGGATGTCTGATCGGTCACAGGGAACAGGCGTCGCATCGGTGCAGTGTGCCACGCCCCGTAGAGTTAAGAGCTGTGTCAACATCACTCTCCGCCGCCGGTTCCACCCACGGGCGCCCCCCGGCCGCCGACGCCGGCCCGCAGGCCCTCTGCGCACGGGAGCCCCGCGTCCCCGCCGAGCGGCTGGTGGCCGAGATGGTGCCGCCGCCGCGGTTCGACGCGGTGCGCTTCGACACGTACAACCCGGACCCCGCCCAGCCCAGCCAGGCCCAGGCCGTCGAGGTCCTCGGCGGCTTCGCCGCCGGCCTGGGCGGCGCGCACGCCAGCGGCTCCGGCAAGCGGCGCTGGTTCGCCCGCGCGCCGAAGGCCGCCGCACCCTCCGGCCCCCGCGGGGTCTACCTCGACGGCGGCTACGGCGTCGGCAAGACGCACCTGCTGGCCTCCCTGTGGCACGCCACCCCCGCCGAGCCCGCCCTGAAGGCCTTCGGCACCTTCGTGGAGCTGACCAACCTGGTCGGCGCGCTCGGCTTCCAGCAGACCGTGCAGACCCTCGGCGGACACCGGCTGCTCTGCATCGACGAGTTCGAACTCGACGACCCGGGCGACACCGTCCTGGTGTCCTCCCTGCTCAGCCGCCTGGTCGAGCAGGGCGTGGCCCTGGCCGCCACCTCCAACACGCTGCCCGGCAAGCTCGGCGAGGGCCGCTTCGCCGCCGCGGACTTCCTGCGCGAGATCCAGGGCCTGTCGGCGCACTTCCGGCCCCTGCGCATCGACGGCCAGGACTACCGTCACCGCGGCCTGCCGGAAGCCCCCGCCCCCTTCACCGACGAGCAGGTCGCCAAGGCCGCGTACGCGACCGACGGCGCGAGCCTCGACGACTTCCCCGGGCTGCTGGAACACCTGGCGAAGGTCCACCCCAGCCGGTACGGCGCCCTCACCGACGGCATCACCGCCGTCTGCCTCACCGACGTGGTCCCCGTGCCCGACCAGTCGACGGCGCTGCGCCTGGTGGTCCTCGCGGACCGGCTCTACGACCGCGAGATACCCGTGCTGGCATCCGGCGTCCCGTTCGACCGGCTGTTCAGCGACGACATGCTGAACGGCGGGTACCGCAAGAAGTACTTCCGCGCCATCTCCCGGCTCACCGCGCTGGCGCGCGACGCGAAACCCCTGGTGTCCCAGTAGGTTTGGGGACGCCGGGCGCCGACGAGGCACCCGGCCGTTCCCCCATCCGCGAAGGGATACAGAGAACATGGCCACCACGCGCCACGCACACACCGTCTGGGAAGGCAACCTCCTGGAGGGCAAGGGCACCGTCACCCTCGACTCCTCGGGTCTCGGCTCCTACGACGTCTCCTGGCCCGCCCGGGCCGAGGCCCCGAACGGCAAGACCAGCCCGGAGGAGCTGATCGCGGCCGCGCACTCCAGCTGCTTCTCGATGGCCCTCTCGCACGCCCTGGCCGGCAAGGGCACCCCGCCCACCCGCCTGGAGACCAAGGCCGACGTCACGTTCCAGCCCGGCGAGGGCATCACCGGCATTCACCTGAGCGTGGAGGGCGAGGTTCCCGGCCTGGACGCGGAAGGCTTCGAGGCGGCCGCACAGGACGCCAAGAAGAACTGCCCGGTGAGCCAGGCCCTGACGGGCACCACCATCACGCTGAGCGCGAAGCTGGCCTGACGGCGGCCGACCGCCGGGGCGCGGGGCGCGGTCGCCCGGGTGCGGCTCGTATGGGTGCGGCTCGTATGGGTGTACGAGCCTGATGGGTACGGGCCCCCTGACAGCCGGGAGCGAGGAGGCGGGAACACCGCCCCCGGCTCCCGGTCGGCCAGGACGGACGTCCCCCGTTCGCGGGCTGCCGGGCAGGCGGCTACAGGTGCACCCCGCCCCGGGGTCGGAAAGCCCGGGGCGGGCGGTCCACCGCACCCCGACGCCCGGGGTGCACCGACGGCGGGGGCGGGGAGGGCGGAAGTCGGCGACTCGGGGTCGGATCGTGCCGGGGGTGTCCCGGCAGCCCATTGTCCTTCCGGCGCGGGCCGCCCTGTAAAGGGCGCGCCCGTTGGGCGCGTCGCTGCGCGATGGCCCTTGCGGGCCACCCTTGACAGGACGACCCGCCCCGGAATGCCAACAAGCTGCCGGGAAGCCCCCAGGGGAACGGCCTGGAGGTACCCGGGCCTACAAGCCGGATCAGGGAGCCTCGTCTCCCGCTCCGGTGGCCCCTTTCGTCCCACCGGCATCAGCAGACCCATCGGCAGGAGCCCAACCGGCCCTGACCGCACGGAACACCGTCCAGAGCATCATCCGGAGACAGAAGCGCCCCAGATCGCTACGCGCTCCTGCTTTCTCAGCGTCCGGCGGCCGTCCGGGGCGGGGAGACGCGCCTGTTCCGGCCGCTCGTCCGCCGCCGGGCGATGACAACGGCGTGGGCGGACCGGTGGTGTTCAGTCCTGCGTGGAGATGCAGAACGGGTGGCCTGCGGGGTCCAGCAGGACCCTCCGCTCGTCGGGGTGCGGTTGGACAGGGGGTTCCACGGCGCCCAGCGCCAGCATCCGTGCGTGGGCGGCGTCCAGGTCGTCGACGCCCAGTTCCATGTGGGCCTGCTTGCCCTGGGACGGGTCAGGCCAGGTCGGACGACGGTAGTCGGCCACCCGGATGAAGCCCAGACCGGGTGCCCCCTCGCGGCCGAGCAGGACGAAGTCGTCGCTGGAGTAGATGACGGGCAAGCCCAGCGCGGTGCCGTAGAAGCGGGCCAGTTCGGCTGGGTCCGGGCAGTCGAAGTCGACGGACAGCAAGCGGATCGCGGGTCCGGCTGCGGGTTCGGTACTCATGGGGCGGACGTTATGACGAGACCAGGACAGTTCCGGTCCTGGTCATGCGGAAGACTGCGGGACGTGATCAGCACCTCTGCCCGCCTGCTGCGACTGGCATCGCTGCTCTCCACTCGACCGACGTGGACCTGCCGCGAGCTGGCCGAGCGCATGGGCGTCACCGACCGCACGGTCCGGCGGGACATAGCCCGGCTGCGGGAACTCGGCTACGGCATCGAGTCCGACCCCGGGCCCTGGGGCGGCTACCGCCTCGGCGGCGGCACCCGGCTGCCACCGCTGATCCTCGACGACGAGGAAGCGCTGGCCGTGGCCGTTGCGCTGCGAGAAGCCGCGCTCAGCGGCGTCTTGGGCAGCGACCAGGCCGCACTGTCGGCGCTGTTGAAACTCCGGCAGGTCCTCCCGCCCCGGATCGCGGACCGGCTGGGCGAAATGGATGCGATCTTCGTGCACACTCCCAGGCCCGAGGAACCCCAGATCCCGCCCGGCGTGCTGCCGGACCTGGCCGCCGCCTGCCGTCGCGGCGAGCGCACCCGTCTTTCGTACCGGGACCATGCGGGGAACGCCACTGTCCGGGACATCGACCCCTACCGCCTGGTGCACACAGGCCGCCGCTGGTACTTCGTCGCCCGGGACGTGGCCCGGGACCGGTGGCGGACTTTCCGGGCCGACCGGGTGGTCCACGTACAGCCGACCGGACATCCCGTCGAACTCGTCGACCCGCCCGACCCGGCGCTCCTCGTGTCCCGTTCCATCGCGGGGGTCGTGTACCCGCTCTATGTCACAGTCCGACTGGCGCACCCCATGGACCAGGCGCTACGGCTGATCCCACCCACCATCGGCACCCATCAGCCGGACGGCCCCGATGCCACCATCGTCGAGATCGGCGGCAACGACGCCGACCAGCTCGCCACCTACCTCCTCGGCCTGGGCACCACGCTACGGATCCTGTCACCCGACCACGTGAGAGAGGCGCTGCTGCGCCGTACCCGAGACCTGTGCGAGGACAACCGGGGGAGTCAGCCCCGGTAGCGGGCGCTGCGCCGGATACGAGGCCCCTCCACGTCCGACGGCCGACAGCCGCCGAGCAGAGGGTGCCCCTGTAGCGATCTGACGCGTCCCCCGGCCCCTGATTGCCGCCGGACGCCGAGCCGGGGGCGCCCACGCAGCGATCTCACGCGCTCATGCCTCCGGATGATGCTCTGGACGGCTTTTCCCGGCGCGAGAGCATCACCCGGCCGCCGTCGGGGCTGCTGATGCCGGTGGGGCGAGAGGGGCCACCGGAGCGGGAGACGGGGCTCCCTGATCCGGCTTGTAGGCCCCGGTACCTCCAGGCCGTTCCCCTGGGGGCGTCCCGGCAGAAAAAAATGCCTCCGGGGCGGGTCGGTCGGTCAAGGGTGGCCCGCAAGGGCCATCGCACCGCGACGCGCCCAACGGGCGCGCCCTTGAGGGACCGGCCCGCCCCGGACACCATCAACTGCCGGGGACACCCCCAGTCGCATCTCCGATGCCAGCCGGTCGGCTCCCGCCGAACCCCACCCCCGCCGTCGCCCCTCCGCCCCCGACCAAGCGGCTCCCCCACACCCCACCCCGCCCTCGGCGCCCCCGACCCCGCCCGTGCAGCTCCCCCCCCACCTCCCCCACCCCCCGCACCCCCCGCACCCCCCGCCAGAGTGACCGCCCCGGCCGGGCCGACCCCACCCCGCCGGGTCGGGCTGTGGGACGTGGTACCACGGGCGCGTCACCTCCCACCTCCCGCCGCCCGCTCCGGGGAGCCGCCCCATGTCCGTCAGCCGTCGCAGTCTGCTCGCCGCCGCGGGTGTCAGCTTCACCGGAGCGCTCGGCGCGCTGTTCGCCGCGGGGCCGCGGGCCGCCGCCGCCAGGCGGGCCGGCGGGTACGGGCCGCTGCTGCCCGATCCTCACGGTCTGCTCGACCTGCCCGCCGGCTTCGCCTACCGGGTCCTGTCCCGCGCCGGGGAGCCGCTGCGGTCCGGGGAGGGGCCCGTACCGGGCAACTGCGACGGCATGGCCGCCTTCGCCGGGACCTCCGGCGCCGTGCGCCTGGTCCGCAACCACGAGAACGGGCCCGCCGCCGCCCTGCGTGTCCCCGCCGTCGCCGGCCTCGTCTACGACCCCGCCGCGCGCGGCGGCTGCACGGTCCTCGACGTCACCGCGGACGGCCGGGTGACCGCCGAGCGGGTCGCCCTCGCCGGGACCGCCGTCAACTGCGCGGGCGGCCGCACCCCGTGGGACACCTGGCTGAGCTGCGAGGAGACCGAGGACCGCGCCGGCACCTCCGGGTACGCCGAGGACCACGGCTTCGTCTTCGAGGTCGACCCCGCCGACCCGCTGCGCTCCGGCGCCGTCCCGCTGACGCAGATGGGCCGGTTCGCGCACGAGGCCGTCGCCGTCGACCCGGCCACCGGCATCGTGTACGAGACCGAGGACGCCTTCGTCGAGCCGTTCGGCCTCTTCTACCGCTTCCTGCCGGCCCGGCCGCTCGGCGGCCCCGGCTCCCTGCGGGCCGGCGGAACCCTCCAGGCGCTGCGCGTGCGCGGGGTGCCGGACCTGTCCGCGGTGGACGAGCCCGGCACCGAACTCCCGGCCGAGTGGGTTCCCGTACCGGACCCGGCGGCGGCCGGCACCCCGATCCGGTTCCAGGACTTCGGCCCCGGCGGCATCACGCACGCGCAGAAGCTGGAGGGCTGCTACTGGGGCGGCGGCGGGGTCCACTTCGTGTCCAGCTTCGCCCGCAGCGCCGAGGGCTCGGCCGCCGACCACCACGGCCAGGTGTGGTTCCACGACCCGCGGCGCGCCGTGATCCGCCTGGAGGTGCTGTTCGGGCCGGCCGCCGGCACCGCCCTGCCCGGCGACTCCCCCGACAACATCTGCCTGGCCCCGGGTGGCGGGCTGATGGTGTGCGAGGACGGCGGCGGCGCCCAGTACGTCTTCGGGGTCACCCGCGGCGGCGAGGTCTACCCGGTGGCCCGCAACGCCGACGACATCGGCCGTCCCGGCGCGCCGGAGTGGGCCGAGTTCGCCGGGGTCACGTTCTCTCCCGACGGGCGCACCATGTACGTCAACGCCTACACCCCGGGGACGACCTTCGCCGTGACCGGCCCGTGGCGCTGACCCGGCCGGCCTCGGGGCCGCCCGCGGAGCCCTCGCGGCCGCGTCCGATGTGGTGGACGATCGGAGGGGGCGAGCGGACCGGGAGCTGGTGGCGGTGGCCGGGAAGAGCGGCGGCAGGAGCCGCGGGCACGAAGGCGGCAAGCCCTCGACCGCAGTGCGCGACGTGCTGCGCGTCCCCGCCGGGGGGCCCGTCGACCTCGCCGCGCAGCCTTCCGACGCGATCCCGGCGGGCCCGCGCGACAAAGCAGCCGGGCGGGCCGCCGTCGAGGCCCTGGCCGAGCCGCTCGCCGCGTACCAGGAGCGGCTGTACGCGGCCGCCACGGCGGGCGACCGGCGGCGGCTCCTGCTGGTCCTGCAGGGCATGCACGCGAGCGGCAAGGGCGGCACCGTCAAGCACGTGATCGGCCTGTTCAACCCGGCGGGCTGCCGGGTGAAGGCCTTCAAGGCCCCCACCCCGGCGGAGCGCAGCCGCCCCTTCCTCTGGCGGATCGCCAAGGCCCTCCCGCACCCCGGCGAGATCGGCGTCTTCGACCGCTCGCACTACGAGGACGTCCTGATCGGCCGGGTCCGCGGCCTCGCCCCGCCCGAGGAGCTGGAGCGCCGCCACGCGGAGATCAACCGTTTCGAGGAGTCCCTCGCGGCCGACGGCACCACCGTCGTGAAGGTCTTCCTCCACCTGGGCTACGAGGAGCAGCGCGCGCGGCTGCTGGAGCGCCTCGACGACCCGGCCAAGCACTGGAAGTTCGATCCGGGCGACATCGAGGAGCGGGCGCTGTGGCCCGCGTACCGGGAGGCGTACGAGGCGGTGCTGGGGCGCTGCTCGACCGCGTCGGCGCCGTGGTACGTCGTGCCCGCCGACCGGAAGTGGTACCGCGACTGGGCCGTCGGCGCGCTGCTGCTGGAGCACCTGGAGGAGATGGATCCGCGCTGTCCGCGGGCGGATTTCGACATCGAGGAGTGCCGAACGCGGCTGCTGAGGAGCTGAGCCGCGGCGCGGCCGGGCGAATCACCCCACCGACCCCGTGGTGCGACCATGCACCAATCAGATCGTCATATATTTTGCGGGCGTGACCCTTTCTGTGCGCAATGCGGCGGCCGTGGCCGCCCTCGGCGCCGCCCTGTGCGCCGCCCTTTCCGGCTGCGGGGGCGACGGCGCCGCGTCCGGTGCCGCCGGGCAGGCCCGTCTGGGCACGCCCTCAGCCCCGCCCGCAGCCTCCTCCCCCGCCTCTCCGCCCGCGGCGGCCCCCGCCGCTCCCGCCGTCGGCCACGGCCCCGGCAAGGCACCCACCCTGGCGCCGGGCCCGAACGGCCTGACCCCCGTCTTCGAACGGGCCCGGCAGCAGACCGAGAAGACCGTCGCCCTGACCTTCGACGCCGACATGACCGCCGACCAGGGCCCGCGCGCCGCGGCCGGGGAGCGCTTCGACAACCCCGGCCTCATCAGCACCCTGAAGGCCCTCAACGTGCCCTCGACCGTCTTCATGACCGGACGCTGGGCCGAGGAGTACCCCGACCAGGCCAAGGCCATCGGCACCGACCCCGTCTTCGAGGTCGCCAACCACTCCTACAGCCACCACGCCTTCACCTCCCCCTGCTACGGGCTGCCCGCCCTCGACGGCGCAGCCGCCCGCGCCGACGTCGACCGGGCCTTCGCCGCCTTCCGCAAGGCCGGCGCCGTCAACACCGTCCCCTACTTCCGCTTCCCCGGCGGCTGCCACGACGAGCGGGCCCTGCGCGCCCTGGCCGGCGCCGGCGTGACGGCCGTGCAGTGGGACGTGGTCAGCGGCGACGCCTTCGCCAAGGACCCGGACGCGGTGGCCGCCCAGGTCCTCGCCGGGGTCAAGCCCGGCTCCGTGGTTGTCATGCACTGCACGCGCAGCGCCGCCCCCGTCACCGAGGAGGCCGTCCGCAAGATCGTTCCGGAACTCCGCAAGCGCGGCTACCGCTTCGTGAAGGTCTCCGAACTCGTGGGCACCTGACCCGGCGCGGGCCCCGCACCCGACCCGGCTCCCGACCCCCCGGCCGGGGCCGCGCCGCCCTCAGGCCGCGGACCCGGCCGCCTCGGTGACCTCGCTGGGCCGGACGATGACGAAGCCCTCCCCCCGGAGCTCCAGCTGCACGGCCTCGCCGGAGCCGCCGCGCAGCATCGAGCCGACCGACTGGGAGCGGTGCAGGCCCGTCTGCAGCTGCGCGCTCCAGCCGACCACCGCGTCCGTGTCCACGTACACCGGGGAGGCGGCGGTGACGGGAATGGCGATCGGGGCGCCGTCGCACACGACGGCGAGCTTTCCGGTCCCGGTGAAGAGGCTGTTGAAGAGGCCGCCGCCGGTCATCCCGGCGCCCTTCACCATCCTGATCTCGTACGAGAGGGAGGAGTCGAAGCAGAGCACGTTGCGGCCGTTGACGGTCAGGGCGTCGCCCGGCTCGAACTCGACGATGAAGCAGTTGCCGGCCCGGTGCGCGAACCATGCCTCGCCCCGGCCGCGGACGGACATCAGCGGCAGGCCCTCGCCGGTGACGGCCCGCTTGAGCATCCCGCCGATGCCCTGCCCCTTGCGCTCGAACCGCAGGTCGCCGCGGAAGGCGACCATCGACCCCTGCCGGGCGAGCATCTCGCCGTCGACGGCGTACCGCACCGACTTGGCGTTCTGCAGGGCCATGCCGGGGGCGGCGGCCGGGCGGACGAGGACATCGGAGGAGAACAGGTCGCTCTTCATGTACAGATCATCGCTGGGCACCCACCCCCGCGGCCTCCTCCTCGGGGCGGAGCCTGGCATCCTTGGCGGGATGAGCAGCCAGCACACGCATCCTCCTGCAGACGTACCCGCGGTCGGCGCCGACAGCCCCTTCCGGCAGGGGCGCCTGCCCCGCGACGAGGCACCGCAGTTCGTCCTACCGCTGGTCGTCCGGATCGAGAAGGCCGAACCGCCGGCCAGGACCGACGCCCTGGAGACGGCCGCCCGCGCCGTGCTGGTCCTGCTGGCGGACGAGCGGGCGCGCGGCGGCGGCGAATGGGCCGCCGCCGTCCGCGACTGGCAGGACGCGCGGATCCGCAAGGTGGTCCGCCGGGCCCGCGGCGCGGAGTGGCGCAAGGCGTGCGCACTGCCCGGCATCACCGTCCACGGCGGCACCGCGCAGGTACGGGTCTTCCCGCCGGTCCCGCTGGACGGCTGGCCCAAGGAACTCGCCAAGCTCCAGGTCTCGGGCACCGACCTCGACGACCCCGCCCCCGTGCCGGCCGCCACCGGCGGAGTGCCGGTGCTGTGGCTCAACCCGGACCTGGAGATGTCCGCCGGCAAGGCCATGGCCCAGGCCGGGCACGCCGCGCAGCTCGCCTGGTGGGGCCTGACCGCCGCCGAGCGCACCGCCTGGCAGGAGTCCGGCTTCCACCTGGAGGTCCGCACCGCCAACCGCGACCGCTGGCCGGCCCTCACGACCGGCGGCCTCCCGGTGGTCCGCGACGCGGGCTTCACGGAGATCGCCCCCGGCTCCGCCACGGTCACCGCCGACCACCCGGCCCTCCGCTCCCGCCTCTGACGGGGGGCTCGCGCCTAGGCACGGGCCGAACCGCCGTGCTCCCGCTCCGCCTTCGCCGCCTTCGCACACGCGGCTTGCGTAGGCTGGGCGGGTGATACGTACCGTAGTGCTGGACGTGGGCGAGACGCTCACGCGGGACGACCGCTACTGGGCCTCGTGGGCCGACTGGCTCCGTGTGCCCCGGCACACCGTGTCCGCGCTCGTGGGCGCGGTCGTCGTCGCCGGACGGGACAACGCGGACGCGATCCGGCTCATCAAGCCCGGCGTGGACATCGCTGCGGAGTACGCCGCCCGGGAGGCCGCCGGCTACGGGGAGCAGCTCGACGAGGGCGACCTGTACGAGGACGTCCGGCCCGCCCTGGCAGCACTGCGGGCCGCCGGAACCCGGGTCGTCATCGCGGGGAACCAGACCGTGCGCGCCGGGGAGCTGCTACGCGCACTCGCACTGCCCGCGGACCTCGTGGTCACCTCCGGCGAGTGGGGCGTCGCCAAGCCGGACCCCGCGTTCTTCGCGCGCGTGCGGGAGGTGTCGGGGGCTGCGGCCGCCGAGACGCTGTACGTCGGCGACCACCCGGCGAACGATGTCTTCCCCGCCCACCGGGCCGGGTTGAGGACCGCGCACCTGCGCCGCGGGCCGTGGGGCCTGTGGTGGGCGGACGACCCCGCAGTCCGGGTGACCGCCGACTGGTCCGTCGCCTCGCTGCACGACCTCCTCGCCCTCGTTGGGGAGTAAGCGGTCCCAGTCGGCCCCTGGACGCGTACGGTGCCAGCATGGCCGACCACATCGGGCAGCACGTCGCCGCGCGTCGCCGGACCCGACGCATGACGCAGGCCGGTCTGGCCCGCGCCTCGCACGTCTCCCTCGCCATGGTGAAGAGCATCGAGCGGGGTGCCCGGACACCGAGTCCGGCGCTGTTGGAAGCGCTTGCCTCCGCGCTCGACGTGGACGCCTCGCGGCTCGACCCCCGGTTCGCCGGAACGCGCCATCGCGTGCACGACGCGCTGCCCGCCATCTCAGCCTCCATCGCCGGGTACGACGTCCCTCTCGATCCTCCTGCGCGCCCGCTCGCCGAACTCACGGAAGCGGTGGCCGCCGCGACTGGATGGCGGCTCGCCGCCCAGTACGGGCGGATCGCCGGCGCGGCACCCGGACTGCTCGCCGATGCGCTCGCCCACCTGCATGCCGCGCACGGCTCGGGCCGCGCGGGGGCCGCTCGTCTTCTCGTCGCCGCAGCCCGGGCGGCCGACGCCGTGGCCTACAAGTTCGGCGCGCACGACCTGTCCGCCAGGCTGATCGACCTGATGCGGTGGGCCGCCGCTCAGACCGGTGACCCCCACATCGTTGCGATGGCCGAGTACGTGCGAGCCGAGACCTTCCTCGCCGCCCGAGCGCACCGGGCGGGCCAGGCCGTTCTGGAGCGAGCCCTGGACACCGGTCTGGGCCCGGGTGCGGTGCGCACCGCAGCGGTCCGCGGGGCCCTCCACATGCGCGCGGCCGTGGTCGCGGCGCGCGCGGAGGACCCGGAAACCGCCCACTCCCATCTGCGGGCGGCCGAGCGGCTCGCCGTGGGGCTGCCCGAAGGGGTCTACTTGGGCACCGCCTTCGGGCCGGCGAGTGTGCGAATCCACGAAGTCGCCGTGGCCGTCAGCCTCGGGCGGGACCACATCGGCCGGGCCCTCGACCTCGCACGCGCCTGGCAGCCGGGAGGCGAGATTCCCGAGGAGCGCCGATCCGGCTTCCACGTGGAGCTTGCACGGGCGCAGCTCTGGGCGGGCCGACCGGACGCCGCATTCCAGTCGCTGCAGGCAGCGCGGAGGTTGGCACCCCAGCATGTGCGCGAGCACCCGTGGGCCCGGGAGGACGTCCGGACGATCCGAAGGGTCAAGCGCGCGGACGCCGAGTCCCTGTCCGCGTTCGCGGAGTGGATCGGCGCCGTCTGAAACCCCCCGGGCCGGGCTACAGGCTGTATCCCTTGCGCTCCTTGCCGGCCCTCATCCTCTGGGTGTCCGAACCGGACGAGCAGACGGAGGGGCAGTGGACGTGAGGACCGAGGCCGTGAAGAGCGACCCGGGTGGGTGTGCCGTGGCGCCGCTACCGGAGTCGTTCCACGACCTCACGATCGAGCAGGCCCGCGGCTACGCGTGCGTCGCCTGCGGTGAGCGGCTCGGATCCGGCCGGGTCTACCGAGGTGTGGTCGAGGGGCGCGACGGCGGGTACCTCCTCGACGCGGATGTCTGGGCGTGCGGGCCGGCGGCCGGGCGGTGACCGCGGCGGGAGGGATCTGCGCGCGCTGCCAGCGCCCGCTCGGCCCCGACTTCGACACGGTCATCCCGGACTCCGCCTCCGGCGCCCGCCCCGCGCAGCGCCTGCACCCGGTCGGCACCCCGGCCTGCCGCCCCGCAGCCCGGGAAGGGCGAGATGACCGAGCGGACCTCGGCAGGTCCCGCCTCGCACGGCCCTGAGGCCACAGCCCGGGCGGAACCTCAAATGTTGCTCTGAACGTCACCTTCGCTGGGTTGGCGTCGTGTGGGCGGGGCCATCAATCCGGCACACGGGCCGGTACGCCGGGCCGACGAGCGGGGGGAGGGGCATGGAACCCATGGTGCACCTGGGAGTGGGCATCGGGTGGCGACCGGAGATCGCGGATGCGGTCGAGCGGTTGCCCGGGCTGGACTGGGTCGAGGTCGTCGCCGAGAACGTCTGCCCCGGCCACCTGCCGGAGCCGCTGCGGCGGCTCCTCGACCGCGGTGTGCGCGTCGTCCCGCACGGGGTCTCGCTCGGCCTCGGCGGTGCGGAGCCGCCCGACGCGGGCCGGCTGGCCGCGCTCGCGGAGCGGGCGGTGGCGTTGGGGGCGCCGCTGGTCACCGAGCACATCGCCTTCGTGCGGACCGGCTCACCGGCGCTGGAGGCCGGGCACCTGCTGCCCGTGCAGCGGACCCGGGACGCCCTCGACGTGCTGTGCGCGAACGTGCGGATCGCGCAGGAGGCGCTGCCCGTGCCGCTGGCGCTGGAGAACATCGCGGCGCTCGTGCGCTGGCCGGGCGAGGAGCTGACGGAGGCGCAGTTCCTGGCGGAGCTGGTCGAGCGGACGGGTGTCCGGCTGCTCATCGACGTGGCGAACCTGCACACGAACCGGATCAACCGCGGGGAGGACCCCGCCGCGGTGCTCGCCGCGATCCCGCCGGAGGCGCTGGCGTACGTGCACGTCGCGGGCGGTGTGGAGCGGGACGGCGTGTGGCACGACACGCACGCCCATCCCGTGCCGCCGGCCGTGCTCGGCATCCTGGCGGACCTCGCGGGCCGGATGCGGCCGGCCGGGGTGCTGCTGGAGCGCGACGACGCCTTCCCGCCGGAGGCGGAGCTGGCCGCCGAGCTGGCCGCGATCCGGTCCACCGTGGAGGCCGCCGCAGCCCCCGCCGTCACCGGCTCCCCGGCCGGTGCCGCCCCGGCGGCCGCGGCCGGGGGTTCCGGCGGGCTCGAAGCCGCGCGGGCCCGGGTGGGGTTGGAGCAGGCCGCGCTGTTGTCCGCGCTCGTGGCCGGGACGCCCGTGCCCGAGGGGTTCGACCGGCAGCGGGTCCGCGTACAGGCCCGTGCGCTGGCGGGCAAGCGGGCGGACATCGTCGCGAAGATCGCGCCCGAGCTGCCGGAACTGCTGGGCGGGCGGAAGGCGTTCCGGGAGGCGTTCCTCGGGTACGCCCGCCACCGGCCCCTGCCCGGCGGCTACCGGCGGGACGCGCTCGACTTCGCCGAGCACCTGCTGGTCCGCGACCTGCCCGCCGACCCCGCCGCGCGGCGCCGGCTCACCGCCTGGTGGCGGGACCGCGCGGGGCCCAAGCCGCCGGGGCGCATCGTGCGCTGGGCCCGCGCCCTGGCAGGGAGGGCGGCGTGAACGGTTCCGCCGTCGTCCCGCTCGCCGTCGCCGCCGCGGTCGCCGTCTCCAGTGCGCTGCTGGTGTGGGCGCTGCTGCGCACCCGGCCCCGTACCGGCGGGGAGCAGCCCCGGCTGCTGGACCTGTCGGAGGCGGCGTTCCTGACCGGCGGGCCGGGCGGGGTCGTCGACACCGCGCTCGCCGCGCTCCTCGCGGACGGCCGCCTGGCCGCCGGCGGCCCCGGCATCGTCGAGGCGCGGCCCGGCGCCCCGGCCGCCGACGCCGCCGAGCGGGCGGTGCTCCGCGCCTGCGGGCAGGCACCGTCGGGCTGGCTGTACCAGGTGCGGTACGCCGCCATGCGCGAGCCGGCCGTGCAGGAGGTCGGGGACGGGCTGGCGGCCCGCGGGCTGCTCACCGTGCCCGGCCGGGGGCGCGGCGTACGGCGGTGGGGGGTGGTGCAGGCCGCGCTGTGCGGGGTCCTGTTCGTGCTGTCGCTGCCGCTGACGGTGTTCACGCTCGCGGTGGCGAGCGGCGGCGGGATGCCGGCCGGGGTGCTGGCGGCGGTGTCGCTGCCGCTCGCACTGCTGGTCGGCGCCGTCGCCGGGGCGGTCTGCGCGTCGCGGGCGGCACGGCGCGTCACCCCGCAGGGGCGGCGGGCGCTCGGGGCGATGCGCGCCCTGTACGTGGGGGACGGCAGCCCGCGGGCGCAGATCGCGCTGTTCGGGCTGCGCACGCTGCGGGACCCGTACCTCGGGCCGCTGCTGGTCCCGGCGGCCCGGCGGACGCGGCTGGCCGCCGCCCAGCACCGGGCGCAGTCCGGCAGGTCGGGCCGGCCGGGCAGCGGCGGAGGCGGCGGAGGCGGCGGGCACGACGGCTGCGGGTCGTCCGGCGCGGAGGCGCTGCCGGTCGTGTGGTGCGCGGGGTCCGCCGACTCCGGCGGTTCGGGGTGCGGGAGTTCGGGCGGATCGAGCTGCTCCGGCTCGTCCGGCTCCGGCTGCTCCGGCTCGTCCGGGTCGAGCTGCTCGTCCGGGTCCAGCTGTTCCTCGGGGTCGAGCTGTTCCAGCAGCTCTTCTTCCTCCTGAGGCCGGCCCCGCCGCATCCGGAGCCCGCGCCGGTGTCGCTGGACCACCGGGCGGAAGCGCCCCGGGCACCTGGCCCGGGGCGCTTCCGCCGGCAGTCTGAACTTCCGGTGCGGGGTCTCCGGCTGCGTCGTTTCGGGGGCAGGGCCTCCCCAGCCGGAGGAGGTCGTTCCTCCGTGCTGTTCCCCCCGGGGGAGGTATCAGGCGAGCCCGGCGACCAGGTCGGCGACGGACTTGCGGCGCCCGGTGAAGAAGGGGACCTCTTCACGGACGTGCATACGGGCCTCGGAGGCGCGCAGGTGGCGCATCAGGTCGACGATGCGGTGCAGTTCGTCCGCCTCGAAGGCCAGCAGCCACTCGTAGTCGCCCAGCGAGAAGGAGGCGACGGTGTTGGCGCGGACGTCCGGGTAGCCGCGCGCCATCTTGCCGTGGTCGGCGAGCATCCGGCGCCGGTCCTCGTCGGGCAGCAGGTACCAGTCGTAGCTGCGCACGAAGGGGTAGACGCTGACGTAGTCGCGGGCGACCTCGTCGGCGAGGAACGCCGGGATGTGCGACTTGTTGAACTCGGCCGGGCGGTGCAGGGCCATGTTCGACCACACCGGCTCCAGCGCGCGGCCCAGCCTGGTGCGCCGGAACAGGTTGTACGCGGTCTGCAGCTCGTCGGCCGTCTCCGCGTGCCACCAGATCATGAGGTCGGCGTCGGCGCGCAGCCCGGAGAGGTCGTAGGTGCCGCGGACGGTGATGTCCTTGGCGGCCAGCTGGTCGAACAGCTCCTGGACCTCGTCCGCGTAGCCGGTCCGGTCCTCGGGGAGCACGTCCTTCAGCTTGAAGACGGACCACAGGGTGTAGCGGATGACCTCGTTGAGGTCCTTCGCCTTCTTCCCCGCGTTGGGGATCTTCTCTGGTGCAGTCATGCGTCCATTGTCCCGTGTGCCGATCAGTGCTCGGAGCCAGGGGTGCCCAACGCGGCGGCGACCGCGTCGGCGGCCTTCGCCGCGCCGGCGATGCAGGCGGGGATGCCGACGCCGTCGTAGAGGGCGCCGCACACGGCGAGGCCGGGCAGCGCGCCGACCGCGGCGCGGATACGGGCGACCCGGTCGAGGTGGCCGACCGGGTACTGCGGCAGCCCGCCGTCCCAGCGGGTGACGGTCGAGGCGACGGGACGGGCGGTGAGGCCGACGGCCTCGCCGAGGTCGCGCAGCGAGACGCCGACGAGTTCGGCGTCCTCGCGGGCCAGGTCGGCCTCGTCGCCGTGGCGGCCCACGGAGGTGCGCAGCAGGAAGAGGTCGGGGTCGGTGCCGGCCCAGGCCCACTTGCTGCTGGAGAAGGTGGACGCCTTGATCGTCTTTCCGTCGACGGGCGGTACGAGGAACCCGCTGGCCGTCCCGCCGGTGATCGCGTCGGGCAGCTCCGAGCGGCGGAACGCCATGGTGACGAGGGCCATAGACGCGTACTCCACCGCACGCAGCTCGGCGGCGGCCGCCGGGGCGGTGTCCTGGAGCAGCCGTGCGGCGGGGCCGGCCGGCACGGCGAGGACGACGGCGTCGGCGTCGACGGGTCCGGCGGCGGTGACGGCCCGCCAGCCGCCGGGGGTGCGCAGGAGTTCGCGGACCTCGGCGCCGGTGGTGATCTCGGCGCCGGCGGCCCGGCAGGCGTCGGCGACGGCGGCCGGGAGGCGGCCGATGCCGCCGTCGATGCCGGCGAAGACGGGCCCGCCCTTCCCCGGCTGGGCCGCGGCCCGGCGCTGGAGGTCGCGTACGGCCTCGCCGAGCGAGTCGTGCGTACGGGCGGCCTCGTAGAGCTGCGGGACGGCGGCACGCAGGGAGATGCGGTAGGCGTCGCCGGCGTACACGCCGCCGAGGAGGGGTTCGACGAGCCGGTCGACGACCTCGCGGCCGAGGCGGGCCGCGACGTACGCGCCGACGGCGACGTCCTCGCCGATCTCGGCGGGCGGCAGGTCGCGTTCGGCGCCGATCCTGGCCAGGCCCTCGGCGGACAGGACGCCGGAGGCGGCCAGCGGTGCCGTGTCGCCGGGGACGCCCATGACGTGTCCGGTGGGCATGGGGCGCAGCGCGCCGCGCGTCCACAGGTGGGCGGTGGTGGTGGCGGGCGGCTGGAGCGCCGGGCCGAGGCCGACGGCGCGGGCGAGGTCGAGGGCTTCCGGCCGGCGGGCCAGCACGGATTCGGCGCCGAGGTCGACGGGGGCGCCGGCGAGTTCTCCGGCGTACAGCTTGCCGCCGAGGCGCTGCCCGGCCTCCAGCAGGGTGACGTGCAGTCCGGCGGCGAGGAGCCGGTGGGCTGCGGCGAGGCCGGCGATGCCGCCGCCGATGACGAGGGCCCGGCGGCGGGGGGCCGTGCCGGGGGCGCCGGGCGCGCCGTCGCCGTGGGTGCCGTCGTCCGTACGCGTGTCCGCTTCGTGCATGGACACATGCTCTCAGACCGGGTCGCGGGGCCGCGCCGAGGCCGGACCGTGACCGCATCGGGACCGTCCCGGGACCGGCGGGGCGAAACCCGCGGGCCGGGAGCGCGCGTCGAAACGGCACGAGGCAGACGACCCCCGGGGGGACCGCAGTGCGAGCACGCTCCAGTTCGACCACCACCATCACGCGCACGACGGGGACGGGGCCGCGCGCCGCGGCCGTGCTGGCCGGGCTGGCCCTGGCGGGCTCGCTGGCGCTCACCGGCTGCGGCGCCGACGGCGGGGCGGCCGGCTCCGCGGCCGCCGACAGGGCCGCGGTGGCGCCGGCCCCCGGCGGGGAGGGCCGTGCGGGCGCCGGGGCGGCCGCCCCGCCTGCGGAGGGCGCGGCGAAGGCGCCGGGCGCGCCGGCCCCGGCCGCGGTCCGGCCGCATGTGATCAGGACGGGCTCGCTGTCGATCGAGACGCGCGACGCCGGGAAGGTGCTGGCGTCGGCGCGGGCGGCCGCGGAGGGGGCCGGGGGGTTCGTCGGCAGCGAGTCGACGCGGCGCGGCAAGGACGGCCGGATGACGTCGACCATGACGCTGCGGGTGCCCTCCGAGCGGTTCGACGCGGTGCTCGGAGCCCTGGAGGGCAGCGGGAAGCTCCTGGGCCGGAAGGTGGAGGCGCAGGACGTGACGGAGAAGGTCGCGGACGTCGACAGCCGCGTCCGCTCGCAGCAGGCCAGCGTCGCGCGGGTGCGGGAGATGATGGAGCGGGCCACGGCCCTCGGGGACGTGGTGATGCTGGAGGGCGAGCTGAGCAAGCGGCAGTCGGACCTGGAGTCCCTGCTGGCGCAGCAGACCGCGCTGAAGGACCGGACCTCGCTCGGCACGATCACCGTGGAGGTGTCGGAGCCGGAGGCCGCGGCGGCGCCGGAGGAGGACGGCAGGCCGTCGGTCGGGGGTGCGCTGCGCACCGGCTGGGAGGCGTTCGCGGACGTCGTGGCGTACGCCGTCGTCGCGGTGGCGCTGGTGCTGCCGTTCGCGGCGGCGGGCGCGGCCGGCGTGCTGGGCTTCCGGTTCCTGCGCCGGCTGCGGCGGCGGGGCGGCGCCCCGGCCGGTAGGGCCGGCGCGGCCGCGCCGGAGGCCCCGGCTGCACCAAAGGCCCCGGAGGCCCCGGAGGCCCCGCTCAACCCGGCTGCCCCCGCTTCCCCGGAGGCCCCTGCGGGCCCGGAGGACGCCGCCGCCGCGGCCGCGCCCCCGGCCGTCCCGCCGGCGCGGGGCGGGAGCGACCCGGCGCAGCCGCCCCGCGTCTCGGGCTGAGCACCGTCCCCCCGTAGCGTGTCCTCCACGTGATCGCAGTGGAGGACGGTGCGGACGATGGCGGTGGAACGGCTGGTGGTCGTCGGCGGCGACGCGGCGGGGATGTCCGCCGCGTCGCAGGCCCGGCGGCTGAAGGGCCCTGCGGAGCTGGAGATCACGGCCTTCGAGCGGGGCCGCTTCACCTCGTACTCGGCGTGCGGGATCCCGTACTGGATCGGCGGCGCCGTCACCGAGAGGGACGCCCTGATCGCCCGCACCCCCGAGGAGCACCGCGCCCGCGGCATCGACCTGCGCACCCGTACGGAGGTGCTGGAGCTGGACCTCGGCCGGAGCCGCGTCCGCACCCGCGACCTCGACTCGGGCGCCGCGTCCTGGACCGGCTACGACAAGCTCGTCCTGGCGACGGGCGCACGCCCGGTCCGGCCGCGGATGCCCGGCATCGGCGCCCACGGCGTCCACGGGGTGCAGACCCTCGACGACGGGCAGCGGCTGATGGACGGCCTGGAGCGGCCCGGCGGCCGCCGGGCCGTCGTCGTCGGCGCCGGCTACATCGGCGTGGAGATGGCGGAGGCCCTGCTGCACCGGGGCTTCGAGGTCACCGTCCTGCACCGCGGCGAGCAGCCGATGTCCACCCTCGACCCCGACATGGGCGGCCTGGTGAACACGGCGATGAACCGGATGGGCATCAGGACGGTCTCCCGCGCCGACGTGGCGGAAGTCCTGACGGACGGCGACGGCCGGGCCTGCGGGGTCCGCACCGCGTCGGGGGACGCGTACCCGGCGGACGTGGTGGTCCTCGGCATCGGCGTGGAGCCGCGGACCGGCCTGGCCCGTGCGGCGGGGCTGCCGCTCGGCACGTCGGGCGGCCTGCTGACGGACCTGTCGATGCGGGTCCGCGGGTACGGCAACATCTGGGCGGGCGGCGACTGCGTGGAGGTGCTGGACCTGGTCGCGGGCCGCCACCGGCACGTCCCGCTCGGCACCCACGCGAACAAGCACGGGCAGGTGATCGGCTCGGGTGTCGGCGGCGGCTACGCCACCTTCCCCGGGGTGGTGGGCACGGCGGTCAGCAAGGTCTGCGACCTGGAGATCGCGCGGACGGGGCTGCGCGAGGCGGACGCCCTGGAGGCGGGGCTGCAGTTCGTCACGGCGACGGTCGCCTCGACGACGACGGCCGGCTACTACCCGGCGGCCGCCGGGATGACGGTCAAGATGCTGGCGGAGCGGCGGACGGGACGGCTGCTCGGGGTGCAGATCGTCGGCGGGGCCGGGTCCGCGAAGCGGGTGGACGTCGCGGCGGTCGCGCTGACGGCGGGCATGACCGTGGAGCAGGTCGTCGCCCTGGACCTGGGGTACGCGCCGCCGTTCTCCCCGGTGTGGGACCCGGTCCTGGTGGCGGCCCGCAAGGCGGTCGCCGCGGTCCGCTCGGCCGGCGTGTGACCGCCGCGGACCCCGGGGGCGCCGCCGCGGCGGCGGCCCCGGGGTCCGGCGGGTCAGCGCGCCGTGCGGGTGTGGACGTGGTCGACGAGGCGGGTCAGGGCGTCGGGGTCGGTCGTCGGCAGGACGCCGTGGCCGAGGTTGAAGACGTGGCCCTCCAGCCCGGCGGCGGCCGCGAGGACCTCGTCGGTCTTGGCCCGGACGGCCTCGGGGGTGGAGAAGAGGACCGCCGGGTCGAGGTTGCCCTGGAGCGCCTTGCCGGGGCCGACGCGCCGCGCGGCCTCGTCCAGCGGGATGCGCCAGTCGACGCCGACGACGTCGGCGCCGGCCTCGCCCATCAGGCCGAGCAGCTCACCGGTGCCCACGCCGAAGTGGATGCGCGGGACGCCGTAGGAGGCGACGGAGTCGAAGACCTTCGCCGAGGCCGGCATGACCGAGCGCCGGTAGTCCGCCGGGGCGAGCGCGCCGACCCAGGAGTCGAAGAGCTGGACGGCGGAGGCGCCCGCCTCGATCTGCACCTTCAGGAAGGCCGAGGTGATCTCCGCGAGGCGGTCCAGCAGGTCGGCCCACAGCTGCGGGTCGCCGTACATGAGCGCCTTGGTGTGCTCGTGGTTGCGGGAGGGGCCGCCCTCGACGAGGTAGCTCGCGAGGGTGAAAGGAGCGCCGGCGAAGCCGATCAACGGGGTGGCGCCGAGTTCACCCGTGAGCATGCCGATCGCCTCGGTGACGTACGGCACGTCCTCCGGGGTGAGGTCGCGCAGCTGTGCGAGGTCCTCGCGGCGGCGGATCGGCTGGGCGACGACCGGCCCGATGCCGGGCTTGATGTCGAGGTCGACGCCGATGGCCTTGAGCGGGACCACGATGTCGGAGAAGAAGATCGCGGCGTCCACCTTGTGGCGGCGCACCGGCTGCAGCGTGATCTCGGTGACCAGGTCGGGCCGCATGCAGGACTCCAGCATGGCGGTGCCCTCGCGGACCTTGCGGTACTCGGGGAGGGAGCGCCCGGCCTGCCGCATGAACCACACCGGGGTGTGCGGCACCGGCTCGCGGCGGCACGCCTTCAGGAAGGCGGAATCGTACGTCTGGCTCGGCTGGCCCGTGGGGCGGTCGTTGGCGCTCACGCCGCAAATCTTCGCACGTGTGCAGAAGTGGCCGTCATGGCGCGGGTGTCCCTGCGCCGCACGGGCCCTCGTTCCGCCTAGTCTTCCGGGCATGGCTGCGGCTCAGGGACGATTTTCAGATGGCGCCGACGGTATGGACAGCGGGAAGGAGAGCTCCGTCCCGCTCCCGTTCCGGCGGGCGGTCGAGGGGTTGAAGAAGGCGCGCCTGCGGCCGGGGATCGAGATCGACCCGGTCAGACCGCCGCAGCGGCTGGCGCCGTACGCGTACGCGCTGGAGGCGGCCGCCGTCGAGGGCGAGGAGGACCTCGCCGACGGGCGGCTCATCCTGCTGCACGACCCGGCCGGGCACGAGGCCTGGCGGGGGACGTTCCGGCTGGTGACGCTGGTGCGCGCGGAGCTGGAGCCGGAGATGGCGGCCGACCCGCTGCTGCCGGACGTGTGCTGGTCCTGGCTGACCGGGGCGCTGGAGGCGCGCGGGCTGTCGTTCGGCGAGGCGAGCGGCACCGTGACGATGGCGGGCTCGCACTACTTCGGCGGGCTCGCCGAGCGGCGGCCGGCGACGCAGATCGAGATCCGGGCGTCCTGGACGCCGCGCGAGGGGGTGGGCGGGGTGCCGGACACCCCGGGCCACCTGGCGGCGTGGTGCGAGCTGCTGTGCCAGGTCGCGGGGATGCCGCCGCTGGGCCCCGGCGAGGCCGGGCCGGGCGTGGTCTCCCTGCCACAGCGGCGGGGTCCGCACCACCCGTAGCGGTGGCTCCGTACGGCGGCACCCGCCACCCGCCCGGCGGCGCCCGGCGAGGGCTGCCGCGGCGGGAACGGCTGATCGAAAGGCCGCGGCATCCGTGCGGGAGCACGGCACGGTTTGCGGGCTTCTGATCACCGAGTGATCGATCGTGCGTCCGAATTGCCCGAATTGTTACTCACCAAATCGTGATCATTCCCTAAAGCCGGGCGGGTGACGTGCCGAAGGAACCAGTGACCATCCGCACGGTTCGCACCGGCTTCCTTCCCCGAGCCGGCCCGTCCCGCCACTCCCCCAGGAGGCCTAGGTGTCCGTTCTTCTCGAGCAGCCCGCAAGCCTGGTCGCCTACCGCCCGAACAAGCCGACGGCCATGGTCGTCGTGGCCGACCCGCGCGTCCGTTCCACCGTGACCCGCCATCTGTGGGCCCTCGGAGTACGCGATGTGATCGAGGCGTCGTCCATCGCGGAGGCCCGCCCCCGCGTCAGCAGTCCGCGCGACATCTGCGTGGCCGACGTGCACCTGCCGGACGGCTCCGGCCTGACCCTGCTCTCCGAGACCCGTGCCGCGGGCTGGCCGAACGGCCTGGCCCTCTCGGCGGCCGACGACATCGGCGCCGTCCGCAACGCCCTCGCGGGCGGCGTCAAGGGGTACGTCGTCACCGGCACGCGGACCAACATCGGACTCCCCGCCCGCCCGGGCGCCGCCCCCATCGGCGCCGCCGCCGCCCGCATGCACCGCCGCCCCCCGGGTGCCCCGAGCCACCCGGGCGGCTACCGCGAGCTCTCCGGCCGCGAGGTGGAGGTCCTCCGCCTGGTCGCCGAGGGCCAGTCGAACAAGGCCATCGGCGTCTCGATGGGCCTGTCCGCCCTCACCGTGAAGTCCCACCTGGCCCGCATCGCCCGCAAGCTGGGCACCGGCGACCGCGCCGGGATGGTCGCCGTGGCCCTGCGGACGGGGATCATCCACTGATCCCGGCCCGGCGGCCCCCGGCGGCCCCGGCACCGGGGCCGCGCCGGGAGGACCGCGGGGAACCGCGGGGGAACGCAGGCCCCCTGCCCGAGGCCCCCACCGTGCCCGTCGCCGGAACGTTCCGGCGACGGGCGCGCCGTATCCGCGGATACCCTTGAGCGGTGACCGACGCCCAAGAGACCGCAGCAGACCTGCGCACCACCACCGGGGGCGGCCCCCCGGACGACGTCGACAAGGCGCCGATTCCGTTGCTCGAACCCCGCGAGGGGATCCCGCCGGTGGTCGCCGACGAACACGCCCTCGCCCGGGTGGTCGCGGCCTTCGCCGCGGGCACCGGCCCCGTCGCCGTCGACGCCGAACGCGCCTCCGGATACCGCTACGGCCAGCGCGCCTACCTCGTGCAGCTGCGCCGCGAAGGCGCGGGGTCCGCGCTCGTCGACCCGGTCGGCTGTCCCGACCTGTCCGCGCTCGGCCGGGCCCTGGACGGCACGGAGTGGATCCTCCACGCGGCGACCCAGGACCTGCCGTGCCTGCGCGACATAGGCATGGAGCCCACCTCCCTGTTCGACACCGAACTCGCCGGCCGGCTCGCGGGCTTCCCCCGCGTCGGGCTGGGCGCGATGGTCGAGAGCGTGCTCGGCTACGCGCTGGAGAAGGGCCACTCCGCCGTCGACTGGTCCACCCGCCCGCTCCCCGAGCCGTGGCTGCGCTACGCCGCGCTCGACGTCGAGCTGCTGGTGGACCTGCGGGACGCGCTGGAGGCGGAGCTGGACCGGCAGGGCAAACTGGAATGGGCCCGCCAGGAGTTCGACGCGATCGCCTCCGCCCCGCCCGCCCCGCCGCGCAAGGACCCCTGGCGCCGCACCTCCGGCATGCACAAGGTGCGCCGGCGCCGCCAGATGGCGGTCGTGCGGGAGCTGTGGGAGTCGCGCGACCGGATCGCCCAGCGGCGCGACGTCTCGCCCGGCAAGGTGCTGAGCGACGCCGCGATCGTCGAGGCCGCGCTCGCCCTGCCGGCCCACGTGCACGCCCTGTCGGCCCTGCCCGGCTTCGGGCAGCGGATGGGCCGCCGCCAGCTGGAGCAGTGGATGGCCGCGGTGGACCGGGCCAGGGCCCTGCCCGAGGCCGAGCTGCCGCAGCCCGGGGCCGCCTCGGCCGGTCCGCCGCCGCCCCGGTCCTGGGCCGACAAGGACCCGGCCGCCGCGGCCCGGCTGTCCGCGGCCCGCGCGGCGGTGTCGGCGCTCGCCGAGCGGCTGAACCTGCCCCAGGAGAACCTGATCACCCCGGACACGGTGCGCCGGCTGTGCTGGGAGCCGCCGAAGCGGCTCGGCGGGGACACGGTGGCCGAGGCCCTGGCCGGCCACGGCGCCCGCCCGTGGCAGATCGAGCAGGTCACCCCGGTACTGGTCACGGCCCTGGCCGCGACCGCCTGAGGCGCGTACGCCGCCCTTCGAAGGAGCCCCCGGCCCCCCGGCCGGGGGCTCCTTCGCGTCCGCGGCCGGCCGACCGGCCGGGGCGGCTGCGCGGCCCCGGCCCGCCGCTGCGGGACCATGGCGTACCGCCGGGGGACGCGGCCGTGAGCCCCGGCGCGGTGTGACGTTCGCCGCTCCTCGGCGCGGGGGTGTCCACACCGGTTACCCGCAAGTAGCATGGCGGGTGAGCGGGCGCTCAGCCGTTGGCCGGGCCGCCCCCGCGCAGCAGTGCCATCCCGCACCTGGAGGAGAGCCAACGTGCCTCGTACCGTCAGGGACGTCGTCTTCGTCGACGGCGTCCGCACCCCGTTCGGCAAGGCGGGCCCGAAGGGCATCTACCACGAGACCCGCGCCGACGACCTCGTCGTGAAGGCGATCCGGGAGCTGCTGCGCCGCAACCCGGACCTGGACCCCAAGAAGATCGACGAGGTGGCCATCGCCGCCACCACGCAGATCGGCGACCAGGGCCTGACGATCGGCCGCACGGCCGGCATCCTCGCGGGCCTGCCGCAGTCCGTCCCGGGCTACTCCATCGACCGCATGTGCGCCGGCGCGCTGACCGCCGTGACCGCCGTCGCGGGCGGTGTGGCCTTCGGTGCGTACGATGTCGCCATCGCCGGCGGTGTCGAGCACATGGGCCGCCACCCGATGGGCGAGGGCGTCGACCCGAACCCGCGCTTCGTCTCCGAGAAGCTGGTCGACGAGTCCGCCCTGTTCATGGGCATGACCGCCGAGAACCTGCACGACCGGTACCCGACGATCACCAAGCTCCGCGCCGACGAGTACGCCGTGCGCTCGCAGGAGAAGGCCGCCAAGGCGTACGCCGACGGCAAGATCCAGCAGGACCTGGTCCCGATCTCGGTGCGCAACACCAACCCCGAGGTCGGCGAGACCGGCTGGGGCCTCGTCACCTCCGACGAGCCGATGCGCCCGGGCACCACGCTGGAGAACCTGGCGAACCTGAAGACCCCGTTCCGTACGCACGGCCGGGTCACCGCGGGCAACGCCGCCGGCCTCAACGACGGCGCCACCGCCGCGGTCATCGCGTCCGAGGACTTCGCCCGGGAGAACAACCTCCCGGTCAAGATGCGCCTCGTGTCGTACGCCTTCGCCGGCGTCGAGCCGGAGGTCATGGGCTACGGCCCGATCCCGGCCACCGAGAAGGCCCTGGCCCAGGCCGGCCTGTCCATCGGGGACATCGGCCTGTTCGAGATCAACGAGGCCTTCGCCGTCCAGGTCCTCGCGTTCCTGGAGCACTACGGCATCGCCGACGACGACGCCCGCGTGAACCAGTACGGCGGCGCCATCGCGTTCGGCCACCCGCTGGCCTCCTCCGGCGTCCGCCTCATGACGCAGCTGGCCCGCCAGTTCGAGGAGCAGCCGCACGTCCGCTACGGCCTGACCACCATGTGCGTGGGCTTCGGCATGGGCGCGACGGTCATCTGGGAGAACCCGCACTTCGCCGAGGGAGAGTCCAAGTGAGCACCACCGCTGAGCTCCTGAAGGGCGCGGCCGAGCTGTTCCCGGACGAGGTCGTCACCTCGGCGCACGTCCGCCACCTGGAACTGCCGTTCGGCGCGGGGCGCTTCGCGCTCATCACGCTGGACAACGGCTTCGACCACACCAAGCCGACGACCTTCGGCCCGCAGTCGCTGGCCAACCTGAACGCGGCGATCGACCAGGTCGAGCAGGAGGCCCTGGCCGGCTCCATCGTCGGCGCGGGCATCACCGGCAAGCCGTTCATCTTCGCGGTCGGCGCCGACCTCAAGGGCGTCGAGCTGCTGAAGGGCCACGACGAGGCGCTGGCCATCGGCAAGGGCGGGCACGACGTCTTCAAGCGCCTGTCGGCGCTGGCCGTGCCCACGTTCGCGTACTACAACGGCGCGGCGATGGGCGGCGGCGTCGAGGTCGGCCTGCACTGCACCTACCGCACGGTGTCGAAGGCCATCCCGGCCTTCTCGCTGCCCGAGGTCTTCCTCGGCCTGGTCCCCGGCTGGGGCGGCTGCGCCATCCTGCCGAACCTGATCGGTGCCGAGCGCGCCGTCTCGGTGATCATCGAGAACTCGCTGAACCAGAACCGCCAGCTCAAGGGCAGGCAGGTCTTCGAGCTCGGCATCGCCGACGCGATCTTCGAGGGCGCCGACTTCCTGGAGCAGTCGCTGCTGTGGACCGCGAAGGTCCTCACCGGCGAGACCGAGGTCGTCCGCGCCGAGGTCGACCGCGGCGAGGCGTGGGACGCGGCCGTGGCCAAGGGCCGCTTCATCGCCGACTCCAAGGTGCACGGCGCTGCCCCGGCCGCGTACCGCGCCCTGGAGATCATCGAGGCGGCCAAGGACGGCGACCTGCAGAAGGGCTTCGACGCCGAGGACAAGGCGCTGGCCGACCTCATCATGGGCGGCGAGCTGCGCTCGGGCATCTACGCCTTCAACCTGGTCCAGAAGCGCGGCAAGCGCCCGGCCGGCGCCCCGGACAAGAGCCTGGCGCGCCCGGTGACCAAGGTCGGCGTCGTCGGCGCGGGCCTGATGGCCTCGCAGCTGGCGCTGCTGTTCCTGCGCCGCCTGGAGGTGCCGGTGGTCCTCACCGACATCGACCAGGAGCGCGTGGACCGGGGTGTGGGCTACGTCCACGCCGAGATCGAGAAGCTGCTGGGCAAGGGCCGGATCAACCAGGACAAGGCCAACCGCCTCAAGGCGCTGGTGACCGGTGTCCTGGACAAGGCCGAGGGCTTCGCGGACGCGGACTTCATCATCGAGGCCGTGTTCGAGGAGATGTCCGTCAAGCAGAAGGTGTTCGCGGAGGTCGAGGCGGTCGCCCCGGCGCACGCGATCCTCGCGACGAACACCTCCTCGCTGTCGGTGTCGGAGATGGCCTCCAAGCTGCGGCACCCGGAGCGCGTGGTCGGCTTCCACTTCTTCAACCCGGTCGCGATCCTCCCGCTGCTGGAGATCGTCCGCGGTGAGAAGACCGACGACGCCTCGCTGGCCACGGCCTTCGGTGTCGCCAAGAAGCTGAAGAAGACCGCGGTCCTCACCAAGGACGCCCCGGCGTTCGTCGTGAACCGCATCCTGACCCGCTTCATGGGCGAGATCCAGAACGTCATCGACGAGGGCACCCCGGTCGTCACGGCGGAGAAGGCCATCGAGCCGCTCGGCCTGCCGATGTCCCCGCTGGTGCTGCTGGAGCTCGTCGGCCCGGCGATCGGCCTGCACGTGTCCGAGACGCTGAACCGCTCCTTCCCGGAGCGCTTCAAGGTCTCCCCCAACCTGAAGGCGGTCGTCGAGGCCGGCAAGCGGGGCTTCTACGTGTACGACTCCGGCAAGCCGGAGCTGGACCCGGAGGTCGCCGCCCTCCTGGTGCAGGGCGACTCGGTGCTGACCGAGGAGCAGGTGCGGACGCGCGTCCTGGACGCGGTGGCGCAGGAGATCGGCCTGATGCTGGAGGAGGGTGTCGTGGCCGAGGCCCAGGACATCGACCTCTGCCTCATCACGGGCGCCGGCTGGCCCTTCCACCTGGGCGGCATCACGCCGTACCTGGACCGCGAGGGCGTCTCGGAGCGTGTGAACGGCAAGCGGTTCCTGGCTCCGGGCGTGGCGAGCGTGCCGACGGCCTGAACCGCCGCGCGGCGGCCTGACGCCGTGTGAGCACCGCGGGCGCCCGTCCCCCCGTCCGGGGGCGGGCGTCCGCCGCGTCCGGCCGGGGGTTTCGGCGGGGCGCACCGCCTGGGCTGGCAGAATACGGATCGTGGCGCAGGACAAGAGGGTTTTCAGCCGCCGGAGCGTGCTCTTCGGGGGCGGCGCGGCGGCCGCCGCGGTGACCGCGGGCGGCGCGGCCTGGGCACTGCGCCCCGGTCAGGAGTCCGGGTCCGCGTTCGGGTTCGGCTTCGGGTCGGGCTGGCGGGGCGGCTCGCAGCCGGTGGTGGGCGCCTTCGACATGCGCACGGGTGCGGAGGTCCTCGCGCCGTCGGCGCTGTTCAACTCGACGGGCCCGCAGTCGTTCGCGTTCGACGACACGAACGGGCAGGTGTTCACGCTCCAGACCGTGCAGGGCGGCCTCCTCCTCGACGGGGAGGAGGAGCCGGTCGGGTACGGGGACCGGAAGTCGGCGGGCGATATGTGCCTGACCAGGATGACCGGTTCGGGCAGTGTGCTCGGGCACATGTATCTCCGGGGCTTCGGCCACGGAATTTCCTTCGGTGTGGAGCCGACGGGTCCGCGTACCTACATATGGCTCGAAGGGCGGGCCGATCCGGAGAGCGGGTATGGCCGTACGGTGGTGCGGGTGCCGTTCAAGGACGGTGCGGTGCTGAACAGTTCCGATGAATCGGTTCGGCATTTCGACCCGGTGCCCGGGTCCACCGATGTGTGCCCGGCCCTGGACCTGGCGGGCGGGCGGGTGCTGGTGAGCCATCAGGAGGGCGGCCTGCACCGGTTCTCCGTGTACGGTCTGGACGACTTCCTCGCGGGGCGGTTCACGCCCGCCCAGACGATCAAGGCGGGCGTGCAGGTCAAGGAAGAGGAATGGTTCCAGGGCTGTGCGCTGCACGGCGATTACGTGTACGTACTGACCGGCAAGCCGTACACCGGGAAAAACGGAAGCAATCCGAGGAAGTCGGGCGGCAACACGTACGTGTCCGCGATCGACGTGCGGACGGGGCGGCCGCAGGGGCGCCACCACGTGACCGTGGCGCCGGACCTGACCTACCGGGAGCCCGAGGGGATGGCCGTCCGCCAGGCGGCTTCGGAGCCCGCTTTGTGCCTGGGATTTTCCGTGAAGGCGAACGACCGGCGCGAGCTGACGGTGTACGGCTTCACCGCTTGAGCGGGACCGCGGCGGATGTGCCGCGGCATATTCGCAGGCCCTGCCGGTAATCATTGGCCCGTGGTTCACGGCACGTTCTGGAGCCGTCCATACGGCTGCTTATACTACTGCGACACTTCACGCGATTCTTATACCTCCATGGGGGAGGCTCCGCATCCATGGGCTCCAAGCGGCTGCGCGCCGTACTCGGCGTTCTGATCACCACTGGGCTCATCCTCAGCTTCCTGGGCATGCTGGTCGCGGTCGCGTTCGTCTCCCTTCCGCTCTTCGTCGGCTGCGCCGCACTGAGCTACGTCGCCGACCTGATGCTCCACAACACCGAGTCGCCGACCCTGGAGCGGCTGCGCGACTCCCGCTTCGGCCTCACCATGCGCTTCCTGATCCGGCAGTTCCTGCTGCTGGGCCTGTGCGGCGCGATCGCCGACATCGAGTCGTTCGTGGCGCAGATGACCACCATCGGCCTGCTCCTGCTGTTCATCCTCCAGCTTGCCTACGGCGCCCTGCTCAAGCACGTCCGCAAGATGCGCAACGAGCTGCCGTTCACCACCCGCGGACTGGACCTGGAGGCGCTCGGCATCCGCCGCATGCCCCACCCGTTCCTGGTGGACAAGCACGTCCGCAAGACCCTGCACCTGGACATCCCGCTGGTCGCCGGCTCGCTGGCCACCATCGCGACGGACGACTGGCGCTGGGTCACGTACGGCATGATCACCACCGTCTTCCTCGCCTACTTCTTCCTGCTGGTGCTCGTGCCCGACGCGCGCAACGCGCTGAAGCTCCCGACCACCGACGAGGCCATCGACGAGCTCAACCACCAGCTGGCCGAATACCGCCCCCAGGTCGCGCTGTACTTCACCTTCGCCGCCATCTCCAAAGACTTCATGTACCAGGTGAACATGTGGCTGGAGTCGCTGGAGGCCCTGGACCTGCGCCCCATCATCGTGCTGCGCGAGCGGGCCACCCTGCGGTACCTGGACGCGACACCGGTGCCGGTCATCTGCATCCCCAAGGCCGACAACCTCGCCCGCATCGAGATGCCCGAGCTGCGCGTCGCCCTCTACCCGGGCAACGCCGGCAAGAACGTCCACATGCTCCAGCGCGCCGAGGTCAAGCACGTCTTCATCGGCCACGGCGACAGCGACAAGCTCGCCAGCAGCAACCGCGTCAGCAAGGTCTTCGACGAGATCTGGGTGGCCGGCCGGGCCGGCCGCGACCGCTACGAGCGCATCAAGCACGCCGTCTCCCCGAACCAGATCGTCGAGGTCGGCCGCCCCCAGCTGATGCCCCTGCACCGCTGGACCGGCCGCGTCTCCGGCCCCGTGCCCACCGTCATCTACGCCCCCACCTGGGAGGGCTGGACCGACGACGCCTGCTACACCTCCGTCATCCCGGCCGGCGAGAAGCTCATCAAGGCGCTGCTCGCGTACGACCGCGAGATCCGCATCATCTACAAGCCGCACCCGCTCACCGGCTCGCGCTCCGCCGAGGCCGCCGCCGCGCACCGCCGCGTCATCGCCCTCCTGGAGGAGGACAACGCCCGGCGCTTCGGCCGCAACATGACCGACTCCAAGGCCGCCGCGAAGAAGCTCGCCCGGATCGACAAGCGGATCGCCGAGCTGTCCGAGCGCGGCGTCCGCTCCAAGTACCCCGACCTCACCGAGGAGGAGCGGACCGCCCGCATCCGGCGCAGCCGCAACCAGGCCGGCGCCCTGTACTGGAGCGCGCTCCCCGACGCCGCGCACCACGTGGTGACCGAGCGGATCCCCGCCCTCTACGACTGCTTCAACCAATCGGACCTGCTCATCGGCGACATGTCGAGCGTCGTCTCGGACTTCGTCGCGACGCTCAAGCCGTACGCCATCTTCAACCTGGAGGGCCTGCCCGACCAGGACTTCCGCAACGAGCAGCGCACCGCGTACGCCTCGTACCTGCTGGACGCCGACTGCAACGGGCTGACCGAGGCCATCGAGGCGACGCTGCACCCGGACCAGGACCTGATGGCGCCCTACCGCGAGCAGCTGAAGGAGTACCTCCTGGGCGGCGAGTACCCGCCGTCCATCGTCCGCTTCAACGCGGCCGCCAACGACCTCTACCGGCGGGGACTGCTCGACTTCCCCGTCGAGCAACCCGACGAGGCGGCCTTCCCCGTGTAGCCGGCTCGCGCCCGCCCCTCCCCCGCACGCCCCCGCGTGCCCCGCTGTGCCGCACCCCCAGTCCAGGAAGCAGGAGACCGTTGTCCTCCCATCCCGCCCCCCGCCGCACCATCGCCGTCGTACTCGCCGGGGGGACCGGCCAGCGCATCGGGCTCGACATACCCAAGCAGCTCCTCAAGATCGCCGGAAAGTCGATCCTGGAGCACACCCTCCACATCTTCGAGAACGCACCGGACGTCGACGAGGTCGTCCTCCTGATGACCCCGGCGTACGTGGAGGACGCCCGCCGCATCGTGGAGAAGGCCCGCCTCGCCAAGGTGACCGGCGTGCTGGCCGGCGGCGCGACCCGCAGCGAGACCACCCGCATCGCCATCCGGGCCGCCTCCGAGCGGCTCGCCGACGGCGAGGACTGCAACCTCCTCTTCCACGACGCGGTCCGCCCGCTGCTGTCGCAGCGCGTGGTCCGCGAGTGCGTCGAGTCCCTGGAGCGGTACCAGGCCGTCGACGTCGCCATCCCCTCCTCCGACACCGTCATCGTCACCCGCACCCACGGCGACGACGGCGAGTTCATCACCGAGGTCCCCGACCGCGCGCGCCTGCGCCGCGGCCAGACCCCGCAGGGCTTCCGCCTCTCCACGATCGCCGCCGCCTACGAGCGCGCGGCGGCCGACCCGTTCTTCCAGGCGACCGACGACTGCTCCGTCGTCGTCAAGTACCTGCCGGACGTCCCCGTCCACGTGGTGGCGGGCGACGACTACAACATGAAGGTGACGCAGCCCGTCGACGTCTTCATCGCCGACAAGCTGTTCCAGCTCGCCTCGCACGCCGCGCCCGCTCAGGCCGGCGAGGCCGCCTACCGCGAGCAGCTGGCCGGCAAGACGATGGTGGTCTTCGGCGGCTCGTACGGCATCGGCGCCGACATCGCGCGGATCGCCGAGGGCTTCGGCGCCCGCGTCTTCGCGATGGGCCGCTCCACCACCGGCACCCACGTGGAGAACCCCGGCCACGTCGAGGAGGCCCTGGCGGGGGCCTACGCCGAGACGGGCCGCGTCGACTTCGTCGTCAACACCGCGGGCGTCCTCCGCGTCGGCCGCCTCGCCGACGCCGACGACGCCACCGTCCGCGAGGCCCTGGAGGTCAACTACCTGGCGCCGGTGAACATCGCCCGCAGCGCCTACAAGTACCTCAGCGAGACCGGGGGCCAGCTGCTGCTGTTCACCTCCAGCAGCTACACCCGGGGCCGCGCCGAGTACAGCCTGTACTCCTCGACGAAGGCGGCCATGGTCAACCTGACCCAGGCCCTCGCCGACGAGTGGGCCGAGGACGGCATCCGCGTCAACTGCGTCAACCCGGAGCGCACCGCCACCCCGATGCGCACGAAGGCGTTCGGCCAGGAGCCGGAGGGGTCGCTGCTGACCTCCGAGTCGGTGGCGCTGACCTCCCTCGACGTCCTCGTCTCCGAGATGACCGGCCATGTGATCGACGTCCGCAGGCAGGACCCGACCTCCGCCCCGGCGGCGCAGCGCTCCGGGTTCGAGGCGGCGCTCGCGGACGTGCTGATCCGGACCACGGGGGACCAGGGGGTCTAGCCTTGATGTACGCACCCGAGCAGCAGCAGCCGGCCAGGCTGCCCCGGATCTATGTGGCGGGCGGCTCCGACACGGCCGGCCGCCCGTACGGCAGTCTCCCCATGGCGGGTTGGGCGCAGGCGCTCCCCCTCTTCCTCACCGATGCGGTGGAGGTCGTCGACTGCTCCCATCTGCGGGCCAGTTCGAAGAGCTTCCGGGAGAGCGGCCGGCTCCACTGGATCCTGGAGGACATGGCCGCAGGCGACTACCTGCTGTTCTCCTTCGGCCAGCACGACACCAAGCCGGACCCCGAGGGTCACACCGAGCCGTTCTCCACGTTCACCGAGCACCTGGCCGCGTACGTGCACGGCGCGCGCGAGCGGCAGGGCCACCCCGTGGTGGTGCTCGGCCACGAGCGGCGGCGGATCGACCGGCACGGCAACGCCGGCCGCGTCCTCGGCGACTATCCGCTCGCCGCCCGGCAGCTCGCCGACGACGAGCACGTGCCGGTCGTCGACCTGTACGGGCAGAGCCTGCAGTGGTGGGAGGAGCTCGGAGCGGAAGCGTCCAAGGGCGTCTTCACCCACCTGCGCCTGGGGGAACCCCGGCAGCAGGACGTGTCCGACGGGGACAACGTGCACGTACGGGCCGAGGGTGCGATCGAGTGCGCCCGCTTCGTGGCGCGCAGCCTGCTGGAGCAGGGCGTCATCCCGGCCCACTGGGGGCGCGGCCTCGACCGCACCCGCTTCGACTACGACGAGATGGGCTGGCTGGACGAGGAGACGTTCCGCCGGCGCACGGCGTCCCGAGTGTCCACCTTCCCCGGCGCATAAGGAGTCCGGCCCGTGAACCACCTCCTGTGCCGCGGCCGGGCCCTCGGCGAGGACCCCGCCCCGGGCGCCGTGTACGCGGCGCTGTACAGCTCGGCCGACCCCCGCCGCGGCGTGGCGCCCGGCGAGACGTTCCAGCTCGGCCTGTCCGTGGCGCCCGACGGGGGCGCCCCGCGCGGCTGCGCCTACCTGCTCCAGGCGCCGCTCGCCGAATCCGCCGAGATCGTCGGCGTGCAGGGGCTGGAGTTCTTCCCGCGGCAGCGCTGGTTCCGGCTGCGGGCCGAGGCCGGCGAGAACGCGGCCGGCGTGCTGCACCTGCGCGTCCGCGACACCGCGGCCGAGCCGCGCATCCGCCCGCAGATCATGGTCGGCGTACCGGATGCGACGGGCCGCCGGACGACCCGCACCGCGCGGCTCGACGCGGAGGCGCTGCCGCTGCTCCGGCCCGCCGCCCGCGGGCTGCGGCTGACGGCCGAGCCGGGCGGCTCCGGATCGGTGAACGTGCTGTCCGCGTGCCCTCCCGGGTGCACGGCCGTGACCGTGACGGCGCCTCGGAACGGCGACGCCCAGCTGTCCTACGACGGCTGGGTCACCTACACGCCGGCCCCCGGCTTCACCGGCTACGACCGTTTCGCGTACACGGTCGCGACCCCGGCCGGCGAGAAGCTGAGCTCGCACGTCAACGTCTTCACCGGCCCGCTCGACGCCGTGCCGGGGGCGTTCCCCGCGCACCCGTCGGAGGTCGCCTTCCGGCCCTGGCAGTGGCCCGAGCTGACCGGCGAGATGCCGTGGCCCCGCACCGCACCGTCCGCGACCGACCGATGAGGAACCCCGCAGCATGAACAGCGCCGTCGTGCACCCCGCCGACATCAAGGACGTCTCCGTCGCGGTCCGGGTGAGCAACCAGGCGGCGGCGCTCGACGCCTGCCTCGCCTCGCTCTTCGTCCAGACGATCGGAACGGACCGGCTGGAGGTCATCGGCGTCGACGACGGGTCGACGGACGAGAGCGGGTCGGTCCTGGCCCGGGCCGCCCACCAGTACCCGTCGTTCGTCCGGGTCGGTCAGGTGACGCAGGGCCTCAGCCCGGCGGCGGCCCGCAACTGGGCGCTCAGCCAGGTCCGCGGCCGGTACGTGATCTTCCTGGAGGCCGCGGACCGGCTGGCCCCGGACGCCCTGGAGCGGATGGTCGCGGCGGCCGACGCGAACGAGGCGGACATCGTCCTCGGCAAGCTGGAGAGCTCCGGCCGGCACACCGTCCCGACCGCCATGTTCCGCAAGAGCCAGGCGTACACCGACGCGTACTCCTCGCGCGTGTACTGGTCGCTGACCCCGGACAAGCTCTTCCGGACCAGCCTGCTGCACCGGCGCCGGCTGTCCTTCCCCACCGACATGCCGATCGGCGACGACCAGGTCTTCACCGCCGGGGCGTTCATCGGGGCGGACAACGTCTCCGTCGTCGGCGATGCGACCTGCGTGGTCAAGGGCCCGGCCCCGGCGAACCGGGCGTCACTGGCCGACCGCGTCACCCTGGCCTCCCGGATGCTGGCGCTGGTCGCCTCGCAGGTGCCCGAGGGCCCGCGCCGGGACCGGCTCCAGTCGCGGCACCTGGAGGTGGAGCTCGGCAAGGCCACCGCCACGGCGCTGCTGTCCGCCGCCGATGCGGCGGAGCGGGACCGGACGCTGTGGGAGGCGGCCGAGGTGCTGCGCACGCAGGCCACCCCGGGCGCGCTGGCGCTGCTGCCGCGGATGATCGCGGTCCGCTTCGCCTTGCTGGCGCAGGGCCGGTTCGCCGAGGCGCAGCGGATGGCGGCGTTCGAGGCGGACAAGGACCGGCCGGGGGTCCGCAAGACCGTCGAGGGCGGGCGGGTCTTCACCACCCTGCCGTTCTTCCGCGACCCGCAGGTCGGGCTGCCGGACGAGCTGTTCGACATCACCGCCGACATGACCGTCAGCCACCAACTGCAGAAGGCCCGCTGGGACGGCGCGATGCTGCTCCTGGACGGCTACGCCTTCTTCGAGCAGCTGTCGACGAAGGACCGTGCGACGCGCGTCCTGCTGCGCGAGCGGTTCACCGGCGCGCAGGAGAGCCACGCGGTGACGGCCCGCCGGGACGACACGCTGACCAACGCCAAGGGCAAGACGCGCGCCATGGGCCGCTTCTCGGCGCGGGTCAACCTGGCGCAGACCTCCAGCGGCTGGCCGCTCCCGCCGGGCACCTGGGACCTGTTCCTGTCGGTGAGCTTCGAGGGGGTCACCCAGGAGGTGCGGCTCGGTACGCGGCGGGCGCCCGACCTGGACTCCACCGCGCGGATGCCGGTGCGCATCGCCGACGCACCGGGCGCGCAGGGCATGGAGCTGGCCGCCACCCCGTACTACGCGGAGGACGGGGGCCTCACCGTCGAGGTCGCGCAGCGGATGCCGCTGCCGGGGCGCGCCTGACGCGTACGGGCCCGGCCGCCGTCCGGCGGCCGGGGCGCGCCGCCTTCCTGGCTGCGGGTCAGGCCAGGTACTCCCACGGGCCGAAGGCGAGCCCCCCGGCGGCGGTGTCCTGCCGGGTGCACATCGGTGCGCCCTCCTCGTCGAAGGCGGCGACGACGACGCGCCCGGCCGTGTCGACCGCGACCTGCGGGGCGCGGGCGCCGTGGCCGCCGAGGGAGGCCCACCAGGTGCCGTAGCCCTCGTTCTCGGTGACGTAGGCGGTGACCTCGACGTCCCCGTCGGCGCCGATCTGCGCCAGGACCGTGCAGTCGTAGCCGCCGAGCACGGCGCGGGCGACGCCGGGCGCGCCCCGGCCGCCGGCGCCGCCGAGGCCCATCAGGCCGCCCTGGACGCCCTGGCGGGGGGCCCGCCAGGCGACGAGCGAGCCGTCGCCGGGGTAGCGCCAGAAGTACGTGGCCCGGCGCGGGCCCGTCTCGCAGACGGCGGCGCTTCCGGGGACGACCGGCGTCGGGATCCTGTCGGCGAGCCCGAACCGGCCCTGGCCGATCCCGGTCCAGCGGTCCGCGTGGGCCTGGCCGGGCGCGAGCATCTCCAGGTCGCCGCCGGCAGGCATGAGCGGGGTCACGTCCCCGCGGTAGGGCTGTCCGGACACCGGCTTCCACCCGCCCCAGGCGCCCTCCGCGTTGCGGCTGCGCCGCAGGATGCCCGAGTGCCGCAGCGAGACGATGACGTGGGTGGAGCCGGAGCGCTGGTTCACGGCGATGCGGGGCGGCCCGGACAGGCTGTCGTCGTCGGGGCCGCCGCGCAGCCCGGGGGTGCCGAGGCCTCGCCAGTCCATCATTCCGCGGCCCGACTGGAACTGCGTGGAGACGATCACCTCGGGGCTGCCGGAGCCGCCTTCGGCAGAGCGCAGGGCGGCGAAGTGCACGTACCCCTCGCGGCTGCGGGCCATGGCGGCCGGGCCGGCCCAGCCCTCGACCTCGAAGGGCTCCGGTCCGGCCCAGCCGGTCCGGGGGGCTGCGGCCTCGGTCCAGCGGAGCAGGCCGCGCGGGGTGCACGCGTAGGCGGTCAGGCGGCCGTCGCCGCCGGCGAACAGCCAGTTCCCGACGGGCGGGGAGGAGCCGTGGGGGCCCTGACCGCCCTTGGGCGCGCCCTGCGCACCGCGAGCCGAAGAGGCAGTCCGGTCACTGCCTTTGCCTCGGATCACGCAGCTGTCCACCCTTCTGACGAATATGTCCGTTTTGGGGCCGGGGGTGTTCACCCGAGAGAACCAGCCACTCGAAAGCGTGTCTTATGATGCACCCCATTCGATGATAGAAGGGCACTGCCTCCATGACCGACCGCCCCTCGGCCACCCCCGCCCC
The DNA here is from genome assembly GCF_055570615.1 of Streptomyces sp. NPDC031121. Classification (NCBI taxonomy): domain Bacteria; kingdom Bacillati; phylum Actinomycetota; class Actinomycetes; order Kitasatosporales; family Streptomycetaceae; genus Streptomyces; species Streptomyces sp. NPDC031121. Next base: position 201,982 of record NZ_JBVIGV010000004.1, read on the forward strand.
TTCCCGGCGCAAGCCGCGGCGCGGCGGCAAGCGCGTCCTGCGGATCGTACTGCTGGCGCTGGCGGTGCTCGTCCTGGCGGCCGGCGGCGCCGGCTGGTGGGCGTACAGCCACCTCAACGGCAACATCGACAGCGTCGACCTCGACCAGGCGATCGGCGACGACCGCCCGAAGAAGGTCGTGCCGGGCGCCCAGAACATCCTCGTCCTCGGCTCCGACTCGCGCGCCGGCGCCAACGGCGACCTCGACCACGGCGACGTGGCCGGCGCCCGCTCCGACACCGCGATGCTGATCCACGTCCCCGAGGGCCGGGCGAAGGCCACCGCGGTGAGCATCCCCCGCGACACCCTCATATCCCGACCCGAGTGCAGGAAGGCCGACGGCAAGACCCTCGCACCCGCCGAGCGGGTCATGTTCAACTCCGTCTACACGCTCGCCGGGCCGGCCTGCGTGGTCAAGACCGTCGAGCAGCTGTCCGGGATCCGCGTCGACCACTTCGTCGAGGTCGACTTCGCCGGATTCAAAGGCCTGGTCGACGCGCTCGGCGGCGTCACCGTCACCCTGGACCAGCCGATGAGCGGCGCCAAGGGAGGCCTGAAGCTCGACCCGGGCACCCACCGCCTCGACGGCGAGCAGTCCCTGAAGTTCGTCCGCACGCGCTACGGCTACGGCGACGGCAGCGACCTCGGGCGCATAGGCCTCCAGCAGCAGTTCATGATCGCCATGCTGTCGGAGATGAAGAAGCAGGACGCCCTCGGCAACCCGGCCCGCCTGTACAAGCTCGCCGACGCCGGCACCAAGTCCCTCACCACCGACTCCGAACTCGCCTCGCTGACGGCTCTCGCCGACTTCGCGCAGAGCATGAAGGGCGTGAACCCGGAGACGATGGAGACCATCATGCTCCCGGTCGCCTACGACAAGGTCGACCCCAACCGGGTCGTCGTCGCCCAGCCGCAGGCCGGGATGCTGTGGGAGGCGCTGCGCAACGACCAGAAGATCCCGGCGGAGGCGAAGAAGTCCCCCGCGACCGGCTCCAAGGGCTGACGCGCTGGCCGTGTGCGGCCGGTTCCGGGACCGGCCGCACCCGCGGCGAGCGTGCCCAGCAGGAGCAGGCCTACCTGACGACGGCCACCTGCGGGGAGGACGAGCTCCAGAGGTTCTACATCTACCGCGACGTACCCGCAGCTGACGGCCCCACCCCGTAAGCGCGGCCCCGCACGTGAACCCCCGGCCTCCCGGTTCAGTGCGGGGCCCTCCGCGTCTCTACCCCTAGCCCAGCCTCGGGGACCGGTGCCCTTGGCCGAACGTCCCACAGCCCTGAAGTGAGGAGGGCTTCGTGGATGTCCTCGCGGATCTCCCAGCGGCATCCGCAGACCTCGATGTACACAGCGGTCACACGTGCTCGGACCGGCTCCTGTCGCAAGGCCCAAGCGGCATGCGGCCCGCGCTGCGGCTACTTCTCGCGCAGTTGAAGGCGAAAACGCGGGCAGGAGTCCGGGTCCTTGTTGTCGTAGATGAACGTCCGCTTGGCATCGATGCCGATGGACAGCAAGTCGATGGTGTGCGGGGTGGGCATATCCGGTTTCGGCGGGTCGAAGTGCAGGCGCAGCAGGGGATGCTTCGCCGAGCCTGAGGGGTGGTCGATCTCCCAGGTGCCGGTACCGCTGAATGAGGGGCCCAGCTCGTCGCGGAAGGAATCGCCTGTCGGCCAGTTCTCCACCGTGAGCGTGCCACCGCTCCGGCCCGGCCGGGCGGTCAGCGTCAGGCGCGTCCCCTTGGCCTCCTGGGAGCCTTCGTAGCTGCCTTCCAGCTCGGCTGTGTTCGCTGCGGTGGCTTCCTCCGGGACGCAGCGCTCGAAGAGGCCGTCTCCGCCGGAGGCCCCGCATGCGGTGAGAGGCCAGGTGAGGAGCAAAAGGGCTGTTGCGGCCCGGATGCGGGGGTTCATCGTGTCGCTACTACGTTCCCGCAGCCGGCAGCGCGGACGAACCGACGGCACCTGCGGGGCCGACCACGCCTTCCTCGCCCTCCGGCGCCTGGACCCAAAAGCCCAAGCGCCGGCCTGACCTTCTACCAAGTCCTCCAGACTCTGCAGAACCTGCTGCTGTTCCGGACCGGCGCATACCCCACCTGCCACCGAGACTTACCGCCTCCGGCCCGGACAGACGACCACCCACCCGGCTCAACCTAGTACTTGGCGTCCTGGCCCACCTTGGCCAGGCGGCTGTTGCGGCGCCCGTAGACGAAGTAGACGACGATGCCGACGGCCATCCAGATGCCGAAGCGGATCCACGTGTCGACCGGCAGGTTGAGCATCAGCCACAGCGAGGCCGCCATCGACAGGATCGGGATGAACGGCACGAGCGGCGTGCGGAACGACCGGTGCAGGTCGGGCCGGGTCCGGCGCAGGATGATCACGCCGAGGGCGACCACGACGAACGCGAACAGCGTGCCGATGTTGACCAGCTCGGCGAGCTTCTCCAGGCTCGTGAACCCGGCGACGACCGCGATGACCACGCCGAGCAGGATCGTCGCCCGGTACGGGGTGCGGTACTTGGGGTGGGTGACGGAGAAGACGCGCGGCAGCAGTCCGTCGCGGCTCATCGCGAAGAACACGCGGGTCTGGCCCAGCAGCAGGATCATGCACACGGTGATCAGGCCGACGGAGGCGCCGAGACTGATGGCGCCCGCGAAGAACGGCTGGTTCACCGATTTGAACGCCTCGGCGAGCGGGGCGCTCGGCGACATCTGCGCGTAGTTCTGCATGCCGGTGACCACCAGCGTCACGGCCACGTACAGCACGGTGCAGATGAGCAGCGAGCCCAGGATGCCCCGGGGCATGTCCCGCTGCGGGTTCTTCGTCTCCTCCGCCGCGGTCGCCACCACGTCGAAGCCGATGAAGGCGAAGAAGACGAGCGAGGCCGCGGTGAAGATGCCCATGACGCCGAAGTTGGTCGGAGCGTACCCGAACAGCACTTGCACCAGGGGTGCGTGGAGGCCGCCCCCGGCGGGCTGCGGCTCGGCCGGCGGGATGAACGGCGAGTAGTTGTCGGCCTTGATGAAGAACACGCCGGCGACGATGACCAGCAGCACGACGGTCACCTTGATGGCGACGACGATCGCGGTGATCCGCGCCGACAGCTTGGTCCCGACGACCAGGATCGCCGTCAGGACGAGCACCAGCAGGAACGCGAACAGGTCGAAGGTGCCGCCCGCATCCGGCCCGGACAGCGCGGCCGGCATCTCCCAGCCGAGGTTCGTCTGCATCAGGTGGCGGATGTAGCCGGACCAGCCGACCGCGACGACCGCGGTGCCGAGGGCGAACTCGAGCACGAGGTCCCACCCGATGATCCAGGCGGGCAGCTCGCCGATCGACGCGTACGAGAACGTGTACGCCGAGCCCGCCACCGGCACGGTGGACGCGAACTCGGCGTAGCACAGGGCCGCCAGCGCGCAGACGATGCCTGCGGCGACGAAGGACAGGGCGGTGGCGGGGCCGGCATTGTTGCGCGCTGCGATGCCCGTCAGGACGAAGATGCCGGTGCCGATGATGACACCCACGCCGAAGACGGTCAGGTCCCAGGCCGACAGCGACTTGCGGAGCGCGTGTTCCGGCTCCTCCGTGTCGCGGATGGACTGCTCCACCGTCTTCGTGCGGAAGGGGCTGTTGAGATCCGTACTCACCGACGCACCTCCGAAAGGCGACGACGCAACGCAACGGGCCGGGAGGCCCACCCACTCCAGGGTGATCTCCCGGCCCGTGTGCTGCAACCGCGGGGGCGCGCCGCGCCCCGGCGGCTAGTCGACGGCGGCGGCCGGCTCGTTGTCGAGGCGGCCGTCCAGCTTGGCGACCAGGCCGGTGACCTGCCGGGCGATGTCCGGGGCGGTCAGGCCGACCTCGGCGAGGATCTCCTTGCGCAGCGCGTGGTCGAGGAACCGCTGCGGGATGCCGAAGTCGCGCAGCGGGACGTCCACGCCGGCGTCGCGGAGGGCCTGCGACACGGCGGCGCCCACCCCGCCCACGCGGCCGTTGTCCTCGACGGTGACGACGACGCGGTGCTGCTCGGCGAGCGGGGCGAGGGCCTCGTCCACCGGCTTGACCCAGCGCGGGTCGACGACGGTGGTGGAGATGCCCTGCCGGTCGAGGAGGTCGGCGACCTCCAGGCACATCGGGGCGAAGGCGCCGACCGAGACCAGCAGTACGTCCGGACGGGTGACCTCGGGGGCGGGGCGGCGCAGGACGTCCATGCCGCCGATGCGGCCGACCGCCGGGACGGCGGGGCCGACGACGCCCTTGGAGAAGCGGACGACGGTCGGGGCGTCCTCGACCTCGACGGCCTCGCGGAGCTGGGCGCGCAGCTGCTCCGCGTCGCGCGGGGCGGCGAGCCGCAGGCCGGGGACGACCTGGAGGATCGACATGTCCCACATGCCGTTGTGGCTGGCGCCGTCGTCGCCGGTGACGCCGGCGCGGTCCAGGACGAAGGTGACGCCGCACTTGTGCAGGGCCACGTCCATCAGGACCTGGTCGAAGGCGCGGTTGAGGAAGGTGGCGTAGACCGCGAAGACCGGGTGCACGCCGCCGGCGGCCAGGCCGGCCGCCGAGGTGGCGCCGTGCTGCTCGGCGATGCCGACGTCGTAGATGCGGTCCGGGAACTCCTCGGCGAACTTGTGCAGGCCGACGGGGTGGAGCATCGCGGCGGTGATGCCGACGACGTCCGGGCGCTCGTGCCCGATCTTGACCATCTCGTCGGCGAAGACGGAGGTCCAGCTGGCGGCGGCCGTCTTGACGGGCAGGCCGGTGTCCGGGTGGATGACGCCGACCGCGTGGAAGCGGTCCGCCTCGTGCTCCAGGGCGGGCGTGTAGCCGCGGCCCTTCTGGGTGAGGCAGTGGACGATGACCGGGCCGCTGAAGCGCTTGGCGCGCTGGAGCGCCGACTCCAGGGCCTCGATGTCGTGGCCGTCGATGGGGCCGATGTACTTCAGGCCCAGGTCCTCGAACATGCCCTGCGGGGCGATGAAGTCCTTCAGGCCCTTCTTGGCGCCGTGCAGGGTCTCGAAGAGCGGCTTCCCGACGACCGGGGTGCGCTCCAGGATCTCCTTGCCGCGGGCCAGGAAGCGCTCGTAGCCGTCCGTGGTGCGCAGGGTGGCCAGGTGGTTGGCGAGGCCGCCGATGGTGGGGCCGTAGGAGCGCTCGTTGTCGTTGACGACGATGACGAGCGGGCGGTCCTTGGCGGCGGCGATGTTGTTGAGGGCCTCCCAGGCCATGCCGCCGGTGAGCGCGCCGTCGCCGATGACGGCGGCGACGTGGTGGTCGGTACGGCCGAGCACCTCGTTGGCCTTGGCGAATCCGTCGGCCCAGCCCAGCACGGTGGAGGCGTGGGAGTTCTCGATGACGTCGTGCTCGGACTCGGCGCGCGAGGGGTAGCCGGACAGGCCGCCCTTCGTGCGCAGCCCGGCGAAGTCCTGGCGGCCGGTGAGCAGCTTGTGGACGTACGCCTGGTGCCCGGTGTCGAAGAGGACCTTGTCCTTGGGCGATTCGAAGACCCGGTGCAGGGCGATCGTCAGTTCGACCACACCGAGGTTGGGGCCGAGGTGCCCGCCGGTCTTGGAGACGGCGTCGACGAGGAAGGACCTGATCTCGGCGGCGAGCTGGTTGAGCTCCTCCTGGCTGAGCCGGTCCAGATCGCGCGGTCCCTTGATGCGGGTCAGCAGCACCCGTGCCTCCTTGCAGTTGCTGGCTGGTCTGTCGAGTCTAATGTTCCGTCGGCGACGCCGGTCATCGGGCTGCCGCAGGCGGGTCACAGCTTTGTCATTCCTGCGCGCATCGACCCGATGTCACACATCACATTCGGGTACATATCCGCGCATGTGCCCGCCCTATCGGCGAACTGATGTACGCACAGGTGCCCGGTGCCACGAGGAGTGGCACCGGGCACTGTGACCGGTCTTACCGCGCCGGGCGGGCTGTTACCGCGCCGGGCGGGCTGTCAGACGCGTCCGGCCGTCCTCTGGGTCTTGCGGGTGACCGAGTCGATCACCACGGTGGCCAGCAGCACCGCACCGGTGATCATGTACTGGACGGGGGTGGCGATTCCCTCGAGGGCCAGACCGTACTGGATCGAGGTGATGACCAGGACACCGAGGAGGGCGTTCCAGGTCCGGCCGCGGCCGCCGAAGAGGCTGGTGCCGCCGATGACGGCCGCCGCGATCACGTTCATCAGCAGGTCGCCGGCGCCGGCGCTCTGGTTCGCCGCCGCGATCTTGGAGGCCCAGAAGAGCCCGCCGACGGCGGCGAAGGTGCCCGCGATGGAGAAGACCGCGATCCGGACTCCGGTGACGTTGATGCCGGCGCGGCGGGAGGCCTCGACGCTGCCGCCGAGGGCGAAGACGTTCCTGCCGAAGGTGGTGCGGCGCAGGACGAAGTCCGTTCCGACCAGGACCAGCACGAAGAGCACCACCGCGAGCGGGAGGCCCTTGTACTGGTTGAACATCGCGGCGGGGCCGAAGGTGAACAGCGCCAGCAGGCCGGTGCGCAGCAGCAGCTCGCTCATCGGGCGCGACGGGACGCCGGCGGCCGCCCGGCGCTTGTTGTCGGTGAAGGCGGCCAGGAAGTACCCGGCGGTGGCGACCGCGGCGAGGCCGTAGGCGGCGGCCACGTCCGTGAAGTAGTACGTGGTCAGCCGGCCCACGACACCGTCGGAGTCGATGTTGATCGTGCCGCTGCTGCCGAGGATCTGGAGCATCGCGCCGGACCAGAACAGTAGGCCCGACAGGGTGACGGCGAAGGCCGGCGCGCCGATCTTGGCGAAGAAGAAGCCGTGGATTGCGCCGATCAGGGCACCGCCGCCGATGGCCACCAGGACCGCCACCCACTCGTTGACCCCGTTGGTGACCGCCAGGACGGCGAAGAGGGCGCCCGAGACGCCGCTGACCGAGCCGACCGAGAGGTCGATCTCGCCGAGCAGCAGCACGAAGATGATGCCGACGGCCATCATGCCGGTGGCGACCATCGTGATCGCGATGTTGGTGAGGTTCTCCGGGGAGAGGAAGTTCTCGTTCAGCCCCTGGAAGATGCCCCAGATCACGATCAGGCCGACGACGACGGGAAGCGACCCGAGGTCGCCGGCCTTCATCTTGCGGCCGAATTCGCTCAGGTAGCCCGAGAGGCCCTGCTCGCGGACGAGCAGGCGCGGGTCCACCGCGGGGATGGCGTCGGCCGGGGCCGCGGGGTTGGCCAGCTTGGCCACGTCCTCCGCGTGGTGGTGGTGGGTGCTCACTTGCGGGCCTCCCCGGTGCGGGCCGCCCGGCGGGTCACGGCGTTGTCCGTGGCCCCCGTGATGGCCGAAATGATCTCTTCCTGCGAGGTTTCGGCGACCGTGAAGACACCGTTGTTGCGGCCCAGCCGCAGGACCGCCACGCGGTCGGCCACGGCCTTCACATCGGCCATGTTGTGGCTGATGAGGATGACGGCGTGGCCGCGCTCGCGGAGCCGCTCCACCAGGTCGAGCACCTGTGCGGTCTGCTCGACGCCGAGGGCGGCGGTGGGCTCGTCGAGGATGACCAGCTTCGGCTCGCCCAGCATGGAGCGGGCGATGGCCACGGTCTGGCGCTGGCCGCCGGAGAGCGAGGCGATGGGGATACGGACGCTGGGGATCCGGATGGACAGGGTGGTCAGGAGCTCGCGGGCGCGGCGCTCCATCTCCACCTCGTCCAGGACGCCGCGGCGCTTGAGCTCGCGTCCGAGGAAGAGGTTGCCGACGACGTCGATGTTGTCGCACAGCGCGAGGTCCTGGTAGACCGTCGCGATGCCCAGGTTCTGGGCGTCGTGGGGCTTGGTGATCGTCACCGGCCTGCCCTCCCACTCGATGACGCCGTCATCGATGGGGTGGACGCCTGCGATCGTCTTGACGAGCGTGGACTTGCCGGCGCCGTTGTCGCCGACCAGGGCGACCACCTCGCCGGAGTGGATCTCGAGTTCTACGTCGGTCAGCGCCTGGACGGCGCCGAACCGCTTCGAGACCCCTCGCAACGCCAGCACGGGCGCAGCGGACACATGAACCATCTCCTTCGCCGCCGACGGGCGGGGATGTCGTGCAGTAAGTGCAGGAGCGGGGTGGAGGAATCGTTTCTGCCCGGCGTCCCCGCCTCTGGCGGGGGATGAGTGGGGCGGGGCGCCGGGCAGGCGCGGGGGTCCTGGGCCGGACCGGAGGCGTCGGGGGACGGCCTCCGGCCGGGAGGACGCTGGGGCCTACTTCAGGCCGAGGGAGGCGCAGGCGGCCGCGTACTTGTCGGTGCAGATCTCGTCCGCGGTGTAGACGCCGTCCTTGATGACAGTGTCCTTGATGTTGTTCTTCGTGAGCGAGATGACCGGGATCAGGACCGCGGGGACGCCCTGCGTGGTGGGGCTGTCGACCTTGTTGTTGATGATCCCGTCGATCTTCTCGCCCTTGGCGAGGGCGACGGCCATCTCGGCGGCGGCCTCGGCCTCGGGGGCGTACGGCTTGTAGACGCTCATGAACTGCTCGCCCGCGACGATGCGCTGCACGCCCGCGAGCTCCGCGTCCTGGCCGGTGACCGGCGGCAGCGGGCTCATGCCGGCGGCCTTGAGGGCGGTGATGATGCCGCCGGCCATGCCGTCGTTGGCGGAGTAGACGCCGACGATGTTGTTCTTGCCGAGGGCGGAGATGGCGCCGGCCATGTTGGTGTTGGCGTTCTCCGGCTTCCACTCCTTGGTGTCGTACTCCTTGCCGATGGTCACCTTGCCGTCGAGGACGGAGTGGGCGCCCTTCTTGAAGAGTGCGGCGTTCGGGTCGGTGACCGAGCCGTTCATCATCACGATCTGGCCGGACTGGGCCTTGTCGCCGAGGGCCTCCAGCAGGGCCTTGCCCTGCACGCGGCCGACCTCTTCGTTGTCGAAGGAGGTGTAGGCGTCGATCGGGCCCTCCGCCAGGCGGTCGTAGGCCACGACCGGGATGCCGGCGTCCTTGGCCCGCTTGACCGCGCCCGCGATGGCCTTGGAGTCCACCGCGTCGACGATCAGCACGTTCACCTTGTTGGTGATCATGGTGTCGACCTGGGAGTTCTGCGTGGTCGCGTCCTGCTTGGCGTTGGCGTAGACGACCTCGCCCTTGCCGTTGGTGAGCTGCGCGACCTTCTTCTCGATGAGCGGCTTGTCGAACTTCTCGTAGCGCGCGGTCTGGTTCTCGGGCAGGAGCAGCCCGACCTTGATCGCCCCATCCGCGGCCGCGGCCGTGCCGGTGCCGTTCGGCTGGGTGCCGGCCTCCTTGGCGCTGCCACAGGCGGCGAGGGAAACGGCGGCTGCGCCGGCGGCGACGACAACGGCGGCTCTACGCATACGCGTGTTCATTTCTTGAACCTCCCTGACGAGGCCGCAACGCTGCGGCCGAGGTGGGTGCGAGTCAACCCGGCCGCAACTTTGCCGTCAAGGAGTGAATCCTTAACGAGATGACAACGGTGCCATCCGTTATCTAACTGAAGACAAGAGCTTCGGCGACGGGGAATCGACCAAGAGGGTGGAATCACCCATTTCGCTCAGGACCAGCGCGAGGGCGCCGAGCACCTCGGCCCGACTGCCCAACGAGCCGGTCAGGACGGACAGTTGACGGGCCGCGCTGGGGATGGCGTACCGCCCCACGGACTCGCGTATGGGGGCCAGGACGAGCTCGCCCGCCTCGGCCAGGGACCCGCCGAGCACGACGCGCGTCGGGTTCAACAGATTGCAGAGGTTCGCCACGCCGCTGCCCACGTGGCGGCCGACGTCGGCGATGACGCGGCGGCACCCGGGGTCGCCGTCGCGGGCCAGCTCGACCACGCGCTCCATGGTCAGCCCGGGCCCGTGCGTGCCCTGGAGCAGCGGCAGGACGTACCGGGCCGCGGCGAAGGTCTCCAGGCAGCCGCGGTTGCCGCAGCGGCAGACCGGGCCGGACTCGTCGAGGGTGATGTGGCCGATCTCGCCTGCGGTGCCGCCGGGCCCGCGGTAGATCTGCCCGTTGATGACCAGGCCGGCGCCGACACCGCTGGCGACCTTGATGTACGCGAGGTCCTTGACCCCCCGCCCGCTCCCCCACACCAGCTCGCCGAGAGCGCCCAGGTTGGCGTCGTTGTCGACGTGGACGGGCACGCCCAGGCGCCGCGAGAGCTCCTCGCGCGGGTTGATCCCCGCCCACCCCGGCAGGATGGCCGTGGAGCCCAGCGTCCCGGACTCCACGTCGATCGGGCCGGGGACGCCGAGCCCCACCCCGATGACCTTGCCGAGGTCCACGCCTATGCCCGCGACCAGCTCCCCCACCAGGGCTTCCGCCCGGTCGAAGCCGTCGGCCCACGAGGCGTCCACGTCCAGCGGGGCGGCCTCCTCCGCCAGTACGCGGTGGGCCAGGTTGCCGACGGCGACCCGCAGGTGCGTGTGGCCGAAGTCGACGCCGATGACGATGCCGGCGTCCCCGCTGAGGGAGACGCTGCGCGCCCTGCGGCCCCCCGAGGAGGTGTCGGTGACCTCGACCGTCCCGCCCTCCTTGAGCTCACGGACGATGTTGGACACCGTGGCCGCCGACAGTCCGGTGGACCGGGCGATCTCCGCCTGGGTCAGCGAACCCGCGAGCCGTACCGCCCGCACGACCCGTTCGAGATTCGCGCGGTGCAGCGAGGACTGCGATCCGGGAGTCTGCACGACTCATCCACTCCTGCCCATGGGCGACGGCCCGCCGTCGCCCTCCGGCCGGCGGCCGCGGCTGACGGCTCCGAGACCCCGGCGTCTCCAACTTGTGAACCCTTAGTCGAACCCTCGGACATCCACACGTCAAGAGGCGGACACGGCGCAAAACGACCCTTATGGCTCATAAGTATGAGAGATGTCGAGCAGATCGTGCCACGGACGGCGCGGACCGGCGACCGGAGGCCACCGGAGCCGGGGAGGCAGGGACCGCGGAGAGGCGTGCGCGGAGGCGCCGCTACTTCAGGGTGCCCGAGGTCAGCCCCGCCTGGATCTGGCGCTGGAAGGACAGGTACACCACCAGCATCGGCACCATCGCGAGGGTCACGCCGGCGAACAGCACCGGCAGGTCCGTCTCGTACCCCATCTGGTACTGGAGCTGGATCAGGCCCTGGGTGAGCATGTACCGCTCCGGGTCCGAGCCCGTCTGCGGCTGCATGAGCACGGACGGCAGGATGTACTGGTTCCACTGGCCCAGGACGTTGAAGATCCCGACGCTGATCAGGCCCGGCTTGGCCATCGGCAGCATCACCTGGAAGAAGATCCGCGTGTCGGAGGCCCCGTCGAGCACCGCCGCCTCGTGCACGGCGGTCGGCAGCGTCCGGAAGAAGGAGTGCATGAAGAAGACGGTGAACGGCATCGAGTAGGCGACGTACACCAGGATCAGGCCCTGGTAGGTGTTCAGCATGTCCAGGCGCTTGACCATGAAGAAGAGCGGCACGAGCGCCAGGAACACCGGGAACATGGCCCCGCTGACGAAGAAGAAGTAGACCACCCGGTTGCCCGGGAAGGGGTAGCGGGCCAGCACGTACGCGGCCATCGACCCGAGCAGCATCGTCAGCGGCACCGAGAACGCCATCACGATCAGCGTGTGCGCGAAGTAGTCGCCGATCCCCTTCTCCCAGGCGCGGGCGAACGCGTCGAAGTGCCAGTTGGTCGGCCGGCTCAGCGCCGATCCGCCGATCTCGGTGTCGGTCTTGAACGAGCCGAGCGCCAGCCACACCAGCGGCAGCACGATCAGCACCGCCCAGACGGCCAGGAAGCCGTGGGAGAAGACGTTCAGCACCGCCCCGTCGGAGCGGCCCCCGCCCGGCGCGGCCGGGCGGCCGCCGCCGGCCCGCTCCGCCGAGGACTCCCCGGGCGCCTTGATCACTGCGGTCATCGTGGTCTCCCGGTCAGAACTCGATGCGGTCGCGCCGGGTGGCGCGCAGCACGACGACGGAGAGGGCCATGGTCAGGACGAGCATCACGACCCCCATCGCGCAGGCGTAGCCGCTCTTGCCGAAGTACAGGAAGTTGCGCATCAGCACGGTCGCCATGACCTCGCTGTGGTGGTCGGGGCCGCCGCCGAACTGCCCGGACGTCATCGTCGAGACCAGGACGAACATGTCCATGGCGGCGATGCCGAGGTAGACGGCGGAGGTCTGCACCGCGTCCCACAGCAGGGGCAGCGTGACCCGGAAGAAGGTCTGGGCGCGCCCCGCCCCGTCGAGGAGGGCGGCCTCGTAGACGTCCTTGGGGACGGACTGCATGGCGGCCGAGAACAGGACCAGGTAGAAGCCGACCCCGTGCCAGACGACGACCAGCAGCAGGCACCACAGCACCAGGTCGGGGTCGTTGAGCCATTCGACGGGCCGCCCGGCGTCGACGAGACCGAGCCGGATCAGCAGCCCGTTCAGCAGGCCGCCCTCGTCGCTGCGGTACACCGCGCCGAAGAGGACGGCGAGGATGGCGAGGGAGAGGACCTGGGGGAAGAAGTAGACGATCTTGTAGAAGGAGGAGCCGCGGACGCCCCGGACCCCTCCGGCCCCGCTGCGCCCTCCCGCGTTCACCATGAAGGCGAAGAAGAGGGCCAGCAGGATGGTGGTGGCCGGGACGAACACGAGGAGCAGCAGGTTGTGCCAGAGGGCGCCGCGGAAGACCCCGTCCTCCATGAGGGCCGCGTAGTTCTCCCAGCCGACGAAGTCGAAGGTGGGGGACTGGCCGGACCAGTTCGTGAAGGAGTAGCCGAAGGTCTGGACGTACGGCCAGATGACGAATGTCAGGTACAGCGCTAGCGGCAGGACGAGGAAGCCGGCGATGAAGCCGGCCCGCCCGCGCCCCCGGGCTACGTGGCTCATGGTGTCCGTCCGTCCCTAGGCGTCAGCTGCGGCGGTTGTTCTTCGCGTTGGGGTCCTTGGCAGCCTTGTCCACCGCGGCCTGGGCCCGCTTGATCCACTCCTTGGGCTGGATCCGCTTGGCCATCAGTTCATTGGACGCGTTCTGGATCTCGGTGTCCATTTCGCTGTACCAGTCGGGGTACAGGTACTGGAAGGTGTTGGTCCCGGCGGCCTTCACGGCGGCGACGGCGGACCGGGTGCCGGGGCGCAGGGAGACCCCCGGGTCGACGCCGTCCTTGACGACGGTGAGGGAGTTCGCCTGCTGGGCGAAGACGGTGGACCATTCGCGTGACAGCATCGAGCGCAGGAACTCCAGCCCGGCGGGCTTGTTGGCGGCCTTCTCGGGGACGATGAAGGGCTCGCCGGCTCCGGCCCGGATGGCCTCGAAGGGCAGCTTGCTGTCGGGCAGCAGCGGGACCGGCAGGAACCTCATGTCGAAGTCCTCGGGGGTCTGCTTGAGCTGCTCGTTCTCCAGCCAGGAGCCGGAGGGGATGAAAGCCGCCTTGTACTGGTTCCAGGCGGTCTGGGACTCCGTGTGGGTGAGGCCGTTGGTGCCGGCCATGAGGAGGCCCTTCTCGACGACCTCGTAGACGGCCTCGACGGCGGCGAGGGCGGCCGGGTTGTCCGCGAAGGCGTTCGGCTCCAGGTTGTCGATGGCCTTGACGGCGTCGAGGCCGCCCTTCTTGGCGATCAGGTCCATGATGACGACGTTGATGTAGTACGGGTACTTGCCCTGGTGGGCGAGGCCGCCGATGCCCGCGTCGCGGGCCTTGGTGCAGACGTCGAGGAACTGGTCCCAGGTCTTCGGCTCGGTCCAGCCCTTCTCCTTGAAGAGCTTGCCGGAGTACCAGAAGCCGAAGACGGTGTAGACGTAGTTGAGGGCGACGAACCTGCCGCCCTGGGTGCCCTGTTCGACGGTGCCGGGGATCAGGAGGTCGCGGACCTTCTTGCCCGGGTCGTCGAGCGAGGGGGCGTCGAGGACCGGGGTGAGGTCGGCGAGCTGGCCGCCCTTCGCCAGTACGTCGATCTTGATCGCCTGGGCTCCGGCGTCGTCGACGACGTCCGGCGGGTTGCCGGCGTTGAAGCGGGGCTGGAGCTTGGCGGCGATCTCCTGGGTGCCCAGGTGGGAGCTGGTGGTGCCCCACTTCTTGTCGAAGGCGGCCTCCCAGGCCTTGGCGTAGTCGTCGCCGAAGCCTCCCTTGAAGACGACGACGTCGAGCTTGCCGCCCTTGGCTACGCCGAAAGGGTTCTCCTTGGTGACGGCCGCCTTGCCGGGGCCGTTCGTCGCGGCCTCGCCGCCGGAGGCGCAGGCGGACAGGAGGCCCATCGCGGGCGTGGTGATGAGGCCGAGTGCCGCGGAGCGCTTGATCAGATCGCGGCGGCCGAGGCCGCCCTCGCCGGTGGATCCCATGCTCATGTCCTCGCCTTCGTCCGAAGTGTGAAGGAGGCCGGGAGCACGGGCGTTGCGGCACGCGCGGGCACAGCCGCAGGTCCCCGCCCATCCCCCCGTCCGGCGCCGCTGGACAGCGGCGGGCCGGACGCGCACAGGTATAGTCCACTTCCACTCGTGTGAGCAAGATCATGCGCAGCCATGTCTGGCAGCTTTTCCGAGTTGAGACCTCGGTGAAACCTGGGCCCTCCGCCATCCGGACAGACGAGAAGGGCCGCACCCCCGGGAGGGGTGCGGCCCTTCGGCGGCGGCGCGGGCGCCGCTCAGGCGGTTCAGCCGCGGATCAGGTTCCGCAGGACGTACTGCATGATGCCGCCGTTGCGGTAGTAGTCCGCCTCACCGGGGGTGTCGATGCGGACGACCGCGTCGAACTCGACACCGGTGTCGGTGCTCACCTTGACGGTGCGCGGGGTGGTGCCGTCGTTCAGCTCGGTGACGCCGGTGATGGAGAAGGTCTCCTCGCCGGTCAGGCCCAGGGAGGCGGCCGAGGCACCCTCGGGGAACTGCAGCGGCAGGACGCCCATGCCGATCAGGTTCGAGCGGTGGATGCGCTCGTAGGACTCGGCGACGACGGCCTTGACGCCGAGCAGCGCGGTGCCCTTCGCGGCCCAGTCGCGGGAGGAGCCGGAGCCGTACTCCTTGCCCGCCAGGATGACCAGCGGGATGCCGGCGGCCTGGTAGTTCTGGGAGGCGTCGTAGATGAAGGAGACCGGGCCGCCCTCCTGCGTGAAGTCACGCGTGAAGCCGCCCTCGGTGCCCGGCGCGATCTGGTTCCGCAGGCGGATGTTCGCGAACGTGCCGCGGATCATGACCTCGTGGTTGCCGCGGCGGGAACCGTACGAGTTGAAGTCGCGGCGCTCGACGCCGTGCTCGGTGAGGTACTTGCCGGCCGGGGTGTCGGCCTTGATCGCACCGGCCGGGGAGATGTGGTCGGTGGTGACCGAGTCGCCCAGCTTCGCCAGCACGCGGGCGCCGGCGATGTCGGAGACCGGGGTGGTCTCCATGGTCATGCCCTCGAAGTAGGGGGGCTTGCGGACGTAGGTGGACTGCGGGTCCCACTCGAAGGTGTTGCCGGTCGGGATCGGCAGCGCCTGCCACTGGGCGTCGCCCGCGAAGACGTCCTGGTAGGACTTGGAGAACATGTCCTCGCCGATGGCGTTGGCGACGACGTCGTTGACCTCGGCCTCGGACGGCCAGATGTCCTTGAGGAAGACCGGGTTGCCCTCGGTGTCGGTGCCGATGGCGTCCTTGGTGATGTCCACCTTCATGGAGCCGGCGATGGCGTACGCGACGACGAGCGGCGGGGACGCCAGGTAGTTCATCTTGACGTCGGGGTTGATGCGGCCCTCGAAGTTGCGGTTGCCGGAGAGCACCGAGGTGACCGCGAGGTCGTGCTCGTTGATCGCCTTCGAGATCTCCTCGTCCAGCGGACCGGAGTTGCCGATGCAGGTGGTGCAGCCGTACCCGACGAGGTTGAAGCCCATCTTGTCGAGGTACGGGGTCAGGCCGGCCTTGTCGAAGTAGTCGGTGACGACCTTCGAGCCGGGGGCCAGGGTGGTCTTGACCCACGGCTTGCGGGCCAGGCCCTTCTCGACCGCCTTCTTGGCCACGAGCGCCGCGGCGACCATGACGTAGGGGTTCGAGGTGTTGGTGCAGGAGGTGATCGCGGCGACGGTGACGGCGCCGTGGTCGATCTCGAAGGAGGAGCCGTCGGCCAGGGTGACCAGGGTCGGCTTCGACGGGGCGGCGGCGGAGATCGCCGGGGCGTCGGAGGCCGGGAAGGACTCCTTGCCCGCCTCGTCGACCTCGTCGACGTAGTTGCGGACGTCCAGGGCGAACTGCTCGGCGGCGTTGGCCAGGACGATGCGGTCCTGGGGGCGCTTCGGGCCGGCGATGGACGGGACGACCGTCGACAGGTCCAGCTCGAGCTTCTCGGAGAAGTCCGGCTCGGCGGCCGGGTCGAGCCACAGGCCCTGCTCCTTGGCGTACGCCTCGACGAGCGCGACCTGCTGCTCGGAGCGGCCGGTGAGCTTGAGGTACTTCAGGGTCTCGCCGTCGATCGGGAAGATCGCGGCGGTGGAGCCGAACTCCGGCGACATGTTGCCGATGGTGGCGCGGTTGGCGAGCGAGGTGGCGGCGACGCCCTCGCCGTAGAACTCGACGAACTTGCCGACGACGCCGTGCTTGCGCAGCATCTCGGTGATGGTGAGCACCAGGTCGGTGGCGGTGGTGCCGGTGGGCAGCTCGCCGGTCAGCTTGAAGCCGACGACGCGCGGGATCAGCATGGAGACCGGCTGGCCGAGCATGGCGGCCTCGGCCTCGATGCCGCCGACGCCCCAGCCGAGGACGCCGAGGCCGTTGACCATGGTGGTGTGCGAGTCGGTGCCGACGAGGGTGTCGGGGTACGCCTGCCCGTTGCGCACCATGACGGTGCGGGCCAGGTGCTCGATGTTCACCTGGTGGACGATGCCGGTGCCGGGCGGGACGACCTTGAACTCGTCGAACGCGGTCTGGCCCCAGCGCAGGAACTGGTAGCGCTCCTTGTTGCGGCCGTACTCCAGCTCGACGTTCTGGGTGAAGGCGTCCTTGGTGCCGAACTTGTCGGCGATGACCGAGTGGTCGATGACGAGCTCGGCCGGGGCCAGCGGGTTGATCTTGGACGGGTCGCCGCCGAGCTCCTTCACGGCCTCACGCATGGTGGCGAGGTCGACGACGCAGGGGACGCCGGTGAAGTCCTGCATGATCACGCGCGCCGGCGTGAACTGGATCTCCTGGCTCGGCTGGGCCTGCGAGTCCCAGTCGCCGAGGGCCCGGATGTGGTCGGCGGTGATGTTCGCGCCGTCCTCGGTGCGGAGCAGGTTCTCCAGCAGCACCTTCAGGCTGTAGGGCAGGCGGGCGGAACCCTCGACCTTGTCCAGCCGGAAGATCTCGTACGACTCGTCGCCCACCTGCAGCGTGCTGCGGGCGTCGAAGCTGTTCGCCGACACGACAGTCTCCTTCATGCATGAAATTCGCGCGTATAACCGCAATCCTGCCGCCACGCCCTGTGGCCAATCCGCTAAGGTAAGGCTAAGTTAGGTCACCCTTACCCGTTGTGGCGGCTGCGGTACGCCCTCGGCAGATATCTCGATGTCGAGATAACTCTAGTGCATCCCCGCCGGAAGGTCATGCCCGGCATGCCCACTGTCCGCTGTCCGCTGTCCGCTGTCCGCTGCCATCTCGAGGCGCAGCCAGTCGTTCCGCCTGCCTTGCCGGCGAACCCAGTCGTACGAGGGGACGTACTGGGGGTGCTGGGTGGCCGTACCGGCCGGGGCGGATCTTGCGGAGCCGTACGTCGAGCTGTCGTACACGGATGCAGCACGGGAGTGCTGGCGGCATCCGCTGCTGGAGTGGGTGACGGCACGGTTCGAGGACGTGGCCGCGGTGCGGCCGTTTTTCGCTGGACGCGTGGTGAGCGTCACTTCTCGGGCTGGTACTGGGCGGCGACGACCGGGCGGCACGTCGGTTTCGAGACGTGGCTCCCGGGGTCGTGGGGACCGCCTCGCAGCCGTTCTGGTTGCACGGGCACGACGGCGGGCGTGAGCGTCGGCACGCACCGGACTACTTCGTACGCCGCGCGGACGGCGACATCTCCGTGTCCTCCTCCATCAACGTCTACTTCCGGACCCGCCCACGGCCCGCCGGCCACATCAGCGAGTCCTGACACTGTTTGCCGATCGGGAGCCGATGGCGCCCAGTGTCGGCCGGGGAATCGCTTGGCCAGCGCTCGGCGGAGAGATCATCATGTGGGAATGCCTGACAACCGATCCTCTGCGGCACCCACTGTGGTGCGGCTCTCCCAGTACACGAAGGCGGACCAGGAGGAGATCCTTGGCAACGGCGATGATCCCTTCGGTGTCGTCTCGACCGGTCTGACCTGGCTGCCGAAAGAAGAACACTTCGGCATCAGACACGAAGACCGGCTCGTGGCACACACTGGCCTGCTGCGACTGCCTGTCGCGATCGGCGACACCAAGACAGAGGTGGTGGGCGTCGGCGGGGTCGCCGTCGCACCGGGCATGCAAGGCCAGGGCCTGGCTCGGCTCGTCGTCACAGCTGCCCTGGAGCATGCCCGCACGATGGGTCCTCAGCACGCACTCCTGTTCTGCCGACCTCCCCTCATGCCGCTCTACCAGCGCCTGGGATGGCACCCGCTCAACACGGACGTACTCGTCGAACAACCCGAAGGCCGCCTGGTGACCATGCCGCTGCGGACCATGGTGACGCCCCTGCGCGACGACGCCCGCTGGCCCCCGGGGCCAGTACGACTGTTCTCGCTCCCAATGTGACGGAGGGGCACCCAGCACGGCGACAAGGGTTCACACATCCCACATCGGCGGCCAACCCGCCTCACCTGATCGTTTGCCAATCAATCCAGTCGCCGCAGGCCAACGCGAGCAGAGCGACCAACTTCGCTGTCGTCACAGCCGCCGTCGTACAGGCACGACGGCTTCCGCTTGCTCGTCGGCTCGGCCACTCCGAACACGCCAGCGCCACATCGTGTGTCCCACAAGAACCAGGGCGACGAGGCATGCTGCGACGCGAGTCACGTTCCAAGTCATGGCGAAAGCGGGCCCCTCCGAGCCCACTTCCACCCTCAATCGCTGGGTGGCCTCAAAGAAGGCGATGAACGGAACAAGCAGACGGAACAGGAGGCCACCGATCCCGGGAGTCCGCGCGAGGTTCCCCATGAGCCCCAAGGGTGCACCAAACACGAAAGCCGCTATTCCCCACAGAGCAATATGCCCCCCGCCGACGGCGCCGGACTCCATCTCCATTTCGGGCGGGACGTAGGCGGCCTGTTTCATTCCCTCTGGAATGGTGGGGTTGACTTCCTTGAACAGGTAGTACGTAACCACACCGACGGCCAATCCAAAGCAGGCAAGCAGGGCCGACTCCATCTTGGAACGACGGAAACGACCCACCAGAAATGCATAGCAGGCCCACGGCCAGCCGCTGGAAAAAACTATTCCCACGGCGAGACACACAGGATTGTCCCATTTGTTGGCGACGGGGCCCACCAGGCCGAGCAGTGCACCCGCTGCGAGAGACACAGCCGCAGAAGCAACGCGAACACGTGCAGAGCGTGTGATTGCATTCCTCCGTTCAGTGGGCAACTCCGCGTTGGAAACCGTCTCTGGTGCTGCACGAGCTGCGCAACAGCCCCAGAGGAGGTGCCAACCTAGCGCACTCTCCCGGGAGTTACTGCCCCGGGGGTCCCGTCTGGTGCGAACGTCCGCCGGAACGTGAAGGCGTACGGCTCGGGACCCCTCCCGTGCAGGTTCTCGAGCCTGGCGACGCCTTCCCGCCACGTCGGTATCACCCCGTCGGAGACCCACCAGAACGCGTACGGCGGGTGCCCGGTCCGCTCGAACCAGTCGTGACGCCTGTTCAGCGCCTCGCGGTGCAGTCCGGAGTAGATGGCGTCGCGGGCAAGCCGCAGGTCGGTCCAGACGGAGAGCGTCGCGGCCAGGGCGACACGGTCCGCCGTCCTGCCCTTGCCGTACCACCACGGCACGGCGAACTCGCCCCACACGCCCCAGTCCAACTCGAAGTGCGTGCCCCGCCCGCCGGGCGCCGGCTCCGCATGGGCGACGTATCCGGGCTGCCGGGCGATCTCGGGGTAGACGGCCTCGCCCCTGGCGTGGAGTTCGCGCGTGAGCGGTCCGGGATCCGCCAGAGGCGCCTTCAGGACACCGAATGTGTACAGAGCAAGCTGAGGCATACGTCTCCCCCTGATGGTTGGCGCCGGGCGCGACCGCCGCACGCCGAATGCCCCGTGAACGTAGCCGCCTCCGCGAGCCTTGTCGAAGTTGCGCTTTTGCTCCCGAAATGGCCTCCCGCAGCCCCCGCCAGGAGGAGCGCCCGTTACAGGACGGCCCGCCCCGGAAGGACGAGGGGACTGGCAGCAAACCCCACCGCCGAGCCCTGTCCGCTCCCGAGCGCGCGCACCGGCACCGGCACCGGCACCGGCACCGGCACCGGCCCACACGAAATCCGCTTGCCCGACTCCCGCCGCCCTGCGAGCGTCCCCCGCATGCCCACCTTCACCTCGTACGACGGCACCCTCCTCAACTACCGCGTCCTGGACGGGCCCGGCCCGGACCTGGTCTGCCTCCCCGGCGGCCCGATGCAGGATTCCGCGTACCTCGGCGACCTGGGCGGCCTGGCCGCGCACCGCCGCCTGGTCCTGCTCGACCCGCGCGGCACCGGCGCCTCGGCCGTCCCCGCGGACCCGGCCACGTACCGCTGCGACCGCCAGGTCGCGGACCTCGAGGCCCTGCGCCGACACCTCGCCCTCCCCCACCTTGACCTGCTCGCGCACAGCGCCGGCGCGAACCTGGCCGCGCTGTACGCCGCCCGGCACCCGCAGCACACCGGGCGGCTCGCACTGATCACCCCGAGCGTCGCCGCCACCGGCATCACCATCACCGGCGAGCAGCGGCTGGCCGCCGCGCGGCTCCGCCGCGACGAGCCGTGGTTCCCGGCCGCGTTCGCGGCGCTGGAGCGCATCGTCGCGGGGCAGCCCGGCGCCGACGACTGGACGGCGGTGGAACCCCTCGTGCACGGCCGCTGGGACGAGTCGGCCCGGCGGTTCGCCGACGAGGGAGCGCGCCGCAAGAACCAGGAGGCGGCGTCCGTCTTCGGCGCGGACGGCGCCTACGACCCGGACGCCCTGCGGGCCGCACTCCGCCAGTCCGAGTCCCCCGCACTCGTACTGGCCGGCGAACTCGACCTACAAGGCCCGCTTCCCGCGATGACCGCGTACGCCGGCCTCTTCGGGAACGCGAAGCTCCTCGTCCAGCCGGGAGCCGGCCACTTCCCGTGGCGCGACGACCCGGCCGCCTTCACCGCAACCGTGGCAGCGTTCCTCGCGGACTGAGGGCGGGGGCCGGGGGCCCGGGGGGCCGAGGGCGGATCCAGGCCCCCGGCCACACGCCCACCCCGAGACTTCACCCATATGTCCGTATCAGAGCAGAATCCCCCAGCTCACCCCACCCTCACCGCCTTTAATCCACACCCCACCTGACGGTCGGTGACACCCGTCCGCCACACCCAACACGCGCCTCATCTCATATCTGAGATACGGTGCACCCATGGCAGACGACTACCTCGTACGCATCGGCAAGCTCATCCGTGACGCCCGGCAACACCGCGGCTGGACGCAGAGTCAGCTTGCAGACGCCCTGGGCACCAGCCAGAGCGCCGTGAACCGCATCGAGCGCGGCAACCAGAACATCAGCCTCGAAATGATCGCGCGGATCGGCGAAGCGCTGGACAGCGAGATCGTCTCCCTCGGCTACGCCGGCCCGATGCACCTGCGCGTCGTCGGCGGCCGCCGCCTCTCCGGCTCCATCGACGTCAAGACGAGCAAGAACGCCTGCGTCGCCCTCCTCTGCGCCTCCCTCCTGAACAAGGGCCGCACCGTGCTGCGCCGCGTCGCCCGCATCGAGGAGGTGTACCGGCTCCTGGAGGTCCTGAACTCCATCGGCGTCCGCACCCGCTGGATCAACGACGGCGTGGACCTGGAGCTCGTACCGCCGGCGGACCTGGACATGGACGCCATCGACGCGGAAGCAGCGGTCAGGACCCGGAGCATCATCATGTTCCTGGGCCCCCTGCTCCACCGGATGGACCAGTTCCGCCTCCCCTACGCGGGCGGCTGCGACCTCGGCACCCGCACCATCGAGCCGCACATGATCGCGCTGCGCCGCTTCGGCCTGGACATCACCGCGACCGAGGGCATCTACCACGCCAAGGTGGAGCCGAACGTCAGCCCGGACCGCCCCATCGTGCTGACCGAGCGCGGGGACACCGTCACCGAGAACGCGCTCCTGGCCGCAGCCCGGCACGACGGCGTCACCGTCATCCGCAACGCCTCCTCCAACTACATGGTCCAGGACCTGTGCTTCTTCCTGGAGGCGCTGGGCGTACGGGTCGACGGCGTCGGCACCACGACCCTCACCGTCCACGGCGTCCCGAACATCGACGTGGACGTGGACTACTCCCCCTCCGAGGACCCGGTCGAGGCGATGAGCCTGCTCGCCGCCGCGGTGGTCACGGAGTCGGAGCTGACCATCCGCCGGGTCCCGATCGAGTTCATGGAGATCGAGCTCGCGGTCCTGGAGGAGATGGGCCTGGACCACGACCGCTCGGCGGAGTACACGGCCGACAACGGCCGCACCCGCCTGGTCGACCTGACGGTCCGCCCCTCGAAGCTCGAGGCGCCGATCGACAAGATCCACCCGATGCCGTTCCCCGGCCTGAACATCGACAACGTCCCGTTCTTCGCGGCCATCGCGGCCGTCGCCCAGGGCCAGACCCTGATCCACGACTGGGTGTACGACAACCGGGCGATCTACCTCACCGACCTCAACCGCCTCGGCGGCCGCCTCCAGCTCCTGGACCCGCACCGCGTCCTGGTGGAGGGCCCGACGCGCTGGCGCGCGGCGGAGATGATGTGCCCGCCGGCCCTGCGCCCGGCGGTGGTGGTCCTCCTCGCGATGATGGCCGCGGAAGGCACCTCCGTCCTCCGCAACGTGTACGTCATCAACCGCGGCTACGAGGACCTGGCGGAACGCCTGAACTCGGTGGGCGCCCAGATCGAAACCTTCCGCGACATCTAGGTCTGTCGCCCCAACCCCGGCGCGCAAGGCGGCCGGTCAGAGCGCGGCGTGACACGCGGATGCCCCGGACTCCGAAGGGTCCGGGGCATCCTCCCGCCACGGCTCTACCGGCTCGCGAAGCCGACGAAGGCGGTCCACGCCGGTCCGCCGACCACGAGCCCCGGGCGGCTCGTGTCCTTGGAGTCGCGGACGTGGACGCTGTTCAGGCGCTCAGCCACCTCGACGCACTGCCCGCCGACCCCGGCGCTGCAGCTGCTCTTGAACCAGGCAAGCGTGTCGTTCTCGTGCTCGGACTTGTTCGCGTTCATCGGTCTCCCAGCAACCTCTCGAGCAGGATCCCGCCCAGTGTGCAGACGGGGGCATCCCCATGACGGCTCTACCGACCGGCGAAGCTGACAAAGGCGGTCCATGCCGGGCCGCCGACCACGAGCCCTGGGCGGCTCGTGCCCTTGGAGTCGCGGACGTGAACGCTGCCGGGGCACGCGGCCACCTCCACGCACTCCCCGCCCGATCCCGTGCTGTAGCTGCTCTTGAACCACGTCAACTCGTTCGCGGCCCCGGGGGGCTTTTCGGTGTTCATGACTCTCCCAGCAACTTCTCGACGAAGACCAGCGATGCCCGCGGAGTGAGCGCTTGGGCCCTGAGGAGGCCGTACTGCTCCTCCAACTCACGGACCGGCTTGCGATCGGTGTGCAACCGACTGTCCTTGTACCCCTCCACGTAGGCGATCCTCCGCCCGTCACGCGTCTCGATCAAGGTGAAGGGGCCCTCAAGTCCAGCGTGCTCCTCCAAGTCGGTGGGCACCACCTGAATCTCGACGTTTCGGCGCTGGCCAGTCATCAGCACGTGCCGGAGCTGACCGTGCATCACCGTCCGCCCTCCCAGAGGTCGCCGCAGTACCGACTCCTCGATGACGAAGCTGATCGTCGGCAGCGGCGTCCTCCTCAGGATCTGCTGTCGCGCGAGCCGCGCCGCAACGCGTTGCTCCACCGTCTCCTCAGCCAACAACGGGCGAGACATGGTGAACACCGCTCGGGCGTAGTCCTCGGTCTGGAGGAGGCCCGGCACGGCCTTGGTCGCATACACGTGCAGCTCAACCGCCTCGGCTTCGAGCCTCGCCGCATCACGGAAGAACGCCGGGTACTGCGCCCGCGCGACCTCCTCCTTCATCTCCTTCAGGACCTCGCCCGCGTCCAGCAGGTCGTCCGCCTGGTCGATGAAGCGCGGCGGCGGGACGCGCCGCCCCTGTTCGTACGCGGCGATGGTCGACGCCGAGTAGCCCAGCCGCGCCCCCATCTCGGTCCGCTCCACCCCGGCCCGGACCCGAAACCGTTTCAGCTGACGCCCGAAGACGCGCAGGATCCCGGAACCCGGGTCCGGCGCGGCGTCGCCCGCGTCCTCGTCCTCCGGCCGCTGGGTGGGTTCGCTCATGCCCGCCATCACCTCCACCGGCCAACGCCGCTCCGCATCGGCCGTCACGCTCCGCACCGCCTACAGGAACCGACACCTCGCGTACCGCCACCACCTGTAAGCGCTCGGTGTCTTACTCAGCGTAAGCGGCCCCCGGAAGCCTGTGTCCCATGAACAGCGAGACTTCCCCCACCAAGGCAGACCTTGAGTTCTCGATGCGTTTCACGTCCTCGCCCCGCGGCGCCCGTCTGGCCCGCCGACTCGTCTCCCACTGCCTCACCACGTGGGGCCACCCGTACGGCTCCGCAGCCAACCAGAAGCTGACGCTGATCGTCGCCGAGCTAACCGGCAAGGCCGTCCGTCACGGGCACGTCCCCGGACGGGACTTCCACATCCGGCTGACCGGCTCGACCCGCACCCTCCGCGTCGAGGTCACCGACACGCGCACCGAACGCGTGCCGCTGCTCCCCACCCAAGAGCCTCCCAATGACGCCGAGTCGGGGCGCGGGCTGCTCGTCGTGGCGCGGCTGGCGAGCCGCTGGGCGGTGGTGCCGCGGGCCGGTGCGCCGGAGAAGACCGTCTGGGCGGAGGTGTGCCTATCAGACCGTTGACCGACAATCCGTCGACCTGGTGTTCACCGCGGACGAGGTATCACCCAGCCCGTACGGCGCGGTCCGGTCAGGCCGGGAGGCTGCGGACGACGTACGCCATGTGCTGGATTGTGCCCGTCCTGAGCCCGTCCCGAAGGTCTCGCCCACGCTCGCCGCCGCGCCGGGAAGGCCCAGTAGGGCGCAAAGCTCCGCGGCGGCGGCTGTCAGGGTGACTGGGCTCGGTGCTCGTCCGGCGGACTTGCGGCCACTCCCGGATACCCGGCCGCACACAAATTCGCTCGTTCACGCCCGAATCCAGCCACAAGCCCGTAGCTTGATTCGCTCAAAGCACCGGTCTGCACCCAGGAGTTCCCTGTGACCAACCCGCCCGGTGGCAGCCGGATAAGGGCGCGCTGCGCAGGCGCCCTCGCTGCCATGGCCATCGTCCTGTCGCTCGCCGCCTGCGAACCCGCTGCGTCCGGCACCGTCCCGAACAGCAGCGGTACGGCGAGTGCGCCGGTGACCCCGTCGGAGACACCGACTCCGAGCCCCACTCCCACCCCGAGCGTCTCCCCGAGCACGGCATCGCCGACGCCGTCGGCCCCGCCGCCGTCCGCCGAGCCCACCGCCAAGGCTCCGGCACCGACACCGCCCGCCCCCGCGCGCACGCAGGCGCCCGCGCCGGCGCCTGCGCCCACCAAGGCGACAACCGACTGCTACCCGAAGTCGAACAGCGGGAACTGCTACAGGGCCGGCCAGATCTGCCGAAAGGCCGACGTCGGCACCTCCGGCCGCGACGCCAACGGCCGCACCATCCACTGCCGCCAGGACGACAGCGTCGGCCAGCGCTGGGGTTACTGACCGGAAGCGCAAGGTCGTCCACGTACTGCCCCGGCAGCGGCCGGTCTTCCGGGGAAAAGTCCCCTCACGCCGTGAATGGCGACCATCCCCACGAGGGGGCCATGACATGAGCGATGCGTCCTGGGAGAAATTCCGGCACCTGTCGGTAGCCGAAAAGCCCCGAGAGTGGTTCTCCTGGACGCAGTACGGCGGCGACCACGGGCCCGGCCTCGAAGTCCTGCACACCGGGCCCGGGAAGCGCGTGCTGCAGCTCGGCGTGGGCAAGGGGGACAACCTCGCCTCGTCACGCGAACCGGGGCCTCGGCCTCGGCGTCGACCTCTCCACCCCGCACATCGAGGCGGCCCGCGAGCGGTTCGGCGGTCTGATCGAGGCCCACCACGGGCGCTGGTTAGGCGCCTGCGGGCCGGGTCAGGTGAACACCCCCGGCTTGAGACAACTTTTGAACGGCTCGCATTTGCCTAGACCGTCACCAGGTTCAAACCTAGCGTCACTCCCTGGACATTGATCAACGAGTTGGGGAGGGGATCCCATGCTCATGCGAACATTGGCCATCGGAGCCGTCACCGGGGCACTCGTCGTCGGGGGGACCGCGGCCGCATACGCCGTCACCACCAGCACCAAGCTGAGCAACGGAACGCTGTCGTTCACCGCTCAGGACGGGTCCGCCTACGGGGACTCCTCGGTGTTCTACGCGTCCACCGCCTACAGGAAGACCGCCGGATCCACGGTCTCCGTTCGCCTGGAGATGATCACCAAGGACGGCCGCTTCGGGAGTGGCGACGCCTACAAGTCCGTCTCCGCCGGCCAGACGGTCATCACGCAGTGGGGCGGCGTCAGCAAGTCACGCTACGCCTCCGACTGCAAGGCCACCGGGTCTATGTGGGCCACCGGCAGCATCTACTACACGCCGACTGTCCATTTCTGCTGACCCGCCGCACCACCACCCTGCCGGGTGCGACGCTGACCGCCAGCGCCGCACCCGGCAGTCCTTTTTCAAGGAGACACCTTCATGATCGAAGCGTCGATGGACGCAGTGCCGGGCCTCATCCTCGGCTTCTGCATCCTGGCCGTGGTGCTCGGCGTACCGGCCGCAGTCTTCGCCCACCGCAACACCATCCCCGCCGTCCCGACCGTCTTGTCCGCCCTATCCGTGGCGGGCATCGTCTGCGTCACCCTCATGCCCGGTCTGTCCGCCGACGCAGGCCGCAACTCCTGCGACCTCGGCTTCGAACTCGCCGGGCTCGGCCCGTCAGCGTGGCTGAACTTCGCCCTGTTCATCCCCGCCCCCCTGTTCGCCGCCATCGCATCCCGCAAACCACTGCTGACCGCGGCGGCGGCCGTCGTCGCCAGCGCCGCCATCGAGGCCGCCCAGACCCGCCTGGCGACCGGCCGCACGTGCAGCCTCACCGACCTCGTCATGAACTCCGCCGGAGCCCTCACCGGCACCGCAGTCGCCGTCACGTGGCTGCTCGCCGCCGCGGCTTCGCCCGCCCTGCGCTGGAAACGTGACGCCGTCCTCTCCGCGATCACGGCGGTTGCCGGATCCGTGGTCCTCACGGCCGTCCTCGCGATCTGGACACCCGACACCCGCGACGGCGTCGCTTCTGATCGAGAGACGGCCGCTATGGTCGCCGCCACCGAGGAAGCCGTCCACTGGATGGGCGAAGTCTCCACCGCAGCGTTCGGCCCAAACCAGCAGAACAGCGGCATCCGCACCGAACGCCGCGACGGCCGATGGATGCTCGCCTTCGAATCCGATAGCGGCACCATCGACGGCGTGTGGCCGGACCGCACCCTGACCAGCATCAAGGCCCGCAACAACGAAGCCGAACCTGGCACTCTGACCGCCGCCGACGCAATCGCCGCCGGGAAGACGTTCGCCGAGACCTGGTTCCCCGAGCAAGTCCGGGGGAGCACCCTCACCACACAGCCGCTCGGCACCAGTCCACGCACCGTGTACGAACTCACCTACCGCAGGCACGCCAACGGCGTCATGCTCCCGATGCGCCTCGACCTCGCCGTCACCTCCACAGGCCGCATCCTGCACGTCTCATGCATCCCCGAACCAGACCCCGCCATGCCCACCCCCGTCCTCAACCGTGAAACGGCCGAGACCCGCGCCCGAGAACACACCGGCCGTACTCCGACCGCTGCCGTCCTGCTCGCACAGAGAATCGGCGGGACATGGCGGCCGGTATGGATGGTCGGCATGCCCGAGGGATCCCCCCAGCCCGACGTCTTCCTCGACGCCGTCACCGGAACGCCAGTCACCCCCGACCCCGCCCGTCAGCCCCCCAGCTAGGATTCAACCAGCGCGCAGGCGCTGTTCAGCCCCCTGGGTGAGAACCAGTCGTGGGGGTTGCGTGCTTTGCTGATCCGGCAGGTCATGAGGGTGACGGCTGCCCAGGTGATGAGGGTGTCGGAGTCTCCTCACCATCACCCGGTGGTGCTTCCGCCCCTACATGTGGGAGGAGAGGCTGCGCGCCGCCGGTTTCGCCTCGGCCGCCGGTCAGCGGCTTCCCTGTCCGAAGCACCGGCAGACGATCGGCACGCTCATCGTGCAGGCGACGGCATGAGCATCGGTCCCCTCGCCCGTCAGGGTGAATGGGCGGGCGACTCGCCCGGGGGCGGGGTGCAGGGCGGGCGATCATGGGTCGCGCGTGCACGCGACCGCGTGCCGGCGGAGCTTTCGGAGGGCGGATCCATGGCCGACAGGATCACCATCGACACCGACGTCTGCATCGGCAGCAGCCAGTGCGCCCTCAGAGCGCCCGCGGTGTTCACCAGTGACGACGACGGCTTCGGGATGGTCATCCCGGGGCGCGAGGACGGCGGCGGCGACCCGATGCTGAAGGAGGCCGCCCGCGCATGTCCCGTACAGGCGATCACACTCCCCGGCACGTGACCTCGGGCTGGCTGCCCGCCGAGGAGTTCGCCGCGACCCTGCCCAAGGCGACCGCCTTCGGCTGCCTGTTCTTCACCGACGAGCAGGACCGGCCCGTGCAACTGCGGGCCGTGTACTCGCGCAGCAACCCCTGGCAGTGGCCCGGCGGCTGCATGGACGAGGGCGAGCGCCCCTGGGAGACCGCGCTGCGCGAGTGCCGCGAGGAGACAGGCATCGTGTACGAGGGCCCCAGGCGGCTCCTGGCCACCGTCTTCGGGCTGCCGGGGAAGGAATGGCCGCTGAGCTCCATCGGGTTCGTCTTCGACGGGGGGCGGCTGACCTCCGGGCAGGTCGACGGCATCGTCCTCGACCCGGCCGAGCACGACGACGTACGCGCCCTGCCGCTCGCGCAGTGGCGTCCGCTGATGCCGCCGCGGGACTTCGAGCGGCTCGAAGCGGTCATGGCGGCCCGGCGGACCGGGACGGCCGCGTACTTCGACACCTGGGACTGGGGCGACTGAGCGCCTGCCCGGCGCCCGCCCTCTGTCCGGATACCGCCCCTACGGCGATTTTCGGCCAGCCGGAGCACCGGATCGGCTCGCTCCGCCCGGGGACGGGGCAGAATCGGCAGGCCGGAACAGGTCCGGCGGGGTGAGGAGTCAGGGGGCGGCCATGGCCACACTGGGCACGGGGACGGACGAGGGCACGGGGACGGGAGCCGCGCCCGGCGCGGGCGGCGGCCGGCAGGTGCCCGTCCTGGCCGGGAACCCGCTGCTCGGCTCCCTCCCGGAGCTCAAGTCCGACGCCCTCGGCACCTACCTGCGGGCCCACCGCGAGCACGGCGACGTAGTCCGGGTGTCCGCGGGCCCGCCCGGACTGCGCACCGACCTGTACTGCGTCTTCTCCGCGGAGGGCGCGCAGCAGGTCCTGGCCTCGGAGTCCGCCAACTTCCGCAAGGACAACCCCTTCTACCAGGAGATCCGCGACTCCTTCGGAAACGGCCTCCTCACCAGCCAGGACGCGGACTACCTGCGCCAGCGGCGCCTCGTCCAGCCGCTGTTCACCAAGCGCCGCGTCGACGGCTACGCCGCAGCCGTCGCGGCCGAGGCGCGCACGACGCTCGCCGCCTGGGAGCGGCTCCCGGACGGGGTCGTCGACGTCTCCGAGGCGATGATGCAGCTCGCGCTGCGGGCGGTCGCGCGGATCCTGTTCGGCACGGACGTCGACACCACCGTCGACGTCGTCGACCGGTGCTTCCCCGTGATCACGGAGTACGTGCTGCGCCGCGGGTACTCCCCCGTCAACATCCCGCGGACGTGGCCGACGCCCGGCAACCGGCGGGCGTCGGAGGCGCTGGACGAGCTGTACGCGGTCTGCGACCGGATCATCGCCGAGCGCCGGTCGGGCGGGCAGGACGCCCAGGGCGAGGACCTGCTGGGGCTGCTGTCCGCGGCGTCGAGTTCGGAGGACGGCGCGTTCGACGCCGCCGAGCTGCGCGACCAGGTGCTGATCTTCCTGCTCGCCGGGCACGAGACGACCGCGACGTCCCTGGCGTACTCGCTGCACCTGCTGGCGCTGCACCCGGAGCAGCAGGCGCTGGCCCGGGAGGAGGTCGCCCGCGTGCTGGGCGACCGGGAGCCGGAGGCGGCCGACCTGGAGCGGCTGCCGTACCTGACGCGGGTGCTGAAGGAGGCGATGCGGCTGTACCCGGCGGCGCCGGTGATCGGCCGGAACAGCGTCGCCGCGACGGAGATCGGCGGGTACGCGATCCCCGGCGGCGCCAATGTGATCCTGGCGCCGTGGGTGACGCACCGGCACCCCCGCTACTGGCCGGACCCGGAGCGCTTCGACCCGGACCGCTTCACCGCGGAGGCGGAGGCGGGCCGGCCCCGGTACGCCTGGTTCCCGTTCGGCGGCGGGCCGCGCGCGTGCATCGGGCAGCACTTCTCGATGCTGGAGTCGGTGATCGCGCTGGCGGAGCTGCTGCGGGCGTACGAGTTCGAGGCGGTCGACCGGGACGTGCCGCTGAGCGCGGGCATCACCCTGCGCACGCACGGCGCGCTCCGCTGCCGCGTCCGCCGCGTGGCCGGGTGAGGGGTCCCGTGGCTGCGCTCGTGTATTTCCGCAAGGTCTCCGAGACCGGACGGCTGGTGGAGTACGAGTTCGGCGGCGACCCCGGCGCCCTCGGGCGGCGGCTGGCCGTGGACAAGGCGTCCCGCACCGCGACGGCGGGGGACGGGCGGGTCGACCACGCGTTCCTGCTGGCCTCGCGGAAGCTCGCCGTCCTGTACGCGGAGCGGGGTGTGTGGCCGGAGCGCGGCATGAGCGCGACCTGATCACAGGTGCGGGCTCCCGTCACGCCTCCGCTGCCGTCGGCTGCTTGCGGCCGCGGAGGCGTTCCAGGTCGGAGGGGCGGACCTTGATGGCGAAGACCGCGATGACCGCGCCGACCAGGGTGAACGCGGCCGCGACGACGAACGCGGCGTTCACGCCCGCGGTGAGCACCTGGTCGGCCCACGGGTCCGGCAGCCGGCCGGTGCGCCGGAAGGCGAGGAGCTGCTCGGGGGTGGCGGTGGCGAGGAAGTCGCGGGCCTGGGCGCGGCCCTCGCTGCGGCCGGCGGTGCCGAAGACGGTGACGAGGACGGACAGGCCGAGCGAGCCGCCGACCTGCTGGGTGGCATTGAGGAGCCCGGACGCGGCCCCGGATTCGCGGTCGGTGACGTGGGACAGCGCCATGAGGGTCAGGGACACGAACTGCAGGCCCATGCCGAGGCCGAAGAGGAGCATCGGGCCGAGGACGCTGCCGAGGTAGGTGGAGTCGGCGTCGGCCCGGGTCAGCCAGGCCAGGCCGGCGGAGCAGCACAGGGCGCCGCTGACCATGAACGGTTTGGGGCCGCGGACGGGCAGCAGGTGGGAGGTGATGCCGGCGCCGACGGCGATGATCGCGCTGACCGGCAGGAAGGCGAGGCCGGCCTCCAGGGGGCTGAAGCCGAGGACGTTCTGGACGTAGAGGGTCAGGAAGAAGAACATGCCGAAGATCGCGCAGGCGAGGAAGAGCATGATGCCGTAGGTTCCGGCGCGGTTGCGGTCGGCGAACATGTGCAGCGGGGTGATGGGCTGGGCCGAGCGCCGCTCGTTCACGACGAAGAGGGAGAGCAGCACCACCGCGGCGCCGAACGAGGCGAGGGTGAGGGGGTCGCGCCAGCCGTCCTGGGCCGCGCGGATGAACCCGTAGACGAGTGAGGCCATGCCGAGCGTCGACAGGAGGGCGCCGGCCACGTCGAAGTGCCCGGGGTGCCGCTCGGACTCCTGGAGGACGCGGGCGGCGAGGACGGCGATCAGTACGGCGATGGGGACGTTGACGAAGAGCACCCAGCGCCAGTCGAGCCACTCCACCAGCATGCCGCCGGCGAGCAGTCCGATCGCTCCGCCCGCGGCGGAGACGGCGGCGAAGACGCCGAACGCCCGGCTGCGGGCGGGCCCCTCGCGGAAGGTGGTGGTGATGAGGGCGAGCGCGGTCGGCGAGGCGATGGCTCCGCCGGCTCCCTGGAGGGCGCGGGCGGCGAGCAGCTGGCCCTCGTTCTGGGCGAATCCGCCGAGCAGCGAGGCCAGTCCGAAGAGCAGGACGCCGGCGATGAAAACGCGTTTGCGTCCGAGGATGTCGCCGGCGCGGCCGCCGAGGAGGAGGAGTCCGCCGAAGGTGAGCGTGTAGGCGTTGACGACCCAGGCGAGGCTTTCGGTGGTGAAGCCCAGCGACGTCTGGATGTGCGGCAGCGCGATGTTCACGATGGTGATGTCGAGGACGACCATGAGCTGGCACGAGGCGATGGTGAAGAGGGCGAGCCCGCTGCCGTTGCCGCGGCCGCCCGCGCGGCCCGCGCCGTCCTCGCCGCCGCCGGTGGCGTCGGTCCCCTTGCCGGGTGCTGCGTTGGGGTCCACCTTGTCGACGCTAAACCTGCTCCCACCCGTACACCACTCGAATGGGCTAGCCGACGTTACATGTACAGTGTGCCATTTCACATGGCACACTCGCCTGCATGGACGAATTCCTCCGCCTCTCCACCGACACCGGCCGCTTCGCCCACGGCGCTCCCCGCGCCTTCGCCTTCGGCGACGACGGCCGGCTCCTCTGGTTCCTGCGCTCC
Source organism: Streptomyces sp. NPDC031121 (assembly GCF_055570615.1). Classification (NCBI taxonomy): domain Bacteria; kingdom Bacillati; phylum Actinomycetota; class Actinomycetes; order Kitasatosporales; family Streptomycetaceae; genus Streptomyces; species Streptomyces sp. NPDC031121. The sequence continues at coordinate 234,872 of NZ_JBVIGV010000004.1, forward strand.
ACCGGCCCCACCGACCCCCGCGACTCGCTCTGGGTCCTCGACGCCTCCACCGGTGCCGAGACCCTCCTCGCCGACCCGCGCCGGCTCGCCGCCGAGCCCGGCCCCCTGCCCGAGGCCGAGCGCCGGCTGCGCGAGCGGATCCGGCTCACCGCCGCCGGCATCGGCAGCTTCGCCCTCTCCGACGACGGCCGCCACGCCGTCTTCGCCCTGTACGGCCGGCTCTACCGCGTCTCGTACGCCGGCCCCGGCGCCCCCGCCGCCCCGCCCGCCGAGGTCCCCACGGCCGGGCCCGCCTTCGACCCCCGCCCCAACGGCGACGGCTCCCGCACCGCCTACGTCGCCGGCGACGCCCTCCACACCTCCCCCGGCGGCCGCGTCAGCCCCGCCGACGGGGCCCGCTGGGGCGTCGCCGAGTTCGCCGCCGCCGAGGAGCTGGGCCGCGACCGCGGGCACTGGTGGTCCCCGGACGGAGTCACCCTGCTGGCCGCCCGCGTCGCCGAAGGCGCCCTCCAGCGGCGCCACTTCACCGACCCCGCCCACCCCGAGCTGCCGCCCGAGGACTTCGCCTACCCGGAGGCCGGCGGCCCCAACGCGGACGTCCAGCTGTGGGTGCTCGGACCGGGCGGCCACCGCGTCCGCATCCACTGGGACACCGGCCGCCACCCCTACCTGTCCGACGCCGGCTGGGAGTCCTCCGAGGAGATCCTGCTCACCGTCCAGGACCGGCTCCAGCGACACGTCCTCCTGCTCACCGCCGACCCCGCCACCGGCCGCACCCGCGAGCTGTCCCGCACCACCCACCCCCAGTGGGTCGACCCGCTCCCCGGCACCCCCGCCCGCCTCCCCGACGGGCGGATGCTCACCGCCGCCGACACCCCCGGCGGAGCCGCCCGCACCCTCGCCGTCGACGGCCGGCCGCTCACCGGCGACGCCCTGCAGATCCGCCGCGTCGCCGGCCTCCACCAGGGCCGGCTGCTCGTCGAGGCCGGCCTGCGCGACCCCGCCGAGCAGCAGGTGCTCCTCCTCGACCCGGACTCCGGCGCACACTCCGTCCTCGCCGACGACACCGGCGTCCCGACCGTCCACAGCGTCCTCGCCTCCGCCGGATCGCTGCTGCTGACCGCCGCGAACCGCGACGGCATCCGCCGCACCCTGCACACCGCCGACGGGCGGCAGTTCACCCCCGGCGACCTCTCCCAGCCGATGCCGTACCGGACCGCCCCGCTGCTGGAGCGCGTCACCGAGCACGGCGTCCCCACCGCGCTCGTCCTGCCCCGCGGGCACGCCCCCGGCCGGCGGCTGCCCGTCCTCGTCGACGGCTACGGCGGGCCCGGCTTCCAGGACGTCAGCGCCGAACCGCGCCGCTGGCAGTACCGCCAGTGGTGGGCCGACCAGGGCTTCGCCGTGGTGACCGTCGACAACCGCGGCACCCCGTACGTCTCCCCCGCCTTCACGCACGCCATGTACCGCGGCTTCTCCGAGGTCACCCTGGAGGACCAGGTCGCCGCCCTGCAAGCGCTCGGCGCCCGGCACCCCGACCTCGACCTGGGCCGCGTCGGCGTCCGCGGCTGGTCCTACGGCGGCTACCTCGCCGCGCTCGCCGTGCTGCGCCGGCCCGACGTGTTCCACGCGGCTTCCGCCGGGGCCGCGCCCACCGACTTCCGCCACTACGACACCGCGTACACCGAGCGCTACCTCGGACTCCCCCAGGACCACCCCGAGGTCTACGAGCGGGACTCGCTGATACCCGACGCCCCGAAGCTGACCCGGCCGCTGCTGCTCAGCACCGGGCTCGCCGACGACAACGTCCACCCCTCCCACACCCTGCGCCTCTCCCGGGCGCTGACCGACGCGGGCCGCCCCCACCAGCTGCTGGCGCTGCCCGGCGTCACCCACATGACGCCGGGCGGCACCAGGGAGAAGCTGATGGCGCTGGAACTGGAGTTCTTCCGCCGCGAACTCGCCCCCTGAGCCGTACGGCCGGGAAACGGCGACGGGCCCCGGAGCCGATCGTGTCGGCTCCGGGGCCCTCACCTTCCCGGGGTCACCCGTCAGTCGCCCGGGAAGTGGCAGGCCACCTCGCGTGAGGCGGCGATCCGCAGCAGGGGCCGCTCCGTGCGGCAGACCTCCTGCGCCTTGGGGCAGCGCGGGTGGAAGGAGCAGCCCGGTGGCGGCGCGGCCGGGCTCGGCGGGTCCCCGAGCAGGACGATCCGCTCCCGCCGCCGCTCCGCCGCCGGATCGGGCAGCGGCACGGCGGACAGCAGCGCCCGGGTGTAGGGGTGCTGGGGGTCGGCGTACAGGTCGCGCTTCGCGCCGATCTCGACGATCCGGCCGAGGTACATGACCGCCACGCGGTCGCTGACCCGCTTCACCACGGACAGGTCGTGCGCGATGAACACGTACGACAGCCCCAGCTCCGCCCGCAGCCGCTCCATCAGGTTGACGATCTGCGCCTGCACGGAGACGTCCAGCGCGGACACCGGCTCGTCCGCGACGATCAGCCGCGGCCCGGTGGCCAGCGAGCGGGCGATGCCGATGCGCTGCGCCTGCCCGCCGGAGAACTCGTGCGGGTAGCGGTCGATGTGCTCGGGGATCAGGCCGACCAGCTCCATCAGCTCCGCGGCGCGGCGCCGGGCGTCGGCCGCCGACCAGCCCTGCACGAGCAGCGGGTCGGAGATGATCCGCGAGACCGTCTGGCGCGGGTTCAGCGAGGAGTGCGGGTCCTGGAAGACCATCTGGACGTCGCGGCGCAGGGGCCGCAGCGCCCGCTGCGACAGGCGCGTGACGTCCCGGCCGTCGAAGACGACCGACCCCGAGGTGGGCTCCAGCAGGCGGACGAGCATCCGGCCGGTGGTGGACTTCCCGCAGCCCGACTCGCCGACGAGTCCGAGGGTCTCCCCCGCCGCGAGGTCGAAGGAGACCCCGTCGACGGCGCGGACCGGGGCACCCCGGCGGCCGGTCGCGGAGCGCCGGCCGGGGAAGGCCATGGTCAGGTCGCGCACCGACAGCAGCACCGCCGGGCCGGCCCCGGCCGGGTGCCCCGCGGACGACGCGGCGTGGGTGGGTGTGGTCATCGGGCCGCCTCCTCGGCGATGGGGGATCCGGCGACGTGGCAGGCGGCCGCCCGGCCGGGGAGTTCCCCGTACGGCAGGAGCGGCGGCCGCTCCTGCGTGCAGCGGTCCACGGCCAGCGCGCAGCGCGGGGCGAAGGCGCAGCCGGGGGCGGGGGTGAGCAGGGAGGGCGGGGAGCCCGGGATGGCGCGGAGCGGGCCCTCGTCGCCGTCGTCGGCAAGGCGGGGCATGGAGTCGAGCAGGCCGCGGGTGTACGGGTGGGCGGGGTCGGCGAACAGGTCGTCGACGCCCGCCTGTTCGGCGGCCCGGCCGCCGTACATGACGAGCACCTCGTGGGCGACGCGGGCGACGACGCCCAGGTCGTGGGTGATCATGACGATGCCGAGGCCGCGTTCCTGCTGGAGGCGGGCGAGGAGTTCGAGGATCTGCGCCTGGACGGTGACGTCGAGGGCGGTGGTGGGCTCGTCCGCGATGAGCAGGTCGGGCTCGCAGGCCAGGGCCATGGCGATCATGGCGCGCTGGCGCATGCCGCCGGAGAACTGGTGCGGGTACTCGCCGGCGCGGCGGGCGGGTTCGGGGATGCCGACCTCGCCGAGCATCTCCACGGCGCGCTTGCGGGCGGCCGCGCGGCCGCTGCGGAAGTGGACGCGTACGTGCTCGGCGATCTGCTCGCCGACGGTGTAGTAGGGGTGGAGGCTGGAGAGCGGGTCCTGGAAGATCATGGCCATCTTCCGGCCGCGGAGCCGGGAGAACTCCTTCTCCGCCATGCCGGTGAGCTCTTGTCCGGCCAGGCGGACGGAGCCCTCGACCTCGGCGCCGCGGTGCAGTCCCATGACGGCGAGCGAGGTGACGGACTTGCCGGATCCGGACTCGCCGACGATGCCGAGGGTGCGGCCGGCCTCGACGGTGAAGTCGAGGGAGTCGACGGCGCGGACGGGTCCGCGGGGCGTGCGGAAGGTGACGCCGAGGCCGCGTACGGCGAGGAGCGGCGCGTCCGGGCCGCGGGGGGTCGCGGGAGCGTCGGTGGCGGCGGCCATCAGTACCTCACCCTCGGGTCGACGACGGCGTACAGGAGGTCGACCATGAGGTTGGCGACGACGATGAAGAAGGCGGCGAGCAGGGTGACGCCGAGGACGACCGGCTGGTCGGAGCTGACGAGCGCGCCGTAGAACAGCCTGCCGATGCCGGGGAGTCCGAAGATGGACTCGGTGATGACGGCGCCGGCGAGGAGCCCGCCGAGGTCCATGCCGAAGATGGTGAGGATCGGCGTCATGCCGGAGCGCAGGCCGTGTTTGACGACGACGGTCCGCTCGGGCATGCCCTTGGCGCGGGCGGTGCGGATGTACGGCTCGGCCATGGCCTCGATCATGGATCCGCGGCTCTGGCGGGCGTACATGGCGGCGTAGAGCAGGGCCAGTGCGGTCCAGGGCAGCAGGAGGTTGGAGGCCCAGCCGAGCGGGTCGGAGCCGAAGGGCGTGTAGGTGGGGTACGGCAGCAGGCCGGCGATGCGGATGACGCCGTAGATGAGCATGACGGACGTGAAGTAGACCGGCAGGGAGGCGGCCGCGACGGCGCCGACCATGAGGGCCTTGTCGGTGGCGGTGTCCTTGCGCAGGGCGGCCGTGACGCCGGCGCCGAGGCCGAGGACGAGCCACAGGGCGGCCGCGCCGAGGGCGAGGGAGGCCGAGACGGGCAGGCGGTCCGTCAGCAGGTCCCACACGGGCAGGGAGTTCTCGTAGGAGTAGCCCAGGCAGGGGAAGTCGCAGCGGACGGCGTACTGGCCGGTGCCGAGGGTGCGGCCGGTGAAGATGCCGGTGAGGAAGTCGGTGAACTGCCGCCACAGCGGCAGGTCCAGGCCGAGGTAGGCGCGGACGTCGGCGATCCGCTCGGGGCTGCACGTCTTGCCGCAGGCGGCCGCGGCGGGGTCGGAGGGCAGGACGTAGAAGATGAGGAAGGTGACGGCGGCGATGGCCAGGAGGACGCCTGCGAGGGCGAGCAGCCGGCGGGCGAGGTAGAGGATCAACTGCGGCTCCCCCTCGGGTCGAGGATGTCGCGCAGGGCGTCGCCGAGCAGGGTGAAGGCGAGGACGGCGAGGAAGAGGAAGGTGCTGGGGATGGCGAAGTACATCGGGTCGGTCTCGTAGTAGGCCACGGACTCGGCGATCATCTGGCCCCAGGAGGGGGTGGGCGGGCGGACGCCGACGCCGAGGTAGCTGAGGGCGGCCTCGGTGCTGATCATTCCGGGGATGAGCAGGGTGGTGTAGGCGATGACCGGGCCGGAGACGCCGGGGAGGATCTCGCGGGTCAGGATCCGCCAGGAGCCGGAGCCGGCGACGCGGGCGGCGTCGACGTACTCGCGGTGTTTGAGGGAGAGGGTCTGGCCGCGGACGACGCGGGCGACGCCGGGCCAGCCGAAGACGCCGATGACGGCGGTCATGAGGACGATGCGGTTGACGTCCTTGGCGACGGACAGCATCGCGATCATGAAGATGAGGGACGGGAAGGACATCGTCAGGTCCATCAGGCGGGACAGGACGGCGTCGGTGCGGCCGCCGAAGTAGCCGGCGGCGATCCCGGCCGCGGTGCCGGTGACGACGACGATCGCGGTCGCGGCGAACGCGATGAGCAGGGAGACCTGGGCGCCGGTGACGACGCGGGCGAACAGGTCGCGGCCGGTGACGGGTTCGACGCCGAGCCAGTGCTCGGGGCTGATCCCGCCGAAGGAGCCGAGGGGGAGGCCGCCGAGGTAGGGGTCGACGGCGGTCTTGTCGAACTCCTCGGGGGACCAGCCGCCCAGGGCGCTGAGCCAGGGGGCGGTGGCGGCCATCAGGACGAAGAGGGCGACGACGCAGAGGCTGATGCGGACGGCGGGGCGGCGGCGGAGCTCCCGCCGGGCGAGCTGCCAGGGGCTGCTGCCCGGGGGGAGCGTCTCGGCCGTCGCGGCCTCGGGGGCTGCGGTGGCTGTCATGGGTGTCGTGGGTGTCGTGTCTCGGGTCCCGGGGCCGCTCAGCCCTGGCTCTTCGAGGGGTCCTTGAGGCCGACGGTCGCGTAGTCGATGGTGCCGGTCCACACGGGGTGGCCGAAGGCGCCGGCGATGTTGGTGCCGACGAGGAGGGGCTTGCGCTCCAGCAGGACGGGGATGGAGGGCGCCTTCTTCATGATCTCGGCGTCCAGGTCGATCCAGGCCTGGTTGGCCTGCTTCGCGTCGGCCATGGCGTTGATCTCGTCGATGCGCTTCTGGACGGCCTCGTCGCGGAACTGGGCGTAGTTGCCCTGGTTGCCCTTCTCCTTGATGGTGCGGCCGTCGAAGACGAACGGGATCCAGGTGGAGCCCGACGGGTAGTCGGGGCACCAGCCGGAGAAGGTCATGTCGGGGGTGGTGGAGAGGTCGCCGATGACGTCGTAGTAGGCGCCCGGGTCGACGGTGTCGATGACGACCTGGACGCCGGCGCGGGCCAGGCCCTGCTGGATGGCCTCGGCGGCGCCCTTGTCGCCGGTGGAGACCGCGAGGGAGACCTTCAGGTTCTCCTTGCCGGCGGCCTTGAGGAGCTCCTTGGCCTTGGCCGGGTCGCCGGCCGGGGCGATCTTGAGGGTGTCGGCCTGCTTGCCGCCGGTGAGGGCGGGCGGCAGGTAGGCGGTGGCGATCTCGTTGAGGGCGGGGCCGCCGCCCGCGGTGACGACCGCTTCCTTGTCGAGGGCGTAGTGCATGGCCTCGCGGACCTTCGGGTCGTCGAAGGGGGCGCGGGAGTTGTTCAGGTGCAGCATCGTGGTGCAGCCCTGGGACTCGGCGAGGAGGCGGGACTTGACGTCGGGCTTGGGCAGCACCTTGGGGGCGCTCTCGGGGCGCATGTCGGAGTACTGCACGGCGGAGGCGTCGGCGCCCGCGGAGGCGATGATGCGGTCGTCTATCTGGCCGCCCTTGAGGCCCATGACGACGACGAACCTGTCCGGGTAGGCCTTGCGGACCTGGTCGGTGGAGGGGTCCCAGTGCTCGTTGCGGACGAGGACGAGCTGCTTGTCGCGGTCGTAGGTCTCGATCTTGTACGGGCCGGAGGAGAACGGGCGGGCGTCGTACTGGGTGCCCTTCTCCTGGGACTGCGGTACGGGGGCGAAGGTGGGGAGGGTGGCGGTCGCGGAGAACTCGGCGACGGGCCGCTTCAGTTCGAAGACGATGGTGCGGTCGTCGGGGGTCTTGACGGAGTCGAGGTGCTGCCCCTGGAGCGGGCCCTTGTAGTTCTCGCCGCCGGCGAGGTACTGGGCGGCGTAGTCGGGGCCGCCGGTGAGGTCGGGGGCGAAGGACCGCTCGACGTTGTACTTGATGTCCTGGGCCTTGATCGGGGTGCCGTCCTCGTACTTCAGGCCCTCCTTGAGGGTGAAGGTCCAGGTGCGGCCGCCGTCGGAGGGGGTGCCGAGGTCGGTGGCGAGGTCGGGGACGAGCTCGCTGCCGGCTTTGCCGGGCTCGGCCTTGAAGGTGACGAGGGTGCGGTAGAGCAGCCGGGTCCCGAAGTCCATCGCGGGCATCGTCCAGTTGCGGGCCGGGTCGAGGTGGGAGAAGTCCTGGTTCGACAGGACGGTGAGGGTGCCGCCCTTGACCGGGGTGCCGCCGAGGACCTTGCCGTCGTTGGCGGCCGCCGGGTTGGAGGCGCCCCCGCCGGCGGAGCCCTTCTTGGGGTCGGAGCATCCCGTCGCGCCGAGTGCGATGGCCGCCACCAGGGCGGTGGCGAGGGCGAGTTGGCTGCGCTTGGTCATGGTCACTCCAGTGAAGGGCCGCGCTCTATGATGTGACCGGTAACATAGTAATGTGAAATTGCACTGACAAGGGATCGGGACCGCCGTTATCCAGCCGTGTCCAAATCCGGCGGGCCGCCGTCCGCTCAGGGGCCGGCCGGGCGGAGTCCGCCCGGCCGGCCCGTTCAGCCGGTGAGGCCGGAGCCGAGGCCGCCCTGCGCGGGGCGGCCCACGGGCTCGTCGCGGCCCTCCGCCCACAGCGAGCGGACGTGGCCGAGATGGCGCGCCATGCACGCCTCGGCCCCCTCCGCGTCGCCCGCGATCATCAGGTCGAGCAGTTCCAGGTGCTCCTCGGCGGAGGAGACCAGCTTGCCCGCCTCGTCCAGGCCCGTGAGCCCGTAGAGGCGCGAGCGCTTGCGCAGGTCGCCGACGGTCTCGACCAGGCGCTCGTTCCCGGCGAGGCCGAGCAGCGTCAGGTGGAAGCGGCGGTCCGCCTCCAGGTAGCCGATGAGGTTGTGCTCGCGGGCACTGGTGACGATCTCCTCCGCGATCGGACGCAGCGCCTCCAGCTGCTCGCGGGTGGCCATCCGGGTGACCCTGCCGACGGTCGGGACCTCGATCATCGTGCGGAGCTCGGTGTACTGGTCCAGGTCGCGTTCGCTGACCTCGGTGATCCTGAAGCCCTTGTTGCGGACGGGCTCGACCAGGCCCTCGCGGGCGAGGTCGAGCATGGCCTCGCGGACGGGGGTGGCGGAGACGCCGAGCTCGGCGGCGAGGCCGGGGGCCGAGTAGACGCTGCCGGGGCGCAGTTCGCCCGCTATCAGGGCCGCTCGGAGGGCGTGGCCGACCTGGTCGCGGAGCCGTTCCTGGGCCTTGATGAGGCTGTGCTGCTTCAGGTCACCCATTGCTTGTCCTCCGAGAGATCGCAGAGGAACAGCGTACAATGTCACGTTTCGCTGCTCTCCCCGGCGGCCGCGTACAGCGCCACCGCCACGGCGAGATCCTCCCAGGCCATGCCCACGCTCTTGAAGAGCTGTGGACAACCCGCCGGGCCCGGCCCCGGCGCCCGCCCCGCCACCAGGTCGGCCAGGGTGGCCGCGATGCGGCCGGGCCCGATCGCGCCCTCCGCCTCCGGCAGCAGCAGGTCCCCGGCCTCCCGCAGGGCCGCGGACCGGGCCTCGACGTACACGGCCGAGCGCCGCACCAGCGCCGTGTCCGTCTCGCGGGCGTCCGGCTCGTGCGAGCCGACCGCCACGACCACCGCGCCGGGCTCCACGAGCCGCCCGTCGAAGAGCGGGGTGCGGGCGGTGGTGCAGCACAGCACCAGGTCGGCCCCGGCGACGTCCGCCGCGGTGCCCGTCCGCGCCGGGATGCCCAGCGCGCGGGCGTGCTCCGCGAGGGCCTTGGCGCCCGGGCCGTCCGGATCGCGGCCGACGACCACGGCCTCGGCCAACTGCCGCACCGCGGCCGCGGCTTCGAGGTGCCCGTACGCCTGCGGGCCGGTCCCGAAGAGCACCAGCCGCAGCGGCCGCCCGGCCGGGGCGAGGTGCCGCAGGGCCAGCGCCGAGACCGCCGGCGTGCGCAGCGCCGTGAGGGCGGCGCCGTCGAGCAGGGCGACCGGGCGCAGGGTGGGCCCGTCGAGGAGGAGGTAGGAGCCGGTGATCCGGGGCAGGCCGCGCGCCGGGTTCCCGGGCGCCACACCGGCGATCTTCACACCGGCGTACGCCCCCTGCGCGGCCGGCATCAGCAGCAGTTCCCCGCCGCCCGGCACGGCGACCGCGCTGCGCTGCGGGCAGGTCTCCGGGTCGAGCCCGGCACGCAGGGCGGCGGCCAGCGCGTCGGCCGCGGCGGCGGGGCCGAGCAGCGCGCGGATCTCGGCGGCGCCGATCTGCCGGATCACAGAAGGAACCCGGCGGCGAGCGCGTCGTGCGGGTCGAGCGTGAAGCGGTGCTCGCCGGTGCGGTAGGCGCTCCCGGTGACCTCGGTGACCAGGCCCGCCGGGGCCGCCCCGGGCGCGGCGCCCGCGGGGACGGTCCGGCCGGTGAACACCGTCCCGGCCACCGACTCGTGAAGCAGGGACTCCCCCGGCCCGAGCCGGCCGTCCTCGGCGAGGAGGGCGAGCCTCGCGGACGTGCCGGAGCCGCAGGGGGAGCGGTCGACCTGCCCGTCGGCGAAGACGGTCACGTTGCGCTGGTGCGGGCCGAAGGGCGTGTCGGGGAGTTCCTCGTGGAGGATCACCCCGTAGACGCCGGAGAGCAGCGGGCCGTCCGGGTGCCAGGTGGCGGGGTGCCCGGCGAGCGCGGTGCGGATCTCGCGGCCGGCGCGCACCAGGTCCCCGAGCGCGGCCCGGGAGACGTCCAGGCCGAGGTCGCGCGCCCGGACGGAGGCGTAGCAGGCTCCGGCGTGGGCGATGTCGGCCTCGGCGATCCCGAAGCTCGTGGCGACGGGGATCTTCCGGGCGCCCACCCTCGCCGCGACGTTGCGGAAGGTGACGCCGGTGGTGCGGCCGCCGCTGCGGTGGACGGTCGCGGCGACCCGGCCCGAGGGCACGTCGATCCGCACCGGGACGTCGCCCTCGTCGGGGGCGGGGACCCGGCCGGTGTCCACGGCCCAGGCCCCCAGGGCCATGGTGCCGTGGCCGCAGGCGGTGGAGTAGCCGTCCTTGTGCCAGAACAGGACGCCGAAGTGGGCGCCGTCGTCGTCCGGGGGGACGACGAACCCGCCGTACATCCCGGCGTGTCCGCGGGGCTCCTGCACGAGCAGGCGCCGTACGGAGTCCAGCGCGCCCGGCCGCGGGGCCGTGCCGGAGCCGCCGGGGCCGATCGCGGTGGCGCAGCGCTCGGCGACGGTGTCGCCGGGGACGGGCGGGAGGCCGGGGTCGGCGGTGTCGACGATCCGGAACGGCTCTCCGGCCGCGTGGTAGTCGGCGGTGCGCACCTCGGGCGGAGCCGGGTCGTCGGCGGTCACAGGAGGAACCCTCCGGGGAAGGGGTCGGACGGGTCGAGGAAGTACTGGGCGGTGCCGGTGATCCAGGCCCGTCCGGTGACGGTGGGCACGACGGCCTCGTGTCCGCCGACGGTGGTGCGGCCGACGAGCCGGCCGGTGAACTCGGTGCCGATGAAGGACTCGTTCACGAAGTCGGCGCCGAGGCCGAGGAGGCCGCGGGCGTGCAGCTGGGCCATGCGCGCGCTGGTGCCCGTACCGCAGGGCGAGCGGTCGAACCAGCCGGGGTGGATGGCCATGGCGTGCCGGGAGCGGCGGGCGTCGGAACCGGGAGCCGCGAGGTAGACGTGCTTGACGCCGGCGATGGCCGGGTCCTCGGGGTGGACGGGCCGGTCGGCGGAGCCGTTGATCGCGTCCATGATCGCGAGTCCGGCGGCGATCAGGTCGTCCTTGCGGGCGCGGTCGAAGGGGAGGCCGAGGGCGTCGAGTTCGACGAAGGCGTAGAAGTTGCCGCCGTAGGCGAGGTCGTAGGTGACGGTGCCGTGGCCGGGGACGTCGGCTTTGAGGTCGAGGCCGGCGCAGTAGGCGGGGACGTTGGTGAGGGTGACGGCGGTGGCCGCCCCGTCCTCGACGCGGACGTCGACGGAGACGAGTCCGGCGGGGGTGTCGAGGCGGACGGTGGTGACCGGCTCGACGGCCGGCACCATGCCCGTCTCGACGAGGACGGTGGCGACCCCGATGGTGCCGTGCCCGCACATGGGCAGCAGGCCCGACACCTCGATGTAGAGGACGCCGAAGTCGGCGTCGGGGCGGGTGGGGGGCTGCAGGATCGCGCCGCTCATCGCGGAGTGGCCGCGCGGCTCGTACATGAGCAGGGTGCGGACGTGGTCCATGTGCTCGATGAAGTGGAGCCGTTTCTCGGCCATGGTCGCTCCGGGGATCACCCCGACGCCCCCGGTGACGACCCGGGTCGGCATGCCCTCGGTGTGCGAGTCCACCGCGTGGTAGATGTGGCGCGTGCGCATGGGTTCCCCCTGTCGGCTAGTTGAGTCCCTCGGCGAGGGCCTTCTCGGTCGCGGCGCGGACGGCCGCCTCGGTCTCCCCGGTCAGCGGGAAGCGCGGCGGGCGGGTGGCGCCGCCCGGGCGGCCGGCGAGGTCCATGGAGAGCTTGATGGCCTGGACGAACTCGGTCTTGGAGTCCCAGCGCAGCAGCGAGTGCAGGGACTTGTAGAGCGGCAGCGCGGTGTCGAGGTCACCGGCGACGGCCGCCCGGTAGAGGGTGGCGCAGGCGGCGGGCAGCGCGTTGGGGTAGCCGGCGATCCAGCCGACGGCACCGGCGAGGGCGAGTTCGAGCAGGACGTCGTCGGCGCCGATCAGCAGGTCCAGGCCCGGGGCGAGTTCGGCGATCTCGTAGGCGCGGCGGACGTCGCCGCTGAACTCCTTGACGGCGACGATGCTGCCGTCGGCGTGGAGCCGGGCGAGCAGGGCGGGCGTGAGGTCGACCTTGGTGTCGATCGGGTTGTTGTACGCGACGACGGGCAGGCCGGTGCGGGCCACCTCGGCGTAGTGGGCGCGGACGGCGGCCTCGTCGGCGCGGAAGGCGTTGGGCGGCAGCAGCAGGACGGAGCCGGCGCCGGCCTCGGCGGCCTGCTCGGTCCAGCGGCGGGCCTCGGCGCTGCCGTAGGCGGCGACGCCGGGCATGACGCGGTTGCCGTCGCCGCCCGCGGCCTCGACGGCGGTCCGCACGACGCGGGCCCGCTCCTCGTCGGTGAGGGTCTGGTACTCGCCGAGGGAGCCGTTGGGGACGACGCCGTCGCAGCCGTTGGCGATGAGCCACGCCACGTGGTCGGCGTAGGCGTCGTAGTCGACGGAGAGGTCCTCGCGCATGGGCAGCGCGGTGGCGACCATGATGCCGTGCCAGGGGCGGGTGCGCGGGTCGGCGGCGGTGGGCGCGGGGGTGTGCGCGTCGGTCATGAGAGAGCTCCCTAGTGTGGTGTGTGACATTTTACTAGTGGGTTGAACTCGGCCACAAGACTCCGGACGGGCCGGGTCGTACGGGCCGGGGTGGAAGGGGTACAGGGCGCCGGGGCGCCCCGCGCCCGCGGGCGGTCAGCCGTCGGCGGGCGGCAGGCCGGCGAGCAGGCGCAGCGGCACCGGGCAGGACAGCGGCCGCCGGTCGGGCGCCTGCTCCTCGCCGGCGAGGGCGGCGACGGCCGGTCCGCACATCCGGCCCTGGCACCAGCCCATGCCGGCGCGGGTGAGCAGCTTGGCGGTACGGGCGTCCCCGGCTCCGAGGTCCGCGACGGCCTCCCGGATCCGCCCGGCCGGCACCTCCTCGCACCGGCACACGTCCGTGTCGTCCCGCAGCCAGCCGGTCCAGCCCGCGCCGGGCCGGTGGGCGCGGGCCATCGCGTCGGCGAAGGCCCGCAGCCGGGCGCGGCGGCGGACCAGGGCCGGCGGGACGGGCCGGCCGGCGATGGCGTGGGCCGCGATCTCCCCCTCGACCAGCGCCGGCTGCGCGCCGGCGATGCCGCCCGTCTCGCCGGCGGACCAGATGCCGGGGACGGAGGTCCGCTGGAGGGCGTCGAGGTCGAGGGCGGGGGTGCCGTCGGCGGCGCGGCGGGTGGCGCAGCCGAGGCCCGTGGCCAGCTCCAGCTGCGGGACCAGGCCGTGCCCGACGGCCACGGCGTCGCAGGGGATCCTGCGGGCCGTACCCGGCAGCGGCCGCCAGTCCGCGTCCAGGCGGGCCACGGTGACGGCCTCCACCCGGTCGGTGCCGTGCGCCTCGGTCACGGCGTGCCGGGTGAGCAGCCGCACGCCGTGGCGCAGCAGGGCGCCGCCGTACGCGGCGCCCTCGGCGAGCTTGGCCGGGTTGCGCAGCAGGGCGGGCAGGGCGGGGGCGTACCCGGTGTAGGCGGCGGCCTCGACGACGGCGGGGACCCGCGCCCCGGCGGAGGCGAGGGATCCGGCGACGGCGAGCAGCAGCGGGCCGCTCCCGGCGACGACGACGCGGCGGCCGGGCAGGACGAGGCCGCCCTTGAGCATGGCCTGTGCGCCGCCGGCGCCGACGACGCCGGGCAGGGTCCAGCCGGGGAACGGCAGTTGGCGCTCGTAGGAGCCGGTGGCGAGGAGTACGGCGCGGGCGCGGACGGCCACCGCGCGCTCCTCGGGTCCGGCGACGGCGTGCAGCACCCAGGCGGCCGGGGCCCTGCGGGCCGCGCCACCGGCGGCGGCGCCCTCGGCGGCGGCCTGGGGCGCGTCCTGCGGGGTCACGGTCCAGACGTGGTGGCCGGGCAGGTACGTGACGCGGCCGGAGGCGGTGTGGGCGCGCAGGGCGCTCTCGCGGGCGGCGAACGCGGCCCAGCCGTGGTGGAGGGCCTCGGGCCGCTCGGCGCCCAGCTGGGGCGCGGGGTGCCGGTAGAACTGCCCGCCGGGCCGCTCCCCCGCGTCGAGCAGGGTGACGCGCAGTCCGAGCCGGGCGGCGGTGACGGCCGCGGCGAGGCCGGCGGGGCCGGCGCCGACCACGGCGAGGTCGGCGGGGGCCGTGTCGGGGCGGCCTGCGGCGGCCGGGGCGCCGGGGTTCGGGAGGTCAGACGGCGAGGTCGGCACGGCCGGTCCCTTCCTGGGTGGTGACGGTGTCGCCGGGGCGGGCGGGGACCAGGCAGGCGCGCTGGTTGGGGCGGCCGTTGACGGTGACGAGGCAGTCGTAGCAGCTGCCGATCCCGCAGAACGCGCCGCGCGGGGCGCCGCCCTGCCGGGTGGTGCGCCAGGCGAGGATCCCGGCGCCCCACAGCACGGCGGCGATGCTCTGCCCGGCGTGGGCGGTCAGCTCGCGCCCGTCGAAGCGCAGGGTGTACGCGGCGTCGGGGCGCCCGCCGACGAGGTCGCGCGGGGACCGGCGGTGCGAGGGGTCGGTCATCGGCCGGTCTCCTTCGGCTGCGCCGCGGGCTCCGTGAAGCGGTCCGGGCGGAAGGGGTGGAGCGGGAGCGGGGGTTCGGCGCCGGTGAGGGCGGCGGCGACGAGCACCCCGGTGGCGGGGGCCAGGCCGATGCCGGCGCCCTCGTGCCCGCAGGCGTGGAGCAGTCCGGGGACCCGGGGGTCGGGCCCGATGGCGGGGAGGTGGTCGGGGAGGTAGGGGCGGAAGCCGTGGTAGGCGCGCAGGACGCGGGCGTCGGCGAGGACCGGGAAGAGCGCGGCGGCCTGTCCGGCGAGGCGGCGCAGGGCCTCCGTGGACAGCGACCGGTCGAAGCCGACGCGCTCCCTGGTCGCGCCGATCAGCACCGGCCCTGCCGGGGTGCCCTCGACGACCGCCGAGGACTGGAGGGCCGCGGAGCCGCTCGCGACGTCCGCGATGTAGTCGGCGGCGTACACCTTGTGCCGTACGACCCGGGGCAGCGGCTCGGTGACGAGGACGAAGCCGCGCCGCGGCAGGACCGGCAGGGCGGTGCCGGCGAGTTCGGCGATGCGGCCGCCCCAGGTCCCGGCGGCGTTGACGACGGCGGGGGCGGCGAGTTCGCGGCGCGTGGTGCGCACGCCGCGGACCGCACCGCCGGCGGTGAGGACGGCGACGGCCTCCTCGCCGAGGTGGAGTTCGGCGCCGGAGGCGGCGAGCAGGCGGGCGGCCGCCTGTGCGGGCTGGACCTGTGCGTCCTGGGGGTAGAGGAAGCCGCCCGCCCGGCCGGGTGCCAGGTGGGGCTCCAGTTCGCGCAGGGCCGCCGCATCGGCCTCGACGGCCTCCACGCCGGCGGCGCGCTGCCCCTCGGCGAAGGCGCGCAGGGCCTTCAGCGCGGTCTCGTCGGGGGCGATGACGAGGCCGCCCTTCGGCTCGTACTCGACCTCCTCGGGGAGGGCGGCGGCCAGCTCGCGCCACAGGCCGGCGGACAGCAGGGCGAGGTCGAGTTCCGGGCCGGCCTCCTTGTCGGAGACGAGGAGGTTGCCCTCGCCCGCGCCGGTCGTCCCGCCGGCGACGGGGCCGCGGTCGACGACGGCGGCGCGGAGGCCGGCGCGTGCGGCGTAGTAGGCGCACGCCGCTCCGACGACGCCGGCTCCGACGATCACGACGTCCAGGGGATGTCTCTTGGGCACGGCAGTAATATGTCACATTCTTTAGCGGCTGCCCAGAGCATGCAGCCGGAACGGTCCGGCGGCCGGCCCTCCCCCCGCTCCGGGGGTCGCCCGGAGAGCAGGGCCGGCCGCCGGCGGCACGGGGTCAGCTGCGCAGCGGGCCCTCGCAGCTGTAGGCCGAGGTGCCGGCCGTGCGGTTGTCCCAGATCTCCACCGGGCCGAAGGAGCAGTTCATGTCGGCCAGGTTGTTGGACGCCGCGCCGGCCCGGTCGAGGATGAAGTAGTCGACCGTCTCGGACATGTCCTTGAAGTTCTGGTCGTCACTGCGCCAGTTCTTCAGGTTCGCGGAGATCCGGCCCGTACAGGTGAACCGCCGCTTGCCGGGGTCGCCGTTCTCCACGCAGTCCGGCGTGTTGTAGGTGGCCGCCGCGAACGAGGACTTCACCGAGGCGAGCGCGGAGTCGCGCAGCTGCTCGTTCGGCGTGTAGGTGGTGTTGGGCACGAACAGCTGGTCCACCTTGGCGATCTGCGCGTCCAGGAAGCGGTCGTAGTCGCGCTGGAGGTAGCTGTCCGAGCCGAGGCGGTGGCGCCAGGCGTCGTACTTCGCCACGTCGTTGTTGCGCAGGTGGGTGTACATCTCGCGCAGCAGGGACGGCCTCTCGGTCCACAGGAACTCGAAGAACGTGCCGGCGTAGCTGTAGAAGCGGAAGCCGTCGCCGTCGTACGTGGCGTTGAGGATCTGCCCGACGCTCATGCGGGGGCCGCCGCCCGCGGTGTCACTGATGATGCTCTTGACGAGCGACTTGCGCACCGCGATGCCGTCGGAGCGGGTGGCCCCGTCGAAGAACTCGGCCGTGCCCTCGTCCATGGCGGTGGTGCGGTCGCCCTCGTACCAGGGGCCCTGGCCGAAGAAGCCGTGGACGGCGAAGCGGCCGTTGAGGTAGTGCACGTACTCGTGGCGGAAGAGCTCTTCCAGTGTCAGGGTGGAGTCCTGCGGGACGCGGCGCTGGTAGGTGTAGAAGGTGGCGCCGTTCTCGATGTAGATGCCGCCGTTGTTCGTGTCGTACCCGGTCAGGATCGGGTGGTAGTTCACGTAGTCGGCGCGCGAGGCGTACAGCACGATGTTGAGGGTGCTGTTCGGGTCGTCGGCGAGCGGCTGGTCGGTGCCGATCACCCGGTGGTACTGCGCCTTGACCTGCTTGCTCGCGTAGTAGAGCTGGTCGACGGTGGCCCGGTCGAGGGCGGTGCGGACCTTGATGGCGCCGTTGTCGTAGGTGAAGGTGTTGGGGAAGAGCTGCTTCTCGATGTCCTCCTTGCAGACCCCGTACGGCTTGCAGGCCTCGTAGAAGTTGAGCCAGGAGACGACCTTCGCCCACTGCTCGCTGCCGTCGCCGAAGGTGGCGCGGGCCGCCGGCAGGAGCGCGCCGAGGTCGGCGACGACCCGGTCCTTCAGGGACGGGATCTGGCCGAAGCGGCCGTACTCGCCGAGGGCGTCGCGCGCCACCCAGGCGTTGGCGGTGCCCTTGAGGTGGCCGTAGCCGGCGAACGCCTTGAACAGGTCGCGGTAGCCCGGGTCGGCGGCCGCCGCCGCGTGGAAGGCGGCGTCCTGGTTGCCCGGGTAGACGCCCAGGTAGTTCACCGACAGCGCGGCCAGGGCGGCGCCCGCCCAGTTCGCGTCGTGGTGGGTGGCCGGGTGGGCCGGGTCCATGGTGGCCAGGACCTTCTTGATCAGGCCGATCTGGTGGTGGCGCAGGCCGGGCGCGCTGCCGGCGTAGAGGGCCTCGCGCAGGGTGCGGGCGTTGGAGGCGGTGGTGTCGAAGGTGCGGGCGGCGGCGCCGAAGTCGGCGATGGCGCGGCGCATGGCCTCGACGGTCGGCGCGTCGGTGACGTCGATCTCGGAGCGCGAGTAGTCGTGGTAGGCGACGGCGTGCAGGTAGGTGAACATCTCCTCCAGATGGGAGGAGTTCTTGCCGTCGTGTGCCGCGGCCAGGGTGGATATGCGCCGGGAGACGGCCTGCACGTGGGCGTCGGACATGACCGGGACAAGGCGGGCGTCCCAGTTCCAGATGATGCTGCGCAGGCAGCCGTCGGCCGTGACGGCCTCGTCGGCGAGGAAGTCGGCGAACTGCTCCGGCGACAGGCCCGTGACGCCGTCGAGGGTGCAGGGGACGCCCGCGGCGAGGGTGCGGCCCGTCGGGGTGGCCGCCGCGGCGGCCTTGCGGCTCTTCTCGGCGCGCTCGGAGGCCGGAGCGGCGGCGGTCGGGGCGCCGGGGATGCGGCCCTGGGCGACCTGGGCCGCGGCCGCGTCCGCGGCGGAGCGGACGGCCTGGCCGCCCGGGGTGCGGCCCGCACCCGGGGCGACGGCGGACGCGGGGGCCGCCTCCTTCGGCGAGGCGAGGCGGTCGACCTCGTCGAACGGGTTCCCGCCGCGCGCCCCGCCGGCGGCGGGGGCGGCGGGGGCGGCGGCCGTGCCGGGCGCCTGGGCGGGGACCGCGGTATCGGCGGCCTGGGTCACGGCCTGGCCCGCCGTGGCGAGGAGCGTGACCGCGACCGCGGTGGCGAGGAGCGAGGAACGCACCATTTTGTGCTGGGACACCAAGGACTCCTGGAAGGGGAGGTGGGGGACATGGTGGACACGGCGCGGGGATGCTGCGTGGGGTGTGCCGGACGAGCGGTCGTGCGTGAACTGCCCTGCGCCACACGGCGTTTGACGGGGATTAACGCGCCGCGGTGTGAGCTGTAACATAGTAATGTGAAATTGCACTGACAAGACCTGTGCGCACACCAGTTCACGCCTTTCCCAGGGAGCCCCCGTGACCGAACCCCTCTCCCGCCTCAACACCGGGAGTCACGATCTGCCGGTATCCGCCGAGTTGTCCCGGTACATGGCCGGCAACTGGGCCCCGTCACCGCTGCCCGACTCCGAGCGCGTCGCCGCGTACGCCGTCACCCCGGCCCGCCGCGCCCGCCTGTCGGCACTCTTCCCCGGCGAGCGGCTGATCGTCCCGGCGGGCGAGCTGAAGGTCCGCTCCAACGACTGCGACTTCCGCTTCCGCCCGCACAGCGCGTACGCCTGGCTGACCGGCCTCACCGGGGAGGACCAGGTCGGCCACGTGCTCGTCATGGAGCCCTCCGGCCCCCACGGCCACGAGGCCGTGCTGTACCTGCGCCCCCGCTCCCCGCGCACGGGCGGCAGCGAGGAGTTCTACCGGGACCGCCGGTACGGGGAGTTCTGGGTCGGCCGCCGCCCCGACCTCGCGGAGGCGGAGCGGCTGACCGGGCTGCGCTGCGCGCACCTGGAGGCGCTGGGCGACCCGGCCGGCCGCAGCGCCGCCACCGACGCCGAGCTGGCCACGGCCCTGTCCGAGCTGCGCCTGGTCAAGGACGCCTGGGAGGTCGGGCAGCTCCAGCTCGCCGTCGACCACACGGCCGCCGGGTTCGAGGACGTCGTACGGGCACTGCCGCGCGCGCTCGCGCACCCGCGGGGCGAGCGGTGGATCGAGGGGGTCTTCGGCCTGCGCGCCCGGGCGGAGGGCAACGGCACCGGCTACGACACCATCGCCGCGTCCGGCGCGCACGCGTGCGTGCTGCACTGGATCCGCAACGACGGGCGGCTCGACCCGGGCGACCTGCTGCTCCTCGACGCCGGCGTGGAGACCGACACCCTCTACACGGCCGACATCACGCGCACCCTGCCGCTGTCGGGGCGCTTCTCCCCCGTGCAGAAGCAGGTGTACGAGCTGGTGCTCGCCGCGCAGGAGGCGGGCATCGCCGCGCTGCGGCCGGGGGCGAGCTTCCGGGACTTCCACCGGGCCGGGATGCGGGTGATCGCCGAGGGCCTGGCGGACTGGGGCGTGCTGAAGGACGCCGAGGGCGACCTGCACCGCCGGTACACGCTGTGCAGCAGCGGCCACATGCTGGGGCTGGACGTCCACGACTGCGCGAAGGCGCGCGCCGAGGCGTACCTGGACGGGGTGCTGGAGGAGGGGCAGGTGCTGACGGTCGAGCCGGGCCTCTACCTCCAGCCGGACGACGAGACGCTGCCGCCGGAGCTGCGCGGCATCGGGGTGCGCATCGAGGACGACCTGGTCGTCACCGCGACGGGGGCCCGGCTGATGTCGGGGGCCCTGCCGCGCACGGTGGCCGGCATCGAGGAGTGGATGGGCGGCCTGCTGGAGGGCTGAGCCCGCCGCCCCGGCCGCACCGAGGGGGACGGTGCGGGCGGGGCGGACAGCGGTGACGGCCCGCGCGGGATGCGCGGACCGTCACCTGCCGGTTGCGTCCGGCGTGTTCGGGATGCGGAATGAACAGGCGGTTCAGTTCCGGTGTGCGGAGTTACCTGCCGCCACCGCCGCCACCGCCGCCACCGCCGCCGCCGCCGTGGCCACCGTTGCCACCGCCGCCGCCGTTGCCACCGCCGTTGCCACCGCCGCCGTTGCCGCCGTCGCCGCCGCGGCCTCCGCCGTCGTGGCCGTTGCCGCCGTAGCCGCCGTTGCCGCCGTAGCCGCCGTCGTGGCCGTTGCCGCCGTAGCCGTTGTGGCCGTTGCCGCCGTAGCCGTTCCAGTCGTGGTCGTTGTAGTCGCGGTAGTCGTGCCGGTCGCCATAGTCGCGGTTGCTGTGGTGGACGTTGTCCCAGCACCAGTCGGGCCGGTCGTCCCACCGGTTCCAGTGCTCGCAGCAGTCACGCCAGTCGTGGCTTCCGCGCCGGTCGTCCGAACACCGCCAGTCCTGCCGGGTCTCCGGGGTCAGCGAGGTCTGCGCGGCAAAGGCTCCGCTCACCGGCGTCAGGCCGAGAGCGACGCCTGCGGCGCCCGCCACGGCTGCCGCAATGATCCCACGGCGCATGATCATGCACCTCCGAGCGTCTTGACAATTGATCCCATAAGGGGCATTTCCACACTCCCCCCTCTCCCGCTCCCTGTCAAAGGCCGCTTGCCGGCCCCGTACCCCGCGACCCCCCGCAAGCCGCTTCCCAACTGGGATTACCGGGCTGCGAAATCACTTCGGGCGGGCCGTCGAGGACGGCGATACCGTCCAGTTCGACCAGGGCCTCCTCGTCCCAGAGCCGGACGACGCCCACGACCGCCATCGCCGGGTACTCGCGGCCCGCCAGCCGCCGCCAGATGCGGCCCAGTTCGGGCGCGTGCGCCCGGTAGTCCGCCACGTCCACCGCGTACACCGTCACCCGCACCAGGTCCGCCGGCGCGCCGCCCGCCGCCGCCAGGGCCGTCAGCAGCCCGGACAGCGCCCGCTCGAACTGCTCCGGCAGCGTCACCCCGACCACCTTGCCCGCCGCGTCCAGCGCGGTCTGCCCCGCGAGGAACACCAGTCGGGAGCCGCTCGCCGCCACGGCGTGGGAGAAGCCCGTCGCCGGCGACAGCCCCGCCGGGTTGATCCGCTCCGGGCTCACCGGTACAGCTCCCGCGCGATGATCGTGCGCTGGACCTCGCTCGCGCCCTCGTAGATGCGCGGGGCCCTGACCTCCCGGTACAGGTGCTCCAGCAGGTGCCCCCGCCGCAGCGCGGCGGCCCCGTGCAGCTGCACGGCGTGGTCCACCACGTACTGCGCCGTCTCCGTCGCCAGCAGCTTGGCCATCGCCGAGCGGCGCGGGACGTCCGCGTCCCCCGCGTCGTACGCGCCCGCGGCGGCGTACACCAGCAGCCGGGCCGCCTCGGTCCGGGTGGCCATCTCCGCGACGCGGTGCCCGACCGCCTGGAGGTCGCCGAGCACCCCGCCGAACGCGGGGCGGTTCGCGGTGTGCGCCAGCGTCGCGTCGAGGGCGGCGCGGGCCATGCCCACCGCGAACGCGCCCACGCTGGGCCGGAACAGGTTCAGCGTGGCCATCGCCACGGCGAAGCCGCGACCGGGCCGGCCCAGCAGATCCTCGGGGCCGACGGGGACCCCGTCGAAGACCAGTCTGCCGATGGGGTGCGGGGAGAGCATCTCCAGCGGCTCCCCGGACAGCCCCGGCCGGTCGGCGGGGACGAGGAAGGCGGTGACGCCCTTCGCCCCGGGGCCTTCGCCGGTGCGGGCGAAGACGGTGTAGAAGTCGGCCTCCGGGGCGTTGGAGATCCAGCACTTCTCGCCGCTGAGCCGCCAGCCGCCAGCCTGCCCGGGCCCGGAGCCGGGGTCGGGCTCCGCCGAGAGCGCCAGGGCCGCCGCGTCCGAGCCGGCGCCGGGCTCGCTCAGCGCGAAGGCCGCCACCGCCCGGCCGGCCCGCACCTGCGGCAGCCAGCGCTCCCGCTGCGCGTCCGTGCCCGCACTGAGCACCGGGTGCGCGCCGAGCCCCTGGAGGGCCAGCGCCGTCTCCGCCTCGGTGCACCCGTACGCGAGGGACTCCCGCAGCAGGCACAGCTCCAGCGCGCCCGAGCCGAAGAGCCGGTCCAGCAGGCCCAGCGCGCCGAGCTCCGCGAGCAGCGGGCGGTTGACCCGGCCCGGCTCCCCCTTGTCCGCCAGCGGCCGCAGCCTCGTGGCCGACAGCTCGCGCAGCTGCCCGCACCACTGCTCCTGTTCCGCTCCGAGCGCGAATCCGGTCATCCGAACATCCCCGCTTCTATCGCGTCCTGTTGACTGCCGTCACCATCACGATACGCTCGTGGGGCAACCGCACGGCCGGCTCCACCCGTTTCGGCCCCGACCGGGGACCGCAGCCGTCGCAAGGGGGCGAACCCGCCTTGGAGCTCAAGCCTTCCGCCCACGCCGACACCTTCGCGCGCGACCACCTGCCGCCGCCGCACGCGTGGCCGGACCTCCTCTTCGAACTGCCCGAACTGGCCTACCCCGACCGCCTCAACTGCGCGTCGGAGCTGCTCGACGCCACCATCGCCCGGTTCGGGCCGGACCGCCCCGCCTTCCGCAGCGGCAGCGGCGAGACCTGGTCGTACGGGGAGCTGCGCGACCGGGTGGACCGCATCGCCCGCGTCCTGACCGCCGACCTCGGGGTCGTGCCCGGCAACCGGGTGCTGCTGCGCGGCCCGACCGGCCCCTGGCTCGCCGCCTGCTGGCTCGCGGTGGTGAAGGCCGGGGCGGTCGCCGTCACCGTCCTGGCGCAGCAGCGGGCGCACGAACTCGCGACGGTGTGCGCGATGGCCCGGGTGGGGCACGCCCTGTGCCACGAGTCGGTGCTGGAGGACCTCGCCCGCGCGGACGTCCCCGGGCTGCGCATCACCCCGTACGGCGGAACCGGCCAGAAGGACTTGCTCCGCCTCGTCGAGCAGCACACGGAGCCGTTCCCGGCGGTCGCGACCTCCGCGGACGACGTGGCGCTGATCGCCTTCACCTCCGGCACCACGGGCCGGCCCAAGGGCTGCATGCACTTCCACCGCGACGTGCTGGCCATCGCCGACACCTTCTCCCGGCACGTGCTGCGGCCCCGGCCCGACGACGTCTTCGCGGGCAGTCCCCCGCTCGGCTTCACCTTCGGCCTCGGCGGCCTGGTCGTCTTCCCGCTGCGCGCCGGCGCCAGCGCCCTGCTGCCGGAGCAGGCCGGGCCGCGCGTCCTGCTGCCGGCCCTGGCCGAGCACCGGGTCTCCGTACTGTTCACGGCGCCCACCGCCTACCGGGCGATGCTGGACGCGCTCGAATGCGGGGCGTACGACCTGTCCGCGCTGCGCCGCTGCGTCTCGGCGGGCGAGAACCTGCCCGCCGCGACCTGGCAGGCCTGGTACGAGCGGACCGGGCTGCGGATCATCAACGGGATCGGGGCGACGGAGCTGCTGCACATCTTCATCTCCGCCGCGGACGACGACATCCGCCCCGGCACCACCGGCCGCGTCGTGCCCGGCTGGCAGGCCCGCGTGGTGGACCGCTCCGGCCGGCCGGTCGGGGACGGCGAGCCGGGGCTGCTCGCCGTGCGGGGCCCGGTCGGCTGCCGCTACCTGGCCGACCCGCGGCAGGAGGAGTACGTACGGGACGGCTGGAACCTCACCGGCGACACGTACGTCCGGGATGCGGAGGGCTACTTCCGGTACGTCGCCCGCGCCGACGACATGATCGTCTCCGCCGGGTACAACATCGCCGGCCCGGAGGTGGAGGAGGCGCTGCTGCGCCACCCGGACGTCGCCGAGGCGGCCGTCGTGGGACGCGCGGACGAGCGGCGCGGCCAGATCGTCGTGGCGTACGCCGTCCCCCGTCCGGGCGCGGTCCTGACGGAGGAGGCGCTGCGGGAGTTCATGCGGGCCGAACTGGCCCCGCACAAGTGCCCCCGCGTGTTCGTCTTCCTGCCCGAGCTGCCACGGACCCCGACGGGCAAACTTCAGCGGTTCCGGCTGCGCGACCTAAAGTGAACCCGTGGCCGAGCAGCACACTCCGCGATCCCTGATCGTCACCTTCTACGGCGCCTACGGGCGGGCCTTCGAGGGGCCCGTGCCCGTGTCGGCGCTGGTCCGCCTGCTGGGCGCCGCGGAGGTGGACGCCCCGTCGGTGCGGTCCTCGGTGTCCCGGCTCAAGCGGCGCGGCTTCCTGCTGCCCGCGCGGGCCGCGGACGGCTCCGCCGGCTACGAGCTCTCCGACGAGGCGCGGCAGCTCCTCGACGACGGCGACCGGCGCATCTACGGCGACCGGGCCGTCCGGGGCACGGGCGAGTGGCTGGTGGCCGTGTTCTCCGTGCCGGAGCAGGAGCGGCACAAGCGGCACCTGCTGCGCTCCCGGCTGGCGCGGCTGGGCTTCGGCTCGGTGGCCCCCGGCGTGTGGATCGCCCCCGCGCACCTGTACGAGGAGACGGGGCACACCCTGGACCGGCTGCACCTGACGGCGTACGTCGAGCTGTTCCGCGGCACGCACCTGGGCTTCGCGCCGACCGCGGAGGCGGTGGCCCGCTGGTGGGACCTGACCGCGCTGGCCAAGGCGCACGAGGACTTCCTCGACCGGCACGAGCCGGTGCTGCGGGCCCTCCAGCAGGGCGGCTCGCCGACGCCGGAGCAGGCCTACGCCGACTACCTGCGGGCCCTGGACGGCTGGCGGCGCCTGCCGTACGCCGACCCGGGGCTGCCGCAGGACCTGCTGCCGTCGGACTGGCCTGGCGACCGGGCCGCCGCGGTCTTCGCGGAGCTCCACGCCCGCCTGCGGGACACGGGCGCCCGGTTCGTGCAGGGGTAGTCCGGCAGGCGGCCGGCGGGCGGAATTCCGGGTGCGGGGCGGCGCGGGCGGGCGCCATCATGGGCCATGACCTGGACCTTCACGCATGACCTGGCGGCCTACCGGGCCGCGGCCGGGGCGGCCGTCGCCGCCGACCCCGTCTCGAACACGCTGCTGCTGACCGTGGAGGGCGCCCTGCTGCGCGGCGGCCCGCACGCCTTCTCGGACCGGGACCCGGTGTTCGGCTGGTGGACCGGCGCGGACGGTACCGTCGCGGGCGGCTTCCTGTGCACGCCGCCGTACCCGCTGGTCCTCGGCAGGGTTCCCGGCGAGGCGGTGGCCGCGCTGGGCGAGGCCCTGCGGCGGGAGCCGGTGCTGGGCGGGATCGGCGGGTTCAACGCCCGGCACGCGGACGGCGAGCGGCTCGCAAAGGCCTGGGGCCGGCCGGTCGGCGAGCCGGAGGTGCTGCGGCTGTACCGGCTGGGGCGGCTCGCGGCGCCGGATCCGGCGCCCGCGGGGCGGGCCCGGGCGGCCGCGGAGGCGGACCTGCCGCTCGTACGGGAGTGGTTCGCCTCCTTCGCGGCGGAGGTCGGCGACCCGGCACCGGGCGAGGGCGCCGTACGGGACCGGGTGGCCGGGGGCGGGGTGCTGCTGTGGGAGGACGCCGCGGGCCGTCCGGCGGGCCTCGCCGCGTTCAGCCCGCCTGCCGGCGGGACCTCCCGGATCGGCCCGGTGTACACGCCGCCCGTGCACCGCCGGCGCGGGTACGCGGCGGGCGCCACGCACGCGGCGGTCGGCGCGGCCCGGGCGGCGGGCGCCCGGGAGGTGCTGCTGTTCGCGGACACGGCGAACCCGACGAGCACGGGTGTCTACCTGCGGCTCGGCTTCCTGCCGGTGGAGGACCGCGCGGTGGTGGTGCCGCGCTGAGCGGCTCCCCTGCCCGCTCAGCCCTTCCCGGTGGGCGGTTTGCGGCTGCCGGCGCGGTAGGGGGCCGGCCAGGGGGCGGCCGGTCCCGCGTACTCCTGGTCGGCGGCCGCGTGGAGGGTCCAGTGCGGGTCGTACAGGTGGGGGCGTCCGACGGCGCAGAGGTCGGCGCGCCCGGCCAGGAGCAGCGAGTTGACGTCGTCCCAGGAGGAGATGGCGCCGACGGCGATGACGGGGACCCCGAGCGCGTTGCGGATCCGGTCGGCGTACGGGGTCTGGTACGAGCGCCCGAACTCGGGAGCCTCGTCGGGGACGACCTGCCCGGTGGAGACGTCGACGGCGTCGGCGCCGTGCTCGGCGAAGGCGGCGGCGATGCGGACGGCGTCCTCGGCGGTGGTGCCGCCGGGCGCCCAGTCGGTGGCGGAGAGCCTGACGGTCATGGGCCGGTCGTCGGGCCAGGCCTCCCGGACGGCGTCGAAGACCTCCAGGGGGAAGCGGAGCCGGTTCTCCAGCGGGCCCCCGTAGGCGTCCTCGCGGTGGTTGGCGAGCGGCGAGAGGAACCCGGACAGCAGGTAGCCGTGGGCGCAGTGCAGTTCGAGGAGGTCGAAGCCGCAGCCGGCGGCGCGGGCGGCGGCCGCCGCGAAGTCGTCGCGGATCCCGGCGAGGTCCCTGCGGTCCAGGGCCCGGGGGACGGGCGAGACGCCGGGCCGGTAGGGCAGCGGGGAGGCGGCGACGACCGGCCAGTTCCCCTCGGGCAGAGGGTCGTCCATGCCCTCCCACATCAGCTTGGTGGAGCCCTTGCGGCCGGAGTGGCCGAGCTGGACGCCGAGGGCGGTGCCGGGGGCGGAGGTGTGGACGAAGTCGGCGATGCGCCGCCACGCGGCGGCCTGCGCGTCGGTGTAGAGGCCGGTGCAGCCGGGGGTGATGCGGCCCTGCGCGGAGACGCAGACCATCTCGGTCATGACCAGGCCGGCGCCGCCGAGGGCGCGGGCGCCGAGGTGGACGAGGTGGAAGTCGCCGGGGGTGCCGTCGCCGTCGGCGGCGGAGTACATGTCCATCGGGGAGACGACGACGCGGTTGCGCAGGGTCAGCCCGCGCAGGGTGAACGGGGTGAACATGGGCGGGGTGCGGTCGTCGGGGCAGCCGAAGTCGCGTTCCACGGCGCGGGTGAAGCGCTCGTCGCGCAGCCGCAGGTTGCCGTGGGTGACGCGGCGGCTGCGGGTGAGCAGGTTGAACGCGAACTGCCGGTCGGGCTGGTCGACGTATCCGGCGAGTTCCTCGAACCAGCGCATGCTGGCGGCCGCGGCCCGCTGGGTGGAGGCGACGGCGGGGCGGCGGGCGGCCTCGTACGCGGCGAGGGCGGCGGGTACGTCCTGTTCGGCGGCGACCGCCTCGGCGAGGGCGAGGGCGTCCTCGACGGCCAGTTTGGTGCCGGACCCGATGGAGAAGTGCGCGGTGTGGGCGGCGTCGCCGAGGAGGACGGTTCTGCCGTGGGACCAGCGCTCGTTGACGACGGTGCGGAAGCCGGTCCAGGCGGAGCGGTTGCCGTGCAGCGGCCGGCCGCGCAGGGCCTCGGAGAAGACCTTGGCGCAGCGGTCGGCGGACTCGGCCTCGTCGCACAGGTCGAGGCCGGCGGCCCGCCAGACCTCCTCGCGCATCTCGACGATGACGGTGGAGGCGTCCGGCGCGTACGGGTAGGCGTGGAGCTGCATGACGCCGTGCTCGGTCTCGGCGATCTCGAAGCGGAAGGCGTCGAAGGCGAAGTCGGCGGCGAGCCAGATGTAGCGGCAGCGGCCGCTGGTGACGGTGGGTCGGAAGTGCGCGGCGGCGGCCTGCCTCGTCGCGCTGTGGACGCCGTCGGCGGCGACGACCAGGTCGTGGGAGGCGGCGAGTGCGGCGGCGGGCGGCGCGGGGGTGCGGAAGCGGAGTGTCACGCCGAGGGCGGTGCAGCGCTCGTGCAGGACGTGCAGGAGGCGGCGCCGGCCGAGGGCGGCGAAGCCGTGGCCGCCCGAGGTGTGCATGCGGCCGCGGTGGACGATGTCGATGTCGTCCCAGCGGACGAACTCGGCGCCGAGGGCCCGGTAGACGTCGGTGTCGGCGCGTTCGATGCCGCCGAGGGTCTCGTCGGAGAGGACGACGCCGAAGCCGAAGGTGTCGTCGGGGGCGTTGCGCTCCCACACCTGCACCCGGTGGCCCTGCCGGGCCAGCAGGGCGGCCGCGTACAGGCCCCCCGGTCCCCCGCCGATCACCGCGACGTCGAGCGTGTTCCCGAGGGGCACGGTGCTACCTGCCTTCCCACTCCGGCGGCCGTTTCGCGGTGAAGGCGGCGTGGAACTCGGCGTAGTCCCGGCCGTTCATCAGCAGGGCCTGCGTGTTGGCGTCGAGTTCGACGGCCGCGGCGAGCGGCATGTCGAGTTCGGCGGTCAGCAGGGCCTTCGTCTGGGCGTAGGCCAGGGCGGGGCCGGCGGCGAGGTGGGCGGCGAGCTCCGCGGCCCGTACGTCGGCCTTGCCCTCCTCGGTGAGTTCGCTGAGCAGGCCGATGCGCTCGGCCTCGGGGGCGCGGACGGGCTCGCCGAGCATGAGGAGGCGGGTGGCGTGGCCGAGGCCGACGACGCGGGGCAGCAGGTAGGCGGCGCCCATGTCGCCGCCGGAGAGGCCGACGCGGGTGAAGAGGAACGCGAAGCGTGCGGTGGGGTCGGCGATGCGGAAGTCGGCCGCGAGGGCGAGGACGGCGCCGGCGCCCGCGGCGACCCCGTGCACGGCGGCGATCACGGGGAAGGGGCATTCGCGGACGGCGCGCACCACCTGGCCGGTCATCCGGTTGAAGTCCAGGAGCTGCGCGGTGTCCATGGAGAGGGTGGCGCCGATGATCTCGTCGACGTCGCCGCCGGAGCAGAAGCCGCGGCCCTCGCCGCCGAGGACGAGCGCGCGGACGGACCGCTCGCGGGACAGCTCGGCGAGCAGGTCGCGGAGGTCGGCGTACGCGCCGAAGGTGAGGGCGTTGAGCTTCTCGGGGCGGTCGAGGGTGACGGTGGCCACGCCGTCCTGCCGGGTCACCCGCAGGTGGCGCCACCGTTCGGTTGCCGGGGTGGAACCGATGAAGGGGCTCACACTCCCGAAGGTATCACCGGATCCTGACTTCCGTCACGGAAACGCGATAGACGGGTGGTGGGGGCGGGTCCGCACCCGCCCCGGTCCCGCCCCTTGCAGGGTCAGGCGGCGCCGGCGAGCGTCGCGACGAGCACGGCCTTGATGGTGTGGAGCCGGTTCTCCGCCTCGTCGAACACGACGGAGTGCGCGGACTCGAAGACCTCGTCCGTCACCTCCAGCGACTCCAGGCCGTGGCGGGCGTGTATCTCGCGGCCCACGGCAGTGCCGAGGTCGTGGAAGGCGGGCAGGCAGTGCAGGAACTTCACGTCCGGGTTTCCGGTGGCGCGCAGCACGTCCATGGTGACGGCGTACGGGGCGAGGGCGGCGATCCGCTCGTCCCACACCTCCTTGGGCTCCCCCATGGAGACCCACACGTCGGTGGCGACGAAGTCGGCGCGGGCGACGCCCTCGGCGACGTCCTCGGTGAGCAGGATCCGGGCGCCGCTGGCGGCGGCGAGGTCGCGGGCCCGGTCGACCACGGACGCGGCCGGCCAGTAGGCCTTCGGCGCGACGATGCGCACGTCCATGCCGAGGAGCGCGCCGGTGACGAGGTAGGAGTTGCCCATGTTGAAGCGGGCGTCGCCCAGGTAGGCGAAGGCGATCCGCTCGACCGGCAGGGCGCTGTGCTCGGTCATGGTGAGGACGTCGGCGAGCATCTGGGTGGGGTGCCAGTCGTCGGTGAGCCCGTTGTAGACGGGCACGCCGGCGTGGGCGGCGAGCGCCTCGACGGCCGCCTGGCTGTCGCCGCGGTACTGGATCCCGTCGAACATCCGGCCGAGGACGCGGGCGGTGTCCTTGACGGACTCCTTGTGCCCGATCTGGGAGCCCGCCGGGTCCAGGTAGGTGGTGTGGGCCCCTTGGTCGGCGGCGGCGACCTCGAACGCGCAGCGGGTGCGCGTCGAGGTCTTCTCGAAGACGAGGGCGAGGCTGCGGCCCCGGAGGCGGGGCTGCTCGGTGCCCGCCTTCTTGGCGGCCTTCAGCTCGGCGGCCAGCTCGACCAGGCCCCGGAACTCGGCGGCGGTGAAGTCGAGCTCCTTCAGGAAACTGCGGCCGGCGAGGTCGATGGCCATGGGGGTACTCCAGGGTCGCGGGACAGGGGAGACCGGAAGTATATACGATGGCCTGTATTCATATACAGACCCGCGGGTGCCCCGTCGCCGCCTCCGCCCGGTGTCCCCCGCCTCCTCCCGGTTCATCCTGCCTCGTCAGGAGCCCTGCGCCCGACAGGCGGCGCCGCCGGCCGCCCCGCCGCCCCTCAGACGGCGTCCCGTTCCACCGGACAGCTCATGCAGCGCGGCCCGCCCCGGCCCCGCCCCAGCTCGCTGCCGGGGATCTCGATGACCTCGATGCCCTCCTTGCGCAGATGCGTGTTGGTCGTCACGTTCCGCTCGTAGGCGACGACCACGCCCGGCTCCACGGCGAGGACGTTGCAGCCGTCGTCCCACTGCTCGCGCTCCGCGGAGTGCACGTCCTGCCGGGCCGTCAGCACCCTGATCCCGTCCAGGCCGAGGGCCGCCGCGATCGCCCGGTGCATGTGCTCCGGCGCGTGGTCGGTCACCTTCAGCTCCTGCGGTCCGGCGCCCGGCTCGATGGTGTACGAGCGCAGCATGCCGAGGCCCGCGTACTGGGTGAAGGTGTCCCCGTCCACCATCGTCATCACCGTGTCCAGGTGCATGAACGCCCGCCGCTTGGGCATGTCGAGCGCCACGATGCTCGTCGCCGACCCGGCGGCGAACAGGCCCCGCGCCAGCATCTCCACCGCCTGCGGGGTGGTCCGCTCGCTCATCCCGATCAGCACGGCCCCGTTGCCGAGGACGAGGACGTCCCCGCCCTCGATCGTCGACGGGTAGTCGGCCTGCCCCTGCGACCAGTAGTGGAAGGCGCCCGACGCCGTGAACAGCGGGTGGTGCCGGTAGATCGCCTCGAAGTGGACGGTCTCGCGCTGCCGCGCCGGCCAGCGCATGGCGTTGATGGAGACCCCGTCGTAGATCCAGGCGGAGGTGTCCCGGGTGAAGAGGTGGTTGGGCAGCGGCCCGAGCAGGAAGTCGTCCAGGTCCATCGCGTGGAAGCGGACCGAGACGGGCTCCGCGTACCGCTCCAGGTACTCCCGCTTCGTCATCCCGCCGACCAGCGCCTCGGCGAGGTCCGCCGCAGTCAGCCCGTCGAAGACGGCGCGCAGGTGGTCGGTGGCGAGCGGCCCGTACTCCTTCTCGTCGAACACCCGGTCCAGGACGAGGTGCCTGGCCTCGGGGATGTCCACCGCCTCCCGCAGCAGGTCCCCGAACAGGTGGACCTCCACGCCGCGGTCCCGCAGGACGTCGGCGAAGCCGTCGTGCTCCTGCCGGGCCCTGCGCACCCACAGGACGTCGTCGAAGAGGAGCGCGTCCTTGTTGCTCGGCGTGAGCCGCTTCAGTTCCAGATCGGGCCGGTGGAGGATGACGCGGCGGAGCCGTCCGGTCTCGGAGTCGACATGGAATCCCATGGCGTACACGTTCGCAGACCGGACGGCTCTTTGATGCGGCGTTGGCGCAGGAGGTCCGGCGGACGGCCGGGACCCGCCGGGCCGGCGGGGCCGAAGGCGCCGGTCGGGGCCGCGCGCCGGGGCCCTCGGCGGCCTCAGCCGAGGCCGAGGAGCGCCGAGGGGGCCCCGGTCAGCTCCGGGGTGGTCAGGCCGAGCTTCGGGGCGGCCAGGTCCGGGATGCCGAAGTTGCCTCCGTCGGGCATCGTCAGCGGCGCGCCGAGGACCACGCCCGGGGGGCGGGCGATCAGGTCGGTCGCCGGGGAGGTGAGCGAGCCCTCGGAGTCCGCGGCCGGGTCGCCGAGCAGGTTCGGCACCGGCGTGCTGACGAGGGTGCTGCCGAGCTCCGCGCCGACGGGCAGGGAAGGCACCACCGGGGCGGGCAGCAGGTCGCCCTTGTGGTGGCGGACCTCCGGCGCGCCGGCGACCGGGACCGGGACTCCGGTGCCCACACGCGGGGTGTCCACGCCCAGCGTGGTCTTCACGGCATCCAGCGGCACACCGACCGGAACCGGGGCGGCGGCCGCCGGTCCGGCGGCGCCGGCGGCCGCCATGCAGGTCATGAGCGCCGCAATGCTTCCGCGCGCGGTCATCTTCATAGGTGACGTTCCGTCCTTCCTGGTTCGCGGACACTCCGCTGCCCTGGATGAACGATCGCGCAGGCGCTTTCCCCGGCATCGGCCGGGAAAGTTCCCCCATACCACCTAATTCGGGGCCGTGCGCGGGCGCGCGCCTTTACGCGTTGCCCGCGCACGGCGGTGTAGCCCGGCCGGCCGGGCGCCGGCCAGGGGGCCGGCGGGGCGGCCGTCACAGCCGGGGGTCGACCGGCTCCGACTCCAGGGCGAGCACCGCGAAGACCGCCTCGTGCACCCGCCACAGCGGCTCCCCCGCCGCCAGCCGGTCCAGGGCCTCCAGGCCGAGCGCGTACTCGCGCAGCGCCAGCGAGCGCTTGTGGCCCAGGGACCGGCCGCGCAGCCGGTCGAGCTGCTCCGGGCGCGCGTACTCCGGCCCGTAGACGATCCTCAGGTACTCGCGGCCGCGGACCTTGATCCCGGGCTGCACGAGCCGCCCCTTCCGGTCGCGGGCGTACGCCTGGAGCGGCTTGACGACCATCCCCTCGCCGCCGGCCTCCGTCAGGTCGAGCCACCAGTCGGTGCCCGCGCGGACGGAGTCCTCGTCGGCGGGATCGACCAGGATCCGGCCGGTGCGGCGCAGCAGGCCGCCGCCGGCCGCCTCGTCCGCGGCGGCGAGCCGGTCCAGCCAGAACAGCTGCTCGTCGTGCGGGACGGCGGCCAGCGACCGCCCGGAGGCGGCCAGGAGCTGGAACGGCGCGAACCGCACCCCGTCGAGGCCCTCGGTGGTCCAGCAGTACCGGCGGTAGGCCTCCGTGAAGCGGTCCGCGTCCTCGGCCCGCTCCCGCTGCCGGGCCAGCAGTACGCCGGTGTCCGCGCCGCGGGCCGCGGCGGTCTCCAGGGCGGCGATCGCCGCCGGGAACGCCGCGCGGGAGGCCGCGCCGACGGCGGCGTACTGCTCGCGCAGCAGGCCGCGCGACTTCAGCGACCAGGGCAGCAGCTCGCCGTCGAGCAGCAGCCAGTCCCCGCCCCCGGCGGAGGAGCCGCCGGGCGCGGCGAGCTCCTCCCACAGCCCGGCGCCGGTGACGGCGTCCCGCACCCGCCCGAGGAACGCCTCGGTGACGGCCGGGTCCGGGAAGAAGGGCCGGCCGGTGCGCGTGTACACCGAGCCGGTGGCGGCGCCGTCGGTGCCGAAGCGCCGGCGGGCGGTCTCGGCGTCCCGGCACAGCAGGACCGTGGCGCGGGAGCCCATGTGCTTCTCCTCGCACACGACCTGGGCGATGCCGTCGGCCCGGTACTGGGCGAAGGCGTCCGCCGGGTGCTCCAGGTAGCCCTCCTCCCGCGAGGCGGCCGCCGGGGCCATCGTCGGCGGCAGGTACGGCACCAGCCGCGGGTCGACGGCGAAGCGGCTCATCACCTCCAGGGCCGCGGCGGCGTTCTCCTCGCGCACGGAGACGTTCCCCAGGTGGCGGGTCTCCACGACGCGCCGGCCGTGCACGTCGGCCAGGTCGAGCGGCCGGCCCTCGCGGCCGCCCGGCAGCGGCGCCGCGAGCGGCTTGGCCGGCTCGTACCAGACCTTCTCGGCAGGGACGTCGACCAGTTCGCGCTCGGGCCAGCGCAGGGCCGTCAGCCGCCCGCCGAACACGGCGCCCGTGTCGAGGCAGATGGTGTTGTTGGTCCACGACGCCTGCGGGACGGGCGTGTGGCCGTAGACCACCGCCGCCCGGCCCCGGTAGTCCTCCGCCCAGGGGTGGCGCACCGGCAGCCCGAACTCGTCGGTCTCGCCGGTGGTCTCCCCGTACAGGGCGTGCGCGCGGACCCGGCCGGAGGTGCGGCCGTGGTACTTCTCGGGCAGCCCGGCGTGGCAGACGACCAGCCGGCCGCCGTCCAGGACGTAGTGGCTGACCAGGCCCGCGATGAAGGAGCGGACCTCGGCGGTGAACTCCTCCGGTTCGCCGGCCAGCTGCTCGACGGTCTCGGCGAGGCCGTGCGTCAGCTGCACCTTCGAGCCCTTGAGGTGGCGTCCCAGCTTGTTCTCGTGGTTTCCCGGCACGCACAGGGCGCTGCCGGAGGCGACCATGCCCATGACGCGGCGCAGCACGCCGGGGCTGTCCGGGCCGCGGTCGACGAGGTCGCCGACGAAGACTGCCGTGCGGCCCTCGGGGTGGACGCCGTCGCGGTAGCCGAGCCGGTCCAGCAGCGTTTCGAGCTCGGAGGAGCAGCCGTGCACGTCGCCGATGATGTCGAAGGGGCCGGTGAGGTGGGTGAGGTCGTTGTAGCGCTTCTCGCGGACGACCTCGGCGGTCTCGGCCTCCTCGGCGGTGCGCAGGACGTGCACCTTGCGGAAGCCCTCGCGTTCCAGGTTGCGCAGGGAGCGGCGCAGTTCGCTGCGGTGGCGCCGGATGACGTGCCGCGGGAGCCCGGCCCGGTCGGGGCGGGCCGCGTTGCGCCGCACGCAGACCTCCTCGGGCATGTCGAGGACCACGGCCACGGGCAGGACGTCGTGCTCGCGGGCGAGCCGGACCAGGGAGCGGCGGGCCTCCGGCTGGACGCTGGTGGCGTCGACGACCGTGAGCCGGCCGGCGGCGAGGCGCTTGCCGGCGATGTAGTGGAGGACGTCGAAGGCGTCCCCGCTGGCGCTCTGGTCGTTCTCGTCGTCGCTGACGAGGCCGCGGCAGTGGTCGGAGGAGACCACCTCGGTGGGCTTGAAGTGCCTGCGGGCGAAGGTGGACTTGCCGGAGCCGGTGGCGCCGACGAGGACGACGAGGGACAGGTCGGGGACGGGGAGCACACGGTGCGCGGTGGCTCCGGTGGCGGTGGCGGTGGCGGTGGTCATGCGGCCTCTCCCTCCTTCGGAGTGTCGGTGCGGGTGGCAATGGCGGGGCGGTCGGCGGGGTCGACCAGGGTGAAGACGGCCATCTGCGTCGGCGGGCCGACCTCGGGGTCGTCGTCGCCGACGGGCACGTACTCCACGGCGTAGCCGTGCCGGCCGGCGACGGCCCCGGCCCAGTCGCGGAACTCGGCGCGGGTCCACTCGAAGCGGTGGTCGGGGTGCCGGACCTGCCCGGCGGGCAGGGTCTCCCAGCGGACGTTGTACTCGGCGTTGGGCGTGGTGACGAGGACGGTCCGCGGGCGGGCCGAGCCGAACACCGCGTACTCCAGGGCGGGCAGCCGGGGCGGGTCGACGTGCTCGACGACCTCGCTGAGGACGGCCGCGTCGTAGCCGGCGAGCCGCTTGTCCGTGTACGTGAGGGAGCCCTGGAGCAGGCGGACCCGGCCGGCCTGCAGCTCGCCCATGCGCTCCGGGCGCAGCCGCTTCGCGGCCACGGCGAGGGCCCGTACGGACACGTCGACGCCGACGACCTCCGTGAAGGAGGTGTCCTTCAGGAGCTGCTGCACCAGGGCGCCCTGGCCGCAGCCGAGGTCGAGGACGCGGGCCGCGCCGGCGGCGCGCAGCGCCGCGGTGACGGCCTCGCGGCGCAGCACGGCGAGCGGCAGCGGGCGGTCGGCGGTGTCGGTGTCCTCGTCGACGGCGTTGTCGAGGTCCTCGGCCGGGCTGCCGTCCGCCTCGGCGAGACGGGCCAGCTCCAGGCGCTCCAGGGCGTCCCGGGTCAGCCGCTTGTGGCGGGCGAGGTAGCGGGAGGCGATCAGGCCGTGCTCCGGGTGCCCGGCGAGCCAGCCGTCGCCGGCGCGCAGCAGCTTGTCGACCTCGTCGGGGGCGACCCAGTAGTGCTTGGCGTCGTCGAGGACGGGCAGCAGGACGTAGAGCTGCCGCAGCGCGTCGGTGAGGCGCAGCCGGCCCTCCAGGACGAGCCGCACGTACCGGGAGTCCCCCCACTCGGGGAACCGCTCGTCGAGCGGGAGCGGCTCGGGCCGCACGAGGTCCCAGCCGAGGGGGCCGAACAGCCGGTGCACGAGCTGCGGCCCGCCGCGCGCGGGCAGGACGGGGATCTCGATCCGCAAGACGCGCGGCTCGTCGACGAGGTCGGGGCGGGCGGCGCACCTGCCGTTCAGGGCGCTGCCGAAGACGCTGCGCAGCGCGACGGCGAGCAGCGAGGAGGCGGCGTAGGGGCGGTCGTTGACGTACTGGGCGAGTGCGGTGTCGGGCGCTCCGCTCCGGCCCTTGCCCCGGCCGCGCCGGACGAGCGCGACGGGGTCCACCTCCAGCAGCAGGGCCGCCGTGCAGCGCTCGTCCCCGGCCTCGGGGTAGAAGACGTGGGCGGTGCCGTGGGAGGTGGTGAACGCCTGCGCCTTGCCGGGATGCTTGTGCAGCAGGAATCCCAGGTCGGTCGCGGGGCGGTCGGGGGTGCCGGTGGTGGAGATCGTCAGGAACACGCTTCCGATTCTTGCCGCCGGGCCCGCCCGGCCGCCGCTCATTTTCCGGGGGCGGCCGGGTCCGGCGGGGTGTCGCGGATGGCGGCGGCGAGGGCGGCGATGCGGCGGGGGCCGATCCGGCAGCAGCCGCCGACGAGGCGGGCGCCGGCGCGCCGCCACGCCGGGACGGGCCAGGGGGCGGGGGCGGCGGGGTACTCCCAGGTGCCGGAGGCGGCGTCCCAGGCGGAGCCGTCGTTGGGGTAGGCGAGCAGCGGCTTGCCGGTGGCGGAGGCGGCCTCCTCCAGGGCGGGCAGCACGTCCTGGGGGTCGCAGCAGTTGACGCCGGCCGCCACGACCTGCGGGGACTCCTCGGCCAGGGCGAACGCCTCGGCCAGCTGCCCGCCGGCCCGGGTCCGGCCTCCGGCGACGGTGTACGACAGCCAGGCGCGGGCCCCGGTCTCGGCGAGCACCCCGAGCACGGCTTCGGCCTCGTCGGCGTCGGGGATGGTCTCGACGGCCAGCACGTCGGGCCCGGCTTCGAGGAGCTCCTCGATGCGGGGCCGGTGGAACGCGGCGAGCCGGCGCGCGCTCAGCCCGTACCGGCCGCGGTATTCGGAGCCGTCGGCGAGGACCGCGCCGTAGGGGCCGACGGATGCGGCGACCCACACGTCGTGTCCGGCGGCGTCGGCGGCGCGGGCGGCGAGGCCGACGCTGCGGTGCAGCAGCGCGGTGGTCTCCGCGTGGCCGCGGCCGCGGGCGGCGAAGGTTTCGTGGCCGACCTGGTAACTGGCGGTGATCAACACCTGGGCGCCGGCCTGCGCGTACGCCCTGTGCGCCGCCTGCACCTGGTCGGGCCGCTCGGCGAGCACCCGGCCGGTCCACAGGCCCCCGGACAGGTCGCAGCCCTGCCCGGCGAGCTGGTTGCTGAGCCCGCCGTCGAGCACGAGCACGCGCGCGGCGAGCGCCTCGGCGAACGGCGCGGTCGCCCGCGTCACGCCCCCCGCCCCCTCAGCGGCGCCGGCCCGGCGGGGAAGCCGCGGCGGACACCCGGCGATTCCGGCGGCACACGGGGTGGGTACATACCATCCATCCTGCACCTCCCGGCCCCCGCGGGGTGAGTCTCCGTCCACCGGGGGCCGCCCCGGCTGCGGCCAGTGACCAGTCGCCGGCGGGGCTCGTTTCCCCGGTCGGAGCCGGACCGCCCGGCCCGCGCGCCGGCGGCCCGCCGCCGGCCCGACCGCCGCTCCCTTCCCCGGAAGGGCCAGGGCCGAGGAGGCCGCCATGTCCCACGAGTCCGCACCCGAACAGCCCGGACAGGACGACATGCACGGGGAGCAGGCCCCGGCCGGCCCCCCGACGGGCCTCCTCCGGCAGATGGAGGACCTGATGGCGGCCCTGAACGCCGACCTCTCCCGGCTGGACGCCGAACTCCAGTCCTCCACGGACGGCACCCAGGGCCCGGGCCGCACCCCGTAGCCGCCCCGGAGGCGGCTCAGGCTGCGCCGTGGTGGTGGGTGGTCAGGCGGCGGAGGAGGGCGCGCACCCGGTCGCTCGATTCGTCTGCCGCGTCGATCGACTCTATGCACTGCCAGTACAGGCCCTCGTCGTCCGTGCCGCAGGCCACCCCCACCAGGGCCATGCCGACCTCGCCGAGGAGGTCCTGGAGGCCTAGGAGGGAGCCCCGGACGTCGCCCACCACCGTCAGCTGGACCGCGCGCGGCGGCTGGTCCGGTGCCCTGCGCTCCCCGCGCAGGGCCGCTCTGTGGAACACCCCGCAGCCTCTGCCTCCCGCTTCGCCCAGGCCCTGTGCCTCCGATCTCAGTTCCCGCGGCCCGCTGACGGCGAGCCAGTTGCCCACGCCCTGGGCCAGGGCCTGGGCCTGCCAGGCCTCCCACACGATGTCCATCTCCGCCCCGCTGTGTGCCAGCGCGCGGCGGCCGGCCGCGATGAGCCGTACCGCATCCATATGCCGTCCCCCGTCCGCACGACATCCGCCGTTCTCACCACTACCCAGAGTGAAGGCAATGCGCCAGTAAAGCCAGGGGCATTCGGAAATCTCTGGACAGAGACAGGGTTGTGGACGACGCCATCACTCCAAAGAGTGACGATGTGGGGTCGTAGGCCCGGTCACCGGGAAGCGCAGCTCGTTCCGTTCGATCTTCGCGGCGAGCGCGTCCAGCACGTCCACCCCGAGGACCTCGCAGAACTGGAGCAGGTAGGCGAGCACGTCGGCGACCTCGTCGGCCACGCGGTGCGCGGTGTCCGGCTCGTCCATGACCCGCGCCGACTGCTCGGGCGTCAGCCACTGGAAGATCTCGACCAGTTCGGACGCCTCCACGCTCAGCGCGGCGGCCAGGTTCTTCGGGGTGTGGT
Source organism: Streptomyces sp. NPDC031121 (assembly GCF_055570615.1). Taxonomy (NCBI): domain Bacteria; kingdom Bacillati; phylum Actinomycetota; class Actinomycetes; order Kitasatosporales; family Streptomycetaceae; genus Streptomyces; species Streptomyces sp. NPDC031121. The sequence continues at coordinate 273,603 of NZ_JBVIGV010000004.1, forward strand.
ACGGCTCCCAGCCGCGGACGGCCGCGAACTCCGCCAGGCGCCTCTGGAGCCGGTGCAGGCGCTCGTCACCGGTCTTCGGCGGTCCGTTCGTCTCGGGCGTGTCGCTCATGCCCCAGGTCTACCACCGCCGCTCCGGCGGCCTCGCGGGCGGCCGCCGCGGACTCCTCCCCGACGGCCGCCAGGAGGCGGACGTGGCCGCGGCCGCAGGCGAGCAGGGCGAGGCGCTGCAGTTCGGCGCCCTGCCGCCGGTCCATCCCGCGGTCGAAGCCGTCGGCGAGCACGGTGAGGGCCTGCCGGGCGGAGAGCAGTTCGGCGGCGGGGTCCATGGCGAGCACCCCGGGGCCGGTGAGCAGGACCAGGGCCAGGGCGAGGAAGCGGAGTTCGCCGGAGCCGAGCCGGGCGAGTTCGGTGGCGGGCCGCCCGGGCCCGCGGTCGAGGACGGCCGTGACGGGTCCGGGGGCGGGCCCGTCACCGGGGACGAGGACGTCGAGCCCGTGGACGCGGCCCGCGCAGGCGGCCTGTGCGGCGCGGGCGAGCAGCGTGTGGCGGGTGGTGCACTCGTGGCGGGTGCGGCGCAGTACGTCGGCGAGGTTGGCGCAGTCGCGGAGCAGCCGGCCCTCGCCGTGCGGGGCGGGGGCGCGCATCCGGTCGGGGTCGGGGTCGCAGGCGAAGACGGAGCGCAGTGCCACGACGACCTGTTCGGCGGCGGCGAGGACCCGCCGCTGCCCGGGGGTGGCTCCGGCGACGCGCAGCGGGATGAGGGCGGTGCCGAGCCGGTCGTCGGGGAAGGGGGCGCGGGTGACGACGGCGCTGCCGCCGGTCAGCCAGGCGGCCTGGACGCTGCGGCGGCCGGGGTCGCGCAGGGCGGTGCCGAGCAGGACCTCGCCGCCCGCGGTGAGGCGTTCGCCGACGATCCGCAGGGCGGGTTCGGCCTGCACGGCGAGGTCGAGGCGGACCGGGCCCGCGGGGCCGTCGACGGTGCAGCCGATCCGGAAGCCGCGGCGCCCCTGGGCGTCGGCGGGTGCCCGGTCGGGGACGCGGGCGGCGGGGTCGGGGAAGACCGCGTCGAGGGCTGCGCCGGCGGCGAGGGCGGACAGCGCTTCGTGGGCGGCGAGGACGTGGGACTTGCCGCTGCCGCTCGGCCCGGTGAGGAGGGTGGCGGGGGCCAGTGGCAGGACGAGGCCCCGGTGCGGCCCGAAGGCGGAGAGCCGCAGCTCGCTGACGACGGGCCGCACGGGCCCCGCCCTGCCGGCGGCTCCCGGAGCGGCGGAGTCCCCGCCCTCGGGCGTCCCGTCCCGGTCGCCCGGCGCGCGTACGGCCGCGGCGGGCGCCGCGGGGGCGGCCGCCGACGCACCGGCAGCCGGATACCGCCCCGCGCCGCCCGCGGCCGCGGGCCGCGGCGCGGCAGGCCACGGCCCGGCGGGAGCCCACGGTGCGGCGGCCGGGCGCTGCCGGCGGCGGGTCAGGCGGGATTGCTCGGGTACGGCGGGGCGGGGCCCCGCCGTGTCCGGGGTGGCGTCCATGCGCCGGACGGTAGGCCCGCCGGGAACTCCCCCGGCACGCCGAACCGTTACCTCGGAGCGACCTTCCTACGATCGGGGGACGGCGGCGGCCGCGATCCCCTCGACCTCGGTTCCGACGGGCGCGAGCAGGAAGACGTTCCGGTCGACGCGGTGCATGCCGCTGCCGAGGCCGAAGACGACCCCGCTGCTGAAGTCCAGGATCCGCTTGGCCACCTCGGTGTCGGCGCCCGTGAGGTCGAGGAGCACGGGCACCTGCGCGATCAGGTACTCGGCCACCTCCCGCGCGTCGGCGAAGACCTGCACCCGGATCACGACGAAGCGCCGCTGCTCGGCGGCCGCGGTCCCGGAGGACGCGGGGATCGTGCGGTGGTCCACCCGTGAGGGCCACTCGTTGCGACTGCGCAGGGGAACCACCTGCGCGAGACCCTCCCACTGTTCGTCCGTGACGTCGTACCTGCTCACCGGGCCGCCTCGGCCGCGCGCTTCATGTGCATCCCCCCATCCTCTCGCGTTTCACCCGTTCAGCCCAACAACGACACGGCCGGCACGGGGGGCGCACGGAAACGCGGGCGGTCCCGAGGGGGCGGGGTGCCCGCACAACCGGCGATGGGTTAGGTTAGGCATGCCTAAGTTTGCAGTCCAGGACGATGGAGAGATCCGCATGCGCATGCCCGGTGCACCCGCCACCCCTGCCGCCGGCCGCCCCACCGGCGCCGAGCGCGTCCGCTCGATCCTGGCCGCAGCCCACTCGATGACCGTCACCACCGACGGCGTCCCCACCGAGGTGCGCCACCTCGACGGCTCCGACCCCCTCGGCCGGCTGCACCTGCACCCCGCGGAGCCCGGCGGCGAACTTGAGGAACGGCCCTCGATCAGGCTGGAGTTCACCGACATCGCGCCCACGCCGGTCCGCGACCGGGTCCGCGCCCGCGTCACCATCGCCGGCCGCCTCCTCACCCCGTACCGCGGGCAGGACGCCGAGGCCTCCACCTGCGTCGAGTTCCTCCGGGCCGTCCTGGAGACCCCGGACGGCCGCCGCACCTCCGTCGGCCTCGGCGAGCTGGAGGCGGCCTCCCCCGACCCCCTCGCCCGGTACGAGGCCGGCATGCTCACGCACTTCCTCGACGACCACTCCGAGCTCGTCACGCTCCTGCTGCGCCTGGTGGACCCGCAGCCCACCGCCGACCTCGTCCGCGCCCTGCCGCTGGCCATGGACCGCTACGGGCTCACCCTCCGCCTGGAGGAGCGCCGCGGCCACCGCGACGCCGCCCTCGCCTTCCCCTCCCCCCTGGACGACGTCGAGCAGTCCGGCGCGCAGATGCAGGCCCTCTTCAGCGCGGCCCGCCGCCGCTCGCACCGCAACACCCTGCCCGCCTGACGCCCGGCCGGGCCGACACGCACGCCCGTCCGCCGTCCGGGCGATTCGGCGCGCCCGGCCGCCCGGGGAGCACCCCCGGAGGGCCGGCCCCGGGGCCGCCGCGGAACCAGGGCAGGGTTCCGGTTCTGCCCGCTCTTCCGTGCTCCCTACCCCCTCACATGAGAGGGGGAGATCACATCCGGTGCTTATGGTCGTCCCCACCGTGACCCCCCTAGCATTCGAGCCATGACGGTCCTGCCTGATGACGGGCTCTCCCTGGCCGCCGAGTTCCCTGACGCGACGCATGAGCAGTGGCAGCGCCTGGTAGAGGGCGTACTGCGCAAGTCCGGCAAGGATGTATCCGGCGGTGCCGCGGAAGACGCGTTGTCCACCCAGCTCGAGGACGGGCTCCTCACCCGCCCGCTGTACACCACGCCCGAAACGCCCGCGGACACCGGTTTCCCCGGTTTCACCCCCTTCGTACGGGGCGGCACCCCCGCGGGCGGTTCCGCCTCGGGCTGGGACGTCCGGCAGCGGCACCTCGGCACCGACCCCGCGCAGGTGAACGAGGCCGTCCTCGCCGACCTGGAGAACGGCGTCACCTCGCTGTGGCTGTGCCTCGGCCGGGGCGGCGTCCCCGTCGACGCGCTCGGCCGCGCCCTCGACGGCGTGTACCTCGACCTCGCCCCCGTCTCCCTCGACGCGGGCGCCGAGTTCGAGGCGGCCGCCCGCGCCCTGATCGCCCTGCACACCGAGCGCGGAACCGCCCCGGACGCCGCCCGGGGCTGCCTCGGCGCCGACCCGCTCGGCCACGAGGCCCGTACCGGAGAGGCCGCCGACCTCGGCGCGGCCGTCGCCCTCGCCCGCGAGGCAGCCGCCGACTGGCCCGGCCTGCGGGCCCTCGCCGTCGACGCCCTGCCGTACCACGAGGCGGGCGGCTCGGCCGCGCAGGAGCTCGGCCTCTCCCTCGCCGCCGGCACCTCCTACCTGCGCGCCCTGACCGCGGGCGGACTCGGCGTCGAAGCCGCCCTCGGGCAGCTGGAGTTCCGGTACGCGGCCACCGCCGACCAGTTCCTCACCATCGCGAAGCTCCGCGCGGCCCGCCTCCTGTGGGCCCGCGTCGCCGAGGCGTGCGGCGCCCCGCACGCCGGCGCCCAGCGCCAGCACGCCGTGACGTCGCCGGTGATGATGACCCGCCGCGACCCGTGGGTGAACATGCTGCGCACCACCGTCGCCTGCATGGCGGCGGGCGTCGGCGGCGCGGACGCCGTCACCGTGCTGCCGTTCGACCACGAGCTGGGCCTGCCCGACGCGTTCGCGCGCCGCATCGCCCGCAACACCTCCTCCATCCTCCTGGAGGAGTCGCACCTGGCGCGGGTCATCGACCCGGCCGGCGGCTCCTACTACGTGGAGCGGCTCACCGACGAACTCGCCGACGCCGCCTGGGAGTTCTTCCAGACCGTCGAGAAGGCGGGCGGCCTCGCCGCGGCCCTGCGCTCCGGCCTCGTCGCCGACCGGCTCGCCGCCACCTGGGCCGAGCGCTCCGCGAAGCTCGCCAGGCGGCGCGAGCCGATCACCGGCGTCAGCGAGTTCCCGCTGCTGTCCGAGCAGCTGCCCGAACGCCCGCCCGCCCCCGCGGCGCCCTCCGGCGGCCTGCCCCGCGTACGGCGCGACGAGGCGTACGAGGCGCTGCGCGCCCGCAGCGACCGGCACCTCGCGGCGACGGGCGCCCGGCCGCGGATCTTCCTCGCCGCCCTCGGCCCGGCCGCCGCGCACAGCGCACGCGCCACCTTCGCCGCGAACCTGTTCCAGGCCGGCGGCATCCAGCCGGTCCACGACCCGGTGTCGGTGGACGCGTCGACCGCCGCCGCGGCGTACGCCGCGAGCGGCGCCGACGGCACGGCCGTGCTGTGCTCCGGCGACGCGCTGTACGAGGAGCAGGCCGAGGCGGTGGCCGCGGCCCTGCGCGCGGCCGGCGCGGCGACCGTCTACCTCGCGGGCAGGCCCGGCACCGCGGCCGGCGCCGCCGACGACCACGTCTACGCCGGCTGCGACGCCGTCGCGGTGCTGACCGGCGCCCTCGACCGGATGGGAGTGGCCCCGTGAGCGGCACCGAGATCCCCGACTTCTCCGCACTCCCCCTGCGCGGCGGCGCCCCGTCCGCCGGGTCCGAGGACCAGTGGCGCAGCGCCGTGAAGGAGGCGACCGGCAGCGACACCGGCGACCTGCTGTGGGAGACCCCGGAGGGCATCGGCGTGCAGCCGCTGTACACCGGGCGCGACCTGGAGGGCCTGGACTTCCTCGCGACCTACCCGGGCGCGGCGCCGTTCCTGCGCGGCCCGTACCCCACGATGTACGTCAACCAGCCGTGGACGATCCGCCAGTACGCGGGCTTCTCCACCGCCGAGGAGTCGAACGCCTTCTACCGGCGCAACCTCGCGGCCGGCCAGAAGGGCCTGTCCGTCGCGTTCGACCTGCCGACGCACCGCGGCTACGACAGCGACCACCCGCGCGTCACCGGCGACGTCGGCATGGCGGGTGTCGCGATCGACTCGATCTACGACATGCGGCAGCTGTTCGACGGGATCCCGCTGGACCGGATGTCGGTGTCGATGACGATGAACGGGGCGGTGCTGCCGGTCCTCGCTTTGTACATCGTGGCGGCGGAGGAGCAGGGCGTCTCCCCCGACAAGCTCGCCGGGACCATCCAGAACGACATCCTCAAGGAGTTCATGGTCCGCAACACCTACATCTATCCGCCGAAGCCGTCGATGCGGATCATCTCGGACATCTTCTCGTTCACCTCGCAGAAGATGCCGCGGTACAACTCCATCTCGATCTCCGGGTACCACATCCAGGAGGCGGGCGCGACGGCCGACCTGGAGCTCGCGTACACCCTCGCGGACGGCGTGGAGTACCTGCGGGCCGGGCAGGGCGCCGGGCTCGACGTCGACGCGTTCGCGCCGCGCCTGTCGTTCTTCTGGGCGATCGGCATGAACTTCTTCATGGAGGTCGCGAAGCTGCGCGCCGCCCGCCTGCTGTGGGCGAAGCTGGTGAAGCAGTTCGACCCGAAGAACGCCAAATCCCTCTCCCTGCGCACCCATTCGCAGACCTCGGGCTGGTCCCTGACCGCGCAGGACGTCTTCAACAACGTCACCCGCACCTGCATCGAGGCGATGGCCGCCACACAGGGCCACACCCAGTCCCTGCACACCAACGCCCTCGACGAGGCGCTCGCCCTGCCGACGGACTTCTCGGCGCGCATCGCCCGCAACACGCAGCTGCTGCTCCAGCAGGAGTCGGGGACCTGCCGCACCATCGACCCGTGGGGCGGCAGCGCGTACGTCGAGAAGCTGACGTACGACCTGGCGCGCCGGGCCTGGCAGCACATCCAGGAGGTCGAGGCGGCCGGCGGCATGGCGCAGGCCATCGACGCGGGCATCCCGAAGCTGCGCGTGGAGGAGGCCGCGGCCCGCACGCAGGCCCGTATCGACTCCGGGCGGCAGCCGGTGATCGGCGTCAACAAGTACCGCGTCGACAGCGACGAGCAGATCGAGGTCCTCAAGGTCGACAACTCGGCGGTGCGGGCCCAGCAGATCGACAAGCTGCGGCGGCTGCGCGAGGAGCGCGACGAGGCCCGCACGCAGGACGCGCTGCGCGCCCTGACGAACGCCGCCGAGCGGGGCGCGGGGCAGGGCCTGGAGGGCAACCTCCTCGCGCTGGCCGTCGACGCGGCGCGCGCGAAGGCGACGGTGGGCGAGATCTCGGACGCCCTGGAGAAGGTGTACGGGCGGCACGCCGGGCAGATCCGTACGATCTCCGGCGTATACCGCAGCGAAGCAGGGGAGTCCCCTTCGGTGGAGCGGACCCGTGCGCTCGTCGACCGGTTCGAGGAGGCTGAGGGGCGCCGTCCGCGCGTGCTGGTCGCCAAGATGGGCCAGGACGGGCACGACCGCGGCCAGAAGGTCATCGCGTCGGCCTTCGCCGACCTGGGCTTCGACGTCGACGTCGGCCCGCTGTTCCAGACCCCGGCGGAGGTGGCCCGCCAGGCCGTCGAGGCGGACGTCCACGTCGTGGGCGTGTCGTCGCTGGCGGCCGGCCACCTGACCCTCGTCCCGGCGCTGCGCGAGCAGCTCGCGGAGGAGGGCCGCGAGGACATCATGATCGTGGTGGGCGGGGTGATCCCGCCGGCCGACGTGCCGACCCTGCTGGAGATGGGCGCGGCGGCGGTGTTCCCGCCCGGCACGGTCATCCCCGACGCGGCCCACGACCTGGTGACGCGGCTCGCCGCGGACCTGGGCCACGAGCTGTAGGCGGGGGCGGCCGGTGCCGAAGATCGACATCGAGGCGTACGCGAAGGGCGTCCTCGACGGGAAGCGCGCGCTGATCGCGCGCGCGATCACCCTCGTCGAGTCGACGCTGCCCGCGCACCGCGTGCTGGCGCAGTCCCTGCTGACGGAGCTGCTGCCGCACGCGGGGCAGGCCCGGCGGATCGGGATCAGCGGCGTTCCGGGCGTCGGGAAGTCCACGTTCATAGACGCGTTCGGCACGATGCTGACGGGGCTGGGGCACCGGGTCGCCGTCCTCGCGGTGGACCCGTCGTCCAAGCGGACGGGCGGGTCCATCCTCGGCGACAAGACGCGGATGGAACGGCTGTCGGTCGACCCGAACGCGTTCGTGCGGCCCTCCCCGTCGGCGGGCACGCTCGGCGGGGTCGCCAAGGCCACCCGCGAGTCGATGATCGTGATGGAGGCGGCGGGCTACGACGTCGTCCTCGTCGAGACGGTCGGCGTCGGGCAGTCCGAGACGACCGTCGCCGGCATGGTCGACTCCTTCCTGCTGCTGTCGCTGGCACGGACCGGCGACCAGCTGCAGGGCATCAAGAAGGGCGTCCTGGAACTGGCCGACGTCCTCGCCGTGAACAAGGCCGACGGGCCGCACGAACGCGACGCGCGCGCCGCCGCCCGCGAACTGTCCGGCGCCCTGCGGCTGATGCACCCCGCCGACGCGGCGTGGACGCCGCCCGTACTGACGTGCAGTGCGCGGGAGTCCACCGGGCTGGACGAGGTCTGGAACCGGCTGGAGCAGCACCGGCGGCTGCTGGAGGCCGGGGGACGGCTCGCCGCGAAGCGGGCCGCGCAGCAGGTGGAGTGGACGTGGTCGATGGTCCGGGAGGAACTCCTGGACCGCCTCCGCGCCCACCCGGCGGTACGCGACCTGGCCCCCGCCCTGGAAGCCCGCGTGAGGGCGGGCACCCTGACGCCGACCCTGGCCGCGGACGACATCCTGAGGGCCTTCACGGGGGCTTAGGGGGTCAGGACATCCGCAGCACGGCCAGGACCTCCGGCGCCCGGTCGAACAGCCGCTGTCCCATGACGCGCAGGGTCAGCGCGACGGCCAGCAGCCCGTACGCCGTCCCGGCCGGCAGCAGCAGCCAGGAGGAGGCCGTCCCGTCCAGCAGGAACGCGCCGGCGATGACCGGGGCGATGACGACGCTCCCCAGCATGGAGCTGAGGAAGTTCGCCAGATGGTAGCCGCCGCTCTGTCCGGGGGCGCTCACGCTGAACGGGTCCTCCGGGTACGGGTAGGGGTGGTACACGCTGATGACCATGCCCATCGCGAACGTGACCCCGAGCAGCGCGAACGTGATGCCGAGGGCGGCGGCGAGCTGGTCGGTGCGCCCGGTGGCGAGGGCGATGCCGACGGCGACGGCCGTCAGCCAGGGAGCGATCAGGACCAGCTGCGGCAGCATCCGGCCGACGAGCTCGGCCCGCGCCTGGGCCGCGGTGCGCAGGGTGGCGACGTTGGTCCAGATCGCGGAGCCGTCCAGCGCGAACAGCACCCCGGGGACGGTCAGGCCGAACACCCAGGCGCCGCCGGCGACCACGTACGGTGTCTTCGCGCCGACCGCCACCGTCACCACCGGGAACAGCAGGGCGTACGCGAACGCGGCGATCATCGTCATGCGGTGCCGCGGCGCCCTCAGGAACGCGCCGAACTGGTGGTGGGCGACGAGCAGGGCACGGCTGGAGGCCAGGAGCCGGGCCCGCGGGCCGGTGGCCTGGGCGGCCCGGACCTTCACGGCCTGCGCGGTGGAGGCGTCCGCGGTGGTCATCAGCCGGGCGAGGGAGGCGTGCCACCACACCATCAGCGTCCCGATCAGGGCGGCGGTGCCGGCGAGTTCGAGCAGGGCGGTGCCGGTGCGGCCCTCGGCGGCGGCCCGGACGGCGTCGGCGGGCCAGCCGGGCGGCGCCCAGCGCAGCACCCGCGCGACGACGGGTGGCAGCGCCGGCACGGAGCCGGCGGTCGTCAGCAGCAGGTACGCGGCGTAGCCGCCGACAGCGGCGAGGACCCCGCCGAGCGCGGCGGCGTCCTTGCCGCGCCGTCCCGTCAGGGCGCGGGCGAACGCGGCGAGCACGGCCCGGGAGGCGACGACGCAGAGCAGCAGCATGAGCGGCACGGCCAGGACGGCGGCCGCCGCTCCGGCAGCGGTGTCGAAGGCGCCGTCCGCGGCCCCCGCCACCGCGCCGGTGATCACGATCAGCGTGCAGAGCGGCCCGGGCCCGATCAGGGCCGATACCGTGGCCCCCGCGATCAGCCGGCGGGGCCGCACCGGCAGGACGGCGAGCCGGGTCGGGTCGGCGCTCTCGTCGCCGCCGGCGCCGAAGGAGACGGGCAGGGCCAGCCAGGCCACGGCGAGCCCGGTGAACGCGAGGACGGTGATGTCGGCGGCGCGCTCCCCGCCGTGGTTGCCGGCCAGTCCGGCGGCCGTGTAACAGGCCCCGGCCAGGGCGATGCCGACGCCGGCGACGAAGCCGACGGCGCGGCCGGTGCTGCGGCGCAGGCTGCTGCGCAGCAGGGCGAGCTTCAGCCCGACGAAGACCCCAACCATGCGAGGCTCCCTCCCTTCGCCTTGTCGCCGCGGGAGCCGACCAGTTCCATGAAGCGGTCGTTCAGGCTGCGGCCGGCGCGCACCTCGTCCAACGTGCCGGCGGCCACCACACGGCCCGCGGCCATGACGGCGACGTGGCTGCACAGCGCCGAAACCAGCTCCATGACATGGCTGGAGAAGACCACCGTGGAGCCGCTCGCGGTGTACTGGCGCAGCACTTCGCGGATCGTCTCGGCGGACACCGGGTCCACGCTCTCGAACGGCTCGTCGAGGAACAGCACGGGCGGGTTGTGCAGCAGGGCGGCCGCAAGGCCGATCTTCTTGCGCATGCCGGTGGAGTAGTCGACGACGAGCTTGTCGGCGGCCTCGGCCAGCCCGAGCACGTCGAGCAGCGCCTCGGCGCGGGCCTCGGTGTCGGCGGCGGGCAGCTCCCGCAGCCGGCCGGTGTAGCGCAGCAGTTCGCGCGCCGACAGCCGCTCGAAGAGGCGCAGGCCGTCGGGCAGGATGCCGATGCGGTGCTTGGCCTCGTAGGGGTCCTGCCAGACGTCGTACCCGGCGACGGTGACGGTGCCCGCGTCGGGCCGCAGCAGGCCGGTGATCATCGACAGGCTGGTCGTCTTGCCGGCCCCGTTGGGGCCGACGAGGCCGTAGAAGCTGCCGCGGGGGACGGTCAGGTCGATGCCGGCGACGGCGGTCCTGTCGCCGAACTCCTTGCGCAGACCGCGCACTTCCACGGCGGCCGGGGCCGCGCCGTTCTCGGGGGGCCGTTGCATGGGCGGTGCCTTTCGGTGCGGTGTACGGGGGCGTGGCGTGCCCGTTCAGGACGACCCCGCGGCGCCGGACACCGGTCGCAGTCCCGCACGAAAAGCAGCCCCTGGCGGGGCGTTCTGGTGCACGGCTCAGTCGCACCCCCCGATCGACTGTCGTGACGGTGATTGTAGATCCGGGTAACGAGTCGGCAAAAAGAGCGGGTCGTGACGGCCCTGGTGGCGACCGCCCCGTCGCCGCCGGGCAGTCCGTACTCGTCGCCTCGACGAACAACGAGGCCGTCGACGTGGTGGCCGAGCGGTGCGACGGGATCTCACCCGGGCGGCTCATGCGGACCGGAAACGCCGAAGCCCGGGAACGGGAGGCCGAGAAGCCGGCGGGCCTGCCGGCCGAGCCGGCAGCGGTCCCGGCCCGTCCCGGCTGGAGAGTGCCGCCGCATCCTCCGCGGCGTCGGGCCTCCGGCGGACGGGGGCGAAGCCCGCACCGGTGGCGCGGTGCGGGCGCCGGCGCGCCGGGTGCAGGCGGGGGAGGCGGTGCTGGACGCGCTCCTCACCTGACGGCCGGCCGGACGGCGCAGTCGGCGCCGCGCCGCGTCACGCGTTGAGGAGGACCGGCCCCGTCGGGGAGGCCGTTTCGCGGAGGGTGCGGGTCTGCTCCTCCGGGTCGGCGGAGGCGAGGAGCGCGGCGAGGACCGCGATGCGGGCCTGCCCGGCGCGCAGGGTCCCGGTCGGCACGGCTCCGGCGGCGACCAGGTCGACGGCCCCGCCGTGGGTGTAGATCTCGGTGACGGGCCCGGCGGCGACGCGGGTCGTCAGGGCGACGAGCACACCGCGCGCGACCGCCGCGCGCACGGCGTCGACGATCTCGGGGGTCGCGTTGCCGGCGCCGGTGCCGACGAGGACGATGCCCCGCGCCCCGGCGGCCACCGCGGCTTCGAACAGCAACGGGTCGCCGTCGGTGTGGTGCATGACGATGTCGACCCGCGGCAGCTGCTCCGGCATGGCGGGCAGCGGGAGCGGCTCCGGCCGCTGGGGCCGGCGCAGGATGGCGACCTTGCCGAAGCCGGTCTTGCCGAGGAGTTCCCGGGACGGGTCGGCGAAGGCGTCGAGGGCGACGGCCTGGGTCTTGACGGTGCCGCGGGCGGCGTGCACCCGCCCGGCGAAGCTGATCAGGACGCCGAGCTCGCGGGTGGTGGCGGCGACGAGGAGGGCGTCGTACAGGTTGCCGGGCCCGTCGCCCTCGGCGGTGCCCATCGGCAGCTGGGAGCCGGTGAAGACGACGCTGCGCGGGTCGCGGTGGTGGAGGTCGACGAGGAACGCGGATTCCTCGAGGGTGTCGGTGCCGTGGGTGACGACGACGCCGTCGACGCCGGGGTCGGCGAGGACCTCGTGCACGGTGTGCAGCAGGGTCAGCTGGTGGGCGGTGGTCAGCCGGGGGCTGTTGACGCTGAAGAGGTCGACGACCTCGACGGTGACCCCTTCGGGCAGCGGCGCCGTGGCCATGACCTCGCGGCCGTCGGCGTCGGCGGCGAAGCCGGAGCCCTGCCAGCGGCTGGCTATCGTGCCGCCGGTGCTGATGACGACGATCCGCCCCATGGCCACCCTTTCCCGCGTGCGGGTGATAACTCGTACAGATGTGCCGAACACAGCACTGCGGGCAATGATAGGCGGTTCGGGACGCAATTCGATTGCCGCCTTCGCCCTGCCGACGGCTCTCTGCGGGTGGATTATTGCTCCATGGACGCCATCGATCGTGAAATCTTGCGCGAGCTCCAGGCCGACGGCCGGCTCAGCAACCAGGAGCTGGCCCAGCGTGTGGGCCTGACCCCGTCCCCCTGCATGCGGCGCGTGCGGCAGCTGGAGCAGGACGGGGTGATCCGCGGCTACCGGGCGGTGATCGAACCCGAGGCGGTGGGCCGCGGCTTCGAGGTGCTCGTGTCCGTGGAGGTGCGCCGCGACCGGGAGGCCGTCGAGGCGTTCGAAGCAGCCCTGCAGGACATCCCGGACGTCATCGAGGCGTACCGCCTCTTCGGCAGCCCCGGCTGCCTGCTGCGGATCGCGGTCGCGGACCTCCGCGCGTACGAGCGCCTGTGGATCGAGAAGCTGACCGCACTCTCCGGGGTCACCGAGGTCAACTCGCAGATCATCATGAAGCGGATCAAGGGCCCGACGGGCCTCCCGGTTTGAGCAGCCCCGCCGACCCCCTGGCAGCACCCGGTCCGGCAGCCGCTGGCCCGATGTGATCCACAGCTCATCCTCCCCAACCCCCATCCCTACAGAACACCATCCTGCAAAATATGACCACAGCCGATCGCCATTCGGCGTATACGGCATTCCACAAGGGGGACGTCATGGGCGGCGAGCGCCAGAGCATGTACGAGATGCTGGACGACCGGTTCCGTAGCGGGCGGTGCATGAACGGGGACGAAGCCCTGGAGGTCCTGTACACCGGCTGCCGCTGGGCCGAGGGGCCGGTCTACATACCCGCCTGGCGCCAGGTCGTGTGGAGCGACATCCCCAACGACCGGATGCTCCGCTGGGACGAGGAGACCGGCGCGGTCGGCGTCTTCCGCCGCTCCGCCGGGCACACCAACGGCAACACCCTCGACCGCGAGGGCCGGCTGATCACCTGCGAGCAGGGCAACCGCCGGGTGACCCGCACCGAACACGACGGCACCGTCACCGTCCTGGCCGACCGCTGGCAGGGCAAGCGCCTGAACAGTCCGAACGACGCGACCGTGAAGTCCGACGGCTCGATCTGGTTCTCCGACCCGGACTTCGGCATCACCAGCGACTACGAGGGCCACCGCGCGGAGAGCGAGATCGGCTCCTCCAACGTCTACCGGATCGACCCGGCGACAGCTGAAGTGCGGCTGGTCGCGGACTGCTTCGGCGCACCGAACGGGCTGTCCTTCTCCCCCGACGAGCGGCAGCTGTTCGTCTCCGACACCCGCGCGGGCTTCATCCGCGTCTTCGACGTCCGCGACGAAGGCACCCTCTCCGACGGCAAGGTCTTCGCCGAGGCCGGGGCCCGCGAGGGCGCCCGCTTCGACAACCTCCGCTTCGACGACGCCGGCCGCCTCTGGGTCGCCGCGATGAACGACGGCGTCCACTGCTACGACCCCGACGGCACCCTGATCGGCCGCCTGAACGTCCCCGAGACGGTATCCAACATCACCTGGGGCGGCCCCAAGCGCAACCGCCTCTTCATCACCGCGGAAACCAGCCTGTACTCGGCCCTCATGGGCGTCACCGGCACCCACCCCACAGGCCCGGGCCACCGCCCCTGGCGGTGACCGGGCGGGGCCTGGCGGGGTACCGGCCTTGGAGGTATCCACCCCCGGACGGCGTCCGGGCCGAGGCGCGTCCCCCGGCCCGGGCGCGGCGCCGGGGGTCAGGGGGTGGGGGAGGCGGCCGCGGTGGTGGCGGGGGCGGCGCGGAGCGCCGCGCTCAGGCACAGGGCGGCGCCGAGGGCGAGCCAGGCGGCCAGGACGGTGGCGTCGGCAGCCGCGCCGCGGCCGTCGAAGAAGGCCGTGGAGCGCAGCAGTTGGACTCCCGCCCCCGGTGGCAGCAGCCGGCCGAGCCCGCCGGACCAGCCGGGCAGCATCTCCGGCGCGGTCGACGTGCCCGACAGCGGGTTGCCGATGAGCATCATGACCGCGGAGCCGAGGGCGAAGCCCGCGTACCCGAGCAGTGACTCCAGGCCGATGAGGCTCAGGGAGACGGCCGCGACGGCCAGCGCGACGGCCGCGGCGTTGGCGGCGTAGGAGCCGTCAAGGGAGCCGAGCCAGAACTGCAGGACCGCCGCCACGGCCAGACCGCCGGTGACCGCGAAGGCGAGCGCGCCGGCGATGCGGCGGGCGAGGCCGCGGACGAGCCGGGTCAGCACGAGCGCGCCCAGCAGCCCGCCCATGACCAGGGGCAGGGCGCCGGCGGCCAGTCCGGCGCCCCGGGGGTCGTCGGCAGGCAGGGGCACGAGGTCGCGGACCGGGGCCGCCGGCCCGCCGCCCGGGCCCTGCCCGTGCTGCCCGTACTGCTGCCCCTGCCCCGCCCCTTGCGCGAGGCCGGCCGCGGCGCCCTGCAACGCCTGGGCGACCGCCGGGCCGGCGGCCGAGGCGGTGATCACCTGCGGCCTGCCGGAGCTGACGTCGATCGCCCCGTACACCTCCCGATCGCGTATCAGCCGCTCGGCGGCCGCCGTGTCGGCGACCTCGGTGATCGTGAAGCCGCCCGGCAGCCGCCGGTCGAGGGCGGCGCCGACCTGTCCGACCGCGGCGGGCGGCCCGGCGACGGCGATCGGCACACCGTGGAGGGACGACCGCACCAGCGGCCAGGCGAAGGCCGTGAGCAGCACGGCGACGGCCGCGGTGAGCAGCGCCACCGCCCCGGCCACCGTCCGCCAGGGCGACGGCGGCGCTGCGGGGGCGCGGGAAACCTGGGTGTCCATGACTCTCCCTGCGAGATGATCCGGGCCGACGGCGTCAGCGGAGGGTGAGCGGGGTTCCGGAGACGAGGTGGGTCAGCTTCTCCGGGTTGCGGACGAAGTAGAGGCCGGTGATGCGGGCGTCCTCGACGCGGACGGCCATGACGCCGTCGAGTTCGCCGCCGACGTACACGGCGAGCGCGGGGCTGCCGTTGACCTCGGTGGGCTCCCACGCGATCGTCTCCTGCACCTTGGCGGAGCCGCCGATCCAGAAGCGCACGATCTTCTCGGCGCCGACCACCGGGTGCAGCGCGGCCCGCTTGACGCCGCCGCCGTCGCTGAGCAGCACGACGTCGGGGGCGAGCACGTCGAGGAAGTCCTGCGGGTTCCCGGTCTCGATGGCGCGCCGGAAGGACTCCAGGGCGGCCCGCGTCTCCCGCGCGGAGGCCGTTCTGCGGGGTCGGCGGGCGCCGACGTGCCGGCGGGCGCGGTGCGCGATCTGCCGTACGGCGTCGGGGCTCTTGCCGACGGCCTCGGCGATCTCCCCGTACTCGACCTCGAAGACCTCGCGCAGCACGAACACCGCGCGCTCCGTCGGGGAGAGGCTCTCCAGGACGAGCATCATCGCCATCGACATGCTCTCGGCGAGTTCGGCGTCCTCGGCGACGCCCGGGGCCGTGACCAGCGGCTCGGGCAGCCACTGGCCGACGTACGCCTCGCGGCGGCGCTTCACGGCGCGCAGCCGGTTGAGCGCCTGCCGGGTCGTGATCCGCACCAGGTACGCCCGCCGGTCGTCGACCTGCCCCAGGTCGACGCGGACCCAGCGCAGCCAGGTCTCCTGGAGGACGTCCTCGGCGTCGGCGGCGGAGCCGAGGATCTCGTACGCGACGGTGAA
This sequence comes from Streptomyces sp. NPDC031121, assembly GCF_055570615.1. Classification (NCBI taxonomy): domain Bacteria; kingdom Bacillati; phylum Actinomycetota; class Actinomycetes; order Kitasatosporales; family Streptomycetaceae; genus Streptomyces; species Streptomyces sp. NPDC031121. The sequence continues at coordinate 289,460 of NZ_JBVIGV010000004.1, forward strand.
GAGCAGGTTGCGGTGGTCGACGAACGCCCGGGTCGCCGGGTCCGTGCCGTGCTCGGTCATCTCCCGGTCCTCTCAGCCGTGCGCGCGGGGGCGGGCGGTCTCCCCGGCGTGCACCGCGTGCGCCGTGTCCGCCGTGTCCGCCGTGTCCTCCGGGTACGGCGCCCCGGTCAGGCGGTGCCTGCGCTGCGGCACGCCGAAGGTCGGGTGGGAGGTGCCCCACAGCGACATCGAGACGATGGCCTCCTTGACGCGCGCGGCCTTCCGGCCCGCCAGGAACTTCCGCTTCGGCCGGGCCTCGTGGTCGACGATCTGCAGGATGCCGTCGCGGCGCCCCAGGCTGATGTGGTTGCCGTGGTAGCTCAGCTTGAGGTGCTTCGGGACTTCGCGGCCGGTCAGGCGTGCCGTGATCGCCTCCACGGCCTGCCTGCCGGTGTAGCCGGCCGAGGCGCAGGACATCGGCAGCGGCCTGCCGTTGTCGCCGATGGCGAAGGCGCAGTCGCCGACGGCGTAGACGTCCGGGTGCGAGGCCGACCGCATGGTGCGGTCGACGACGATGCGGCCGTCCTCGGTGACGTCGAGTCCGCCCGCGGCGGCGATGGGGCTGACCGCGAAGCCGGCCGTCCACACGGTCGCGTCGGACTCCAGGACCGTGCCGTCTGCGCACCGCACCCGCGCCGCTTCGACGGCCGCGACCTCGGTGTGCTCCCGTACGGTGACGCCCAGCCGGCGGCAGGCCCGGCGCAGGTGCTCCCGGGCCCCGGGGGACAGCGTGGCGCCCAGCTCGCCGCGGGCGACCAGGGTCACGGACAGGCCGGGCCGGGACTCGGCGATCTCGGTGGCGGTCTCCATGCCGGTCAGCCCGTCGCCGACGACCAGGACCCTGCCGCCTCCGCCCTGTCGGGCGAGCCCGTCCAGGCGGTCGCGCAGACTCCGAGCGGAGGGCCGGGCGGAGACGTCGAAGGCGTGCTCGGCCGCGCCGGGGACGGCGTGGCGGGCCCCGTGGCTGCCGAGGGCGTAGACCAGCGTGTCGTAGCCGAGTTCGGCGGCGGCGCCGTCGGCGTCGGCCACGGCGACGACCCGCCGCTCAGGCTCGACGGCGGTGACCCGGGCGGGCCGCAGCCGGACCCCTGTGCCGGCGAATACCTCGGAGAGCGCGGGAGCCGCGATCTCCTGGCCGGCCGCGAGCTGGTGCAGCCGCAGACGCTGGACGAAGTCCGGCTCGGCGTTGACCACGGTGACCTCGGCGTCCGCCGCGGACAGCCGCCGGGCCAGCATCCCGGCGACGTAGGCCCCGGCGTAGCCGGCGCCGAGGACGACGATGCGGTGCTTCACGATGTGCGCTCCCGTCGGATCGGTGGCGCCCCGAGCCCGAGGAACCAGCCGGACGCGGCTGCCTCCCGCCCTCGGGGCATTGCGCCCTCAAGACACCGCAGCCCCCGCCGTTGTGACAGCATGTGACCCACCTCACTCACCACCTGCGGCAGCCCCCGCGCAGGGCCGGGGTGGGCGTCAGCGCGCCAGGTCGGGCAGGAGGGAGTCGAGGACCGACTCCTCTTCGAGACGGACGCCCAGCTCGGTCAGCGCCTCGGGGAGTCCCGGGGCCCACGGGGCCTGCGTCGGCCGGCCGGTGAGCGGCGGCCCTCCCCGCTGTGCGGACACGGCGGCACGGTAGTCGGCGGCCGTGTAGCGCCAGGGCTGCCAGGGGACACGGCGCAGCAGGGTGGAGGCGATGCGCAGCCCGCCCCAGTCGAAGTCTCCGTGGTAGAGGAGGGCGGTTCCGCGCTCGTGGAGGTGCCGGAGGAGGGTGACGGCCGCGGCGGAGGGCTGGCCCTGGAGGCAGACCAGCGGCCGGGAGTGCGGGCCGTGGGCGTCGGCCGCCGCCGCCAGTACGGCCGGGTTCTCACAGATCCGGACGGTGCCCGCGGCCGTGGGGAGCGGCCCGCGGACGAGTTGGCGCAGGGTGAGCACCGCCGGCTCGCCCGCGTCGGCCATCGCGTCCAGAGCGGGCGTGCCCCTCAGGTTCAGGGCGAGGACCGTCGAGGACAGCTCGTCACGGAGCAGGCCCGCCGACGCCCAGACCTCCCGCCGCCACTGACCGCCCGCCCCGTCGGGGAAGCCGGTCAGCGCGCGGATGCCCGAGAGGGTGACGGTGGCCAGCGGGAGGCCGTCGTCCAGTGCGTGGGCGCTGCCGAGCCGCCGGGCCGCGAAGGCGGGGAGCGAGACGGGCGGGTCGGCGGGGAGGGAGCCGAGGACGGCGGCCGCCTGGCCGAGGAGGTGCCGGGCCGCGGCGGGAGTGCCGGCGAGGCGGCGGACCAGGCCGTCGGCCCGGAGGCGGGCGGCCCAGGCCTGGAGCGCCGGGACCTGGTCCGCGAGGGCGTCGATGGAGGCGTACGCCTCCCGCCAGGCCCGGTCCTCGGCCGCGCGGGCCGGGCCGAGCGCGACGACCGGGCCGGTGAGCAGGGCCACCGCCGCGGCCAGGCCGTCCGGGCTTATTCCGGATCGCCGCAGTACGGCGTCCACCTCGTCGAGCCGGACGGTCAGCGAGCGGCCGCTGCCGGGAGACCGCCCCAGCAGCCTCTCCGCCGAGGCCCGCTGGGCCGGTGTGGGTGAGTCGATCGACACGGTTCCGGTGAGGGGCTGTTCCCGCTCCAGCCGCCTGCGCGCCCGGGCGACCAGCCAGTCGAGGTCGGGCCCGCCCAGCAGGCGGCGCAGCCGGGCCTCGTCGACCGGCGCGCCGGCGGCTGTCAGTTCCACAGTGCCTCCGGTGCGGCGGGCTGCGTCAGGGCGTCCGCGCGGTCGGGCTGCCGTACGGGGTCCTCGCGGCGGACGCGCCGGGTACCGTCCCACTCCCAGCGGGTGACGAGTACCGCCGCCACTTCGTCGATCCGGGAGAGCTGGGCGATGGCGATGCCGGGCACCTGCGGGTAGCAGGCCCATTCCCGTTCGCTGGTCATCACCACGTCGAGGTCGAACGCGTGCAGCAGACCGAGGCACTTGGCCCGCGAGTCGTCGTCCACGCCCGCGAACGCCTCGTCGAGGGTGACCAGGCGCGGCGCGTACGGGCTGCCGGCGCTCGCGTAGTGCGAGGAGGCCGCGGCGAACAGCGGTACGGACACGGCGAGGACGCGTTCGCCGCCGGAGGCGGGTCCGGTGGCGGGGACCCAGCGGCCGTGCTGGTGCCGCTCGACCCCGAACTCGTGCCAGGCGCGGTAGTCGAGCGCGGCGGTGAGGTGTTCGAGCCAGCTGCCGGAGGTGTCGTCGCTCTGCTGCCGGGCGATCTGCGCCTGGAGGAACTCGCCGACCGCCGTCCGGTCCTCCGGGGTCCAGGCGTCGGCGGACTGCCGCAGGCGCTCTCTGGCCGGGGCGAGGCCGGCGGGGGCCTTGCGGGAGGGCCGCCAGACCAGCCGGAGTTTCATCCCGGTGGAGGTGGGGCGGTCCTCCAGCTCGGCGTTCATGTCGCGCACCTGCCGTTCGGCGGCGGCGATGAGTTCCTGGAGGGTGCCCGCGACCTCGGTGATCAGGTGGGTTTCGAGGATCTCCCGTTCGTGGGCGGAGAGGATGCGGGTGAGTTCGCCGACCTCCGCGGTGAGTGCCCCGGCGAGTTCCGGTACGGCGCGCTCGCGGCCCTGGTAGACGATGTCGACGACCATGCCGTCCTCGACCATCCTGGCGGAGGCGGTGTGGCCGTGGCGGGACAGGGTGTCCTGCAGGGTCTTGAGTTCCTCGCTCAGCCTGCGCTGTACGCGCTCCCAGGCGCCGTCCGAGTCGTCGACCGACGCCAGAGCCGACTCGATGGCCCGGGCGAGCGTGATCGCCGGGGTGGCCGCCCACGGTCCTTCTCCGGCGGCCGGCACCGGCAGATCCGGCAGGGCCACGGTGATCAGGCCGGTGGCGGTGAACCGCTGGAGTCCCGCGATCGCCTCCGCGCGCGCCCGGGCCGCTTCGGCGAGGCCCTTCTCCAACTGCTCGATACGGCCTTCGGCCCTGCTGGCGTCCCGGTCCGCCTCGGCGTGGCGCCGCCGGGCGGTTCCCCGCTCGGCCTCGCACGCCCGCAGGGCATCGGCCGTCTCGGTGAGGCGCCGTTCGAGTTCGGCGACGGCCGCGCCGACGGTGGAGCGCAGGGTGGTGTGGCGTTCGTCCGCCGCGGCCGCCTCCTGCCCGGCCTCCTCGGCGCGCAGCGCGAGTTCGGCGGCCCGCTCCCCCGCCTGCCCGGCCTCGGCGCGTTCCTCCGCCACCTGGCGGGCCGCCTCGCCGCGTTCGCGCAGGGCGGGCCACAGGGCGGCCAGGGCCACGGCCAGGTGTCCGAGGGCGTGGCGCACTTCGGCGAGCCCGGCCCCGTCGGCGGGCAGCCCCAGTGCGGCCGCGGTCTCCGCGAGGTCGGCGGCGGCCCGTTCGGCCTGTCCGGCCGCCTCCCGGAGGTCCGCGGCGCGGCCTTCACGCCGCAGGCGGGCCCGGCGTACGGACTCGGCGGCGGCGGTCACCCGGGCGTGCGCCCGGGTGAGGGGGCCTTCGTCGGGTACGCCGGCCAGCTCGGTGTCGAGGGTGCGGCGGCGTGCGGCCACCGCCTCGGACCGGGCGGCGACCTCCTCCGACTCCTGCCGGAGTCGCGCGAGTTCGGCGTGCAGGGCGGCGAGCCGGGCCCGCCGCGCCGCCTCCCGCGCCCCGGCCCCGACGTACTCCGCGGCGGGCTTGGTCCACCGGCCCGTGAGCGCGCCGACGCGGAAGCGCCCGCCCGGCTCCACCCAGGTGCCGGCCCCGCCGTCGGCGGTCGCTCCGATGGCGGTGAGCAGGCGCGCCACCGTCTCCTCGCCCACCGCCGCGGCCCGTTCGTCACCGCTGTCGACGGCCGGGCGGAGCACGGTCGCGAGCGAGGGCCCGGCCGCCGGCCCGGCCGCAGGGGAGAGGAGTACGTCGCACCCGTCCGCGGCGAGGGCGGTGCCGTCGGGGAGCACCCATGCGTCCAGCAGTCCGGAGGCTTCCAAGGCCGCCTCCAGTCCCGCGCGCTCCCGCTCCGCGAGGTGGCCGTGGAAGTCGACCAGCCGCCACAGCGGTGCGCCGGGCATCCGCTCGCGCAGGCCAGGCGTGCGGGCCGGAGGGGGCTGGGGGCCGCGTCGGCCGCCCGCCTCCAAGGCGGTGATCTCCTCGCGGACCCGGCCGGTGCCCGCCGCCAGCTCCGCCGACCGGCGTGCCGCTTCGGCCGCCTGGTCTGCCAGCCGTGCCGAAGCGTCGCTGTGGGCGCGTGCCGCGTGCGCGCGCACCGGGTACGGCCCGTCGAGGTGCCGGGTCCACTCCTGGAGTCCGTCGAGCAGGCCGGCCTGGTCGGGGCAGGCCAGCTCGGTCCAGGCGCGCATGTGTTCCCGTACGCCGTCCAGCAGGGCCTGCCCCGCGCGCGCGGCGGCGTCTTCCGCACGGAACTGTTCGGCAGTCGCCTGGTCGAGGTCGGCGTCCGCCTCGTCGAGGCGGACGGATGCCTGGCGCCGCGCCTCGGCCGCGCGTCCGGCGGTCTCGGCGAGGTCCTCGACGTGGGCGAGCGCCCGGCGCCCGCGGTCGGTGGCCTCGTCGGCGGAGCGCCGCAGCGCGGCCTCGGGCAGTGCGCCGTCGTCGGGCAGGTCGACGCGGGCGGCCCCGGCCGCGTCCCGTGCCTGGCGGAAGGTGTCCTCGGCGATACGGCCGGCGGCGCGCAGCCGGTTCTCGGCCGCGCCGAGCCTTCCGAGGTGGCGGGTGTGCAGTTCCGCGGCCCGGTCCCGGTCCTCGCGGGCCCTGTCCAGGGCGCGGGCGGCCCGCTCCGTCTCCTTGCCCGCCTGCTCCAGCTCCCGGGCGCTGCGCATCTCGGGGCCCTCGCGCAGGGCCGCGTCCTGGGCCCGCAGGCGTGCCAGCCTCTCCTCCGTCGCGCCGATCCGTTCCTCCGCCGCGGCGCGGGCCTCCTGGGCGCGGGCCTGTTCGGCCTGCGCTTCGGCGAGGTCCCGCTGGAGGTGCTCGTAGCGGGAGTGCTCGCCGCGCGGGAGGCGGGCGCGCCGGCGGGTGGCGATCCGGGCGTAGCGCCGGTAGTGGTCCAGGAAGGCCGTGGCGGCCCGCTCGGCCGCGGAGGCCGCCGCCAGTTCCTCCTTCTCCTCGTCCAGGGAGCGGAAGGCTTCCGCCACGTCCGCGATCACGGCCTGGTCCATGGGCGGGAGGGCCTCGGTGAGGGCCCTGGAGAGGGCCGCCTCGTTGGGGCGCTTGGACAGCTGGGGCTGGCGCAACTGGATGAGCAGGTCGACGAGGGCGCCGTACCGCTGCTCGCCGAGGCCGAAGAGGGCCTCGTCGACGGCCCGGCGGTAGGTCTTGGCCTGGTCGTACACCATGCCGTGGCCGGCGACGGCCTCGGCGAGCCGGTCCCTGGACAGGGCGGTGCGGGTGGCGTCCAGCAGGCTGAGGGAGGTCGCGGCGGCCTCCGGGCCGTGGTCGACGCGCTGGCTGGTGAGCGCGTACCAGTGGCGTGCGATGCCGCGCCCGCTGACTGCCTTGAGCCCGCAGAGCAGTGTGCGGAAGTGCGGCTCGCCGCTGGTCTCGTCGCGCCTGCCGAACTCGATCCAGGTGTAGCCGAGCCGCTCGGAGTGCGGGTGCTCGCCGCCGAGGAGCAGGTTCCACTCCATGCGCTTGCCCGGGTCGCCGTCGGGTTCGACGCGGCGCGAGCCGAGGTCCCCGTCGAGCAGGAAGGGCAGGGTCAGGGCGAGCACCTTGGACTTGCCGGTGCCGTTGTTCCCGCGCAGGAGCAGGCGCCCGTCGTGGAAGTGGAACTCCTCCACGTCGTAGTGGAAGAGGTCGACGAGCCCGATGCGCAGGGGCTGCCAGCGGGAGCGCCGGGGGGCGGGGAGACGGGTCACGGGTTGCCGGCCTTTCGCTGCGCGGGCGTACGTGCGGTGCCCGGTTCGAGTACGACGGTCTCGCCGACCGCGTACCGGGCGAGGGCCGGGCGGGGCGCCACGCCCCGGGCGGTGCGGGAGACCAGCCCGAGGGCGGCGAGGCGGGCGACGGCCTGTTCCACCAGTTCGGCCTCCATGCCCGGCTCCCGCGCGGACTTGGACCAGAACCCCCCGTGCTCGGCGGCGAGTTCCCGGACCCGGAGGGCCAGCTCGTCGGCGGATGCGGGTCCTTGCGCCGCGGCCAGGTGCTCGGCGAGCAGCAGCGTGATGTGGCCGTGGGTCCCCTGCTCGGGCATCCGGATGTCGGTGAGGTCGTCGTCCGGGTCGACCATCGCGATGCCTTCGGCCCGCACCTCGGGTATGAGTCCGGTCAGCTCGGTGATGCGGGCGGTGAGGAAGCCCCGCTGCCGGGTGAGGTAGGCGAGTTCGGCGTCGGTCAGCTCGTCGTAGTAGAGCACCGGGTCGTCGAGGAGCCTGCGGGTCAGGGAGCGGCGCATCGCGCGGAAGCGCAGTTCGTCGCTGTCCAGGGCGGTCTCGGCGACGAGTTCGGCGAGGCGGTCGGCGAACGCTTCGGCGTGGACGGTGGAGGGGCCGCGGCGTGAGGCGAGCAGCCCGGCCAGCACCCGCCGTTCCACGTCGTACAGCACGTCGCCGGCTCCGCTGACGTACGCCTCCTCGTCGCCGGCGACCCGCCGCAGCACGCCGATGTCGAGCAGGAGCCGTACGACGGCGGCGAGGTCGAGGCGCTCGTCGCGGCGGTCCAGGGTGAAGTGGATGCCCGCCCGGGCGAGGTGGGGATCGGCGGCGTCGAGGACGACCTGGTCGGCCAGGCGGCCGAGCGCGATCTGGGCCTCGCCGCGTTCGAGCGCGGCGAGGGCGAGGCAGAGCAGGACGTAGCGGCGCCGGGTGAAGGGTGCGGCCGCGCGGGTCGCCTCGCGCGCCGGGTGGGTGGGGTCGGTGAGAGTGCCCGGGATCTTGTGCAGGCGCGCGGCCTCGGCGTCCGTGTGGAGGGCCCAGCCGGTGTTGCGGTCGAACCATGCGCGGAGTTCGGACGCGTGGCGGCGGACGAGGCGGAACTCGTCGGCGGTCCGGCCGCGGGCGAGCAGCAGGGGCTGCCGCAGCAGGGCGCGGGCCGCCTTGCGGAGGTCGGCGGCGTGCTGCCCGTCGAGGACCTCGGCGAGGGGAGTGCTCATGGCCTGTCGCCTTCCTCCGTCAGGTCGACTATCTCGATGAGGTGGTCGGGACCGCGGAAGACGCCCCCGGGCGTCCGGATCTCGGCGGTGCCGCCGTCGGCGAGCGCGGTGAGCCGGATCTCCATGGAGCCGTCGTTGCTGGTGGCCGTGGTGTGCCGCATGCCGGGCCGCCAGGTGGCCAGGGCGTCGCCGAGCAGCCGGAGGAAGAGCCCGAAGGAGGCGGGGTCGAGTTCGCCGAGGAGGGAGAGCCGGGTGGTCCCGTCGGTGACGAGCCGGGCGCGGGCCGCCGCGGTCTCGGCGGCCTGCTTGGCCGCCACCTCGGCGAGCCTGCGGCGCTGCCCGTCGCGGTCTTCCACGCGGCGCGGCTTGCCGCGCCGCTCGTAGCTGCCTGTGCGGCGCAACCGGGGGCTGATCCGCAGCGGCTCCGCTTCCGCCCACGGGGTGGCGGCGGGTACGGGCGCCGCCGCGCGGGCGGCGAGGGTGTCGGCGTCCACGGTGAGGTGCCGGGCCGGGTAGAGCCCGAACGCGGTGCGCCACAGCCGGTGCCGGGCCTCGTCGTCGGGGGCTTCGGCGAACCAGCGGGCGAGGGTCCGGAAGTCCGCGGACCGGTCGGAGCGCCCGGCCCTGCGCTCGTTCAGCGACCGTACGACGGCCAGCAGCTGGGGGATCGCGCCGAGGGCGCGGCCGCGCAGCAGCCTGGCCTGCGACTCCCGCCCGTCGCGGCTGATGAACCAGGCGGCGAGCCCGGTCCAGCGCCCGGCCCACCGCTCGTACGCCTGCCGCTCGGCGTGCTCCGCCTCCTCCGGCGCGGCGTCGGCGGCCTCGCGGCGGGCGGCGGCCCGCAGCAGCGGCTCGACGCTGCCGGCGGCCTCCAGCTCCAGGATCAGCCGGGCGATGCGTCCGCCGAGGGTGATCAGGTCCCGGATGAACCGCTCCAGGTACTGGATGAGCCGGTCCTTGTACGCGAGGAAGGCCTCCTCCTCGACGTCGTGGAGGTCGATGGTCCGCTGCAGGGACCCCATGAAGGCACGCGCGTTCTCGGCGAGGGCCGCGAACCGGCTGGCGAGCGCGTCAAGGGCCAGATGGACTTTGGCCTGATCCGGCTGTTCCCCGGTCGCCAGGACGAGGAGGGTCCGGAGCTGGGTGACGATGTCGTGGAGGGCGACGGCCTGCAGTGCGCCGCGCCGGCCGAGCGCCTCGTCGTAGACGCCCAGGGCTTCCTCGGCGGCCTCTCCGGCCCGGGTGAGCTGGTAGATGAACCGCTTCCGGTAGAAGTCCTCGACGGCGGTGACGCGGGCGGTGTCGGGATCGGCGCGCAGGTTGCCCCAGCCGACGAGGCTGTCCAACGCCTTGACCACCGCGTCGGGCTCGGCGGGCCGGGCCTCGGCAGGCAGGGCGGCGTACACGTCCTCGGGACGCAGATGGACGGCGAACCTCTCCTTGGCGCCGACGAACACCCGCATCACCTGGCGGTAGAGAGCCGTGTTCTGCACGGTGAGGTGGGCGAAGGGGCCGTACCCGTCCGGGTGGGGCTGCTGAGCGGCGGTGCTGGGGGTCATCGCCGGCCATTGTCCCGCAGCGGCCGGCCTCCGGGACAGGGATCGGCGCGGTTGGCTGATTCACACGGCCGACAGCCCGTCCGCCTCGGCCGGCGGATCATGCGGCGGGGGAAGTCGAACGTCCGGTACGCCCGCCGCCTGCGCCGTGTACCCCAGCGGCCTCAGCCGCCCAGGATCCGTCCCGGAGGCCCAGGCGCCTGAGCCTGCGCTGCCGCAGCCGCAGCCGCTCCGAGACGGCCGTGAGGCCGAAGACACCGCCCATGGCGTCGGTTCACCTTTCGGCGGACCGCCCGAGGCTCTTGATCTTCTCGAACGGATAGGCCCCCATGATCACCACGGCCAGGCCGTACAGGGCGAGGACCACCAGTCCCCGAGTGCCGACCGTTCGGTCACCGCCGCTCACGATGACCGTGCCGACCGGCACAAGCGGAGCGGCACTGAGCACCGCGGCCCCGGTGCACCAGAAGGCCACCAGGTCGTTCGCACGCTTCCTCAGCTCCGGGTCGGACTTCACCTCCGCAGGGACGTCGTACCCGTCGGAACGGTCACAGACCTTGCCCCGGTATCCGGTGACCGCGGCGAGCGAAGTCGCCATGCCCAGCAAGAGAAACAAGCCGAATATGAACGTGTAGGCCATGGTCCCCGGGATTCGTGCGGTGCCTGGCGGCGTCAGCGGACTGCCTGATGATAGAGGCGATCCCTGTGCTGACGGCTCGTGCGCGGACCCCTCCTGTCCATGGCACGACGACCGCCGCCAACGCCCTCGGCACCTCGCAGCCGCGACCAGGTGATGCAACTCCGTGAGGTGATCGACGCTGTTCCCGGCCCGTTGGGGCGCCCCCAGGACCTGACCCCGCTGAAGGAGCACCCCGCCTCGGTCGGCGGCTCCGACCAAGGCTGTGGCGTGTCTAGTCTCGAGGTGGTCTGCGGAGGACGAACCAGAGCAGGAGCCCGACCAGGGCGATGAGCTCGATCCAGGCGAAGAAGACGGGAAGGCCCACGGTCACGGCTGCCTCCCGTCTTGTCGGGAATCGCGGACGACAATCCGGCCGTCGTCGTGCGAGACGACACGTGACCACTCGATGGTCTGCCGCCGCCGGGCGACCCGGTGCGCCGCCTTGGCCAGCAGGGCGGGGCCGCGTACTTCCCCGGTGGCGTAGCCGAAGCGGTGAGTCAGCCCGGTGGCTCCCACGACGAGTGATCGAAGCTGCCAGCGGCCGCCACCCGGCGGGCGGACGCAGCGGATGTCGTGGACCTTCCCCAGGAGGCGTCCGCTCGCGTCGAAGACCCGGGCGTTGAGCAGGTCACTTGCCTTCACGGTGCGCCCCGGGGATCCGGCCGATGAAACGGCGGCTCAGCAGACGTTCCGCACGTCCCAGTCCGGGGAGCTTGTCGGCGCTCACGTCGAGCTTGACGGCTGGGCCGTACTCGCGCACGCGCGCGATGGGCACTTCCACGGGTGTGGCACCGCCGGCGAGTCGGCCGGCGACAGCCGTCCACGACCGCCCCAGCCGGCCGCCGAGGCGCTGCCCGAAGGCTCGCTGCCCGATCTGCAAGGCGACCAGCAGGGGCGGGGAACCGTCCTCGGGCGCGTCGAAGCGCAGGTCGTCGACCTTGCCGATCAGTGTGTCGTCGCTGTCGAGGACTTGCCGGTCGAGGAGGTCGAGGCCGATATCGAGGCCGGTGTCGAAACTGTCCGTGGTCATGCGCCTGCCTTCGTCGCGATCAGGAGGGGGAAGGCCGCCACGGCACCGGCGGTCACGATGACGAGGTAGATCGTGCCCAGGGTGTTGCTCACGCGCCCGTTGACGCGGTCTCCGAGGTAGCGCCGGTCGTTGGCGATGACGAGGATCGGCAGGAACGTCAACGGCAGGACGACGGCGGCGAGGTAGACGGCGTAGATGGTGACCGTGATGGGGTTGACGGTGGTCAGGGCGGCCGCGGCCGCGCCGAGGAGTGTGAGCAGCAGCAGGGTGTGGAAGCGTGCGGCCTTGGCGGGCTGGGTCTCCTTGCCCCAGGTCCAGCCGAAGTGGTGGGCGACGGTGTAGCCGGAGGACAGCAGCGTCTCCAGCGTCGCGCCGAAGACCGAACCGACGATGCCGAGGATGGCGAGCGCGAAGCCCACCTGGCCGAAGGCCATGACGACGGGCAGGACGGTCTGGCTCAGGTGCTCGACCTGGATACCGGCCGGCTGGAGAACCAGGTAGGCCGCGGCCTGGATGCCGATGGCGAGGATGCCGCCCACGGGATAGCCCATCCAGGCGTTCACCCGCACTTCGAGCAGGTTGCGGGGGCTCCAGCGGTGCTCCACGGCGCCGGAGGAGAAGAAGAACACCTCGTACGGGTTCATCTGCGCGCCGAGGAGGACGAGGGCGTAGAAGAAGTACGTGGCACGCCCCTCGCCGTGCGGCACCACCGGGTGGGTGGCGTCGTGCCACATGGCGCCCCAGTCGGGGCCGAACCACCACACGGCGGCGACGAAGACGAACAGCGCCAGGCCCACCAGGCCGTACAGCCGCTCCATGTAGGGGAACGGCAGCCGCCACACCACCAGCCAGGCGAGGAAGGCGACCGGCGGAACCCACAGCAGGTAGTGGATGTCGGCCAGCAGCTCGATCGCGAGGGCGACGCCGCACAGCTCCGCGATCACCGCGAGCGCGTTGACCAGGTAGGAGGCGATCACGGTGACCAGCCCCATGCGCGGGCCGGTGCGTTCCCGGATCAGGTCGAAGACGGTGCGGCCGGTGACGACGGCGATCCGGCCGGCCATCTCCGAGTACAGGGCGATGCCCACGACCGCGACGACGGTCACCCATGCCAGACCGAGGCCGAAACGGGCGCCGACCAGTGCGTCGGTGACGAGGTCGCCGATGTCCATGAACCCGCCCATGGCGGTGAACACACCGAGCAGCAGCGACATGACGCGCTTCACGTCGGTACCAGCTCCTCGAAGCGCCGAAGGCGTTCCGACAGCCGGGGCAGGGGGCGGGCGACATGCGGCAGGTCCTGCAAACGCCCTTGGCGGGCGGTGATCCGCAACCGGCCCAGCACACTCCGGCTCTCGTCGAGCAGGGGGATCACGTCGTCGCGCAACGCGGTCGCCTGCCGGGTCGGCGGCTGAATCGAGCCGAACTGCGTGCTGACACTGCCCACCGCCCCTTCCAGCTGCGACAGCGTCCGAGAGGTGTACGGCCCGGGAGACTTGCCCCGGCCCGCGGCACCGACCAGCAGGCGAGCCGTCTCGATCGACGAGCGAACCGCCTGCGCCGAGTTCGCCGCCTTCTCCCGGTAATCCTCATCGGTACGCGAGGAGCTCACGCAGCCGGCCAACAGCAGAACGGCCAGCGCACCGGCCGCCGCACATGCGGCTGCCCCTGCCGGCTGCCGCACTCCGCGCGGCAGCGACCCCTGCGTGGGCGGCGACCCCGGAACCGGCGCCTCCACTGCCCACCTCCCTCGCCGACTTCCCCTGACGCCTACGAGGGTGGGACAGACGCGGCATCACGTTACGGATGCAGACCTTCACGGCGTGTCACCGCCCGCCGCCTGCCGCCTGCCGCCCGGAACACGGTCTGGCTAAAACAAGCTGGAGGAAACCACAGGTCGGACGCCCAGGCCGGGCAAACCGGACAAGACTTTCTCTGTGCGTTACGGGCAGAGTGGGCGGTATGCGCAGTGCGCTGACGCTTCTTCCCGGCCTCCGATGGGCATCTCGGGTGACCGGGCGCGACATCGTGGGAAGCAGCGCCGCACGTCCGCCTCGGCCTCGTCGCAGGACCGTGTTCCCGGCGGGGAAACGGGGTAGCTGCCAGAACAGCCCCATCCGGAAGAACCGCTCACACCGGGAACCGCAAGGAAGTATCAAGGCATGGGGGCGACAGGCCGCTGAACTCCACGTCATGCGGCACGCGCCATGGCGGGTGATCACCGACAAGCATCACCTGCCCCGGGGCGGCGATGAACGCCCTTCTCATTCGAGCGGGTGATGTGGTGGCCCTGGCTGTGCCGACGCTGCGCGGCGATGTGATTGCCCGGTCAAGGACCCGGTGGTCGATCCCGAGACCTGCCGGATCCGGGCCTTCACGCTCAGCGGGCGGGGAGTGTTGTCGGGGCCGCCGGCGAAGGTGGTCAGAACGTGGCATCGTCGATCCTGCGTCTGGGACGTGACCTTCGGCAATCCCTCTCGCGCGCGGCAGGGAGAGCCGACGGCGTGGGGCTGCTGAGTCGTTCACTGGTCTTCGCCGCTGTGGGCTTCCTCGCCTTCGTACCGCTGATCATGGTCATTGCCGCGGCCGACCCCGCTCGCGCAGCCGGGTTCGGGCGGTGGCTCGCGACAGCGCTGAGCGCCTCTGAATCGGCCGAGCGGGAGATTCTGGAGCTGTTTGCGCAGCCCCGCCGTGTGTTGCGAGAGGCCACGGCCTTCAGCCTGGCGGCTCTTTGCGTCTTCGGCCTGACGTTCGCAGCACATGTGCGGCAGGGATACGAGGCGATGTGGGCAATGAGCCGCGGCCACAGACAAGCTTCCTGGCCCGGGCGGCTGAGGGACCTCACGCGCTACACGGCGTGGCTCACCTTGGTCATCGGCTACCTACTCCTGCTCACCAACAGTCCTCTGCACCGCGCCGGCGCGGCTTCCTCACTGACGGGTACATCGGCCGCGCTTCTCGTCACCCTCCTGTTCGCCTGGTCGTCCCAGAAGATCCTCCTTGGCCGGCAGCCCGGATGGAGAGCGCTGCTGCCGGGAGCCGTCGCGACCACCCTGGGTCTTGTGGGCCTACGCCTCTTCGCCCAGCTGGTCTTCTCGCCTCTGATCGTGTCGCAGGCAGCCGCGTACGGGTCCGTCGGAGTAGTGGTGATCGTCCAGTCCTGGCTGGTGGGCGTGGGCTTCGTCCTGTACGGCGGTGCCTTTACCGGAAGGGTCGTCCATGAGTGGTCGGGCGCCCGGGCCCACCGGCGGAGACGTTCCCGGCGCGGAGAGCCGTCCGCCCGGGAATCCGCGAGTGGGCGCGGCCGGGAGGGGTAGTCGCCGTGTGTGGCCGGCGGCCCTCCCGAGCGCATGCGCGGGGGCGTCGCCCGCCGGATCCCCACTCGTGCCGGGGGCCTGGTTCCGGCCTGTCGGCGGTGCATCGAGCCGGTGCGGTGATCGAGGGGGTGAGCGGGCGGGCGATGAGTTTTCCCGGCGGCGAGAGTCCTCCTTCCGTCACCGCGATCGCGGACGACCACTCAGGGAAGGACGACCGCCATGCCCGCCAACCACACCCTCACCGTCCCGGGCGCACGCCTGTATTACGAAGTCCGCGGCGCGGGACCGCTGTTGCTCGTCATGGGTGCGCCGATGGCCGCGCAGGAGTTCGTACCGCTGGCTGATGCGCTCGCGAGCGACTACACCGTCGTCACTCACGACCCGCGGGGCATCTCGGGCAGCGTCCTCGACGATCCTGAGCAGGACTCCACGCCCGACTTGCGGGCGGATGACGTTGCCGCTCTCCTGGATGCCCTCGGAGCCGAGTCCGCGGATGTGTTCGGCAGCAGTGGTGGTGCAGTGACGGGGCTGGCGCTGGTCGCGCGGCATCCTGGGCGGGTACGCACGCTTGTCGCGCATGAGCCTCCCCTGCTGGAGCTGCTCCCCGATGTTGCTCAGCAGCGCGCCGCAACCGACGACATCATCGAGACCTTCCACCGGGAGGGGGTAGGGGCGGCGTGGGTGAAGTTCATGGCCAACGCCGGATTCGGCGTCGGCGACGGCGCGGACGATGGCCCCACTCCGCCGCCGGGGGAGCCCTCGGAGCAGGACCTGGCCAACAGCGCCCGCTTCTTCGCCCATGAGCTGCGGGGCACCGCCCGCTACGTGCCTGACATCCCCGCGCTCGCGGGCGGGCCGACCCGTGTCGTCGTCGGCGTCGGCGCCGCCTCGGCCGGCCTTCTCACGTACCCGACCTCCACGGCACTGGCCGAACTGCTCGGCACAGCGCCGGTCGAGTTCCCCGGTGACCACGGCGGCTTCCTCGGTCAGCCCAAGGAGTTCGCCGAGACGCTCCGGCAGGTGCTGAGGGGCGAGGGAGCGAACGGTCCGTTCACACGCTAGGACTCCGCACCGTCCGCGTGCGGCATCTGTAGATCGCGATCCCGCTGGTGGGGCCCGGTGCGGCCACCGCTGACCGCCGCGCGGCGAGCTCTCCGTTCAGCTGGATGTCCGGGTACCCGGACATCCAGCTGAACGACATGACCCACGGTGCCGGGCTGGCGCTTCCCTTGACCGAGTGCTGCACGAGCAGCGCCGGCGCGCCCGGCCAGAGCGTTTCGGCTGGACGCTCCCAGATCCACAACCTCCCCCGCAGGCTCCCGGCCTGCCGGCCCGGCAGATCCCCGATTCGTTTTCCATGATAACTTTCATCACGGAATAGCACCGAAAAATACGTGAGCAAGGCCATCGAACCCCATCGGCGGGCACACGGCGCGGCACACCGAGGCCCTGCACCGTACGCACTGCCCAACGGCAGGATGACCCGGAGGAAGATCAAACCGGAAGGCGAGGATGCCGGCCCCGTGCCCACCTTCCGGAGGGGGCGGCGCGCCTTCGGCGGAGTGAGAAGGCAGACCGTTGCGACTACCGACTTCCCAGGAGTGCACATGACCGTCCGTCCTCCGACCGGAGGGAACCGTGTCTGATCTTGATCGGGGCCGGCGGACTCGGCCCCCGCACCGAGGCGATTCGGTCGGGGACGGTACGCAGGGCGAGCTGCCGAGCGCGCTGCGGCCTCTGGGCCCCGGCGACCCGCGGGAGGTCTCGGGATACCGTCTGCTCGCCCGGATAGGCGAGGGCGGCATGGGATCGGTCTTCCTGACCCGCACGCGCGGCAGGCAGCCCGTCGCGCTGAAGATGATCCGCCGCGAGTACGCGGAGGAACCGGAGTTCCGTCGGCGGTTCGCACAGGAGATCCACGCGGCACGGCACGTACGCGGTTACCACCTGGTGCCCGTGCTGGATCACGACGCGGACGGTCCGCAGCCGTGGCTGGCCACCGCGTACGTACCGGGGCTTGCGCTGGACGAAGGTTTGGCCACGTTCGGGCCTCTGCCCGTGCAGACGGTCCTCCGCCTGGTGGCCGGGGTCGCACGGGGGCTGGAGGCCGTCCACGCCGCCGGTGTCGTCCACCGGGACCTCAAACCCGGCAACGTCATGCTGGCTGCGGACGGACCGTGGGTCATCGATTTCGGCATCGCGCGCGCCGCCGATTCCACGCGCCTCACGCGCAGCGGCGGTTTGGTCGGCACACCGCAGTTCATGTCGCCCGAGCAGGGCACGGGCGGGCACATCACCCCGGCGAGCGACGTGTTCTCCCTGGGCCTGATCGCCGCGGTGGCCGCCACCGGGCTGCACCCGTACGGCCCGGGCGGCCCACTGGCCATCGCCACCCAGATCGCCAACACCGCCGAACGCCCGCCGGACCTCTCCGCACATCCTGACCTGCTGCGGCCGATTCTGGAGCGCACGCTCGCCGCGGACCCCGCAGCCCGGCCGGCATCCGGCGAACTGCGGTCCTGGTGCGAGCGGCTCACGGACGGCGACCCGGCCGGCCGGCTCCCGGAACCCTGGGCTGCCGCGGTGGCGCACCGGGAGCGTGAGCTCGGCAGATGGTCCGCCGACGCGCCGGCCGACGGATACGTCCCCACTCACCTGGATGTCGGACCGCCCCCTCGCCGGGGCGGCCCGGGGCCGTCGCTCCCGAGCACCGCACCCGCCCAGGCCGCACCCCACCCGGCCTTGCCCCCTGCCGCCGTCCGGCAACCCGGCAGGAAGCGGGCGGCCGCGGCGGCCGCGGCGGCAGCCGCCCTGACGGCAGCCGCCGGAACGGCCTGGATACTGACCGGCCAGGCCGACGGCGGGGCCGCCGCCGGCTCAGGCCCCGCCCGGAGCAGCTCTCCGGCGCCCGGCTCCGGGGCGACGGCCGGCGGCGGCGCACCGGACGCGCCCGCTTCGGCCCCCTACAAGCTCCTCTTCAAGGACCGGCCCCTGCAGATCGGGCCACCGGCCATGGGCTCGGTGATCAGTGTCGACCTGGACACCCCGGAGGTTTCTCCGCGCGGCCGGATCGGCGACCCGTCGGCGGAGATCACGTACCTGGTGAACGTCATGACGCTCCGGACCCCGATGGCGAAGTCCCCGGGGTCGTCACCGGAGGCCTGTCGGCAGGCGGTGACGAGCTCCCCTCTCCCGACCGCCATCCCGAGCACCGAACTCACCAAGGACGGCACGGTGAACAAGGGCGACCGGCTGTGCACCGCCACCTCGGGAGGCAAGCTGGCGATGCTGCGCATCACGGGTGTCACACCGTCGGGAGTGGCCTTCCAACCCCCCGCCTTCACCGGCGAAGTCACCCTGTGGACGATTCCGGCCGACCGCCGGCCATAGCCCTGGCGCCGGAGCCATGGCCGACGGCTCCCGGTGTCGCGCCCGGCGCGGTAACCCACCTCGGCGCGCGCGGTGGTTCCGATCCACCCCGGGTCGCCGGAAGGCTGCCGGCCGGTCAGGCCTGCACCTCCGCCGCGGCGGCCGCCCGGGCGATGGCTTCGCCCAGGCGTTCCCCGGTGTAGGTGTGGCCGCCCATGCCCCAGCCTCCGTCGGGGGCGTTGACGATGTTGATCCGGATGTCGTCGCGATGGTGGCCGGGTGTCATGAGCTTGTATGCGATGTCGGTGGCCTTCTCCACGAAGGCCGCCCGCGCTTCGACGGACGCCAGTCCGATGTCGGGCAGCTTGCGCCATCTACCACCACTTCCCCGGCGGCAAGAACCAGTTGGCCTCCGAGGCCGCCGCCCAGCACGGCCGCGAGGTGCGCGACCGGCTCGCGGAGCTGGATGCGGCGGACCCCAGGGCGGTCGCCACGGCTTTCGTGGAGTTCGCCCGACCGGTCGCCCAGGCTGCCGCACAGGGTGCCGGGTGCGCCGTCGCCGCCGTGACCGTCCCCGCGGACGAGGAGAACGGCGAACTGTGCCGCTCCGCCGCCGCGACCTTCGCGTCCTGGACGGAACAGCTCGAACGGAACCTGCGGCAGGCGGGACTCGCGCCGTCCGATGCGGAGGAGAAGGCCGCCTTGCTGGTCGCCCTCCTCGAAGGCGCGCAGGTGCTGTGCCGGGCGAGCGGCAGTACGGAAGACTTCGAACGAGCCGCCCGGGCAGCACTGACACTCTTCACGGAATCCTGACGCGCGACGCACGCACCCGACCGTCCGGGAAACCGGACGGCAGCAGCGCCGGCGGCGGCGTGGGACCAGGAGTGGGAGTCACGTATTCAACGCCAAATCCGTGACAGATTCGACGGGGAGGTCTCCCGCGCCCGGCCGAACGACAAGCCCTGCGATCATCGGCGAACCCTTCGACGAGACACCGAGCCGGACACGCCCCCTCGGAGCGCCGGGCGGGCTCAGCCCACGCCACCCGCCCGGCGGGCGGCACGCGCCCTGTTGCCGCACCCGATCGAACACCACGCCTGATCCCGCCTGCGCGCGAGGAAGAACATCCCGCAGCTGGGGGCCGGGCACCGCCGCAATCGCGCCTGCTCCGGCCCTGCAGCCAGCACGAGCGCCTGCCTGGCGACCGCCGCCGCGACCGGACCGCCGGCCTCCTGCTCCGCGAGGCGGCCCGCGTCGTCGACCCGGAACGTCACGGGGGCCCGTGCGGCCAGCGCGTTGAGTCGCGCCCTCGCCGGCCCCGGGAGCGGCGCCTGCCGCGCCGCCGCGTCCAGCGCGGCCCGGACCGGCTCGCGCAGTTCCACGAGGTCCTCCAGGGAAAGGTCGGCGAGTTCCCGGTCGAGCCCCTTCTCCCGCCAGGACGCCAGCAGCTCCGGGTCGGCCAGCAGGTCGACGTCCCCGCCCCCGCGACCGGCTCCGACGACGACGGTGTTGGCCAGGTCGAGGACCGGCCGCTCGCCGATCCACGGCATCTCACGCAGGTTCTTGAGGGACATGTCGCCAACCTACCGGACCCACGGATTCCTTGCACCGAATCCGTGATAGCCTCCACTCACGGTTTCCGATTTCCAAATCCGTGAGTCGATAAGGGAAGGGTCCCCATGAGCACGACCATCGAATACGTCCGCTTCGCCTGCGCCGACCCCGAGCAGCTCACCGCCCACCGCGCCAGGCTGATCGCCCTTCTGCACGAGCGGTACGGGTCCGACTTCCTCGGCGCGCACCTCGCCCGCTACGAGGACGGCTCCCTGCTCGACCTCATCCTCTGGGCCTCTCCGGAAGCCGCCGCCCGCGCCGCGGAGGAGATGCCCGGGGACCCGGCCGCCGGGGAGTTCTTCCGCCTGATCGGCGAGGTCCACGAGATGCGGCACGCCGAAGTGCTGCACAGCACCCAGCAGTAGCCGAACCGGCGCCTGCGGCCTGCGGCCGCGTGGGGCGGGCACACCGCAGGCGCCGTAACCGGACAAGAACGGAGAGCCGTGCCCCCGGCCGACGAACTGATCAACCCTCGCACCTCGAACTCGCCGGCCTGCGTCACGGCAGCGGCGGGCGCCCCCACCGGCCACCGCCCGGGGGTGTCTTCGCCTGTCGGCTGAGGGCATCCGTTCGGGCTTCGGCCACCATGGCCGAGGTGGCGTAACCGGAAGGGAGGTGGCGCAGCCGGAAGAAAAGTCCACGACAACAGGGCGTCCCCGCAACTCCCCACCCGGGTGCCCGCCCCTGCACATCATGTCTGCCCGTTCAGCGCAGCACGGCAGCAAGCAGGTCCGACCCGAGACGTTCGTTGGCGGCCAGGTCGAGTTCGTACAGGACGTACCGCCCCCGCCGTCGGGTGGTCAGGAGGCCGGCCTTCCGGAGCACGGTCAGGTGCCGTGAAACCTCGGGTGGGGTCAACTGCCAGCTGTCGGCCAGCTCAGCGGTGGTGTGGGCTCCACGGGCCAGCGTCCGGGCCAGCCGGAGCCGGACCGGATGGGCAAGGGCCTCCAGCCGGGTTTGGACGACGTCCAGCGGAACGGGCGGAACGCCGTCCGCGGCCGCGGCCGCGGGGTACTGGACGACCGGCCGCCGTCCCCGCGCCCGCGCCCGCACCACCACGAGATGGGGCCGTCCGAACCCGGTCGGGATGAAGGTGACCCCACCGGCTTCGGTGCCGCTCGCCGTGTTGTCCTGCAGCTTGTCGACGACGATCCGCCGGCGTCCGGCCTCCGCCGTGTCCAGGGCGACGGCCGGGGAGACCGTCCTGAGGGCCTCCGCGAGACCACGTCGCGCCAGAACCTCGGTCTTGTGGCGGGCATCGCCGGCCAGGCCGGGTAGTGCCTGATGCCACATGTCGGCGAAGAACGCCTGGTCGCAGTCGGTCAACAAGGCGCGTATACGTGCCCGTTCGGCGGTGGGATCGGTCAGCAGACGGTCCGCGAGGGCGGCCTGACGCGGGCCGCGGGCGGCCGCAAGCTCCCTGGCCCGCTCACCGGCCCGCCGATCGGTCAGGGGCGAGGACCGCCGCAAGGAAAGCCGGGAAGAGCCGCATGCGGTGACGAGCGCCGCCGCGACGTACTCCTCGTCGTCCCATCGGTCCACCGCGTCGAGCTCCTCCGCGAGGCTGCTGCGCGGAGTGTCCGGAAGCAGGAAGTCGGCACGCGACGAGCGCCACAGGAAGTCCGCTTCCTCCAAGCGGTCGGCCAGGCCAGGCGGCAGCATCGTGACGGTGGCGAAGGCCCGTTCCCGTCCTTCCGGATGGTGGGCCGGCTCCGCGAGCAGATGAAGCAACGCCGTCAACTCCGCGAGCGGCGACGGCGCGAACACGATCCGGTCCGGAGTCAGCCCGGTGATGTCGACGGTCAGAGCCATGGGCCGATCCTCGCATCCGCTACGGAAGCACGCGGATTGACCTACGTCGTCAATCCACGTGCCCGGCCGTCGGACCGTGCCGAAGGTGAGCGGCATGCCACAGCCGGAGAACGACACACGACAGCGCCGGGCAGCCCTCCCGCCAGGCGACACGGGCAGCAGCGCCGCCCAGCTGATGAAAGTACCCGGGGGCGGTCGCTACGCCCTCGCCCTGGCCGTCGACGCCGTGGGCGCGGGACTGCTCCGGCCCTTCCTGCTCCTCTACGGGATCGGCGTGATCGGCCTGCCGCCCACCAGCGCCGGGCTGGCGCTGTCCCTGGGCATGCTGGCCGGCCTGGTCGCCGTCCCGCTGACGGGACGGTGGGTAGACCGCGGAGCGCGGAGCCTGGCGGTCGCGGCGACCCTCGCCGTGCGCGCGGCGGGCATCGGCGTCCTGCTCCAGGCCGACGGCCCGGTCGGCTTCGCGACGGGAGCCGTGCTCCTCGGCCTCGGCGTGCAGAGCTGGCCGACCGCCCACGCGGCCGTCGTGACAGCACTGACCACCGGGCGGAGCAGGGACACAGCCCTGGCGGCAGCGCGATCGCTCCGCAACGCAGGGCTCGGCGCAGGCGCCCTCTTCGCCACACTGGCGGTGTCCGGCGGAAACACGGGACTTCGGGTGCTCGCCGCGGCCACCGCTGCAGCGTGCCTGGTCGCGGCCCTCCTCGTCTGGTCGATGCGGCTCACGACAAACGGCGCCATGCGGGACAAGCCGCGCCCGGACGCTCCGTCCGGCCCGGGCAGCACCAGCGGCGGCCACGACGGCCGAACGGTACCGGTACGCGCGCTGCGCACCCTCGGCGTCGCCAACCTGCCGTACGCCTTCTGCTTCGACGTCCTGGAAGTGGCGCTGCCGGCCCTGCTGGTGACGCACCTCGACGTCGGCCCCGCCTGGTCGTCCTTCATCTTCGTCGGCAACACCCTGCTGGTGATCACCACTCAGGTGGCCGTGGTGAGGTGGCTCGGACACCGGTCGCGCCGATCGGGCCTGGTCCTGGCGGGAGTGGTCCTGACCGGCTCCTACCTCGGGTTCTGGATCGCGTCGGCGATGGGCGGAGGAGCGGGCGCCGTCGTGGTGGCGGGCGTCTCCGTCGTGTTCACCCTCGGCGAGATCCTCTACTCCGGATCCGGCACCGCCCTCGTCGTCGCCGCCGCACCGCCGGACCGACTGGGGCGGACGCTCGCCCGCTGGGACCTGTCGACCGGCATCAGCCGGGCCGTGGCCCCCGCCGCCCTGACCGCCGCTCTCACCGTCGGCCCCGGCCTGCTGTGGGGCGGCCTGGCCCTCGCCACACTCTGCGCCGCTGCACTCGTACGCCGCGAAGCTCCCGCTCTCTGAGCCTCGGCGCCCGCCCACAGCGGCACGCGCGGGCCCGCATGCCTCGTGAAGAGGGCCGCGCGGGTGACCGCCATGGATATCCGCAGGAGGTGGTGAGACGTGGTTCACATGACGGGCCCTTGAACCCGGAGCCGACTCCAGGTTCTAGCCTCGCCGCATGTCCCCAACCGTGCACGTCGAATCTCCACCACTGACCAGTGGAAACCTGGCCCGATCCGCCGGCCTCTCGGTCGACACCCTCCGCTACTACGAACGCAGAGGGCTGCTGCCCCCGCCCGATCGGACCGGAGGCGACCATCGCCGCTACCCCGCCGACACCCTCGAACGGCTCACCTTCATCCGGGTGGGCCGGCGACTGGGGCTCCGCCTCGAGGAGATCAAGGAGCTCCTCGACGCCTGCGACCAGGATGACGACTGCCCCGTCGGCACCGCCGAACGTGTGCTGCGCCGACGCATCGCAGAGGCCGAGGCGCAGATCGAGGAGATGACCGCCCTGCGGGACCGACTGCTTCTCGCCGTCACCCGGATCGAGACGCACGGCGACGACATCACCACACTCCTCGACGAGCCCCACTCGGTATCCACCGGCCACGCACGTACCACCGGCTCCCCGACCGAAGGACCACAACACCGATGACCACGACCGACGCCGACTCGTACGACCGTTCCCACGACCGCGCCGGACTGATAGGCGCCTCGATCACGCTCGGCTGCGCCATCGCCTTCCAGACGTTGACCCTCACGCACCCGGGCGTCCACCTCCAGCCCACCGACCTGCCGCTGCCGACGGCCGACTTCATCCGGCCGATCACGGCCGAACCCAGCGCCGTGCTGCTGTGGATGGCGTTCGACTCCCTCTTCGTCATCGCCTACGTCGCCATGTTCACCGGCGCCGTCCGGCTCACCCGCTCGCGCCTTCTGGGAACGATCAGCCTCGGCGCGATCCTCACCGCCGCAGCCCTCGACGCCACCGAGAACGCACTGCTCGCCCACTACGCGGCCCAGGCCGCCCTCGGCGCGCCGGTCGCCGACCCGCCCATGACGGCGCTCTACGTGATCGCGGCCCTGAAGTCCGCCGCGGCAATGACAGCCGTCGGCTTCCTCGGTCTGGCACTGCCCCCGCACACCCGGATGTACCGCGCCATGGGCGCTGTGGCGGGAGCGTTCGTCCTCGTCAACGCGGCCGGGGTGGCAGCCCCCGCGCTCGGACCGGTGGAGGCGCTGCCGATCGTGCTCCTCACCGTCCTGCTGATCGTCACGTTCCGCAGACGGCTGCGCGAAACCCGCACGACCGGCACCGCCCGTGCGGCCACCGCCTGAGCGAGAGGTCACCCCACGGCCGGTTCGCCAGGCCCGCGGTACAGCGGCTGATCACCGCTGACCACCCCGCCCACGACGCCGCCCGAGCCATGTGGAACGGCTGTCGACCGCCGCCCCGGTTGATCGCCCGGTGCAGCGGAAGCGCCGATGGGGCCGCGGCCGTACGCTTCGCCCGCGTCTCGGGCACTGAGCCGTACGACCCCTGACACAACACGCACCGGACACCCCCGACCAGTGCCACGGAACGTCACTGCCTGGAAGCGGATCGGGCAGTGGCGGCAACAGCTCGGCAGCCAACGCCCCAGCCACTTCAGGGTGCCTCCGACCACCCGGCTGAACGACTTCACCCGGCGGTCACCGATCACGCATGACGACCCATCAGACATCACGCCGTCCGTGCGTCAAACGAGCGTCACGTGCGTCAGATATCCCACCTGACGCCGGTAACGCCCATGATGCACACTCGGAGAAACGCCAGGTCAGTGGCCCTTTTCGGCAGGCTCAAGGATCGCGACGCACTCGACATGGTGGGTCATCGGGAAGAGGTCGAAGACGCGGAGGGTGCGGGGTTTGTAGCCGGCTTCCGCGAAGTACGACAGGTCGCGGGCCAGGGCTGCCGGGTCGCAGGCCACGTACGCGATGCGGCGGGCCGACAGGGAGGCGACGTGGCGGACCGTCTGCTTGCCCGCGCCCGCGCGGGGCGGGTCGAGGACGACGAGGTCGCACTCGGTGATGCCGGTGCGCGGGAGGACCGTTTCGACCTTGCCCTGTTCGATGCGGACGCGGGGGAAGTCCGCCAGGTTGTGCCGGGCGTCCTCCACCGCGCGCTTGCCCGACTCGATGCCGAGGACCGCGCCGGTCTCGCCCAGGCGTTCGGCGAGCGCCCCGGCGAAGATGCCGACGCCGCAGTACAGGTCGAGGGCCATTTCGCCCTTGCGCGGCATCAGGCCCTGCATGACGGCGCGGATCAGGGTGTCGGCGGCCTGCGGGTGGACCTGCCAGAAGCCGCCCATGCCGACGCGGTAGGTGCGGCCGTCGGCGCGCTCGCGGACGAAGGGGCGGCCGTGGACGCGGTGCGTCGCGCCGTCCTTCTCCTCCACGCGCAGGACCGAGACCGGCTTGTCCAGCTCGACCAGGGGCAGGCGGCCGCCGGGGCGGGGGGTGAGGACGACCTGGCGGTCGTTGGAGCCGGTCGCGGCGATCGCCTCGACCGTCGCCATCTGCGGCCACTCGCGCTTCTCGATGCCGAGCTCCGAGACGCCCGGTGCGGCGATCATGCAGTGGTCGACGGGCTCGATGTCGTGCGAGCGGTGCTTGCGCAGGCCGGCGCGGCCGTCGGCGTCGACGGCGTACTGGACGCGGGTGCGCCACTGCGGGACCTGGCCCGCGGGGACCTTGTCGCCCTCGGCGGGGGCGACGGTGCCGTCCCAGCCGGCCTCCTCGGGCGTGAGACCGGCCAGCCGGCGCAGCTGCTCGGCGACGACCTCGCCCTTGAGGCGGCGCTGCGCGCCCGGCTTGGCGTGCTGCCAGTCGCAGCCGCCGCACCGGCCGGGGCCGGCGTACGGGCAGGGGGCCTCGACGCGGTCCTTGGAGGCCGTCAGGACGGTGACCGCGTCGGCGCGCAGGAAGCGGGAGCCGGTGTCGCCCTCGGTGACCTTGGCGATCACCTTCTCGCCGGGCAGGGTGTGGCGGACGAAGAGGACGCGGCCGTCGCCGGTCCGGGCGATGCAGTGGCCGCCGTGCGCGACGGGGCCGACCTCGACCTCGTACTCCTCCCCGACCAGTGACTGCTTCTCGTTCTGCTCGGTCATGGCCGGGGGTGCTCCAAGGTCGTGGAAGGGGGCGGGAAGGGCTGCGTGCCCGGTCGCGCGTACGGCCGGACGGCCGACCCACCAGTCTACGTGGATCCTGTCCGGCCGTACGCCACCGCCTTCCCGCCGCCCCTCTACTTCTCCGTGCGGTCGTCCGCCTTGCGCGGCGTGTCCACGAGGCCGCGGCGCACGGAGCCCGGGGCGTTCCACTCGGCCCGCTTGCGCGCCCGCCGCTTCGCCAGCTCGGACGACTCGAGCTGGTAGGGGACCGAGGTGACCATGACGCCCGGCGTGAACAGCAGCCGGCCCTTCAGCCGCAGCGCGCTCTGGTTGTGCAGCAGGTGCTCGTACCAGCGGCCGACGACGTACTCGGGGATGTACACGCTGACCGCGTCGCGCGGGTTCTCGGTGCGCAGGCTCTTGACGTACTCGATGACGGGGCGGGTGATCTCGCGGTAAGGGGAGTCGAGGATCTTCAGCGGGACGTTGATGCCGCGCCGCTCCCACTCGTCCCGCAGGGCCTTGGTCTCGGCCGGGTCGACGCTGATGCTGAGGGCTTCGAGGGTGTCGGAGCGGGTCAGCTTGGCGAAGGCGAGGGCGCGCAGGGTCGGCTTGTGGACCTTGGAGACGAGGACGATGGAGTGGACCCGGGACGGGCGCACGCTGTCGTCGCTGGGGCCCTCGGCGGCGGCGATCTCCTGGGAGACCCGGTCGTAGTGCTTCCGGATCGCGGTCATCGTGCCGTAGAAGATCACCATGCCGAGCAGGGCGACCCAGGCGCCGTGGGTGAACTTCGTCGCGAGGACGACGACGAGCACGAGCCCGGTGAAGGTGGCGCCGAAGGCGTTGATGGCCCGGGAGCGGAACATCCGGCGGCGGGCGGCGGGGTCGCGCTCGGACGCCAGGTGGCGGTTCCAGTGCCGGACCATGCCGATCTGGCTGAGGGTGAAGGAGACGAACACGCCGACGATGTACAGCTGGATCAGCTTGGTGGAGTCGGCGTCGTACATCCACACCAGCAGCATGGCCGCGCCGGCGAGCAGCACGATGCCGTTGGAGAAGGCGAGGCGGTCGCCGCGGGTGTGGAGCTGGCGCGGCAGGTAGCGGTCCTGGGCCAGGATCGAGCCGAGCAGCGGGAAGCCGTTGTAGGCGGTGTTGGCGGCGAGGAACAGCACGAGGGCCGTGGCCGCGGCCAGGAGCATGAAGAGGATGCTGCCGTGGCCGAAGACGGCCTCGGCGACCTGGGAGATGACCGGGTCCTGGACGTAGCCCTCGCCGACCGGGACGCCGCCGCGGAGCAGGTCCTGGGCGGGCTGCTCGGCCATCCGCACGTCCGTGGCCAGGGCGAGGCCGATGATCCCGCAGAACATGGTGACGGCCAGGGCGCCCATCAGCAGCAGCGTGCTGGCGGCGTTCCGGCTCTTCGGCTTGCGGAAGGCGGGGACACCGTTGCTGATCGCCTCGACGCCGGTGAGGGCGGCGCAGCCGGAGGAGAAGGCCCGCAGCAGCAGGAAGACCAGGGCGAACCCGGCGATGCCCTGGTGCTCGGGCCGGATCTCCAGGTCGGCGGTGGGGGCCTGCATGGTGTCGCCAAGGACGATTCCCCGCCAGAGGCCCCAAGTGATCATAAGGAAGACGCCGGCGACGAAAACGTACGTGGGAATCGCGAAGAGCTTGCCCGACTCCTTGACGCCGCGCAGGTTCATCACCGTCAGCAGCAGAATCATGACCATCGCGCTGAACACTTTGTGTTCGACCACGAAATGCCATGCGGAGCCGAGGTTTTCGACTCCGGAGGAGATCGAGACGGCCACGGTGAGTACGTAGTCGACGAGCAGGGCGCTCGCGACGGTGAGTCCGGCCTTCGGGCCCAGGTTGGTGTTGGCGACCTCGTAGTCGCCGCCGCCGCTGGGGTAGGCGTGCACGTTCTGCCGGTAGGAGGCCACCACGGTGAACATGAGCACGACGACCGCGGCGGCGATCCACGGGCTGTACTGGTAGGCCGACACACCCGCGATGGACAGGACCAGCAGCACCTCTCCGGGGGCGTACGCCACGGAGGAGAGGGGGTCGGAGGCGAAGACGGGTAGGGCGATCCGCTTCGGGAGCAGTGTTTCCCCGAGGCGGTCGCTGCGCAGCGCCCGGCCGATCAGGATCCGTTTGGGCACGTCGGTCAGTTTGGACACGCACAGGATCGTAAGCGTTCGAAATCGGCCTGACGAACCCCCCGCCCCGCATTGCGCGGCAATGCGCCCCCGCAGCCCTCCGACAGGCCGCGGAGGCGACCATCCGTGTGTAGCTTGGGCGGTGGTCTGAGACCCTGTTAAGCCAGAGATGCATATGAGGCTGGGAACCAGCGAGCGCTGAACAGCCGGAAGGACGGCCGTGCACATCGTCATTATGGGCTGCGGAAGGGTGGGCTCCGCCCTCGCGCAGACCTTGGAGCAGCAGGGGCATACGGTCGCGGTCATCGACCAGGACCCCACCGCATTCCGCCGGCTGGGAGCCGGGTTCGGCGGTCGCCGCGTCACCGGCGTCGGCTTCGACCAGGACACGCTGCGCGAGGCCGGGATCGAGGACGCGGGGGCGTTCGCGGCGGTCAGCAGTGGTGACAATTCCAACATCATCGCCGCCCGGGTGGCGCGCGAGATGTTCGGCGTCGAGAACGTCGCGGCCCGCATCTACGACCCCAAGCGCGCCGAGGTGTACCAGCGCCTGGGCATCCCGACCGTGGCGACCGTGCGGTGGACCGCCGACCAGATGCTGCGCCGGCTGCTGCCGTCGGGCGCCGAGCCGCTGTGGCGCGACCCGAGCGGCGCGGTGCAGCTCGCCGAGGTGCACACCTCCCCCGTCTGGATCGGGCAGAAGATCAGCCGGCTCCAGGACGAGACGGGCGTGCGCGTCGCGTTCCTCACGCGCCTGGGCGAGGCGGTCCTGCCGACCTCGCAGACGGTGCTCCAGGAGGGCGACCTCGTCCACGTGATGATGCGCACGGACGAGATCGACAAGGTCGAGGCGGCGTTCGCCGAGGGCCCCGAGGAGGCACACGCATGAGGGTCGCGATCGCCGGAGCCGGCGCGGTGGGCCGTTCCATCGCGGGCGAGCTGCTGGAGAACGGGCACGAGGTGCTCCTGGTCGACAAGGCGCCGACCGCGATTTCGGTGGAGCGGGTCCCGCAGGCCGAGTGGCTGCTGGCCGACGCCTGCGAGATCACCTCGCTGGACGAGGCGGCGCTGCAGCGCTGCAACGTGGTCATCGCCGCGACGGGCGACGACAAGGTGAACCTGGTCGTCTCGCTGCTGGCCAAGACCGAGTACGGGGTCCCGCGCGTGGTGGCGCGCGTGAACAACCCGAAGAACGAGTGGCTCTTCAACGAGGCCTGGGGCGTCGACGTCGCGGTGTCCACGCCGCGCCTGATGTCCGCGCTGGTCGAGGAGGCCGTCAGCGTCGGCGACCTGGTGCGGCTGCTGCGCTTCAGCCACGGCGACGCGAACCTGGTCGAGCTGACGCTGCCCGCCGAGTCCGCGGTGGCAGGGAGGCAGTTCGGCGAGATCGCCTGGCCCGAGGACACCTCGCTCGTGACGATCATCCGCGGCAACCGGGTGCTCACCCCGCACGCCGAGGAGACGCTGGAGGCGGGCGACGAGCTGCTGTTCGTCGCCGCGCCGGCGCGCGAGGAGCAGCTGGAGGACCTGCTGCAGGCCCCGCGCTCCTGACGCCGGGGACGCGGAGGGGCGGGGCGGCCGGCTCCCGGCTGCCCCGCCCCTTCTCCGTTCTCGTACGTACGCTCCCCCCGGCCGCGGCCCGGTGGGAGGCGCGGGCCTCAGTCCTGCGGCGTGCCGGGCCGCCCCGTATCGGCCTTCGCCTTGGCGGCCTTCCGCTCGGCCTCCTCCGCCTCGTACTCGGCGATGACGTCGATCGGCGGCGGCGCCTTGGCGAGGAACACCCACGTGAAGTAGACGGCCAGCAGCATCGGCGGCAGCTTGAGCGCGATCAGCACCCAGCCGAGCTGGGCCGCGTCGCCCCAGAAGTACAGCGGGAAGAGGATCGCGTACTTGGCGAGGAAGATGATGCCCCAGGCCAGGCTGGCCTTGGTGTAGGCCTTCTTGCGGCCGGGGTTGCGGGTCCGCCAGGACATGTTCTCCCGGAAGACCGGGCCGAGGACCACGCCCAGCAGCGGGAACCCGACCAGCGCGGAGAGGGTGAAGGCCAGGCCGAGGCCCGCGCCGTAGATCATGCCGGGCAGGTAGAAGCCCTTGGCGCTGCCGGTGAACAGCGCGAACGCGACGCCGACGCCGACGCCGAAGACCCCGCTGAAGGCGTGCTTGACGGTATCCCTGCGCAGCAGCCGGACGACCACCAGTACCACGGCCACCGCGCCGGCGGCGATCGCGGACAGCCGGACGTCCCGGTTGACGGTGTAGATCATCACGAAGAGCAGGCCGGGGAGCATCGTCTCCACGGTGCCCCGGATGCCCCCGAAGGCGTCGAAGAGCGCGGCCTGCGTCACCTCGTGCTGCTCGCTCCGGGCGGGCCGGGCGTGCCGGCGGCCGGTCGCCGCGGGGGCGGCGGGACCGCCCGCAGCGGACTGCGGATCCTGCGCGGGCGGGGTTTCGTCGAGTGGCGTCACCGGTCAGTGCTCCTGTCCGAGCGGTCGGAGTTCGTACTTCGGGTTGAAGAGGACCCTGCGGCCGTGGCTCATGGAGATCCGCCCCGAGGCGATCATGCGGCGGCCCGGCTCGATTCCCACGATCGAGCGACGGCCGAGCCAGACCACGTCCAGCGCGGCGGAGCCGTCGAACAGCTCCGCCTCCAGCGCCGGGACGCCGGCCCTCGGCCGGAGCGTGACGGTGCGCAGGGTTCCGGTGACCTTGACTATCTCCCGGTCGTGGCAGTCGCAGATCCGCGTGCACCCCGCGGCCTCTGCGTCCTCCTGCAGCTCCGCCGAATGCAGGTCCTCCTGGGAGGTGGAGAGCCGCTCTATCATCCGGCGGAACCGGCCCGCCGGCCTGACCGGCTTGGCGGACTTCTCGGGACGCGGTTCAGCACTCATACCTCGAAGCGTACCGGCGCGCCGCGTCCCGTTCGAAGTCCTGCGGCCTTCAGCAGCGGCGGCCCCTGCCGGGCCCGGCAGGCAGGTGCCGGGCGTGCGTAAGGCCCCGGGCCGCGCCCTCGGAGGGGTGCGGCCCGGGGCCTTCCGTACCGGCAGTGCCCGCGGTGTGCGCGGTCCGTGCGGGTGCCCGCGCGGCCGCGGGCCGGTGTCAGCGGACCTCGGTGATCTCCGGGCCGCGCTCCAGCTGGCCCATGCCGCCGGAGAAGCGGGAGCCCTCCTGCGCCTCGGTCTGCACGCCGTCCGGCACCATCTGGGCGTCGTTCGGCAGCTTCAGCACGATCGGGTCGCGCGGGGCCATCGGGCCGTCGCCGCGGATGATGACGGTGTCCCGGAAGATCTGCTCCAGCAGGCCCGCGGACTCGGGGCGCACCGCCGCCTGGCCGGAGATGACGCCGCGCAGGAACCAGCGCGGGCCGTCGACGCCGACGAAGCGGACCAGCTGGGCGCCGGTCTGCCCGTCGGGCATGGGTACGGGCACCTGGGCGCGCAGCTCCCAGCCGAGCGGGCCCTCGACCTCGTCGATGAGGCCGCCCTGCTGGATGATGCCCGCGGCGATCTCCTCGCGGACCTCGCCCCAGATGCCTTCCTTCTTGGGTGCGGCGAACGCCTGGAGCTGTACGGCGCTGTCGCCGAGGACGACCGTCGCGGCGACGATCGCGTCGCCGGCGACCTCGACGCGCAGCTCCATGCCCTCGACACCCGGTACGAGGATGCCGCCGAGGTCGACCCGGCCCTCGGCCGGCGACCCGGGCACCTCGGTGACGTCCCACGGCCCGTCGGGCCGCGGGGCCGGCGGCAGGTTCACCCGGCGGGGGGCGGTCTCCAGCTCCTCGCCGCCCTCCTGCTCGTCGGCAGCCACGCCGTCCACGACCTGCTCGGCCGCGCCGCCGTCCCTGGCGGAGTCGTTCTTCTTGCGACGTCCGAACACGTCACTGTCCTTCCCGGTCGGATACGACCGAAGCGTAGCCATTCCCACCCTGCTGACCAGCGCCGGATCCGGCCACGGCCGCATGACCGCCGGTGGAGCCGAAACCCCCCTCGGCCCGGGCCGAGCCGGGAAGTTCCGCCACCTCGTGGAAGCGCACCTTCTCGACCCGCTGGACAACCAGCTGGGCAATGCGGTCGAAGCGCTCGAACCGGACGCTCTCGCGCGGGTCGAGATTGACCACGATCACCTTGATCTCCCCACGGTACCCGGCATCGACCGTCCCCGGGGCATTCACGAGCGCGAGGCCGCACCGGGCGGCGAGGCCCGAGCGGGGGTGCACGAAGGCCGCGTACCCGTCGGGCAGGGCGATCGAGACGCCCGTCGGCAGGACGGTGCGCTCGCCGGGCGCGAGCTCGGCGGCCCGGGTGGTCACCAGGTCGCAGCCGGCGTCGCCGGGGTGCCCGTACGCGGGGATCGGCACCTCGGGGTCGACGCGCCTGATCAGCACGTCGACGGGGTGGTTGGGGTTGTGCAGAGCCATCAGGGGTTCACCTCGAAGGCGCGTGCGCGCCTGACCTGGTCCGGGTCGGCCATCGCCGCCCGGATCTCCTCGGGCCGACCGTTGTCGATGAAGTGGTCGACCTTCACCTCTATGAACAGCGCGTCCGCGCGTACGGCGACGGGGCCGTCGGGCCCGCCCGTGCGGCCGACGGCCGTGCAGTAGATCTTGCGGCCGGCCACGGCCGTCACCTCGGCCTCCAGGTGCAGGACGGTGCCGACGGGCACGGGCCGCACGAAGTCGGTCTCCAGCCGCCCGGTCACGGCGATGACGCGGAGCAGCCAGTTCAGGGAGCCGAGGGTCTCGTCGAGCGCGGTGGCGAGGACGCCGCCGTGCGCGAGGCCGGGCGCGCCCTGGTGGGCGGGCCGCACGGTGAACTCGGCGGTGACGCTCACGCCGTGGCCCGCCCGCGCCTCCAGGTGGAGGCCGTGCGGCTGTCCGCCGCCGCACCCGAAGCAGTGCTCGTAGTGCGCGCCGAGCGGCTCGCCGGGCGCCGGCGCGTCGGGGTGCCGGACCGGCGCGGCGGCGTCGTCCGGGGGCGTCAGCGCTGTGTTTCGTCCACTCACAGGCGCAGACCTTACCCGCGCCGCTACCCGCCGGTCGCCCCGTGGCAGGCTTGGGGGCATGCAGCTCTCCCCCGCGCACCACGACGAACGCCTGACCGCCCCCCGCTCCTGGTGGGGCATCGCCGCCCTGATCGGTCTGGCGTGCGCGCTGATGCTGCTGCCGCTCGGCCTGCTGCCGCTGCTCGCCGGGCTGGTCGGCGGCTCGGCGCTGGCGGGGATCCTGGTCAGTGCGTACGGGTCCGCGCGCGTGCGCGTGGTGGGAGGGGCGCTGGCGGCGGGCGACGCGCGGATCCCGGTGGCGGCGCTCGGGGAGCCGGAGGTCCTGGACGCGGAGGAGGCGCGCGCCTGGCGCACGTACAAGGCGGACTCGCGCGCGTTCATGCTGATGCGCAGCTACGTGCCGACGGCGCTGCGGATCCCGGTGGTGGACCCCGCCGACCCGACCCCGTACGTGTACGTCTCCACGCGGGCGCCCGAGGCCCTCGCGGCGGCGATCCGGTCGGCGCGGACCGCGGGCTAGGCCTATCGACCCGCAGCACTGTTCACGCGGCTGACGGGTGGGCGGCCGGCTGCGGCGCGCTCCGGCCGTATCCCGTCCGCCCCGGGATCCGCGGGCGTTCCGCGGCGGTGCCCGTCAGGTCCGCGGGTCCTGCGCGTCCGCGCCGGGCCCGCCCTCGGTGCGGGGTTCGCCGAGGACATCGGCCAGGCCGCCGGGGAGGGGCTCTGCGGGCTTGTCCAGGCGCGGGAGCCCGGGCAGGGCGTCCCAGGGCACGGCCCGGCTCCGGAGGTCGCCGCGGACCTTCTCGGCGAGTCTGCGGGTGTCGCGGCGGTTCATGAGCGCGCCGACGGCCGCGCCCACCATGAAGGGGATCAGGTTGGGCAGGTTGCGGAGCATCCGCTTCATGATCTGCTGGCGCAGTTCGCGCCGCATCTGCCCGCCGAGGGCGGTGTTGACGGTCGCCGGCTTCTTCCAGTCGACGCCGCGCTCCTCGGTCCAGGAGGTGAGGTAGGCGGTGCTGCGGTCCTTGGCGCTGCCGGGCGGCCGCAGGCCGTACACCTCGTGCAGCTCGGCGATGAGCTTCAGCTCGATCGCCGCGACGCCGAGGATCTCGGCGGCGAGTTCCGCGGGCATCGCGGGCGGGGTGGGGAGCATGGCGGCGGCGCCGATGCCGGCTCCCACGGTGGAGGTGCCCTTGGCGGCTCCGGAGATCAGCCTGTCGGCGATCTGGTCGGGGCCGAGGCCGGGGAACTGGGCGCGGAGGGCGGCCAGGTCCCGCACGGGGATGCGCGGGGCCACCTCGACGAGGCGGTCGGTGATGTACAGGGCGGCGGCCCTGGCGCTTTCGCCGCCCTTTCGCACACCGTTCCTGACGGCTTGCAGCCGTCGGGCTGCGGCCCGCTCAGGGGCCCCTGCGCCGGCCCCTGCGTCCGCCGGCGGCCCGGGGACGGCGGTCGGGAGGACGGCGGGTGCACCGGGAGCTGCTGGGCCCGTCGCCGGGCCCGTGGCTCCCGCCTGCGTCTCCGCCGGTTCACCGGACTTTCGGAAGCGGAACTTCCGAAACGGTGTCGAGCCGGTCACGGCCGACGCCTCTCAGTCGCAGTCGCGGCAGATCGGCTGACCGTTCTTCTCGCGCGCGAGCTGGCTGCGGTGGTGCACCAGGAAGCAGCTCATGCAGGTGAACTCGTCGGCCTGCTTGGGCAGGACCCGGACGGCCAGCTCCTCGTTGGAGAGGTCCGCGCCGGGCAGCTCCATGCCCTCGACGGCGTCGAAGTCGTCGATGTCGACGCTGGAGGACGACTTCTCGTTCCGCCGGGCCTTCAGCTCTTCGATGCTGTCGTTGTCGACGTCGTCGTCGGTCTTGCGTGGGGTGTCGTAGTCCGTTGCCATGTTTCGCTCTCCCCCTCTGGGATTTAGCGGTGTCTCAGCGCACGTAACGCGCGAGAGGCCGGACTTGTGCCCGACCTGAGGCGGAGATTTTGCCTCACATCAAGGTCTGTTACTCAATCGACACCCAAGCCGCGCGCCAGAAGCGGCGACCGGCTGGGATGACGACCGGGACCGTACACGGTCCTGGGTCCGTCTTGCACAAGCACCACCCGGTGTATTTTCCGCCGTCCGGGGGGCCGGAAACCCGGACTTCCCGGACTTTCCGGCCGTTCCACGGCATCCACGGGTCACTGAACGCACATGGCCCCACACTCGACAATGTGATCGATCACACAGAGTTCAACTTGTTCACACCACAGCTATTCAGCCCGTGGCGAACAAAGATGCGGTGCTCACGGCGTGCTCACAGCGGCAGCGTGACACGCATCACGAGGCCTCCGCCGTCCCTCGGCACCGCCGTGATCCGGCCGCCGTGTGCGCGCGCCACGGAGCGTGCGATCGACAGGCCCAGGCCGACACCCTTGTCGCTGCCCGTTCGCTCGGTACGCAGCCGCCTGAAGGGCTCGAAGAGGTTGTCCACCTCGTACGCCGGGACCACCGGCCCGGTGTTCGACACGACGAGCACCGCGTGGCCGGGCACGGCCTCCGTGGTGACCTCCACCCAGCCCCCCTCCGGCACGTTGTAGCGCACGGCGTTCTGCACCAGGTTCAGCGCGATCCGCTCCAGCAGCACGCCGTTGCCCTGGACGACGGCCGAGGCGCGCTCGCCCCGGATCTCCACCCCCTTGGCCGCGGCCTCCGCCCGCGCCTGGTCGATGGCGCGCGAGGCGACCTCCGCCAGGTCGACCGGCTTGCGCTCGACTATCTGGTTCTCGCTGCGGGCGAGCAGCAGCAGCCCCTCGACCAGCTGCTCGCTCCGCTCGTTCGTCGCGAGCAGGGTCTTGCCGAGCTGCTGGAGCTCCACCGGAGCCCCGGGGTCCGACAGGTGCACCTCCAGCAGCGTCCGGTTGATCGCCAAGGGGGTGCGCAGCTCGTGGGAGGCGTTGGCGACGAACCGCTGCTGGGCGGTGAAGGCCCGCTCCAGGCGGTCGAGCATCTCGTCGAAGGTGTCGGCGAGCTCCTTGAGCTCGTCGTCCGGCCCGTCCAGCTCGATGCGCCGGGTCAGGTCGGAGCCGACGACGCGGCGCGCCGTCCGCGTGATCTTCCCGAGCGGCGACAGCACGCGTCCGGCCATGGCGTAGCCGAAGGCGAAGGCGATGACGCTCAGCCCCAGCAGCGCCATCAGCGACCGGCTGAGCAGGTCGTCCAGGGCGTGCCGGCGCTGCTCCAGCATGCAGGCCTGGATGGCGGCGTGGAACTGGTCGACGGTCTGCTCCGGGCCCACGCCGGGACAGGTGGGGCTGGAGACCACGACCTTCTGCCCGCTGATGCTGACGATCTTGAACGGCAGGGCGTTGCCCTCCCGCAGCGCCTGCGCGGCCAGCAGGTAGATGATCGACAGCAGCAGGATGCCGGCGATCAGGAACATCCCGCCGTACAGCAGGGTGAGCCTTATCCGGATCGTGGGCCGCAGCCAAGGGAAGGGACCCTCGGGCGGGCCGGGGTCCCAGGTCGGTTTCGGCGGCGCGGTCGGTGGCGCCGGGGTCGCTGCCACGCGCGTCAGATCCGGTAGCCGGAACCCGGGACGGTCACGATGACCGGGGGCTCCCCGAGCTTGCGCCGCAGGGTCATGACCGTCACCCGCACCACGTTGGTGAAGGGGTCGGTGTTCTCGTCCCATGCCTTCTCCAGCAGCTGCTCGGCGGAGACCACGGTGCCCTCGCTGCGCATGAGCACCTCCAGCACCGCGAACTCCTTCGGGGCCAGCTGCACCTCGCGGCCCTCGCGGAACACCTCGCGCCGGTTCGGGTCGAGCCGGATCCCGGCGCGCTCCAGCACGGGCGGCAGGGCGACCGTGGTGCGCCGGCCCAGCGCCCGCACGCGGGCGGTCAGCTCGCTGAACGCGAACGGCTTGGGCAGGTAGTCGTCCGCCCCCAGCTCCAGGCCCTCCACGCGGTCGCTGACGTCCCCCGAGGCCGTCAGCATCAGCACGCGCGTCGGCATGCCGAGCTCGACGATCCTGCGGCAGACGTCGTCCCCGTGGACGAGCGGCAGGTCCCGGTCGAGGACGACGACGTCGTAGTCGTTGACACCGACGCGCTCCAGCGCCGCGGCGCCGTCGTACACGACGTCCACGGCCATGGCCTCGCGGCGCAGTCCGGTGGCCACCGCATCGGCGAGCAGCTGCTCGTCCTCGACGACGAGTACGCGCACGTCGTTTCCTTCCTCCGAGCCCCCAGGGCACACGTGTGATTGCGCCGCCCATCCTGCCCCTTTCGGCCGTAAACCGGCTGTAAGGCGCCACTCGGCAGGGCATCCGGGGCGGAACTGGGGATTCCCTCGCCTCCAGAGGTTTCTGCGCCCAGGGTGCAGGGGAGGACGTCAGCACACCCCGACCACTCCCTGACGGCGGGCATCCCTGTGCCGCCGCGACCACGAAGAGGGGGCGAACCCACCATGGACGCATTCACCGCGGGTCTCCTGCAGCGCATCGAGAGCACGCAGTCCGACCTCCGCCACGCCCGTGAAGCGGGCGACGACTTCCTCGCCGACGTGGAACAGGCGGAGCTGGAGGACCTCAAGCGCCTCGCCGCCGAGCACGGAGTTCCCGTCTCCGCCTGCTGAGACCCGACCGGACCCCGGCGGCCGCCGTGCCGCCGGGGTCCCTTCATGCCCGGATCCGGACCGGGGCGCCGGTCAGTCGTGCCAGGCCCCGGCCTCCTCCAGCAGCGGCCCGAGGGCGGCGAACACCGCGGGCGTCGCGGCGAGCGCCAGCTCCCCGGAGGCCGGACGGCCCGGCCGCCCGCCGGTCAGCGCCCCGGCCTCGCGGGCGATCAGCTCGCCCGCGGCGAGGTCCCAGGGGTTGAGCCCGCGCTCGTAGTACGCGTCCAGCCGCCCCGCGGCCACGTCGCACAGGTCGATCGCGGCCGAGCCGCCGCGCCGGACGTCCCGCACCCGCGGGAGGATCCGCCGTACGACCTCGGCCTGCTGCTCCTTGCGCACCTGGAGGTAGGCGAAGCCGGTGGCCACCAGGGCCTGGTCCAGCGGGGCCGCCTCCCGGCAGGCGAGCCGCTGCCCGCCGAGCCGGGCGCCGCCGCCGCGCACCGCCCGGAACGTCTCGGCCCGCATCGGCACCTCCACGACGCCGGCCAAGGTCTCGCCGCGGTACTCGGCCGCGATCGACACGCTCCAGCTCGGCAGGCCGTAGAGGTAGTTCACGGTGCCGTCCAGCGGGTCCACGATCCAGCGCACCCCGCTGGTGCCGGGGCGGTCCGCGCCCTCCTCGCCGAGCAGGCCGTCCTGCGGGCGCCGGCGCTCAAGGACGCCGGTGATCAGCTTCTCCGCCGCGATGTCCATCTCGGTCACCACGTCGATGGGGCTGCTCTTGACGGCCGCGACCCCCAGGTCGTCCGGCCGGCCGTCCCGCAGCAGCTCGCCGGCCCGCCGGGCGGCCTCCAGCGCCACGTCCAGCAGCTCCTCCGCGAGGCCCGCGGGCACGGCCGCGGCACCGTCCTGCGCTTCCCGCACGTCCCGCTCCTCCTCCGATGCCATGCCGCCGCCCCTACGCGTACGGGCTGTCGGCGCCGGCCGCCGCCGGCCGGGCGCCGCGCGCCGGGCAGCAGCCCACCGGGCACACGTCGTGGCTCGGCCCGAGCCGGCCCAGCGCGCACCGCTCGACGGCCTCGCCGCGCTCCGCCGCCGCCCGCTCCAGCAGCAGCTCCCGGACCGCCGCCGCGAAGCGCGGGTCGGCGCCCACGGTCGCCGAGCGCACGGCCGGAAGGCCCAGCTCCGCCGCCTTGGCCGCGGCCTCCGTGTCGAGGTCGTACATGACCTCCATGTGGTCGGAGACGAAGCCGATCGGGACCACCACCACCGCCGGCGCCCCGGCGGCGTGCAGCTCCTCCAGGTGGTCGCAGATGTCCGGCTCCAGCCAGGGGATGTGCGGGGCACCGCTGCGGGACTGGTAGACCAGCCGCCAGGGCAGCTCCAGGCCCGTCCCGGCCCGCACCGCGTCCGCGATCACGGCGGCCGTGTCCAGGTGCTGCCGGACGTACGCGCCGCCCTCGCCGTCCGCGGTGTGCCCGGACGCCGGACCGGAGGCGTCCGCGGCGGCGGTCGGGATCGAGTGGGTGGTGAAGGCGAGGTGCGCCCCCGCCCGCACCTCCTGCGGCAGCTGCTCCAGGGCCGCCAGCACGCCGTCGACCATCGGCTGCACGAAGCCGGGGTGGTTGAAGTAGTGCCGCAGCTTGTCGACCCGCGGCAGCTCCGCCGCGCCCTCCCGCTCCAGCAGCGCCAGTGCGTCCGCCAGGTTCTCGCGGTACTGGCGGCACCCCGAGTACGAGGCGTACGCGCTGGTCGCGAGGACCGCGATGCGGCGGCGCCCGTCGGCGGCCATCTCCCGCATGACGTCGTCGAGGTACGGGGCCCAGTTCCGGTTGCCCCAGTACACCGGCACGTCCACCCCGTGCTCGGCGAAGTCCTTGCGCAGCGCGTCCAGCAGCTCGCGGTTCTGCGCGTTGATCGGGCTGACGCCGCCGAAGCCGAAGTAGTGGCTGCCGACCTCCTTGAGCCGCTCCCGCGGGATGCCGCGCCCGCGGGTGACGTTCTCCAGGAAGGGGACGACGTCGTCGGGGCCCTCGGGGCCGCCGAACGAGAGCAGCAGAAGGGCGTCGTAGGGCGCTGCGGGCCCTGGGGCCGGCGAGGGGGCGGCTGCGGCGCGGGGCTGGTCAGACATGCGTCGCATCCTGCCACCCGGCGCCCGCCGCGGGGAACCGGGCCCGCCGCGTCCCACCCGGCCGACACGGATAAGGTGAGCCTTACTTACCGTCTGGAACCGTGCAGCGCCCCGCCTGCGGTCATAACCTGTATGGGCCAGCGACGTCCCCCACGGAGCGCACCTTGCCCAGTCCCTACCGCGCGATCTTCGACGCGCCCGGCACCAAGGCGTTCAGCGTCGCCGGCTTCATCGGCCGCATGCCGCTGTCCATGGTCGGCCTCGGCATCCTCACGATGGTCTCCGAGCTCACCGGCCGCTACACCCTGGCCGGCGCGCTCACGGCGACCCTGGCCCTCTCCGCCGCGGTCGTCGGCCCGCAGGTCTCCCGCCTGGTCGACCAGTACGGCCAGCGGCGCGTGCTGCGCCCGGCGACCCTCCTGGCCGGGGCGGCCGTCTCGGGACTGCTCGTCGCCGCGTCGCAGGGGTGGCCCGACTGGACCCTCTTCCTCTTCGCCGTCGCCGCCGGCTGCGTCCCCAGCGTGGGCTCGATGGTCCGCGCCCGCTGGACCGCCATCCACCGGGACACCCCGCACCTGCACACCGCGTACTCCTTCGAGTCCGTCGTCGACGAGGTGTGCTTCATCTTCGGCCCGCCGCTCGCCACCATGCTCTCTGCGAGCTGGTTCCCGGAGGCCGGGCCGCTGGTGGCGCTCGCCTGCCTGATGGTGGGCGTCTGGTGGCTGACGGCGCTGCGCGACACCGAGCCCGAGCCGCACCCCCGCGACTCCCAGGCCGACCCGTCGTCCGCGCTGCGCTCCCCCGGCCTGCAGGTGCTCGCCGGCACCTTCGTGGCGACCGGCGCCATCTTCGGCTCCATCGACGTGGCGACGCTCGCCTTCGCCGAGGAGCGCGGAGCCAAGTCCGCATCGGGTCTGGTCCTGGCGGTCTGGGCGCTCGGATCCTGCCTCGCGGGCATCGCTTTCGGCCTCATCCGCTTCAAGGGCAAGGCCGAACACCGCTGGATCCTGGGCATCTGCGCGATGGCCGTGAGTATGATCCCCCTCCTACTGGCCGGGAACCTTCCGATTCTGGCCGTGGCGCTCTTCGTCTCGGGCCTCGCCATCGCTCCCACGATGATCACCACGATGGCCCTGATCGAGGCGCACGTACCACGCGCGAAGCTGACCGAGGGCATGACCTGGATCAGCACCGGCCTCGCGGTCGGGGTCGCGCTCGGCTCCTCCGTGGCCGGCTGGGTCGTCGACGCGGCGGGGGCGGGCAGCGGGTACGTCGTCTCCATCTCGGCGGGGGCCGCCGCGGCGGCGGTCGCGTTCGCGGGATACCGCCGGCTCGCGAGGCCGGCGCAAGGGGAGGAGCCCTCGGGCGATGGGGACGGCGACAGCGGCAAGGTACGGGGCCTCGTGGCGTAACTGGGCCGGGAACATCACGGCCGCACCGGCCCGGGTGGTGACCCCGGCATCGGTCGGCGAGGTGCAGGAGGCGGTGCGGCGGGCCGCCGAGGACGGGCTGCGGGTGAAGGCGGTCGGCACCGGCCACTCCTTCACCGCGGCCGCCGCCACCGACGGCGTCATGGTGCGCCCGCAGGCGCTCACCGGCATCCTCGGCATCGACCGGGCGGCGGGCACCGCGACGGTCGCGGCGGGAACGCCGCTGAAGGACCTCAACCGGGCCCTGGCGGCCGAGGGCCTCTCGCTCGCCAACATGGGCGACATCATGGAGCAGACGGTCTCCGGGGCCGTCTCCACCGGCACCCACGGCACCGGCCGCGACTCCGCCTCCCTCGCCGCCCAGCTCCGCGGCCTGGAGATGGTCACGGCGGACGGGCGGCTGCTGGCCTGTTCGGAGAAGGAGGACCCCGAGGTCTTCGCGGCCGCCCGGGTCGGCCTCGGCGCGCTCGGGATCACCACGGCCCTCACCTTCGCGGTGGAGCCCCTCTTCCACCTGACCGCCCGTGAGGAGCCGATGCGCTTCGACCGGGTGACCGCCGAGTTCGACGAGCACGTCGCGGAGAACGAGCACTTCGAGTTCTACTGGTTCCCCCACACCGGCAACTGCAACACCAAGCGCAACAACCGCAGCCAGGGCCCCGCCGCCCCTCCCGGACCGGTGAGCGCCTGGATCGAGGACGAGCTGCTGTCGAACGGCGTCTTCCAGGTCGTCAACTCCCTGGGGCGTGCGGTCCCGGCGGCCATCCCCGCCATCGCGCGCGTGGCCAGCCGCGCCCTGTCCGCCCGCACCTACACGGACATCCCGTACAAGGTCTTCACCAGCCCCCGCCGGGTCCGGTTCGTGGAGATGGAGTACGCCCTCCCGCGCGAGCACGCGGTCGAGGCCCTGCGGGAGCTGAAGGCGGCGGTCGACCGCTCCCGGCTGCGGATCAGCTTCCCCGTCGAGGTCCGCACGGCGCCGGCGGACGGCATCACGCTGTCCACGGCCTCGGGGCGGGAGACCGCGTACATCGCGGTGCACATGTACCGGGGCACCCCGTACCAGGCGTACTTCACGGCCGCCGAGCGCATCTTCACCTCGTACGGGGGCCGCCCGCACTGGGGCAAGGTGCACACCCGCGGCGCGGAGTACCTGGCCGCCGCCTACCCCCGGTTCGGGGAGTTCACCGCGCTGCGCGACCGGCTGGACCCCGATCGGCTCTTCGGCAACGACTACCTGCGCCGGGTCCTCGGGGACTGACCCCCCCTTCCGGGCCGCCGGGCCGCCCGCGATCTCCATCACACCGGTGGCGGCCGGGCGGTGACGGGGCGGCAGGGGGTCCGCCACACGGAGTAAGAGGAGGTTCCGTTTCCGGCGATTCCATGGAGCAAGACGCCCGAAATGGGGCGCGGTTGCGGGTCCGGCCGGATCCCGGGCAGCCCGAACTGCACCGCCGGTGACACGTTCGGCGGCGCGGCGGTCCACCGAGGTGGCCCGAATGGAGTACTGTGGCGAGCCCTGGGGCCGTCCTTCCTTTCGGCTGTCCGGACCCGGGTGAGGGGGCCGGCTGAACGGACATGCGGCACTCGGACCGGTGATGCCGCGACAGCGCACGGGCGCCTGTACGCACAGTAACCAATCGGTCACTGTGTGTGCCCAACAGGTAACCGTGCCATAACGGCGATCAAGGGCGCATGCCCGACACGCCGGTTGAACTCGGCAAGGTTGTGGCAGGCTGCACCCGGGCAGGCCACACTCGACTAGCGGAAGCAGCGACGCACGTGACGTCGGCAGGCACCACCCGGGAGGTCCCCATGCCCGAACTGCGTGTCGTGGCCGTCTCGAATGACGGCACACGACTGGTGCTCAAGGCTGCGGACAGCACGGAGTACACGCTTCCGATCGACGAGCGGCTTCGGGCTGCCGTGCGCAACGACCGCGCGCGCCTGAACCAGATCGAGATCGAGGTCGAGAGCCACCTCCGGCCCCGCGACATCCAGGCGCGCATACGGGCCGGTGCCTCCGCTGAGGAGGTCGCCCAGCTCGCCGGCATCCCCGTCGACCGCGTGCGCCGCTTCGAGGGGCCGGTGCTGGCCGAGCGCGCGTTCATGGCCGAGCGCGCCCGCAAGACGCCCGTGCGCCGACCGGGCGAGAACACCGGACCGCAGCTCGGCGAGGCCGTCCAGGAGCGCCTGCTGCTGCGCGGCGTCGACAAGGACACCGTCCAGTGGGACTCCTGGCGCCGCGACGACGGCACCTGGGAGGTCCTGCTCGTCTACCGCGTGGCGGGCGAGACGCACTCCGCGAGCTGGACCTACGACCCGCCGCGCCGCCTCGTCGTCGCCGTGGACGACGAGGCCCGCTCGCTGATCGGCGAGGCGGACGACCTGCCGGCCGCCCCCGAGCCCAGCTTCCCCTTCGTGCCGCGCATCGCGCGCCTGCCGCGGGACCGGCCCCTCGACCGCACGCCCGACCGGCCCGAGCGGCCCGTCGCGCCCGCGCCGGAGCCGGAGGAGGAGCGGGACTCGCTG
Source organism: Streptomyces sp. NPDC031121 (assembly GCF_055570615.1). Classification (NCBI taxonomy): domain Bacteria; kingdom Bacillati; phylum Actinomycetota; class Actinomycetes; order Kitasatosporales; family Streptomycetaceae; genus Streptomyces; species Streptomyces sp. NPDC031121. The sequence goes on from NZ_JBVIGV010000004.1 coordinate 333,291, forward strand.
ACGAGCCTGCTGGAGGCGGTCCCGAGCTTCCGCGGCGACCTCGTCGTCCCCGAACGCACCGACACCCCCGCCGAGGAGGCGGAGGCGGAGGAGCCCCCGGCCGCCTCGGCGTCCGCGGGCGCGGGCACCGCGTACGCGGACGTGCTGATGCCGCGCACGGTGGCCGGCCACCGCGACCGCCTGACGGGCACCACCGACCGCCAGGCGGAGGCGGACGGCGTCCGCCCGGGCCGCCGCGCGGCGGTGCCGAGCTGGGACGAGATCGTCTTCGGCACCCGGCGCAAGAAGCAGGAGTAGACCCGGCGTACGGACCGGCCCGCCGCACCCCACCGGGCGGGCGGGCCGGTGTGCCGCGCGCTACTGCGGGTCCGGCCCGGTGGCCACCGGCCGCTCCGGGTCCGCGGACCACTCCGACCAGCTGCCCGCGTACAGCGCGGCGCCGATCCCCGCCACCTCCAGCGCCAGCACTTCGTGCGCCCCGGAGACGCCCGAGCCGCAGTACACGCCGACCGGGGCCCCGCCCGCGGCGCCCAGCCCCGCGAAGCGCGCCCGCAGTTCGGCGGCGGGCAGGAACAGCCCGTCCGGGCCCAGGTTGTCCGTCGTCGGCGCCGACAGCGCGCCGGGGATGTGGCCGCCGACCGGGTCGATCGGCTCGACCTCGCCGCGGTACCGCTCCCCCGCCCGCGCGTCCAGCAGGACCCCCTCGCGGGCCAGGGCGGCCGCCCCGTCGGCGTCGAGCAGCCCCATTGCGCCGGGAGTTGGCTTGAAATCGCCTTGGACCGGGGCCGCGGGTTCCGATGTCACCGCGCCTCCGGCGGCCGTCCAGGCGGCCAGGCCGCCGTCCAGGACCCGCACGTGCGGGTGCCCGGTCCAGCGCAGCAGCCACCAGGCGCGCGCCGCCGCCCACCCCTGCCCGCCGTCGCAGACGACGACCGGGACGTCCGCGCAGACCCCGGCGCGCCGCATCACGGCCCCGAACTCCTCCGCGTCGGGCAGCGGGTGCCGCCCGCCCGCCCCCGGCGGACCTGCCAGTTCGCGGTCGAGGTCCACGTACACGGCCCCCGGCAGATGGCCGGCGTCGTAGGCGGGGCGCTGGTTCGGGCCGCCCAGCTGCCAGCGGACGTCGAGGAGCACCGGCGGCCGCGGACCGGCCAGTTCCGCGGCGAGGGCGGACGCGGAGACAATCGCAGAGTTCGCAGTCATACGACCCATCCTCCTCCCCCGCGGGGGCGCACGGGGGCACCACCGGCACCGACAGGCGCACTGATCCGGTCATCTCCGCCCGCTCCAGCGATTCTCGGCCGGGTCGGGGCGCGCCGGAGCGGGCGGGGTGGAACCATCTGGTCCCGATGTCCGACGACCGAGGAGACGGCTTACATGACCGACGCAGTGCAGGACACGCGGCGCCCGCCCGGCACACCCTGCTGGTCGAGTCTGATGGTCCACGCCCTCGGCACCGCCGAGGCGTTCTACGGCGAGCTGTTCGGGTGGGAGTACGAGCCCGGCCCCGCCCCCTTCGGGCCGTACGTCCGCGCCCTGCTCGACGGCCGCGAGGTCGCCGGCATCGGGGAGATGCCGCCGGACCGGGACCTCCCGGTGGCCTGGACGACGTACTTCGCCACCGACGACGTCGACACGGCGGCGGAGTCCGTCCGGTCCTGCGGCGGGACCGTCGCCGTCGGGCCCCTCGACGCGGGGGGCGCCGGCCGCCTCGTGATCTGCTCCGACCCGCTGGGGGCGGTCCTCGGGATCTGGCAGGCCGACGGCAGCGCCGGAACCCAGCTGTCCGGGCCCCACGGGACGCCCGTGTGGGCCGAGCTGGTCACCCAGGACACCTCGACCGTGGGCAAGTTCTACGCGCACGTCTTCGGGCACGTGGCGGAGCACGGCGCCGCCCCCGAGGACCTCGCGGCCGGCGCGGACTTCGACTACCTGACCCTGCTGCTGGACGGCCGGCCGGTCGCCGCGGTGCACGGGGTGGGCCGCTCGCTGCCGCACGACCGGGGACCGCACTGGATGACGTACTTCGCCGTCGACGACGCCGACGCCGCCGCCGCGCAGGTCCGCCGCCTTGGCGGGAGCGTGGTCCAGCCGCCCCGCGAGGGACTCACGGGCAGGGTCGCCACGGTCGCGGACCCGGAGGGCGCGCTCCTCGCCCTGGTCGAGCGGCGCCCCGCCTGACCTGCCGCGCGGGGCCGCCCTGCACCGCTCAGGCGCGGCCCACCGGCAGGACGTCCGGGGAGAGCGCGGCGGCGTGCGCGGAGGCCGAGGTCATCCGGCGCCGGTGGTGCCGGCGGCACAGCACCTCGTAACCGACCTCCTCCGCAGGCCGGTTGACGTCCCCGACGACGACCTGGGCGCCCTCGACGACCATCCGCCCGCCCACCGTGCGGGCGTTGTGCGTGGCGCGGGCCCCGCACCAGCACAGGGCCTCGACCTGGAGCTGCTCGATCCGGTCGGCGAGCTCGATGAGCCGCTGCGAGCCGGGGAAGAGCTTGGTGCGGAAGTCGGTGGTGATGCCGAACGCGAAGACGTCCATGTCGAGGTCGTCGACGATACGGGCCAGCTGGTCGATCTGCTCGGGCGCGAGGAACTGCGCCTCGTCGACGATGACGTAGTCCGCCCTGCCGCCCCGGGAGAGCTCGCCGACGAGGTAGGCGTACAGTTCCATCGCGTCGCCGACCTCCACCGCGTCCGTCACCAGGCCCAGGCGCGAGGAGAGCTTGCCCTCGCCGGCCCGGTCCTGGCGGGTGAAGATGACGCCCTGGAGGCCGCGGGCCGAGCGGTTGTGGGTGATCTGGAGCGCCAGCGTGCTCTTTCCGCAGTCCATGGTTCCGGAGAAAAACACCAATTCGGGCATGGAGGGAACGGGACCTTTCGGGTCGTGGTCGGCGGACGGGCGTACGGGCGCGGAGGGAGGTGCGGGTGGCGGCGGGGTCAGGTGCGGATCTCGAGCAGCGGGACGAGCTGCTCGGCGGGGGTCATCGAGCCGTGCATGCCGGCCAGCGCGGACTCGTTCGGCTCGGCCTGGGACGCCGTGATCGCGACATCGGCGTGGGCGGCGGCGACCACGTCGCCGATCCGGCCGAGGACGCGCTCGTCGCACTCCCCTGGCGGCCCGAACCAGCCGAGTTCGAGGGCCTCTTCGCGGCCGGCGACCCAGAACCGGTCCCCGAGCACCTCGCGCCACACGGTCAGGACGTCGGCCTCGGCGCCCGGGACCGCGTACACGTGCCGGGCGCGGCCCTCGCCGCCGAGCAGGGCGACACCCGCGCCCAGCTCCCAGTCCTCGTCGAAGTCGATCCGGGAGTCCTCGTCGAAGGGGATGTCCACCATGCCGTGGTCGGCGGTCACGTACAGGGCGGTCCGGGGCGGCAGCTGCTCGGCGAGCCGCTGCACCAGCCGGTCGACGTACATCAGCTGGCCGCGCCAGGCGTCGGAGTCGACACCGTGGCGGTGGCCGGCGCCGTCGAGCTCGCTGTAGTACGTGTACACCAGCGAGCGGTCGCCCGCGGCGAGGCGGTCCGCGGTGAGGTCCATCCGCTCCTCGCCGGTCATCCGGCCGTGGAAGGTGCCGCCGCTGAGCGCGATCTGGGTGAGCGGGGTGGTCTGGAAGGCGGGCGAGGAGACCTGGGCCGTGGCCACGCCGGCCGCGTCGGCGAGCTGGAAGACGGTCGGGTACGGCTGCCAGGGGCGCGGCGGGGTCCACGGGTTCCAGCGAAGCTGGTTCATCAGCTCGCCGGTGCCGGGGTTGCGGACGGCGTAGCCGGGAAGGCCGTGCCGGGCGGGCGGCAGGCCGGTGCCGACGGACGCCAGCGAGGTGGCCGTGGTCGCCGGGAAGCCGGCGGTGAGGGGGCGGCCGGTGCCGCCGCGGGAGGTGCCGAGCAGGGAGGTCAGGAAGGGGGCTTCGGCGGGGTGGGCCTTGATCTGCTCCCAGCCCATGCCGTCGACGAGGAAGACGCAGTTCCGGTCGGCGGGGGCCAGCTCGGCGATGGCGGCGGTGAAGCCGGGGACTCCCTGGCCTGCGGCGAGGGTCGGCAGCAGGTCGGCGAGCGAGCCGGCCCCGTACTGCGGGACGGGCGCGCCGGCGAGGTCCAGCAGCTCGGGCTCGTCCCAGTTCGGCGGTGCGGAGTGGGACATCAGCGGGCGGTGCCGGCGGCCGTGGCCGCGGTCGCCTCGGAGAGGGCCTGAGCGAAGAGCAGGGTCTGGCGTACGGCCTCGGGGCCGTCGCCCGCCTCGCTCACGCGGAGGCTGAGGTCGTCGGCGGTGGAGTTGCCGGTGTAGCCGTGGTCGGAGTCGCAGTTGGGGTCGCCGCAGGCGGCGGGTTCGAGGTCGATGCGCGAGACGGCTCCCCAGCCGATGGTCAGGACGACCTCGCGCGGCAGGGTGCCCGGGGTGTACGACTCGGGGTTGGCGACGACGCGGCTGAGCACCACCGAGGAGATGCTGGCCAGCTTCACCGACTCGGTGGAGGTGGTCGCGTACGGCGAGGGGGAGCCCGCGTCGGCGGCCTGCTCGTCGGTGTGGCTCACGATGAAGCGGTTGCCGGTCAGGACGAGCACGGTGACGTGCCGGCGCACCTCGTTGGAGTCGAAGGTCGTCTCCTGGTGGACCAGGTACGACGAGATCGGCTCGCCGCCCACCGCGGCCTCCACGGCCTCGGCCACGAGGGCCGGGTAGTAGCCGCTGCGCTCGATCGCCGTGCGCAGCCCCTGGGTCGTCGTACCGGATTTCGCCATGGGGTCCATCCTAAGGCCCGTACGGGGCGCCCAGGCCGCCTCGGGACGCCCCCGGGGTCCTCAGTAGCTGGGGAGGGTGCGCGGGCCGAGGTCGGTGCGGGCGGGCGGGTGGGCGATGCGGACCGCGGCGCTGAGGACGGAGAGGCCCTCGGTGGCGACGACGACGGGTTCGAGGGTGACGCCGACCACTTCCGGGTGGTCGTCGACGAGCCGGGACAGCCGCAGCAGCAGCTCTTCCAGGGCGGGGGTGTCGACGGGGTCGCTGCCTCGCCAGCCGAAGAGGAGGGGGGCGGTGCGGATGGAGCGGATCAGTCCGGCGGCGTCCCGGTCGGTGGCGGGGACGAGCCGGTGGGCGGTGTCGCCGAGCAGCTCGGAGGCGACTCCGGCCAGGCCGAAGGAGAGGACGGCGCCGGCGGCCGGGTCGATGACGGAGCGGACGACGGTGTCGACGCCGCGCGGCACCATGGCCTGCACGACGGGCTGCAGCTCGGCGGGGCTGCCGAGGAGCTCGGTCAGCTCGTCGTACGAGCGGCGCAGCTCGGCCTCGGTGGTGAGGTCCAGGCGGACGCCGCCGAGGTCGGCGCGGTGGCGCAGGTGCGGGGCGGTGGTCTTGAGGGCGACGGGGTAGCCGAGGGCCGCGGCGGCCTTGGCGGCGGCGTCGGGGGTGGGCGCGGGCAGGGTGGGCAGGACGCGGATCCCGTAGCGGGCGAGGAGCGCGGCGGCGTCGCCGTCGGCGAGGGTGATCACGCCGTCGGGGCCGGCTCCGCCGGCGAGGAGGGCGGCGAGCTGGGCGGCGGCCCCCGCCTCGTCGATGTCGTCGTACTCGGGGACGTGCCCGGTGTCGGTGTTGGCGCGGCGCCACTGGCCGTGGCGCACGGCTTCGGCGACCGCCCGCACGGCCCGCTCGGCGGCCGGGTAGGCGGGGATGCGGACGTCCTCGCGGGAAAGGGACCGGACGAGCTCGGCGAGCTCGACGTGGACGACGGCGACCGGTTTGCCGGGGTGGGCGGCCGCGGCGTCGCGCAGGGCGTCGGCGAGGCCGTCGGCCCCGGTCTCGGCGCAGGTGTCCTCGCCGACCCAGGGGATGGCGGTGACGACGACGGCGTCGTGGGCGTCGGAGGCGAGGGCCGCGGAGACGGCGCTGCCGAAGTCGGCGGGGGTGGCGGCGGTGGTCAGGTCGAGCGGGGAGGAGGGCCGCAGCCCCTGGGCGAGGCAGGCGTCGTAGGTGAGGTAGCCCAGCGATTCGGAGTTGCCGAGGATCGCGACGCGCGGCCCGGCGGGGACCGGCTGGGAGGCGAGCAGGAGGCCGACGTCGACGAGCTCGGTGACGGTGTCGACGCGGATCACGCCGGCCTGGCGGAGCAGGGCGGAGACGGTGGCCTCGGGGAGCCGGGTGCCGGGGACGGCGTGGCCGGCGGGCGTGTGGCGGCCGCCCTTGGCGACGACGACGGGCTTGACGGCCGCGGTGCGGCGGGCGAGGCGGGTGAACTTCCGCGGGTTGCCGAGGGTTTCCAGGTACATGAGGGCGACGTCGGTGGCCTCGTCCTCGTACCAGTACTGGAGGATGTCGTTGCCGGAGACGTCGGCGCGGTTGCCGGCCGAGACGAACGAGGAGAGGCCCTCGCCGCGGCGGAGCAGGGCGGACAGCAGCGCGATGCCGATGGCGCCGGACTGGGTGAAGAGCCCGATCCGGCCGGGGACGGGGGCGGGCACGGGGGCCAGGGAGGCGTTGAGCGCGACCTCGGGCGCGGTGTTGATCACTCCGAAGGCGTTGGGGCCGATGAGGCGCATCCCGTGGGAGCGGACCTGGCGGACGAGTTCGCGTTGGCGCTCCAGGCCGGCGGGGCCGGTCTCGGCGTAGCCGGCGGACAGCACGACGAGGCCCTGCACGCCGTGCTCGCCGCAGTCGGCGACGACCTGCGGCACCCGGGCGGCGGGGACGGCCACGACGGCGAGGTCCACGGGCGCGTCGATCTCGGCGAGCGAGCGGTAGGCGCGCACGCCGTCCAGGAGGTCGCCCTCGATGCCGGGGGCGCGGGCCTCGTTGACGGCGTAGAGGTGGCCGCGGAAGCCGCTGTCGCGGAGGTTGCGCAGGGCGGCGGCGCCGACGCCGCCGCCGGAGCGGCTGACGCCGATGACGGCCACGGACCCGGGGGCCAGGAGCCGCTGGACGGAGCGGGCCTCGGCGCGCTGCTCGCGGGCCCGCTGGACGGCGAGCGACTCGGCGGTGGGCTCCAGGTCGAGCGTGAGGCGGACGGCGCCGTCCTCGAAGCTGCGCTTCTGCTGGTAGCCCGCGTCCGTGAACACCTTGATCATGCGGGTGTTGGCGGGGAGCACCTCGGCGGCGAACCGGCGGATGCCGCGTTCGCGGGCGACCGCGCCGATGTGCTCCAGGAGCGCGGAGGCCACGCCGCGCCCCTGGTGGGCGTCCTGGACGAGGAACGCGACCTCGGCCTCGTCGGCGGGGGCCGAGGCGGGGCGGCCGTCGGGGCCGATCCGGTCGTAGCGGACGGTGCCGATGAAGTCCTCGCCGACGGTCGCGGCGAGGCCCACCCGGTCGACGTAGTCGTGGTGGGTGAAGCGGTGCACGTCGCGGTCGGAGAGCCGGGGGTAGGGGGCGAAGAACCGGTAGTACTTCGACTCGTCGGAGACCTGCTCGTAGAAGCTGACCAGGCGGCCCGCGTCCTCGGGGGTGATGGGCCGGATGCGTGCGGTGCCGCCGTCACGGAGGACGACGTCCGCTTCCCAGTGGGCCGGGTACGAGGGGTCCGACGCGGTGGTCATGCGGTGATCCTAAGCCCAGGGCGGGTGGAAGGGCTCCTGCGCGGTGCACGCCCGAGGAGAGGTGCGAACCGGTGCAATACGGGGTAGATCGGACGGAAGAGATCGAGGCCGGCGGCGGTCCGAGCACGGGGGACCGCGTGAGATAGTGGTCTAGACAACCGTCAGAACCTGAAGGGCATCACCATGGCAGAGCGCCGCGTCAACGTCGGCTGGGCCGAGGGCCTGCACGCTCGTCCCGCCTCGATCTTCGTCCGGGCGACGACCGCTTCGGGCGTCCCGGTGACCATCGCGAAGGCGGACGGGAACCCCGTCAACGCCGCCTCCATGCTCGCGGTGCTGGGCCTGGGCGCCCAGGGCGGCGAGGAGGTCGTCCTCGCGTCGGACGCCGAGGGCGCGGAGGTGGCGCTGGACCGCCTCGCGCGGCTGGTCGCGGAGGGTCTTGAGGAGCTTCCCGAGACCGTCTGACCCTTCGGGTTCCACCCGGTTCGCGCGAAGCCGCGGCCGCCGATGCTCCGGCGGCCGCGGCTTCGCCGTTGCGGGTACGGGAATGCGATGCGCGCACGCGAATGCGCCGCGGAATTCGAGGACGAACACGGCCGCGACCGGGAGGGAGTTCCGGGCGTACCGCCGATTCCGAAGGCGCACGGAAATCGACGCGGCCGGAAGGGACTCCCGGCCCTTGTTTCCGCATTTCTACGCGGCCCCTGTTAAAAGGAGCGGCCCGCCGTGTTTACGGCAGGTTGCGAAGTCCTCACGCGCAGCCGGTAGGCACCCGCGGTGCGTTCGGCGTGGCCGGCGGTCAGGGCCCGCGCCCGCTCCGCGTCCCCCCTGGCCACCGCGTCGGTGATCGCACCGTGCTCCGCCCAGCACTCCACGGGCCGCTCCGGCGCCTGCACGGCGTACATCCAGGCGACCTTGTGGCGCATCTGGATGAGCAGGGCGATCAGCCCGGGGCTGGCCGAGGCCTGCGCGAGGGTCTCGTGGAACCAGCTGCCGAGGGCCCGCAGGTCCTCGCCCTGCCCTCCCCTGGCCCGCTCCTGGCCCAGCCTGACCAGGCCGCGCAGCACCTTCAGGTGGCCCTCGGTGCGCCGCCGCGCGGCCCTGGCGGCCGCGAGCGGCTCCAGCAGCATCCGCATCTCCAGGAGGTCGGCGGCCTCCTGCTCGGTGGGCTCGGCGACGCAGGCGCCCGCGTGCCGCCGGCTGGTCACGAAGCCCTCGGACTCCAGGGTCCGCAGGGCCTCGCGGACCGGAACGCGCGAGACGCCGTACCGGCGGGCCAGCTGCTCCTCGGTGAGCCTGGCGCCCGGCGGGAACGCCCCGGAGACGATGTCGTCGCGGATCGCGGTGCACACCGCGTGCGCGGGAATACGCAAGACCGGACCTCCGCCCTTTTTCAAATGGCCGGCACCGGTGCCGCGGCCGTGGTGGATCGTACGGAAACTGTATGGCAATTCCCGCCGGTTTCCGAGGGCGGCAGGAAATCAGCGGTATTTCGGCCGGGGTGCGGCGGCCGGAAATCGGCGTCCCGGGCAGCGCGAAGGCCCCGGCTCGGCGAGCCGGGGCCTTCAAAACAGGCTGCTGCGAGGGGTCAGAGGCTGACGCCGTGGCTGCGCAGGTAGGCGATCGGGTCGATGTCCGAGCCGTACTTGGCGCCGGTGCGGGCCTCGAAGTGCAGGTGCGGGCCGCTGGAGTTGCCCGTCGAGCCGGAGAGGCCGATCTGCTGGCCCGGGGTGACCTGCTGGCCGACCGAGACGCTCAGCGAGTTGAGGTGGCCGTACTGGGTGTAGGTGCCGTCGGCGTGCCGGATGACGACGTTGTTGCCGTAGGCGCCGCCCCAGCCGGCCTCGACGACGGTGCCGAGGCCGACGGCGCGGACGACGGAGCCCTCGTCGGCGTGGAAGTCGATGCCGGTGTGGCTGCCGGAGGACCACATGCCGCCGCCGGCGCGGTACTGGGTGCTGACGTAGGAGCCGGCGAGCGGGGAGACGAAGGTGTTGAGGCGCTTGCGCTCCTCCTCGCGGGCGGCGCGCTCGGCGGCCTCGCGCTCGGCCTTCGCCTTCTCCTCGGCCTTCTGCTTGGCCTCGGCGGCGCGCGCCTTGGCGTCGGCCTCGGCCTGCGCCTTCAGGGCGGCGGCCTCGGCGGCGGCCCGCTGGGCGTCGGCCTGGGCCTCGATCTGGCCGGCGACGTCCTCCGCGGTGACGACCGCGTTCAGGCCGGTGTCCTCCATGGACGGGCCCTTGTCCGACGCGGCGAAGGCCGGGGCGGCGAGGGTGCCCACGACGCCGGTGGTGGCGAGGGCGGCGACGCCGGCGAATCCGGCGGTCTTGCGGCTCAGACGGCTGGAACCACGGTGCTTGCCGGCGGCACGGCTGCCAAAGGCCATGGAGAGGCTGATCCTTTCCTTCCCTCTCGCCTACCGGGTTAGCTGACGGGTTCGGAGCAGGAAGGTCTCCTACGGGCACCTCTTGCGAGGCGGCCCGATTCACCCCAAGGGACGTGTGGGTCCCCGGCTCCCCAGGCTCGCGCCTGACGGGGACTCGGCGATCGCTGCCCGGTGCCGCGGCTGCGGCGCGTATCAACTGACGGACAGCACGGCCGACGCTAGGCGGATCATCAGTCAATCACCAAATGGTCACGGCCTTTTGTTGCGCACGCCACACCGCATACGGGCAACCTCCGCAGCAAAACCGGACACAAAGGGCCCCGGCGGACAAGCCGCCGAGGCCCCTTGGGGAGTTGCCCGTCAGTTGCCGACGACGGTGACCTCTCCGATGCCCAACGCGCGCACCGGCCCCTCGATCTGCGCGGCGTCGCCGACGAGCACGGTGACCAGCCGGTCCACCGGGAACGCCTGCACGACGGCCGTGGTCGCCTCCACGGTGCCCGTCTCGGCGAGCCGGGCGTACAACTGCGCCTGGTAGTCGTCCGGCAGCTCCTGCTCGACCTGGTCGGCGAGGGTCCCGGCGACGGCCGCGGCCGTCTCGAACTTCAGCGGGGCCACGCCCACCAGGTTCTGCACGGCGACGTCCCGCTCGGCGTCCGTCAGGCCCCCCTCGGCGAGGGTGCGCAGCACCTTCCAGAGGTCCTCCAGCGCCGGCCCGGTGTTGGGGGTGTCCACGGACCCGCTGATGGCGAGCATCGAGGCGCCCCGGCCGTCGGCGGTGGAGCGCAGCACCTGGCCGAAGGCGCGCACGCCGTACGTGTACCCCTTCTCCTCGCGCAGCACCTTGTCCAGGCGCGAGGTGAGGGTGCCGCCCAGGCAGTACGTGCCGAGCACCTGGGCGGCCCAGACGCGGTCGTGCCGGTCGGGCCCGGTGCGGCCGATCAGCAGCTGGGTCTGGACGGCGCCGGGCCGGTCGACGATGACGACGCGGCCGGTGTCGTCGGACTCCACCGGGGGCACGGGGCGGGGCTGCCCCGGGTTGCCCGTCCAGGCGCCCAGGGTGTCGGCCAGGAGGGCGTCCAGGTCGATGCCGGCCAGGTCGCCGACGATCACCGCGGTGGCCGTCGCGGGGCGCACGTGCGCCTCGTAGAAGGCGCGGACGGCCGCGGAGTCGATCCGGGCGACGGTCTCCTCGGTGCCCTGGCGCGGGCGGGACATCCGCAGGGAGGCCGGGAAGAGCTGCCGGTAGAGCTCCTTGGCGGCGCGGCGCTGCGGGTTGGCCAGCTCGTGCGGGATCTCGTCCAGGCGGTTGCGGACGAGGCGGTCGACCTCGCTGTCGGCGAAGGCCGGCGCGCGCAGCGCCTCGGCGAGCAGGCCGAGGGCCTTGGCCAGCCGGGAGGCCGGGACCTCCAGGGAGACGCGCAGGCCGGGGTGGTCGGCGTGCGCGTCGAGGGTGGCGCCGCAGCGCTCCAGCTCGGCGGCGAACTCCTCGGCGGAGTGCTTGTCGGTGCCCTCGGACAGGGCGCGGGCCATGATGGTGGCGACGCCGTCCAGCCCCTCCGGCTCGGCGTCCAGCGGTGCGGCGAGGTTCACCTCTACGGCGATGACCTGCTGGCCGGGCCGGTGGCAGCGCAGCACGGTCAGGCCGTTGGGCAGGGCGCTCCGCTCGGGGGCGGGGAACGCCCACGGCTTGGGCTGCCCGGCGGCGGGCCGCGGGTGGAAGGTCATCGTGACGGCTGCGGTGTCGCTCACTGCTCCGCCCCCTCGTTCTCGTTCTCGTTCGCGTCGGAGTCGCCGGCGGCGAGGGGCTCGTAGACGAGCACCGCGCGGTTGTCGGGGCGCAGTCGGGCCGCGGCCACGGCCTGGACCTCCTCGGCGGTGATGTCGAGGACGCGCTGCACGGCGGTCAGCGCCAGCTGCGGGTCGCCGAAGAGGACCGCGAAGCGGCACAGTTCGTCGGCCCGGCCGGCGACGGTGCCCAGCCGGTCCAGCCACTCGCGCTCCAGCTGGGCCTGGGCGCGCTCCATCTCCTCGGCGGTGGGGCCCTCGGCGGCGAACCGGGCGAGCTCCTCGTCCACGGCGGCCTCGATGGCGGGCACCTCGACGCCGCTGGAGGTCTTCACGTCCAGCCAGCCCATCGAGGGGGCGCCGGCCAGGCGGAGCATGCCGAAGCTCGCGGCGACGGCGGTCTGGTCGCGGCGGACCAGGCGGTTGTGCAGGCGGGATGACTCGCCCCCGCCGAGGACGGTCAGCGCCACGTCGGCGGCGTCGCACTCGCGGGTGCCGTCGTGGGGCAGCCGGTAGGCGGCCATCAGGGCGCGGGCCGGGACGTCCTCGGTGATCTCCTCGCGGAGCTGGCCGCCCATGGTGTCGGGCAGCGTGCCGTCGCGCGGGGGCTGCTTGCCGTCGTGGGCGGGGATGGTGCCGAAGTACTTCTCGATCCAGGCGAGCGTCTGCTCCGGGTCGATGTCGCCGACGACCGACAGCACCGCGTTGTTGGGCGCGTAGTAGGTGCGGAAGAACGCGCGCGCGTCCTCCAGCGAGGCCGCGTCCAGGTCGGCCATCGAGCCGATCGGCGTGTGGTGGTAGGGGTGGGGCTCGGGGTACGCCATGGCGGTCAGCCGCTCGAAGGCGGTGCCGTACGGCACGTTGTCGTAGCGCTGGCGGCGCTCGTTCTTGACGACGTCGCGCTGGTTCTCCATGGACTCCTCGTCCAGGGCGGCCAGCAGCGAGCCCATCCGGTCCGCTTCGAGCCACAGCGCCAGCTCCAGCTGGTGGGCCGGCATTGTCTCGAAGTAGTTGGTGCGCTCGAAGCTCGTCGTCCCGTTGAGGGAGCCGCCGGCGCCCTGGACGAGCTCGAAGTGGCCGTTCCCCGGTACGCTCGCGGAGCCCTGGAACATCAGGTGCTCGAAGAGGTGAGCCAGGCCGGTGCGTCCCTTGACCTCGTGGCGCGAGCCGACGTCGTACCACAGGCAGACCGCCGCGACCGGGGTCAGGTGGTCCTCCGAGAGCACCACGCGCAGGCCGTTGGCCAGCCGGTGCTCGGTCGCTGTCAGGCCGCCGGAGCCGGCCTGGGCTGTGGCCGTGTGACCCATGGGCATGTGGTCCCTTCGATCGCGATGCAGAGAATTCCGTCAGACCTGCCACTGTATGCAAGCGTGCCGGGCGCCGGAGAAGTTCCCGGCCCGTACCCGGGTCGGGGTCGGGCCTGTCGGTGCGTCGGGACACAATGGTCCGCGACGACCCCCGTCAGCCCCTGTCACCAGATCCCGCCAGACCGCCCAGCCAGACCCCCAGCACATCCCTTTCTTGGTTAAGGAGCCGCGCAGCGATGGCCCGCCGCAGCACGAAGACCCCGCCGCCGGAGGACTTCGAGGAGAACATCCTCGACATCGACGTCGTCGACGAGATGCAGGGCTCCTTCCTCGAGTACGCGTACTCGGTGATCTACTCCCGCGCCCTGCCCGACGCCCGCGACGGCATGAAGCCGGTGCACCGGCGCATCGTGTACCAGATGAGCGAGATGGGCCTGCGCCCCGACCGCGGGTACGTGAAGTGCGCCCGCGTCGTCGGCGAGGTCATGGGCAAGCTGCACCCGCACGGCGACGCGTCGATCTACGACGCCCTCGTGCGCATGGCGCAGCCCTTCTCGATGCGCCTCCCCCTGGTCGACGGGCACGGCAACTTCGGCTCGCTGGGCAACGACGACCCGCCGGCCGCCATGCGCTACACCGAGTGCCGCATGGCCGACGCCACGTCGCTGATGACGGAGTCGATCGACGAGGACACCGTCGACTTCCAGGCCAACTACGACGGCCAGGAGCGCGAGCCGGTCGCCCTCCCCGCCGCGTACCCGAACCTGCTGGTCAACGGCGCCTCCGGAATCGCGGTCGGCATGGCGACGAACATGCCGCCGCACAACCTGGGCGAGGTCATCGCCGCCGCACGCCACCTGATCCGCTACCCGCACGCGGACCTGGAGGCGCTGATGCGCTTCGTCCCCGGTCCGGACCTGCCCACGGGCGGCCGGATCGTGGGCCTGTCGGGGATCAAGGACGCGTACGAGAACGGCCGCGGCAGCTTCAAGATCCGCGCGACGGTGTCCGTGGAGAACGTGACCGCCCGCCGCAAGGGCCTGGTCGTCACCGAACTGCCCTTCACGGTCGGCCCGGAGAAGGTCGTCGCGAAGATCAAGGACCTCGTCAACGCGAAGAAGCTCCAGGGCATCGCCGACGTCAAGGACCTCACCGACCGCGCGCACGGCCTGCGCCTGGTCATCGAGATCAAGAACGGCTTCCACCCCGAGGCCGTCCTGGAGCAGCTCTACAAGCTGACGCCGATGGAGGAGTCCTTCGGCATCAACAACGTCGCCCTGGTCGACGGCCAGCCGTTGACGCTGGGCCTGAAGGAGCTGCTGGAGGTCTACCTCGACCACCGCTTCGACGTGGTGCGCCGGCGCAGCGAGTTCCGCCGCGGCAAGCGGCGCGACCGGCTGCACCTCGTGGAGGGCCTGCTGGTCGCCCTCCTCGACATCGACGAGGTCATCCGGATCATCCGGGACAGCGACAACTCGGCGCAGGCGAAGGAGCGGCTCATGGAGCGCTTCTCGCTGAGCGAGGTCCAGACCCAGTACATCCTGGACACCCCGCTGCGCCGGCTCACCCGCTTCGACCGGATCGAACTGGAGGCCGAGCGCGACCGCCTCACCACCGAGATCGAGGAGCTGACCCGGATCCTCGAGTCGGACGCGGAGCTGCGCAAGCTGGTCTCCTCCGAGCTGGCGGCGGTCGCCAAGAAGTTCGGCACCGAGCGCCGCACCGTCCTGCTGGAGTCGGCGGGCAGCGCGGTCGCGGCGGTCCCGCTGGAGGTCGCCGACGACCCGTGCCGCGTACTGCTGTCCTCGACGGGCCTGCTGGCGCGCACGGCGACCGGGGACCCGGTGGCGGCGGAGGAGGGCGCGCCGCGCGCCCGGCACGACCTGATCGTCTCCCAGGTCGCGACGACGGCGCGGAGCGACATCGGCGCGGTCACCTCGCACGGGCGGCTGCTGCGGCTGTCGGTGATCGACCTGCCGCAGCTGCCGGACACCCACGCCGCGCCGAACCTGGCCGGCGGGGCGCCGCTGGCGGAGTTCCTCTCCGGGCTCGCCCCGGACGAGCGGGTCGTCTGCCTGACCTCGCTGGACGAGTCCTCCCAGGGCCTGGCCCTCGGCACCGAGCAGGGCGTCGTCAAGCGCGTCGTGCCGGACTACCCGGCCAACAAGGAGGAGCTGGAGGTCATCACCCTCAAGGAGGGCGACCGGATCGTCGGCGCGGTCGAGCTGCGCACCGGCGAGGAGGACCTCGTGTTCATCACCGACGACGCCCAGCTGCTGCGCTACCCGGCCTCGCAGGTGCGCCCGCAGGGCCGCCCGGCCGGCGGCATGGCCGGCGTCAAGCTCGCCTCCGGCGCCAAGGTGATCCACTTCTCGGCGGTCGACCCGGCGCGCGACGCGCTGGTGCTGACCGTGGCCGGCTCCCGCGGCACCCTCGACGACTCGGTGCAGTCCGGGAAGCTGACCCCGTTCGACCAGTACCCGCGCAAGGGCCGGGCCACCGGCGGCGTCCGCTGCCAGCGGTTCCTCAAGGGCGAGGAGCTGCTGACCTTCGCCTGGGCGGGCAACGCCCCGGCGCGGGCGGCGGCGGCGAACGGCGCCCCGGCCGCACTGCCGGCCGTCGACCCGCGCCGCGACGGCTCGGGCGCCGCGCTGCCCGCGGCGGTCTCCGTGGTGGCGGGCGCCGCGCTGTAGGGCGCAGGACGGCATCGGGTGGTACAGCCG
Organism: Streptomyces sp. NPDC031121; assembly: GCF_055570615.1. Classification (NCBI taxonomy): domain Bacteria; kingdom Bacillati; phylum Actinomycetota; class Actinomycetes; order Kitasatosporales; family Streptomycetaceae; genus Streptomyces; species Streptomyces sp. NPDC031121. The sequence continues at coordinate 349,015 of NZ_JBVIGV010000004.1, forward strand.
GGGGACGTACCACCCGAATGCCGACTAGTGTTTTCCCTCCGGGTGTTGTGGGGGGAGTACACCGCTGATGAGTCGTCGGTCGGGCGGATTGATCGGGACCTGGGCCGAGGCCCAGCGGCGGCAGCAGCAGACGCAGCTGGTGCAGCAGCGGGAGGCCGAGCGCCGGCAGCGGGCCTACGAGCGGGAGGCGAACCGCAGCCACCGCCAGTACCGCGAGGCCGAGGCCCTGCGCCGCACCGCCGCGCTCGACGCCGAGGTCGCCGCGCTCAAGGGGCTGCTGGTCGCCGGCTGCCGCGCGCCGGCGTTCCGGATGGCCTCGCTGGTCCGCCCCGAGCAGGTGGCCCCGTTCGACCCCGGTGCGCTGGCGCAGCCCGTACCGCTCCCGCGCCTGGAGGACTTCCAGCGGCAGAGCAGCGGCTGGACCCTCGGCTCGCAGCACCGGGCGCAGGCGGAGCGCGAGGCCCACGCCCGGTACACCGAGGCCTGGCAGGCCGCGACCGCCGCGGAGGCCCGGCGGCAGCAGCAGCTCGCCGCGTACCGGCAGCAGTACGACCGGTGGGCGGCCGAGCAGCTCGCCGGGGTCCGCGAGCACAACAGCGGGCTCGCCGAACTGGGCGGCGCCCTGCGCGCCGGGAGCGCCGAGGCTGCCGTCGAGTACTTCTCCGCCGCCCTGTACGCCTCGACGGCCTGGCCCGAGGCGCTGCCGCGGCAGGTGGCCGCCGCCTACGACCCGGCCGCGCGCGAGCTGGTGCTGGACTGGGAGCTGCCCGGGTACGCGGTGGTGCCGGAGGCCAGGGCGGTGCAGTACCTGCCCAGCACCGACCAGGACAAGGTCCGGCCGCGCCCGGTGACGGAGCGGCGTGCCCTGTACCGGGACGTGCTGGCGCAGTGCATGCTGCTGGTCCTGCGGGAGCTGTACGCCGCGGACGAGTTCGGCGCCCTGGACTCCGTCGTCGTCAACGGCTTCGTGGACTGCCACGACCCCGCGACGGGCCGGGAGGCGCGGTACGTGCTCGCCTCGGTCTGCGCGGCGCGCACCGCCTTCACGGGGCTGCGGCTGGAGCAGGTCAGCGCCGTGGACTGCCTGGTGTCGGGGCTCGGCGGGCAGCTGTCGGCGCGCCCCGACCAGCGGACGGCGGTCCGGCCGGGGCGCCGGCCCGACGAGGTCGGCGGCGGCGTCGTCAGCCACGGCGGGGGCGCGGACGACAACGAGCCGGACCTGTTCGCGATGGACCCGATCGACTTCGAGAACCTGGTCGCGGAGCTGTTCCGGGCGATGGGCATGGAGGCGGTGACGACGCAGCGGTCGAACGACGGCGGCGTGGACGTGGAGGCGCTGGACCCCGCCCCGATCCGGGGCGGTCGGATCGTGGTGCAGGTCAAGCGCTACCGGAAGACGGTGCCGCCGACGGCCGTCCGGGATCTGTACGGCACCGTGCAGGACAAGGGGGCGAACAAGGGCGTGCTCGTCACGACTGCCTCCTTCGGGCCGGGTTCGTACACCTTTGCCAACGGCAAGCCGCTGGAGTTGGTTCCCGGGCCGGCCCTGGTGGAGCTGCTGCACCAGCACGGGCTGCGCGGCCGGCTCGGCCAGGCGGACGGCCCGGCGGCCGCAGCCGCGGCGGGCGGCGCGGACGCGGCCGGGTCCGGGGACGGGTCCCCGGCGGACCACAACGTCCTCGGGATGGCGTGGTCGGGGCCGGCGGCCCTGGACGTGTGCGCGCTGGTCTGCCAGGGGAGCCGGGTGCTGACGGAGGACCACTTCGTGTTCTACAACAACCCGCGCACCCCGGACGGCTCGGTGCGGGCCCACCCGCACGGGGCACCGGACAAGGCCGCCCTGGCCGTCGCGTTCGACGAGCTGCCGCAGGCCGCGGACCGGCTGGTCCTCGTCGCCGCGGTCGACCCGGAAGCCGACCCGCACGCCGACCTGACCGGCTTCACCGACGCCCGCATACGCCTCCTCGCGGCCGACGGCGCCGAACTGGGCTGCCTGGACGTCTCAGACGGCCGCCCGGGCGAGACCGCCCTGGTCCTGGGCTCCTTCCGCCGCCGCGCCAACGGCGACTGGGACTTCGTCGCGGGCGGCAAGGGCTACCGCGACGGCCTCGCGGCCCTCCTCGCCGACCACGGAGTCCAGGTGGCCTGAGGCCGGAAGCGGCCTACGCCTCCGCGGGCGCGGCGGTGTCCGCGGAGGCGGAGGCCGGGGGGTCCTCGGCGCGGACGTCCGCCTCCGGGTCGGCTCCGGCGGGGCGGGCGACGTAGCGGAGGATGCCCCACATCGCCTCCGGCCCGGCGTTCTGCGGGGCCGGCTCGCGGCAGGCGTCGAGTTCGCGCAGCAGGGCCGCCCCGTCGGTGCCGGACCCGATCAGGACGAGGCGGGTCGCCCTGGGCTCGCCCCGCCCCCAGGGGCCGGGCGCGAAGCGCAGGAACCGGCCGACGGCGTGGACCTCGTAGCGCTCCTCGTGGCCGGGGACGCCGAAGTACACGAAGCCCTTGATCCGGTAGAGGCCGGCGGGGCGCCGGTCGAGGAAGTCGATCAGGCGGCGGGGGCTGAGGGCCTGGTCGGAGGTGAACTCCGTGCTCTCGTACTGCGTGTGCGCGTGCCCGGTGTGATCGGTGGGGCCGCCGCCCCCGCAGCCGTCCCGCGCCTCGGCGATCAGGTCCTCGAAGGACAGCTGGCCCCGTGTCTCGGTCCACGGGCGGCGGTCGAAGAGCAGCTCGGGGTCGATGCGCCCGTGGTCGGCGGCGACGAGCGGGATCCCGGGGCACAGGGCGGCCAGTTCGGCCTCGATGCGGGCGCGCTCGGCGTCGTCCACCCGGTCGGTCTTGTTCAGCACCACCAGGTCGGCGACGGCCAGGTGGCGGTCGGTCTCCGGGTGCCGGGCGCGGGTCGCGTCGAACTCGGCCGCGTCCACGATCTCCACCAGTCCGCCATAGCGGACGGCCGGGTTCTCGCTGGCGGCCAGCATGCGGATCATCTCCTGCGGCTCGGCCAGGCCGCTCGCCTCGATGACGATCACGTCGATCCGGTGGACGGGATCGGAGAGCTTCTCCAGGTAGGCGTCGAGCTCGCTGCCGTCGACCGCGCAGCACAGGCAGCCGCCGCCGAGGGAGACCATGGAGTCGCCGACCTGGCCGGCCACCGACATCGCGTCGATCTCGATGGAGCCGAAGTCGTTGACCACCACCCCGATGCGGGTGCCGCCGCGGTGGGCGAGGAGGTGGTTGAGCAGCGTCGTCTTGCCGGACCCGAGGAATCCGGCGAGGACGACGACAGGGATCGGAGTGCGGGTGTCGGACCGGCCGGGCTGCCTGCTGTTCACCCCGCCGATCGTACTCAGGCGGGGACCGGAACCGGCCGGGGCGGCGTCGGCCCGGCGTAGCGCGCCGCCGGACGGATGATTTTCGAATCGGCCGACTGCTCCAGCACGTTCGCGCTCCATCCCACCACGCGGGCCGCGCAGAAGGTCGGCGTGAACATCGCGCGCGGCAGCCCGCACAGCTCCATGACGACGCCGGCGTAGAACTCGACGTTCGTGTGGAGCTCGCGGCCGGGCTTGAGCTCGGCGAGGATCCGCTCGACGTGCTGCTCCACCTGCACGGCGAAGTCGACGAGGGGGCCGCCGAAGCCGAGGGCGGTCTGGCGGAGCATGCGCGAGCGCGGGTCCTCGGTGCGGTAGACGGGGTGGCCGAAGCCCATGATGCGGTCGCCCGCGAGGACCCGCTCGCGGACCCACGGCTCGATGCGGTCCGCCGTGCCGATGGCGTCCAGGGTGTCCAGGGCCCGGCTGGGAGCGCCTCCGTGGAGCGGGCCGGAGAGGGCGCCGATCGCCCCGGTGAGGCAGGCGGCGACGTCCGCGCCGGTGGAGGCGATCACCCGGGCGGTGAAGGTGGAGGCGTTGAAGCCGTGGTCGACGGTGGAGACGAGGTACTGCTCGATCGCGCGGGCCGCGGCCGGGTCCGGCTCCTGCCCGGCCATCATGTACAGGTAGTTCGCCGCGTACGGCAGGTCGTCCCGCGGGGCGACCGGCTCCAGGCCCCGGCCGAGCCGGTACAGCGCCGTGAGCAGGGTCGGTACGGCGGCGCAGGCCGTGAGCGCGTCGGCGGCGCGCTGCTCGGGGTCCAGGTCGTAGAGCGGGCGGAACCCGGCGGAGGCGCCGAGCAGGGAGAGGGCGGTGCGCAGCCCGGCCAGGGGGCCCGAGGGGGCGGTGGCGCGGGCGAGGGCGGGCAGGGCGGCCGCGACGTCCGCGGGGAGTCTGCGCAGGGGCGCGATCTCGGCGGCGAAGGCGGCCCGACCGGCCGCGTCGGCCGGCAGCGCGCCGCGGAACATCAGGTGCCACACGTCCTCGAAGCTGCGCCGTTCGGCGAGCTCGACGGCCGAGTACTGGCGGTAGTGGTAGAAGCCCTCGCGGCCGCGGACATCGCCCAGGGCGGTCTCGGTGACCACGACTCCCGCGAGACCGCGGGGCACATCGACGGTGGTGTTCATGCATCGACCATCCATGATGGATTGAATCACTGTCAATATTGATTGAATCAATATATGTACCCTGTGCGTCATGGACGAGGCGCAGGGCGAACGGCGGATCAGCACCCGCGAGGCGGCACGCCTCCTCGGCGTCAAGCCGGCCACCGTGTACGCGTACGTCAGCCGCGGCCAGCTCACGAGTCGCCGCGACGCGGTCGGCAGGGGCAGCAGCTTCGACGCCGCCGAGGTGGAGGCCCTGGCCCGGCGCACCAGGCGGGAGGCGGCGCCCCCGGTCGGCGGGGAGCCCGTGGTCCGGACCTCGCTCACCCTGATCGAGCCCGACCGCTACTGGTTCCGCGGCGTGGACGCCGCCCGGCTGGCCGCCCGCCACTCCTACGAGGAGGCCGCGGAGTGGCTGTGGACGGGCACCCTCCGCCCGAACGCCCGCTTCACAGCCCCGCCGGACGCCCTCGCCGCCGCCCGCCGCGCCGTCGCCGCCCTGCCCGAGCACAGCGGGCCCGTCGACCGGCTGCGCGTGGCCACCGCCGCCGCGGCGGTGACCGACCCGCTGCGCTTCGACCTGTCGGAAGAAGCCGTGCTCGGCTCCGCCCGGCGCCTGATCCCCACCCTGGTCGACGCCCTTCCGCCGACCGCGCCGGAGCCCGGCGGCCCGGCGGAGGAAACCGCTCCGGAGGGTCCGCTCGCGGCACGCCTGTGGAGCCGCCTGACGGCGCGCGAGCCGGACCCCGCGGGCCTGGACGCCCTCGACCTGGCGCTCGCCCTGCTCATCGACCACGACCTGGCCGCCTCCACCCTCGCCGTACGGGTCGCCGCCTCGGCGCGCGCCCACCCGTACGCCGCCGTCTCGGCGGGGCTCGGCGTCCTGGAGGGCCCGCTGCACGGCGCCGCCGGACGCCTCGCCCACCGCACACTGGCCGAGGTCCTGGAGTGCGGCGGGGCTGCACCCGTGGTCGCAGAGCACCTGCGGGCCGGCCGCCCGGTCCCCGGGCTCGGGCACCGGCTCTACGCGGGCGAGGACCCGCGGGCGACGGCGCTGTTCGCCCGGCTCGAAGACGTCCCCGGGGCGGCTCCGGCGCTCGCCGCGGCCCGGGAGCTCGTCGCCACGACGGCGGCCGGCCGCGGCGGCCCGCACGCCAATGTGGACCTGGCCCTGGCCGTGCTCACCCTCTCCGCCGGGATGCCGGCCGAGGCCGGGGAGACCGTCTTCGCCGTCGCCCGGACGGCGGGCTGGATTGCCCACGCACTGGAGGAGTACCAGGAGCGCCCGCTCCGCATGCGCCCCACCGGCCACTACGAGGGCCCCCGCCCCCCGCGCCCCCTCCCCTGACCCGCCCCTGCCCTGCTCCGGGGATTCCCCTTCCGGCTCGGCCGACCTACGGTTGCCGGTCATGCGGTTCCCCTCCCCCGGCGCTCGGCGCATCGGGCTGCCCCGACGGGCCGTCTCGCAGATCCTCCTGACCCAGCTGGCCATCGCCGCCGGGGTCGCCGTCCTGGCCACCGGGCTGTTCCTGGCCCCGCTGAGCGCACAGCTCGACGACCAGGCCATGCAGCGCGCCCTCGCGATCGCCCGCAGCACGGCCGCCGACCCGTCCCTGGCAGCCGCGGTGCTGGGCTCCGCGCCGAGCGCCGACAGCCCGGTGCAGGCCACCGCCGAGCGGATCCGCCGGGCCACCCGCGCCGAGTACGTGGTGGTGATGGACCTCCAGGGCGTCCGCCGCTCCCACCCCGGCCCCGACCGCATCGGCCTGCCCGTCTCCACCGACCCCGGCGACGTGCTCGCGGGCCGCGACGTGATGGAGATCGACGAGGGAACCCTGGGCCGCACCGCCCGCGGCAAGGTCCCGCTCCTCGCCGCCGACGGCGAGATCGTCGGCGCCGTGTCCGTCGGCATCGCGTACGACAGCGTCCGCGCCCGGCTGCTCGGCGCCATCCCGGGCCTCCTCGCGTACGCCGGCGGCGCGCTGGCCGCCGGTGCACTCGCCGCCTGCCTCCTCTCCCGCCGCGTCCAGCGCCAGACCCGCGACCTGGCCTTCTCCGACATCTCCGCCCTCCTCGCCGAACGCGAGGCGATGCTCCACTCCATCCGCGAGGGCGTCGTCGCCCTCGACCCCGCCGGACGCATCCGGCTCGTCAACGACGAGGCCGCCCGCCTCCTCGGCCTCTCCCCCGCCCAAGGCGCCCGAGCCCCCGGCCGCCCGCTCGACGAGGTCCTCGGCGCAGGCCGCACCGCCGACGTCCTCTCCGGCCGCGCCACCGGCCGCGATCTGCTCACCGTCCAGGGCGCGCGCGTCCTGGTCGCCAACCGGATGCCCACCGAGGACGGCGGCGCCGTCGCCACCCTGCGCGACCGCACCGAACTGGAGCAGCTGCGCCGCGAACTCGACTCCACCCACGGCCTGATCGAGGCCCTGCGCGCGCAGGACCACGAGCACGCCAACCGCCTCCACACCCTCCTCGGCCTGCTGGACCTCGGCCTGCACGAGGAAGCCGCGGAGTTCCTCGCCGAGGTCGCCGGCGGCCGGCGCAGCACCGCCGAGCAGGTCACCGAGAAGGTCCGCGACCCGCTGCTGGCCGCACTCCTCGTGGGCAAGGCCACGGTCGCCGCCGAGCGCGGCGTCCCGCTGCGCCTCACCGACGGCAGCTTCCTGCCCGACCGCCTGGCCGACCCCGGCGGCCTGGTCACCATCGCCGGCAACCTCGTGGACAACGCCCTGGATGCGGCCGCCGGATCGGCCGCACCCCTCGTCGAGGTGGAGCTGCGCTGCGAGGACCGCACGGTGGTCCTCCTCGTCCGCGACAGCGGCCCCGGCGTGCCGGAACCCAATCGCGAGGCGATCTTCACCGAGGGCTGGTCGACCAAGCAGCCCCAGGGCCGGCGCGAGCGCGGTCTCGGCCTGGCCCTCGTACGCCGCATGGCGGAGCGGCAGGGCGGCACGGCCCGGGCCGGCGGGACAGCGGACGGAGGGGCGGAGTTCTCCGTCGTACTCCCGGAGGCCCTGCGATGAGCGGATCCCCGATCCACGTATTGGTCGTCGACGACGACATGCGTGTTGCCCGGATCAACGCGGCGTACGTCGAGAAGGTTCCCGGCTTCCGCGTCGTCTCCCGCGCCCACTCGGCGTCCGAGGCGCTGGAGCGTCTGGAGGACCGGCCCGTGGACCTGGTCCTCCTCGACCACTACCTGCCCGACGGCAGCGGCCTGGACCTCGTGGCGCGGCTGCGGCAGCTCGGCCACCGCACCGACGTGATCATGGTCACGGCGGCCCGGGACCTCGCCACAGTGCAGGCCGCCATGCGCCTCGGCGCCCTCCAGTACCTCGTCAAACCGTTCACCTTCCAGGGCCTCAGAAGCCGGCTGGAGGCGTACGCGGCCCTGCGCCGCACCCTGGAGACGGGCGGCGAGGCCGAACAGGCCCAGGTGGACCGGATCTTCGGGGTGCTCGCCGCGGCCGGCTCCCCCAACGAGCTGCCCAAGGGCCACTCCCCCACCACTGCGGAACTGGTCCGCCGCGTCCTGCTGGCCGCGGAGGGCCCCCTGTCGGCCCAGCAGATCGCCGACCGCGCCGGCATCAGCCGCCAGACCGCCCAGCGCTACCTCAAACTGCTGGACCGCACCGGGCGGGTGACGCTGGCCCTGCGCTACGGCGAGACGGGCCGCCCCGAGCACCGCTACGCATGGCGCCCTGCCGACTGCCCGTGACCTGCCGCCTCCGCCTCGGACGGCCGCCTCCGCCTCAGACGGCCCCGGCGCCGGTGAGGGAGCGGACCTCGGTCTCGGCGTGCTTGGCGGCGTCCGGCTCCTCCGCCGAGGCCACCGTCCCCAGCCAGCCCGCCAGGAACCCGAGCGGAATCGAGACCAGCCCCGGATTCTGGAGCGGGAAGCACTGGAAGTCCACCCCGGGGAACAGGGAGTCGGGGCTGCCGGAGACGACCGGCGACAGCACCACGAGCAGCACGGCCGGCACCAGCCCGCCGTACACCGACCACACGGCGCCGCGCGTCGTGAAGCGGCTCCAGAACAGCGAGTACAGCAGGACGGGCAGGTTGGCGGAGGCCGCCACCGCGAAGGCGAGGCCCACCAGGAACGCCACGTTCAGGTCCTGGGCCAGCAGCCCGAGCCCGATGGCCACCGCCCCGATGCCGACGGCGGCGGTCCGCGCCACCGCGACCTCGCTGCGCGCGCGGGCGCGGCGGCGCCGGAGGGAGGCGTACAGGTCGTGCGCGACGGAGGCCGACGAGGCGAGGGTGATGCCCGCGACGACGGCCAGGATCGTCGCGAAGGCGATCGCCGAGACCAGGGCGAACAGCACCGCCCCGCCGGTGGTCTCCGCCCCGCCGCCCAGGTGCGCGGCGAGCAGCGGGACCGCCGTGTTGCCGGAGGTGTGGGAGGCGCGGACCTCGGCCGTGCCGACCAGCGCGGCCGCCCCGAAGCCCAGCACGATGGTCATCAGGTAGAAGCCGCCGATCAGGCCGATCGCCCAGACCACGGACCGGCGGGCGGCCCGCGCGGTCGGCACCGTGTAGAAGCGGGACAGGATGTGCGGGAGCCCGGCCGTGCCCAGGACCAGGGCCAGTCCGAGGCTCATGAAGTCGATGCGGGCGGTCCAGTCGCCGCCGTACTTCAGCCCCGGGCCCAGGAACCGCTCGCCGTGGCCGCTGCGTTCGGCGGCGCTGGTGAGCAGCAGGCCGAAGTCGCCGTGGAAGCGGAGCAGGACGAGCACGGTGAGGGCGACCGCCCCGCCCATCAGGAGGACGGCCTTGACGATCTGGATCCAGGTGGTGGCCCGCATGCCGCCGAAGGTGACGTAGACGACCATCAGCGCCCCGACCGCGACCACGGTCAGCGTGCGGGCGGTGGTGCCGGAGTCCCCGAGCAGCAGGGCGACGAGGCTGCCGGCGCCGACCATCTGCGCGACGAGGTAGAGCACGGAGACGGTGACGGAGGCGGTCCCGGCGGCGATCCGGACAGGCCGCTCGCGCATCCGGGCCGCGACGACGTCGGCGAGGGTGAAGCGGCCGCAGTTGCGGACGAGTTCGGCGACGAGGAAGAGGACGACGAGCCAGGCGACGAGGAAGCCCACCGAGTACAGCAGGCCGTCGTAGCCGAACAGGGCGATCAGCCCGGAGATGCCGAGGAAGGACGCGGCGGACATGTAGTCCCCGGCGATGGCGAAACCGTTCTCCATCGGCGAGAACAGCCGTCCCCCCGCATAGAACTCCTCGGCGGAGCCGTGCCGGTGGCGGCTGACCCATGTGGTGATGCCCAGCGTCACCGCGATGAAGGTGCTGAAGAGGACCAGAGCCAGCGTCTGGTGCCCGGCGGTCACCGGCCGGCCTCCCGGCCGCGGGCCCGCCCGCGCCCGCGCTCCTGCTCGAAGACGGTCCACCGCAGATCCAGTGCGGCCCGGTCCCGGCGCAGCCGGGCGTGCCGGGCGTACGCCCAGGTCAGGAGGAAGGTGCTGAGGAACTGGCCGAGGCCGGCGAGCAAAGCCACGTTGACCGCGCCGGCGACGGGACGGGCCATGAACCCGGGCGCCGCGGTCGCCGCGACCACGTAGGCCACGTACCAGAGCAGGAAGGCGGCGGTCGCGGGGACGACGAACCCGCGGTACCGCCTGCGGACCTCCTGGAAGGCGGCGCTGCGCTGCACCTCCAGGTAGATCTCCGACGCGGCGGCCGGGGTCGCCCGGCCGCCTGCCGGCTGCGGCGGCGCTTCGCCGGCCCGGCCCTCGGACCCGCCGTCGACCTCGCCGTCGCCCTCGCCCCAGCCGACGGCCAGCGCGTCGTACCAGGGGTCTTCGAGCCGGATCGTTCCGGCGTCGGGACCTTCGTGCTTGTCCACCGAACTCTCCTTGTCCGCTGCCGCCTTGGCGGCGTGCCACAAGGATGTGCGGAATGAGTGGTTTCCGGACTGGTGTACCGGCGCTCTTCACTCCAACAGGTGACGGGGCGGAGGGGCGGGCCGGTGCGGGCACACAGCGGCGGGCCGCACCGTCCGAGGTGCCGGCCCGCCGCCCCGCCCGGGTGCCCCGGGCCGCCTGTCAGGCGTCGATGCGTGAGCGGTCCAGGGTGGCCGCGGAGCTGGTGATGAACTCCTTGCGGGGGGCCACCTCGTTGCCCATGAGCAGGTCGAAGACCTGCTCGGCCGCCTCCAGGTCGCCGATGTTGATCCGGCGCAGCGTGCGGTGGCGCGGGTCCATCGTCGTCTCCGCCAGCTGGTCCGCGTCCATCTCGCCCAGGCCCTTGTAGCGCTGGATCGATTCCTTGTAGCGGATGTTCTTGCGCTGGAATTCGAGGAGGGTCTGGCGGAGTTCGCTGTCCGAGTACGTGTAGACGTACTTGTCCTGGCCCCGCTTGGGCTGGACCAGCTCGATCCGGTGCAGCGGCGGCACGGCCGCGAAGACCCGCCCCGCCTCGACCATGGGGCGCATGTAGCGCTGGAAGAGCGTCAGCAGGAGGCACCGGATGTGGGCGCCGTCCACGTCGGCGTCGACGAGGAGCACGATCTTGCCGTACCGCGCGGCGTCGATGTCGAAGGTGCGGCCGGAGCCGGCCCCTATGACCTGGATGATCGCCCCGCACTCGGCGTTCTTCAGCATGTCCGAGACCGAGGACTTCTGGACGTTCAGGATCTTGCCGCGGATGGGCAGCAGCGCCTGGAATTCTGAGTTCCGGGCCAGCTTCGCGGTGCCGAGGGCGGAGTCGCCCTCGACGATGAAGAGCTCGCTGCGCTCGACGTCGTCGCTGCGGCAGTCCGCGAGCTTGGCGGGGAGCGAGGAGGTCTCCAGGGCCGTCTTGCGGCGCTGGGCCTCCTTGTGCTGGCGGGCCGCGATGCGGGTCCGCGCCGCCGCGACGACCTTCTCCATCACGGCGCGCGCCTGCTGCTTGTCGTCGCGCTTGGTGGAGGTCAGGAAGGCCTTGAGTTCCTTCGACACGACGGCGGCGACGATGCGGGCGGCCGCCGAGGTGCCGAGCACCTCCTTGGTCTGGCCCTCGAACTGCGGCTCGGCGAGGCGGACGGTGACGACCGCGGTCAGCCCCTCCATCGCGTCGTCCTTGACGACGTCGTCCTCGGCGACGCGCAGCAGCTTCGCCGAGCGGAGCACCTCGTTCAGGGTCTTGGTGACGGCGCGCTCGAAGCCGGTGATGTGGGTGCCGCCCTTGGGGGTGGCGATGATGTTCACGAAGGACTTGACGGTGGTCTCGTACCCGGTGCCCCAGCGCAGGGCGACATCCACGCCGAGGTCGCGGGTGACCTCGGTGGGGGTCATGTGGCCGCGCTCGTCGAGGACGGGGACGGTCTCCTTGAAGGTGCCCTGCCCGCTCAGGCGGAGGACGTCGCAGACGGCCTTGTCCTGGGCGAGGTAGTCGCAGAACTCGCTGATGCCGCCGTCGAAGCGGAAGGTCTCCTCGGTCTTGCCGGCGCCGTCTATGCCGCGCTCGTCGCGCACGACGATCGTGAGCCCGGGGACGAGGAAGGCCGTCTGGCGGGCGCGCTGGTGCAGGGTCTCCAGCGAGAGCCGGGCGTCCTTGAGGAAGATCTGCCGGTCGGCCCAGTAGCGGACGCGGGTGCCGGTCTTCCCCTTGGCGATGCGCTTGATCTTGCGGAGGCCGTTGGCGGGGTCGAACGGGCTGTCCGGACCCTGGCCCGTGAAGGCGCCGGGCACCCCGCGGCGGAAGCTGATCGCGTGGGTGGAGCTGCCGCGGTCGACCTCGACGTCGAGTCGGGCGGAGAGGGCGTTGACGACGGAGGCGCCGACGCCGTGGAGGCCGCCGGAGGCGGCGTAGGAGCCGCCGCCGAACTTGCCTCCGGCATGCAGCTTGGTCATGACGACCTCGACGCCGGACAGGCCGGTCTTCGGCTCGACGTCCACGGGGATGCCGCGGCCGTTGTCCCGGACCTCGACGGAGGCGTCGTCGTGGAGGACGACCTCGATGTGGTCGCAGTAGCCGCCCAGGGCCTCGTCGACCGCGTTGTCGATGATCTCCCAGAGGCAGTGCATCAGGCCGCGGCTGTCGGTCGACCCGATGTACATGCCGGGCCGCTTTCGGACGGCTTCGAGGCCTTCGAGGACGAGCAGGTGCCGCGCGGTGTAGTTGGAGCCGTCCCGGTCTGCTCCGGACAGCAGCGCGCTCGAAGGCACGGACGTGTCGGCGGTCACGCAGTTCGCTCCTCGCTGAATTTCATTTCTGGACCCGGTGGTGCACGGGGTGGGTCGGTTGCCCGTCGAAGGGTACCGAGGCCTGGTAGAGCCGATGCAACGCCACCCTCGTGCTGCATCAGCCTAGTGCAGATCCGCACGGATGTTCGATCCCCCGAGCGGGTGAAGCAAACATCACGTTCCCTTCGAGGCATGAACCATTTAGGGTTCGGGCACGTCCTCATGAACAACCGGCACTCACGCCGGGGAGGACGACTGCGACAAGCGAACGACTGACAACGCGAAACCGTAAAGCAACGCAATACGGCTCCTTCGCCGCCAACCGGCAGCAGCCGGCCAGCTTCGGAAGGAAGTTTCGAGGAAAAGCCGCGAGCGGGAACGTTTTCGGCCTGGTTGGATGTTGACCCTGGTACGACAGCTCGTCGAGCTAGAGAAGAGGCGACGTGACTACTGTTCTGACACCCGCGACCCCGCTGACGGCCGCTGACCGATGCGACCGTTGCGGCGCCCAGGCATATCTGCGCGTCGTCCTGCTGAGCGGTGGTGAACTGCTCTTCTGCGCCCACCACGGGCGCAAGTTCGAGCCGGAACTCAAGAAGATCGCCGCGGAAATACAGGATGAGACCGAGCGGCTCACGTCCGCTCCGGCGGCGCACGCCGACAACGAGGACCGCTGACAAGCCTGCACCTCGCATCCGACGAGCCAGGACCGGCAAGGCCGGTCGACGGGCGGCATTTCCGAGATCCGGAAGTGCCGCCCGTCCTCATGTCCGCGGTGCCGAACGGGAGGGATGCCCCTGTTCGGCCCGTACGGGGGCCTTGGAGCCGCTTTCGGCGCCCCACCCGGCGTCCGGGGCCGCCCGGCGCTGCGGGACCGCCTCCGGCCCGTTCACGAAGGCGGCCAGCGGTGCGATCCTGGTGTAGACGCCCGGGCTGTCGGCGCGGCCGCACCCCCGGCCCCACGACACCACGCCGATGAGGCGGCCCTCGGCGACGAGCGGCCCGCCGCTGTCGCCCTGGCAGGCGTCCCGGCCCCCGCGGGCGTGTCCCGCGCACACCATGGATTCGGGCCGGTACTCACCGTCCGCATCGCCCGGGTACGCCTCCCGGCACGCCTCGTCCGCCAGTACGGTGACCTGGGCCGCCCGCAGCCCGAACGCGTAGTCGCCGAAGCCGCTGGTGTCGCCCCACCCGTACACGGCAGCCTGCGCCCCGGCCCGGTAGCCGGGGTGGTCCTTCCCGGCGAGCGGCAGCACGTGCTGTTCGGCGAGCGCCTCGGCGAGTTCCAGGACGGCGAGGTCGCCCGCGTTGCTCCGCGTGTCGTAGGCCGGGTTCACCCGCACCGAGCGGACGGCGACTTCCCTGCCCTCGTCCGCCCGCAGCTGCGTGCGCCCCGTGATGACCCGCAGGTCGCGGACGGCCTCGACCGGGGCGCCCAGCACCTCCCGGCTCAGGCAGTGGGCGGCCGTGACGACCCGGGTGGGGGCCACGAGCGCGCCGCCGCAGAACTGCCCGGCCCGCGTTCCGCCGAACCGGTCACGGCTGGCCAGGGCCACCACCCAGGGGCTGTCCGCCACCTTCACCGGCCTGCCGCCGATCACGATGCTGTCCGCGGCGGCGTGGGGTGCTCGGGCCAGCGGGGCGGCGGCCGCTCCCGCCACCAGGGCCAGCGCGCCCGCCAGAGCACGGGAGATGGGTCGACGCATCGGGCCTCCTGACGCTGGGTGTGCGCTTCTGCACCCAGAGTGGGCCGTCCGGCGGGCATGCGCACCCGCGCGCGGTGCCGGCCAGGGGTTGCGCGGACATCACGACAGGGCCCGGCAGCCCCCTGCCGGGGATGCTGCCGGGCCCTGTCGGCGGGCGGCGAGCGCGCCGGGGGGAGCTAGTCCAGGTAGTCGCGCAGGACCTGGGAGCGGGAGGGGTGGCGCAGCTTCGACATGGTCTTCGACTCGATCTGGCGGATGCGCTCGCGGGTCACGCCGTAGACCTTGCCGATCTCGTCCAGGGTCTTGGGCTGGCCGTCGGTGAGGCCGAAGCGCATGGACACGACACCCGCCTCGCGCTCGCTGAGGGTGTCCAGGACGGAGTGGAGCTGCTCCTGCAGGAGCGTGAAGCTGACGGCGTCGGCCGGGACGACCGCCTCGGAGTCCTCGATGAGGTCGCCGAACTCGCTGTCGCCGTCCTCGCCGAGCGGGGTGTGCAGGGAGATCGGCTCACGGCCGTACTTCTGCACCTCGATGACCTTCTCGGGGGTCATGTCGAGTTCCTTGGCCAGCTCCTCCGGGGTGGGCTCGCGGCCCAGGTCCTGGAGCATCTGGCGCTGTACGCGGGCGAGCTTGTTGATGACCTCGACCATGTGCACGGGGATGCGGATCGTGCGGGCCTGGTCGGCCATGGCGCGGGTGATCGCCTGGCGGATCCACCAGGTGGCGTAGGTGGAGAACTTGTAGCCCTTGGTGTAGTCGAACTTCTCGACCGCGCGGATCAGGCCCAGGTTGCCCTCCTGGATCAGGTCCAGGAAGAGCATGCCGCGGCCGGTGTACCGCTTGGCCAGGGAGACCACGAGGCGGAGGTTGGCCTCCAGCAGGTGGTTCTTCGCCCGGCGGCCGTCCTCGGCGATGATCTCCAGTTCGCGCTTGAGCTTGGGCGCCAGCTTGTCGGAGGTGGCGAGCTTGTCCTCGGCGAACAGGCCGGCCTCGATGCGCTTGGCGAGCTCGACCTCCTGCTCGGCGTTGAGCAGGGGCACCTTGCCGATCTGCTTGAGGTAGTCCTTGACGGGGTCGGCGGTGGCACCGGCGACGGCGACCTGCTGGGCTGGGGCGTCGTCCTCGTCGTCGGAGATGACGAAGCCCTTGGCCTCGCCGCTCTCCTCCTCTTCCTCGACCTCGCCCTTGACCTCGCCGGGGCCCTCTTCCAAGGGCTCTTCCCCGCCGGCCTCGTCGGCGTCCTTCTTCGCGGCGGTCTTCTTGGCGGCCGCCTTCTTCGCCGCCGCCTTCTTGGCGGGGGCGGCCTTCTTGGCGGCCGTCTTGCGCGCCGCCGTCTTCTTCGCGGCGGGCTCCGCTCCGGGCTCCTGCTCCGCGGCGCCGACGGGCTCTGGGTCCACCGCTTCGGCCGCCGGTTCCGCGGCGGCGACGGTCCGCGCAGCCGTCGTCTTCGCCGCGGCGGTCCTGGTGGCCGCCCGCTTGGCCGGGGTCTTCGCTGCGACGCTCTTGCGGGTGGTGCGCTTGGGCGACTCCGCGGCACTGACCATCAGCGTCACACCCTCTTCCTCGAGGATCTGGTTGAGGCTGCGCAGAACATTCTTCCACTGGGTCGCAGGAATCTGGTCAGCCTCGAAGGCCCGACGTACGTCATCGCCGGCGATCTGCCCCTCGGCCTTGCCCCGCTCGATGAGCGCCATCACAGATTCGGATTCGGCGATCTCCGGCGGGAGCGTACGGGATGTGCTGGCCGACACGAACAACCTCTCGGAACGATGGGAACGGCTTCCGACCCCGGACCGGGTGGTGCTGGACCGGAGCCGACGACCACCGACTGGGGATGGGCCGGGGGCGCGGGCAGGGGCCGGGGAGCTTCACAGCACCCGCAAGGGCTGCTGTTCCCTCCGTCGGCCATCACCTCTCTAGGTCATCGCGTGACCTCGCAGAGCGTTACGCCCAAAAATTCGTGGCCGTGGTCACACGCCCGCGGCGGGCCGCGGCCGGGGGCGTGCGGCGGGCCATGCGCGGCGGGGCGGACGGGCGCGGGGCGGCGGGAGCCGGAGGGCGGGGGACGGTCCGGGACGGGCGCCGGGTGGCGTTGGAGGGGCTGTCCACACCGGTGTCGCCGGACCCCGCCGGGTCCGGCGACGTGTGCGAGTACCTCCGCGCCTCCCGTCCGCCGCCGCTCAGTGCTCGCGCGGGGCGGGGACCACGCGCTCGACCTCGGGGTGCACGGTCAGCAGCTGCCGCATGGCGCTCTCGGCTCCCGCGGCGTCCCCCGCGGCGAGCGCCTCCAGGATCCGGGCGTGGTGGGCGACGCACGCCTCGCTCGGCCGGTCGCAGGTGGTCGTCGGGCTGCCGGAGACCTGGAGGGCGGCGGAGACGATGCCGGAGAGGTGCTCCAGCATGCGGTTGCCGGCGACCTGGATGAGGAGGGCGTGGAACTCGTTGTCGGCGCGTGCGAAGGTGATCGCGTCGCCCTGGCCGAGGGCGTGCCCCATGATCTCGACCATGTCGGCGAGGCGCTGCTGGACGTCGGCGCGGCCGTGGCCGGCGGCGAGGCGGGCGGCGAGCGGCTCGATGGTCCAGCGGAGCTCGTTGAGCTCGCGGCGCTGGTCGTCGCGCTGGGGGCCGAAGGCCCGCCACTCGATGATGTCGGGGTCGAGGAGGTTCCAGTCGGCGACCGGCCGGACCCGGGTGCCGACGTTGGGGCGGGCGCTGACGAGGCCCTTGGCCTCCAGCACGCGCAGCGACTCGCGGACCACCGTGCGGGAGACCTCGAAGCGCTGGCCGATCTCCTCGGGTACGAGGGGGCGGTCTGCCCCGAGGTCGCCGGAGACGATCATCTGGCCGAGCTGCTGGACGAGTTGGCCGTGCAGGCCGCGGCCGCGGCTGCCCGCCGGGCGTCGGCCCACTCGGCCCAACTCGACGTCGGCGCCCTCCCAGCGGGGTGTGGCGACGCGGTCGGCCCCGGGGGTCTCCGCGTACGGGTAGCGGTCGAGTTCGCCCGGGCCGGCGAGGCCGGAGTCGGCATGGCGGGCGGCGGTCATCATGGTGTGCGCAAGGGTACTCACGAATCCTTTGTCGGCCGCGCCCCCAAGACCCTTGAGGTCTTTGCTGAAAAGCACACGAAAGGGTGATCGGTGCCACCTGCGCAATTGACGACTTATCGTAAAGAACCGGGCCGTTTACGGGGGGTTGCGGTCCCGTTCACGTGTAGCGGGCGCTTCCGGTCGGACGGCGGACGCTCCCGACTGCCAAGCGGTCACCATCGGACACGGCTGCGCAGTCCGGTGAACCCATAGGCGCACAACAGGACCATCAGCGACAACGCCAGTGCCGCGCCGACGGGTTGGGCGATCACCCGGAGGGCTCCGGTGACCATCCGGTCCGCCTCGGGGGGCCACTGCGCCCAGGCGAGGGAGCGCAGCCGGGCGGCCAGGCCGGCGACCGGGTACGCGGACGGGCCGTGCAGCACCTCGCGCAGGAGCGGCACCACGCCGACCGGGACGGCGAGCACCGCGGCCATGCCGGCGGTCGCCGACCGGAAGACCCCGGAGGCCAGCACCCCGGCCCAGGCGCAGCCGACGAGCAGGCCGGCCCAGCTGGCCGCGGGGACGGCCCAGTGCTCGGGGGTGCGCAGGGGGCCGCCGCCGAAGACGAGCTGCACGGCGGCGGTGTCGGCGGCGACGGCGAGGGCGCCGAGGCCGAGGGCGAGCGCCGCGCCGACGCCGAGCTTGGCGGCGAGCAGGCCGAGCCGGCGCGGCACAGTGCCGCGGACCGCGGCGAGCGCCGGGTAGCGGTACTCCTCACCGAAGGCCATGGCTCCGAGCAGGCCGGCGCCGAGGGCGGCGGGCGGCAGCGGCAGCAGCTCCGGCCAGCCGGCGAGCATCCGGTGCTGGGAGCCGTGGCCGGCGCGGGCCAGGAGCACGGCGAGGACCGCGGAGACGCAGACGACCGCGGCGGCGGTCAGGGCGGGTGCGGAGGTACCGAAGACGCGCAGCAGCTCGTAGCGCAGGGGGCGCAGCGGGCCGCCGACGCGGCGCACCGCGGAGGCGGGCCCGCAGGCGGCCCCGGGCCAGGAGCCCGTCGCCGCCGGAGCCTTGCTCCCGGCTTCGGCGGCGGCTCCGGTCGCTCCGGCGTCCGGGCCGGGCGCCTGACCGGCGGGAGCGGCGGCCGCTCCGCCGCCGGCGGAGCCGGTACGGGCGGGCGGTACGGCGGCCGCGGGCTCGCGGGTGTCGCCGGTCTCGTCGGCGAGCTGGTGGACGAGCACGCCGTGGCGAAACGCCGCCTCGCCGACCTCCGGGCAGCTGCTGCCGTAGACGGCCAGCCGGTTGCCGGCCTCCTCGACGATCTCCACCGGGCGCTGCCCGGCGCGGGCCTCGCGGTTGAGGACGTCGGCCAGCCGGGCGGCGTGCGGGGTGCGTACGGCGACCCGGGGCCGCAGCCGGGTCCGGGCGAATTCGGCGGCGCCCTGGTCGGCGACGAGCCGGCCTCGGTCGATGCTCACGACGCGGTCCGCGCCGCGGGCGGCCTCCTTCGCGTCGTCGGTGGTGAACAGGACGGCCCCCCCGAGGGCTGCGTGCCCGCGCAGGAGGGTGTGCATCCAGCCGCGGTCGCGGGGGGAGAGTCCGGCGCAGGGTTCGTCGAGGAGCAGCGTGCAGGGGTCGGCGAGCAGGGCGGCGGCCAGGGCCACCCGGCGGTCCATGCCGAGGGAGAGGGAGCCCAGGCGTTCGTCGCGCAGCCCTGCGAGGCCGACCACCTCCAGCACGGCGTCGGCCCGCGAGGCCGGCACTCCGGCGGCCGCGCACAGCATCCGCAGCTGGCCGCGGACCGTCCGCGCCGGGTTGCCGGGGACGTCGCCGAGCAGTACCCCGACCTCGCGGCTCGGATGCGGGATGCGGTGCAGCGGGCGCCCCCGGAAGTAGGTGACGCCCCGGCCGGGTTCGAGTTCCAGCATCAGCCGCAGGGCGGTGGTCTTGCCCGAGCCCTGGTCGCCGAGGAGCGCGGTGACGGCGCCGGGGAGGGCCTCGAAGGTGAGGTCGTCGACGAGCGGCGGGAGGTGTCGCCGGGGGCGGCTGGTGAGTCCGATGGCCTGGAGCATCGCTTCCCTCGCGGGGGGTGTGACCGCTCTGCGGCAGGGTGGGTACCCCCAGCAAGGTAACGCGTCATGCCCGATTTGCCCCGCAATGTCCGCTCGGCGTGGCGGCGTGTCGCCGGCGCCGCCGAGGGGGCGTCAGGCCTCCGGGCGGAGCATCGGCGGGTTGAGCAGAGTGGCCCCGCCGGCCCGGAACAGCTGTGCGGGCCTGCCTCCCTGACGGGTGGTCGTCCCGCCGGCGGGAACCAGGAAGCCGGGGGTGCCGGTGACCTTGCGGTGGAAGTTGCGGGGGTCGAGGGCCACGCCCCACACCGCCTCGTAGACCCGGCGCAGCTCGCCGACGGTGAACTCGGGCGGGCAGAACGCGGTGGCCAGCGAGGAGTACTCGATCTTCGACCGGGCGCGTTCGACCCCGTCCGCGAGGATGGTGGCGTGGTCGAAGGCGAGCCCGGCACCCGGCTCGTCCTCGGCGGCGAGCAGTTCGTCGACGGGGGCCCAGCGCGCGCTGTTGGCGTCGCCGCCGGCGCGGGGCGCGGGCAGGTCGGGGGCGAGGACGAGGTGGGCCACGCTGACCACGCGCATCCGCGGGTCCCGCTTCGGATCGCCGTACGTGGCCAGCTGCTCCAGATGCGCCCCGTTCCCGGCGCCGGGCTCGGCGGGATCGTGCGCGCACAG
This sequence comes from Streptomyces sp. NPDC031121, assembly GCF_055570615.1. NCBI lineage: Bacteria > Bacillati > Actinomycetota > Actinomycetes > Kitasatosporales > Streptomycetaceae > Streptomyces > Streptomyces sp. NPDC031121. Next base: position 369,142 of record NZ_JBVIGV010000004.1, read on the forward strand.
GCCGGTTTCCTCGGCGAGTTCCCTGGCGGCGGCGGCGCCCAGGTCCTCGTCTGCGCGCACGAAGCCGCCGGGCAGGGCCCAGCGCCCCTGGAACGGCTGCTCGCCGCGGCGGACGACCAGCGCGCAGAGGGCGTGGCGCCGCACGGTGAGGACGACCAGGTCGACGGTGACGGCGAACGGCGGATAGGCCGACGGGTCGTAGGGAGACATGCCGCGATCATAGTCGTCTTCCTGACGATAAACAGCGCTTTGAAGATCCGGAGGGCAGAGATCCGGAAGCCGGTGGCGGTCGCTGCCCCAGTTCTAACCGCCGAGCTGGAGTGCATCCGCCGCCTCCTCCACCATGCCGAGGCCGAGGCGGCTGACGCGGAGGGCGAAGGGTTCGCCCGCGACCCGCAGACCGGACAGGCGCAGCGCGCCGAGCGGCGCGCCGGCCATCGGGGCGACGGCGACCGTGCCGGCCGGGGCGTCCGGGCGGATGCCGGCGGCCGCCGTGAGGGCGTGGATACCGGCGGCCGCGGCCACGGCGGCGGGGCGGCAGGCTGCGGGGTGCGGGAGGGGGGCGCTGCCCGCCGTGCGCTGCTCGGCCGCGTACATCTCGGGCAGCCGGTATCCGAAGCCCTCGGCCGCGTCGAGCAGGCCCCGCAGGAGGGCGGCCGCCTCCCTCTCGAAGCCGGCCCGGGCGAGCCCGGCTGCGGCGACGGCGCTCTCGTGGGGGCGCACCGCGCCGGAGCGGTGGCCGAACGGGTTGTGCCCCGGCTCCCGTACGGCCATGCTCCGCAGGCCCCACCCGCAGTCCATGGCGGGGGCGCCGAGCAGCCGGGCGAGCTGCTCGGTGCGGACCGGATCGAGGAGGCCGGGGGCGAGCCGCCCGCCGCCGAGCAGGCCGGTGTCCAGAAGGTGGGCGGCGGCTCCCGTCAGCCGGGGAAGCGGCCGGCCGTCCGGGTGGAGGGCGGCGGCGGGCCGGCCGCCGTCCGGGCCGTCGATCCAGAACCGCTCCTGGAACCGGGCCCGCAGGGCGCCCGCCCACTCCCGCCATTCCGGTCCGCCGGCCCTGCCGTACGCGTCGAGCAGGTCGGCCCCGAGCAGGGCGGCCCGGTGGGCGTGGGCCTGGGTCTCGCAGCGGCGCGGCCCGGGGTCGGGATCGGCGAGGAAGCCGTCCTCGCCGAGGGATGCGCGCAGCCAGTCCAGGCACCGCTCGGCCGCGGGGAGCAGCGGTTCGACCTCCGGATCGGGCAGTCCCCAGCGCCGGGCCTCGGCGAGGACGGCGGGGAACGCGAGGGTGGCCTCGGTTCCGGTGCAGCCGGGCGGCAACTGCGGCCCGCCGCCCCGCAGCGGGCCGGGGATCTTCCCCGCGTCCGGCCCGCGGCCGCCGGTCTGGGTGCGGGTGAGGATGCGCAGGGTGGCGGCGGCGAGCCCGGTGCCGAGGGGCAGCGCCATCCTCGCCGCCCAGAGGGATTCCGCGGGGGCCAGGCCGAGCCGCCAGGGCGCACCGGCAGCGGCGAAGGCGTCGGCGGGCTCCTCCCGGTCCCGCAGCAGCAGGGCGCCGAGGTCGGCGACGCTGGTCCGGAACCACGCCTCGGCGCGCGGGTCGTCGCACTCGGCCCGGGCGTCGGCCAGGGGGTTGGCCACCTGCCCGGCCGGGGCCCGGGAGGCGCGGGACTGCGTGGTGCGCAGCTCGATGGTGCGGCACTCCCCCGGCAGCAGTTCGAGCCGCCAGCGCAGCAGCCCCGCGGAGGCGAGGGCGTCGTCGGGGGCGGGGTCGGCGGTGGTGGCGGAGTGGGCGTCCCCCGCGCTCCAGCGCAGGCCGGCGGCATGGACGCCGGCCGGCAGTTCGGGCCCGGCCCGCCCGGCGGCCACGGCTGCGAGGTCGGCGAGGTCCGTACCGAGGAGCACCTCGACGGGCAGGCGCAGGGGCCGGGCGGTGAAGCTGCGCAGGACGATCCGCTCCGTGCCGTCGGCGTGCCGCACCCGCTCGACGCCGATGTCCGGGTCGGGGCCGGCCTCGGCCCCGGTGCGGACGGTCGCCGTGAACGAGGCCCGGTCCGCACCGGTGCTGCGGCCCTGGACGGCCACCGGGTCGCGGCCGCCGACCCGCAGCACACAGCGGGAGAGCAGCCGCCGCCCCGAGCGGTAGATCCCCTCCATGCCCTGCCCGGTCAGCTGCCCGTGTTCGGGCGAGATCACCAGGCAGGGCGCCGCGACGCAGATGACGGCGCCGTGCACAGGCGGCAGTTCGGGCCGGGGGGCGGGGGGTGCGGAGTGGACCATGGCTCGCCTCGTGTGGACTGTGTGCGCTCCGGTCGGTTCTCGGCGGCGGCGCGGCCGGGCCCCCGCCACCCTCCTGGGGAACGCCCCCGCCCCCACCCGGGTCACGCCCTGAGCCGCCCCGCCCCACGGCACCGCACCGCAACGGACGCCGGTACAGGCCGCCCGCCCGGCGCCGCTCTCGGGCACCTCGCCGCGCGGCTCCCGGCGGCGCTGCGCGGGGCCGGGGCGTACGGGAAGGCCTGCTCCAGCGGCACGAACCGCTGCCCCGGCGCCCCGCGTGGGAGCCCCACGACACGGACCCGACCCCCGCTCCCCGGGGCCCGGGCGGACAGGATCAGCGCACGCAGGGCTGCGGTGCACCGCAGCGGGACCGCCCACCCGGCCACCGCCGCCCGCGGACGCCCCACGGCGCGGATCCGAGCCGCGCTCCCCCTGTCCGAGGCGCGCAGGCGCGCGACGTACGGGGCGGTGTCGTGCCGGGGCGGGGCGGCACGCCCGGCCGACGGCACCCGCAGGCGCCCCACCTCGCAGGTCCCGGCCGCGCCCACCAGGGGCGGGGCGGGCGGACCCGAGACACACGGGACGGCGCCGTGCGGCAGCAGGCCCGGCGCCATGCGCCGACACCCCACTGCGCTGCTCCCCGCCGCACTCCGCCAGAGCGAGGGGAGCAGCGTCCGGGCGGGGACATGCCGGCGTGGGGCGCGGCTCCCGGTGGTGCTCCGGCGGGACGGGGCGAGGCCGGCCGGGGCGGTGCTGTGCCCGCGTGGGGCACGAGACCGGGCCGCGCTCCGCGGGGGCGGGGTGGGCGGGGGCGGGGCTCGTGCGGGTCATCGGTCTGTTCCTTCCGGGCGGCGGTGGGGGCGGCGGGTGCGGGCGCGGCGGCCGGGCGGGCGGGTGGTTTCGGCGGCCGCCCTGCGGCGGGGGTCCCTGCGCCTGCGTTCGGCGCGCAGGCAGGCCCGCAGTCCCTCCGGGTCGATGCCCTCGTTGCAGGCGTGGTGGAGGAGTTGGGCGAAGCGGTAGTCGGCGTCGGCGCGGAGGGCGAGGCCGAGGGCGACGCGGGCCGTCGGCTCGTCACCGGCGGACCAGGAGAGCCAGCCCGCGAGGGTGAGCGGGGCCGCCGCGTGCTCCCCGTAGGCGCCGACGCAGCGCCGGGCGAGGGCGCGCCACAGACGCAGGGCGGCCGCCGATTCGTCGTCCTCGATCCACTCCGCCGCGATGTCCCGGGTCTCCCGGTCCTGGAGGCCGAGGATGACGGAGGCGGCCTCGTCGTGGCCGAGGAGGGCGTCGTCCCAGTCGTCCGCGCAGGGGCCGCCCTCCGCCGGCGTGGCGAGGGCGAGGCGCCGCAGGAGGGTGCGGGCCAGGGCGACGGTATCGGCGCCGACCTGCTCCCGGGTCGCCCCGTCGAGGATCTTCGGTACGAGGGCGGCGGCGGCCCGGTCGAGTGCCTGCTCCATCTCCCGGGCCAGCGGGCCGCGGAGCGGGGCGAGTCCGGCCTCCAACTCCCGCAAGGAGCCGCGGATCCGCAGTCCGGCGAAGGTGGCGGCCGCCGCTGCCACGGAGGTACCGGGAGCGGCGAGGGGAAGGCCCTCGGCCGGGCAGCAGCGCTCGTCGGGGCAGCAGTAGGACCAGTAGCGGCCGCCGGAGATGCACACCGCTTCCAGGACGGGCACCTCGAGTGCGCCGCAGGCGAGCCGGATCCGCTGGGCGAGGGGCCGCAGCCGGGTCATGACCCGCTGCCCGCCTTCTCCGGGCTCCGGGTCCTGGCAGAGGAAGAGGATGATGCCGTCGGGCCGGCCGGCGCGCCGCTCGCTGCCGCGGACCAGGCACTCGGCGACCTGCCGGGCGGTGTCCTCCCATTCGGCCGGGACCGGGGGGATCCCGAGCCGGAGCCGGCCGCCGAAGCGCCCGCCCTCGCCGTGCACGGCGACCATGACGAGGGAGTCGGTGGGGTGGAAGCCGAGCATGTACGGCAGGGCGTCGGCGAGTTCGCCCGGGCTGCGCAGGGTGACCCGCGGCGGGGCGGGGTCCGCCGGCGGGCGGGCGGACGGCTCGTGGGACGGGGTGCGGGATGCGTGGTCGTTGGTCATGCCCCGACGGTCCCGCGCCCCGGGCGGCCCCGAAAGCCCTGTGGATAACTCTTCACGCCCGGCAAGATGTTTGCTGTTCAATTTCCACAGGTCTGCGGGGCGTGGTGGCGCGCACGGGCCTCCGGCGGGTCCCATGGGGAGGGGACACGGCCGCGACCACGCCTTTCGGGATGCCGGAGCGGTCATGGACGGCTCGAGGACGATCCGAGTGGTGGTCCACCGGGCTGTGCCATGGTCCGCTCCGATCATCGGCGCCGAGAAGGAGGCAGGATGCACACTCAGACTGGCCGGGGGACCGGACTGGTGGCCCGTTCGGCGGAACTGGCCGAACTGGCCCGCCGCCGCGCCCCCGACGCCGAGGACCAGCGCCGCCTGGCTCCCGACGTGGTGGAGCGGATGCTGCGGACGGGATTCGCCCGGCACTTCGTCCCCGCCGCGTTCGGCGGTACGGAGGGCACGTTCGAGGAGTTCAACGCCGCCGTCGCCACCGTGGCCGAGGGCTGTGCGGCCACCGCATGGTGCGCGTCGGTGGCGTCGAGCCTGGCGCGGATGGCGGCCTGCCTGCCGCGCGAGGCGCACGCCGAGATATGGGGCGAGGGGCCCGACGCGTTCGTGGTCGGCTCCCTCTCACCCGCCGGAAAGGCCGCGCCGGTGCCGGGCGGTTGGAGCGTGTCCGGCTCCTGGGCGTACATCAGCGGCGTGGACCACTCCGACTGGGCCGTGGTCTGCGCCGTCATACCGAGTGACGGGAACACCCCGCCGGGGCCGCCGCCGGCGCGGCTGTTCGCCCTGCCCCGCACCGACTACGCGGTCAAGGACACCTGGACCGGCTCCGGCATGCGCGGCACCGGCAGCAACACCCTGATCGCCGAAGAGGTGTTCGTGCCCGAGTCGCGCAGCGCCGAGCGGCAGCGACTCTTCGACGGACGGCCCCTGGCCTCGGACGCGGACTGCCACACCGTCCCCGTCCAGGCCGTCAACGGGCTGTCCTGCGCGCCGATCGCCCTCGGCGCCGCGCGCGAGGCGCTGCGGCTGTGGACCGGCGACACGGTGCAGCGGCTGGAGCGCGGCGCCGGCCGACCCGGGGTGCCGGGCCCCGCCAGGAGCACCTACGAAGCGGTCCTGACCCGCAGCGCCGGCGAGATCGACGCCGCCGCGCTGCTGCTGGAGCGGGCCGCGCGCCTCGCCGACGGCGGCGCGCGGATCACGTCCGAGGAGACCTCCCGCAACGTGCGCGACTACGCCATGGCCAGCGAGCTGCTGGTGACCGCGGTGAACCGGATGTTCGCCAGCGCCGGCACCTCCGGCCAGAGCTCCGACAGCCCGCTCCAGCGGATCTGGCGCGACGTCAACTCGATCTCCACGCACATAGCCCTGACCTTCGACCCGGCCGCGTCGCAGTACGCGTCCCACTCCTTCCCCCGCTGACACCGTCGCGCCCGCGTCCGCCGTCCGGCGCCTCGGGCTCCGGACTGCGGCCGCGACGCGTTTGACATGGAGCGCGCTCCAGCAACCAGCATGACGGGCAGGCATCGACCCGCCCAGGAGGCACAGCATGACCGACATCCCCACCCGGCGCTTGGGCGCACTGGCGGTTTCCGCACAGGGCCTGGGCTGCATGGGCATGAGCCACGGCTACGGCGCCACGGACGACACACAGTCGATCACCACGCTGCGGCGCGCCCTCGACCTGGGAGTGACCCTCCTGGACACGGCCGACTTCTACGGCTCGGGCCACAACGAGGAGTTGATCGGCAAGGCCGTCGCGGGCCGCCGTGACGAGGTGGTCCTGGCGACGAAGTTCGGCTTCGCCAACCGCCTCGGCGAGCCCACGCGGGTCCGCGGCGACGCCGCCTACGTACGGCAGGCGTGCGAGGCGTCGCTGCGCCGGCTCGGGGTCGACCACATCGACCTCTACTACCAGCACCGCGTCGACCCGCAGGTGCCCGTCGAGGAGACCGTCGGCGCCATGGCCGAGCTGGTGCAGGCCGGGAAGGTCCGCCACCTCGGGCTGTCCGAGGCCGGCGCAGCGACCATCCGGCGGGCGCACGCCGTGCACCCGATCGCCGCCCTGCAGAGCGAATGGTCGCTGTGGTCGCGGGACCTGGAAGCGGAGATCGCCCCCGTCTGCCGCGAGCTGGGCGTCGGACTGGTCCCGTACGCGCCGCTGGGGCGGGGCTTCCTCACCGGCAACTACGCGTCCGTGGACGGGCTGGCGGACAACGACGTCCGGCGCGGCCACCCCCGTTTCGCCGACGGCAACCGGGAGCGCAACCTCGCGATCGTGGCGCGGCTGGAGGAGCTGGCCGCCGCGAAGGGCGTCACCGCAGGCCAGTTGGCCCTGGCCTGGCTGCAGCACCGCGGCGAGGACGTGGTGCCGATCCCGGGCACGCGGCGGGTGCGCTACCTGGAGGAGAACCTGGCAGCCCTGGCCGTCGAGCTGACCCCCGAGGACCTCGCCGCGATCGAAGCCGCCGCCCCTCCCGGGCAGTTCGCGGGAACGCGCTACGACGCGACCGGCCTCAGCTTCGTCAACGGCTGACGTCCGGGGGCGCCGCAGCACCCGGACGGCACCCCTGCCCCGCGCCGGGGCCGCCCGCGCGGCCATGTGCGGCCCCGCACGGCGGCCCCGGGCGGTTCCCGCGCCCCCGCCAGACCCGTCCGGCCTCCGGTCCGGGCCCACCCGGCGGCATGTGAGATCTTCACGTCCACCCGTGTCCGCGTCACTGGTTCGCGACTCGACCGGACTGCGATGCTGGCTCCATGGAATTCGGAGTTCTCGGACCGCTCGAAGCGCGCATGCACGACACGTCCATCGTGCCGACCGCTGGCAAACCCCGACAGATCCTCGCGCTCCTCGCCATCCGCGCGGGCCGCGTCGTCCAAGTGGAGACGCTGATGGCGGAGCTGTGGGGGAACGCCATCCCGCGGAGCGCCGCCACCACGCTCCAGACCTACATCCTCCAACTGCGCCGCAAGCTCACGGAAGCCGGCGTGGAGCGGACCGGCCGCACGGCCAAGGACGTCCTGGCGACCTGCTACGGCGGGTACCGGCTCGCCCCGGAGGACTTCACCCTCGACCTGCTGGAGTTCCAGCAACTGGTCCGCCAGGGCGACCGCGCCCTGGCGGACGGCGACCCCCGCTCGGCGGCCGCGCACCTCAGCCGCGCCCTGCAGCTGTGGCGCGGGCCCGCCCTGACCGACGTGCCCGTCGGGGAGATCCTCGGCACCGAGGTCATCGGCATGCAGGAGGAGCGCGCCTGGGCGCTGGAGATGCGCCTCGACGCCGACCTCAGCCTGGGCCGGCACGCGGAGATCATCGGCGAGCTGCGCATGCTGGTGAGCCAGCAGCCCATCCACGAGACCTTCTCGGCCCAGCTGATGACCGCGCTGTACCGCGCCGGACACCCCTGGCGCGCGCTCGACGCCTTCCAGGCGCTGCGCCACGCCCTGATCAAGGAGCTGGGGGTGGAGCCGTCGCCGCGGCTCCAGCGGCTGCACCAGTCCATCCTCGCCAACGACACCGACCTGCACCTGTCCGCCCCGATCCCCCATGCGCTGTCCGCCTAGCCGAGGCACGGGGGAACGTACGCAACGGCGAAGCTCCTGGTGCACGGGCCGCGATCCGCGACCCGTGTCCGCCAGGAGCTTCGTGCGTTCCGGCGCGGTCAGGCCGCCTGGTCGTAGCTGACGGCGCGGGAGCGCAGCCGGAAGCGGTCGCCCGCAGTGTCGATGACGTCGTGGAGGACGATGCTCACGCCGATCTCCGGCTGCTCCTGCGGGCGGGTCCGCACGATCAGGGCGTAGACCGTCGAGACGAGACTGCCGTCGTCCTGCGGGTCCAGGACGATCTGGTTGAAGTAGTGGCGCAGCTGCGTCGGGTTGCCCTCGAACTGCTTCATGAAGGAGCGCAGCTCCTCCAGGACGGCCTGGGGGCCGACCGCGGGCTCGGTGCCCGGGGTGAGGGCGAAGCTGCCGTCCTCGGTGAACGTCGCGGCGTGCTCCTCCAGCCGGCCGTTGTCCAGCGCCTGCATCTGGCGGGCGTAGAAGTGCTGTACCTGGGCGTAGAGTTCGCTGCTCACCGCGGCGCTCATGGCCGACCTCCGTGTCGGGGCGGAAAAAGACGTGGGCAAGATGCACCAGGCCGCTCGAGATCGCCTCGAGACCCGGTGGTGCGGTCCGGCACGGGGCCGCCGCACCCGCGCTCTGCGCGTGCGGCGGCCCCGTGCCGTTCAGAGGGTCTGGAGGGCCAGGCGGCGCTCCGGTTCCCAGGTGCCGAACTCCCCCTGCTGGTAGAGGGCGGCGGTGCCGGGGTAGGTCTCGCTCTCCTCGATCCGCCCTATCAGCAGGAGGTGGTCCCCCGCCTCGACGGTCTGGACGAGCCGGCAGCCCGCGTACGCCACGGCCGCCTCGGTGAGCACGGGCACCCCCGCGAGCCCGGCGCGCCAGGCGACGCCCTCGAACTTGTCCTCCGACTTGCCGGCGAAGGTCCGCGCCGTCCCCTGCCCCTGGCGGGCGAGGAAGTTCAGCGCGAACACCCCCGACGAGAGCATCGCGGGGAGGGTCCGCGACCCCTTGCCGACGCACACCAGGAGCAGGGGCGGGGCCGCGGAGACCGCGGAGAAGGCGTTGCAGGTGAATCCGCTCGGCTCGCCGTCTTCGCCGAGCGTGGTGACGATCGCCACCGGGGTTGGAAACGTACCGAATACCTGGCGGAATGCGTCCGCGTTCAGCATGTCCACTCCGTCGACCAGTCGCGGGCCTCTCCCGCTGCTGGCGGCACTATTGAGGCAGTGGCCAGAAGGTGCCTGGAGGAACCCTCGAGGCCGGAACGGGCCGCTCTGGAGCGTTCAAGCGGGACGCGGAGCATCCTCGGCCATGCCGTGTTCGTCGACGAGGGTCACCAGGCCGGCGCCGGCGAGGTAGCCGACGATGTCCTCGGTGACCTGTCGCGGCAGGGGGAGGGCCGCGGAGACCGCGGTGAGCGTGGTGGGCCAGGCCAGCGTCATGGCCACCCAGGCGGCCTCCTGGCGGTGCAGGACGACCCGGTGGGGGGAGTCGTCGGACTCGAGCACGCAGCCGACGCCCGAGTCGGGCACGGTGAGCGCGACGTGCCGGGGCAGCCGTACGCGGCAGTCGCCGGTCGGCCGGATCAGGACGAACGGCGCCGCCGACGACAGCGGGAACACCGACAGCAGCGGCCCCTTCAGGTCGTCCACGCCGAGAGTGCGCACCACGAGATGCGCGAGCCTGTCCAGGGTCGGGAGGGCGACGCGGCACTGGTCCTCCGGGCCGCCCAGGGCGTTCGCCAGCAGCACCGGCCCGAGCTCCATCCTCCGCAGCACCTCCCGCACGGCGGGGCTGGGCCGGTCGAGCCGGTCCTGCCCCCAGCGGCTCGTGAGCAGCAGCGCGTCGCCGGCCCCCTGGTCGATGATCACGTCTTCGGAGAGCGACCAGAGATGGAAGGTCCGGGGCCCTCCGGTCGTACGCCGCATATCGCACCTCTCTTGCCTGGCGGAGGGATTCGTCGAGTATGGAGCCGGCCCCCGGCCCACGACAGCCTCTGCGCCGAACAGCCTCCACGCATCCTCGTCCAGTCGGGGGCGCCTGCCAGGGGGCGGGCGGGGCGAGTTGACGGAGTCCGGGGAAGTCCGTCCGCCGAGTCGGGGCGGGGCGGCCCGGACGTGGCGCGGGCCGCGGCGCCGCTGCGGGCCGGCGCCCGTCCGGCACGGCCCGCTGCGGCGCCGCGGCCCGCGGCACACCGGGTTCAGGCGCGGGCGGAGGCCGCGCCGCTCCGGCCGCAGAAGAAGGTCACGAGCATCGCGGCGAGTGCGAAGGCACCGGCGGCGAGCATCGCCGGCCGCGGGCCGGAGGCGTCGATGACCAGGCCACCGATGAAGGAGCCGATGCCGATGGCCCCGTTGAACGCGGCGACGTACAGCGAGGAGGCGGCCTCGCTCTCCTCGGGCACCAGGCGCATCACCCAGGTCTGCAGCGCCACCGGCAGCGCCGCGTAGACGATGCCCCAGCAGACGAGCATCGCGATGACGAGGGGACCGCTGGCGCCACCCGCGTACATGACCGCCATGACGAGGGCCATCAGGCCGGTGCTGGCGATCAGGCTCGTGCGCAGGGCCCGGCCGACCACGGCGCCGGCGGCGAAGTTGCCCACGAGGCCGGCCGCGCCGAAGACGAGCAGCAGCGCGCCGACGAGGGACGGGCGGATGCCCGTCACCTCCTCGAGGTAGGGGGCGACGTACGTGAAGGCCAGGAAGTGGCCGCTCATGATCAGCGCGGTGACGCCGACGGCGACGCGCAGCGCCCGGTGCCGCAGCACGTGGACGAGGGCCTTCAGGTCGCCGCGGCCCTTGGCCGGGAGGGCCGGCATGAAGAACAGGCTCGCCGCGAGCACGAGGAAGCCGAGGAGGCCGACGCAGACGAAGGCGGTGTGCCAGCCGGCGGACTGCCCGACGGCGGTGCCGAGCGGGGTGCCGGCGACGGAGGCGAGGGAGATGCCGCCGAGGACGACCGAGGTGGCCTTCACAGCGTGCCGTTCGGGGACGAGCCGGACGGCGACGGCGATCGCGATGGACCAGAACACGCCGTGCGCGAGGGCGACGATGATGCGCGCGGTCAGGAGCAGGGCGTAGCTGGAGACGACGGCGGCCATGAGGTTGCCGGCGATGTAGAAGGCCATCAGGGTGACGAGGAGCCACTTGCGGTCCATGCGCCCGGTCAGCGCCGTCAGGGGCGCCGCGGTCACGGCGGCGATGCCGGCGAAGCCGGTGACCAGGAAGCCGGCGCTGCCGAGGGACACGGAGGTGCCTTCGGCGATGGACGGGAGGAGGCCGATCGGGAGGGTCTCGGTGGTGACGAACGAGAACACGCCGAGGGCCAGTCCGATCACGGCCAGCCAGCCGCGCCATGCGGAGCCCGGTGGGGCCTCGGCGGACGGGGCCGCCGCGTCGGCGGAGCCGGGCGGCGGCGCGGTGGCGAGGGCCCCGGCGCCGGGGGCCTCGCCTCCGGGGTGGTTGCTGCGCTGGGTGGTGGCACTGTGGGGCATGGTGGCTCCCGGGTCGGTGGTCCGGCGGTGGCAGTGGCGGGGGGCGTCGTGTTCGAGGGCGGCCCGGAGCGCGGAGATGTGCGCGGAGTCCGGTGCCTGTTCAGCTCGCGCCGACGAGGTTCGCTGACGCATTGTGCGGCGCCGACGGCGAGCGGATGAAGTGCTTCCTGATCGTGGTGGTGGGAGCACCAGCCGGTGGCCGGTTCGCGGCATCCGCGGACCGAAAACCTCTTCCCAGCAGCCTGCTCGGGGTTCTGTGGTGGTGTTGGCACCACCCGGATGAACCGACCCCGGCACGGTGGCGGTGGTTCCGGTAGCTTTCCAGGCATCCGATGCCCGCCGGGCCGCCACCCGTGGTGCGCAGCCGTGGAGCGATCCTCCCGGCCCCTCCCCCGGCCTTCCGCCCGGACCCTCCCCCTCGGATCAGAGCCCCGGCGTGTCCGGCACCGCCGCCGGAAGCCCGCCACCGCCGCACTCGTGGCCCCACTCAGTTCGCGGATCCCCCTCTTCTGAAGGAGCAGAAACGTGTCGACGGACAGCATGCGTGTGACGGAGCCCGAGACGGCGGCAAGCGTTTCCCCGCCGGTCGGGCCAGCGGCGCCTGGACGTGCCCGGGTGACCCGCCTCGACACGCTGACCGGCCTTCGCTTCCCCGCGGCCTTCGTGGTGTTCCTCTACCACGCGGCGCTCCTGGCCTTCCTCGGCGTGCCGTGGCTCAGCAGCAGTTCGGCCGCGGTCTCCTACTACGATGCGGTCGCCCACGCGGGCGCCCTCGGCGTCACGTTCTTCTTCGTGTTGAGCGGCTTCGTGCTGACCTGGTCGGCCCGGGAGACGGACACCGCGCCGCGCTTCTGGCGCCGCCGGTTCATCAAGATCGTCCCGAACTACGTGCTCGTCTGGGCGCTCGCCATGCTGGTGTTCGCCGCGCCGATCACGGACACGACCGTCGGGCTGCTCAACTTCTTCATGCTCCAGGTGTGGTATCCGGACTTCGCGATCAACTTCGGCGTGAACCCGGCCGGATGGTCGCTGGGCGTGGAGGCCGTCTTCTACCTCCTCTTCCCCGTCCTGATCCACTGGATCCGGAGGATCCCGGCGCACCGGCTGAACCTGTGGGCCGCCGCCGTGGCCGCCGGGATCATCGCGACGCCGTTCCTCTCGGAGCTGCTGGTCCCGGCCGGCACGGCGATGATGGACACCGAGCCCGACACCTCGGTGAACCAGTACTTCGTCTCCTACATCCTGCCGCTGCCCCGCGTGCTGGACTTCGCCCTCGGCATCCTCGTCGCCCGCTCGGTCATGGCGGGGCGCTGGCGCAACATCGGCATGGTCTGGTCCGGTGTGCTGCTGGCCGTGAGCTACGCCGCAGGCTACTTCGCCCCGCCGATCTACTCGACGCGCGCCGTGTGCGTCGTCCCGGCCGCCCTGCTGATCGCGGCCGGCGCCATCGCGGACGCCGAGGGCCGGTTCACGCTCTTCCGGAACCGCGTGATGGTCTGGCTCGGGGACATCTCGTTCGCCTTCTACCTGGTCCACTACACGGTGATGGTCGCGCTGTGGAAGCTGCTCGGCAGCAAGGCGTACTCGGTTCCCGAGGCCGTCGCCCTCGCCGTGCTGTTCCTCGGCTGCGGAATCCTGGCCTCCTGGGCGCTGTACGCCCTGGTGGAACGGCCGATCACCCGCCGCTGGTCGAATCCGCGGAAGAAGCAGGCGGTCGTGCGCCCCACCCCCGAGCCCCTCTCCCTCGCCACGCAGGGCGCGGGCGAGAGGTAGGCGCCGCCGCCGACCGTACGGCCCGTCCCCGAGGGGGCGGGCCGTACGTCGTGTCCGGGCGCGCCCGTACGGGAGCCCCTCGCGGTCAGCCGGCGAGGCCGACCGCCGCGCGCAGGCCCGCGGCGGTGGAGACGTACCCGAAGAGCCGGCCGCCCGGGTCCACGGCGGCCGACTCCTCCAGCCCGCCGAGGTGGACGGGGACGAAGCCGGCGTCGTGCACCAGGACCTCCGCCACCCGGCGCGCCTGCGGGTCGCCGGAGGCGATGCCCATGCCCCAGAAGTGCCGCTGCTGCGTGCCGCGCGACCACAGCAGCTCGTCGGGGAAGTGGGTGAACGCGCGGGCGACCGAGCTGTGCGGCAGCCGCTCGGCGGTCCAACTGCCCTGGGTGGTGCCCGGCCGGAGCTGCGAGACGAAGAGCCCCTCCTCGGACACGCCGATCGGGCTGGTCGCGTCGATCACGGTCTTCCCGGCCAGGCGGCCCGCCAGCTGCTCCAGCAGGCCGTCGAGCGCCGGGTGCGGGACGGACAGCAGGACGACGTCACTGGCGTCGACGGCCCCCGCGTACGTCGCCGCGCGCGCCCGGTCGCCGAGGAGTTCGACGAACGGGCCGAGCCGGCCCGGGTCGCGGGAGCCGAAGGTCACCGTGTGCCCGGCGGCGAGCCAGTGCCGGCCGAGCGGGCGCCCTATGTTGCCCGCGCCCAGGACGCCGATCGTCATGGGGCGGGTCGATCCGGTGGTGGGGGCCATGATGATGCAACTCCTCTTTCGTGTAAGGCCCGTGGCGGGCCCGGGGGGTGCGGTCGCGGTGTGTGCGGCGGTCCGCGGGTCTGTGCAGACGGCCGTCGGCCGCCGGTCGTCTCTGACCGGCGGCCGACGCGGGGGCTGGGCTCAGTGGGGGGTGACGTCCGGCCAGACCAGGGCGGTCGAGCCCCATGTCACGCCGCCGCCGAAGGCGCTCATCAGCACGCGGTCGCCCGGGCCGACCTGCCCGGCGGCGATCGCGTCGGCGAGGGCGAGGGGGATGGAGGCGGCGGAGGTGTTGCCGACGCGGTCGAGGTTGACGACGGTGCGCCCGCGGTCCATGCCGAGCTGGTCGGCGACGGCGTGCAGGATGCGCACGTTGGCCTGGTGGCCGACGAACCAGTCCACCGACGCCGGCTCCCATCCCGCGCGCTGGAGCATCGCCTTGGACGAGGCCGCCATGCGGGTGACTGCGTGCCTGAAGACCTGCTTGCCCTGCATCGTGAAGTAGCTGTCGGCAGGGCGTCCGCCGACAGAGCCGGCGCTGTCGGCGGCCTCGCCGGCCGCCTCGGATCGCTGCCGGGAGCCGCCGCCGGGGACCATGATGAGGTCCTTCAGCGAGCCGTCGCTGCCGAGGTCGTACCCCAGCAGCGCCCCCGGCTCGTCCGGGTCGCCGGCCCGCAGCACCACGGCCCCGGCGCCGTCGCCGAAGATGACCGAGGTGGTGCGGTCGGCGGGGTCGAGGATGGTGGAGTACGTCTCCGCGCCGATGACGAGGACGCGTTCGGCGGTGCCCGAGGCGATGGCGCCGGCCGCGGCCGCGAGGGCGTAGACGAATCCGCTGCACACGGCGGCGATGTCGTAGGCGGCGACGCTCCCCAGTCCCAGCCGGGCGGCGACGTCGGGGGCGGTCGCCGGGCACGGGTGGTCGGGCGTGGTCGTCGCCAGGACCACCAGGTCGACGTCGGCGGATCCGGCCGACTTGAGCGCCCGCGCGCCCGCCTCGACCGCGAGGTCGCCGGTGGCGGTGCCGGGATCGGCCCAGTGGCGCCGGGTGATGCCCGTACGGGTGCGGATCCACTCGTCGGTGGTGTCCATGGTGCGGGAGAGGTCGTCGTTGGTCACCACGCGGGGCGGGACGTACGTCCCGAGGCCGGTGAGGACGGCTGCCCGGGTCATGCCGCCACCTCCTGCGCGGCGGACGGGTGCGCGTGGGGCAACACGTAGGTCAAGGTGGCCTCCCTGGTCGCCGGTGCGGGACGCCGCTACCGGGCACGGTGGAAAAGGGGCCGCGCTCCGCTCGGGGAAGGGGGGCGGACGCGAAACGGCGTCGCCGGCGGGCCGTGGTGCACGGCCGGCGGACGCGACCCGGCACGGACGGCGCGTACGGCGCGCCGTCCCGGATACGCAGGTCGATTCTCCGCCGCCGCCCGGGCTCGTTCCAGACCGTACGGGCACTGTGGGTACGGGCGGTGGTGGCGGGAACACCACCCTGCGGGGCGGCGCACACACGGAAGCCCCCGGCCGCGGGCCGGGGGCTTCGGGGTGGGACGGGAGGGCTACGGCCAGACGGGCGCGGGGCCGGCGACGCCCGGCGGCAGGTAGACGAGGAGGCGGTGGCTGGCGGCGTCGTCCAGGTCCATGGTGAACAGGACGAAGGAGAGGTGCCCGGCCTGCGGGTCGTCGAGTTCGACGGCGGCCGGCCCGAACTCCTCGACCTCGTGGCGGTCCCAGAGTTCGGCGAAGAAGGGGTCGGCGGCGGCCAGGCCGTCGGCGATCTCCTCGTACCGCGGGTCGTCGGGCCCGTACGAGGCCTGGAGGCGGAACCGGGCGGCCATCTGCCGGGCCAGCTCGGGCCGGTTCAGGTAGCGGGCGCCGTGGGTGCCGGTGAACAGGCTGGTGAGGAAGTTGTCGTTGCCGTCGCGGGTCAGGCGCAGAAGGTCGGCCGCCTGGCGGTTGGCGGCGAGGACGTCCCAGTAGCGGTCGATGACGCAGGAGGGCCCCGACAGCTGGGTGTCGACCATCCGCCGGAAGATTTCCGGGTCCGGGGTGCCGGCGGGACTCAGGGGGACTGGCGGGTTGGCGTCCGCGAGGCGGTAGAGGTGGACCCGTTCGAGTTCGTCGAGCCGCAGGGCGGAGCTGATCGCGTCGAGGATGCCGTCCGACACCTTGATGGGGCGGCCCTGCTCCAGCCAGGCGTACCAGGACGCGCTGACTCCGGCCAGGACCGCGACCTCCTCGCGGCGCAGGCCGGCCCTGGCGCGCCTGCCCGCGGTCGCCAGGCCCACGTCCTCGGGGGAGAGTGCGGCTCGGCGGGTGCGCAGGAAGTGCGCCAGCTGGGTGCGCCGCTTCTTCTTGGTGTCGGTCCCGGGGGGCGTGGCGTCCATACCGACCGAAGGTAGGTCACACCGACACGCACTGTCAGCGGCGAGAATCACACTGCGCACGGTTCGGACCACGCAGGCGCACACACCGCCGGGCCCATCGGACGCCGGTAAGCCGGTGCCCTCACCGGTGCCATGAATGAGGGTCAGCGTACGCCGTCCCACAGGACGTCCTCCAACCCGGCGAAGAACAGGTCCTTGTCCTCTCGGTGGAAGAAGTGTCCGCCGGGCAGCAAGCGGAACGAGAACGGCCCGCTCGTGTGGACCCGCCACGCCTCGGCGTCCGCGGCCGGGACCAGCGGATCCCGGCTGCCCAGCATGGCGTGGACCGGGCAGGGAAGCGGCCGGTGGCCGGCAACCGGATGCCGGTGGGTGGCGGCGACGCGCAGGTCCTCGCGGAGCCGGTGCACCACGGACCTCATGCGCGCCGGGCTCTCGCGGAGCAGCCGACCGGCTCCACCGAGACCCAACAACAGCTCGAGGGAGGCACTATCGGACAGTCCTACGGTTGGGCCGGGCGCAGCCTGAAGGTGCGGCGCGCGGTGGGCACCGGCCACGAAAGACGCAGGTGGCCGCCGCCCCGCGGCAACGATCCGCTGTGCCACGCCGTGGGCGACGAGCGATCCCATGCTGTGCCCGTAGAAGGCGTAGGGCCCGTCGAGGAAGGGAGTCAGCTGCCGTGTCACCTCGCGCACGAGGGCGTCCATCGTGCTGACGGCGCCGGGGACGGCCCCCGGTGTCGACGACCTCGGGGGCATGGACACCGGAACCACCTCGACGCCGCGGCCGAGGTGCTGCCCCCAGCCCGCGAACGACCAGGGGCTGCCGCCCGCGTGGTGGAAGCAGAACAGGCGGAGGCGAGCGGTCCCGTTCCTCCTCGGAACGCGCTCCGCCGTACCCGCCGCCGTGGCTGCCGGGATGTTCTCCGCTGTGTGGAACATGCCGCCAGTGTGATGCCGGGTGCCGACGGGAGGGAGTGTCTGTCGAACCGGTTGGTGCCACCACCACCGGTGGGACCGACAGCCGGACCGCACGCCCCGCATCCCCCGCTCCCCGCCCCCGGCACCCGCCGTCCGCCCACCGCCATCCGAAGTCCTGTGTAGAAGGAAAGAAGTCGATACATGCAGACAGCTGCATCCGCACCGGCGTCCGGACTGCTGCGGCGAGCGAGGCTGCGGCACTTCCTGCGGGCCCGCCGGGAGCAGATCACGCCGGAAGAGGTCGGGCTGGTGAACTTCGACCGCCGGCGGACCCCCGGGCTGCGGCGCGAGGAGGTGGCGGCCCTCGCCGGCGTCGGGGTGTCCTGGTACACCTGGCTCGAACAGGGCCGGGACATCAACGTCTCCGAAGGCATCGTGAACGCGGTCAGCAACGCCCTGCGGCTGGAGGACTGCGAGCGCGACTACTTCCACCGGCTGGCCGGCCACAACCCGCCGCCGCGCACACCGGACCGGGGCCAGGACGGCGGGCACGCGCGGATGCGGGCACTCGTCGAGGGCTGGTCGCCGAATCCGGCGTACATCACCGACAGGTACGGGCGCGTCGAACTCGCCAGCCGGTCGGCACGCTCCCTTTTCCACATCGGCACGCACGGACACAACTGCGTGGTGAAGTTCTTCACCGAGTCCGCCACCCGCGAGAAATACCCGGACACGGAGGAGGTGGGGCGCGGCCTGGTCGCACAGTTCCGGGCGCAGTCGGCCCGCTTCCCCGAGGATCCGGAATTCGGCCGTATTGCCGACCGGCTCAGCGAGATGAGCCCGCATTTCGCCGAACTGTGGGACTGTCACGAGGTGGTCGGACCCAATCAGGGGCTGCGCAGGATCGCGCTGCCGCAGGCCGGGGTGACGGTCTTCGACCGAGTGGTGATGCGGGTGCCGGAGAGCCCGGAATCCGTCCTGACCTTGTACATCGCCCAGCCCAGGGCGGAGCTGGTCGGGGGCCGGGCCGAGCTGGCCGGCTTCGGCGCCGAGGCGGCCTGAGCCGTCCGGCGGCCCCGGCCGGGAACACGGCCGGGTGCCGTGCGGGGTGCCGGCGCAACCGGTTTTCCCCACAGGTGGTGTTCGCACCACCATGATCGGGAGACACTTCCTCCGCCCGTTCGCCGATCCCATGATGAATGCGTTGGGACGCGGAGGATTCGATCCCCTGAATTCACCGGTTCCATTCTTTCTCGCGACGGCGGTCCGCCGTTCTCAACGGGCGCACAGGCCCTGCGATTTCGGCGTTCCCCCTTGAATCACGGAGGAATGTAATGGAGAATTCGATCGTCAGCCGGGTCGTCACGGTCCTCGGTGAGCTGGAGGTGTCGACGGCGGGCGTCACGCCCGACACCACCTTCGAGGCCATGGAGATCGACTCGCTGCTGCTGGAGGAGCTGGCGCTGCGCCTGCAGCTGTCCTTCGGCGTGGAGATCGAGATGGGCGAGCTCGTCCCGGAGCAGACCGTCGCGGAAGCCGCCGCGGTGATCGCGTCCAAGGGCGTCGCCGTCGCCTGACGCCCGCCCCGCGCCACCGCCGGCGCGCCCGGTCACCCGCCCTCGAAACCCCTCGCACCCGGGGCCCGACCGGAGCCCGGACCCCGGGGCCTTCCCGACCCCGGGCGCCCTCACGCCCCCCCCACACCGGTTCGGCACGGATCCCCAGGAGCGGGCCCCACCCCGCACCGCCCCCGCCGGACCGCCCACGCCCTTACCGCACCGTCCGAAAGGAACACCCGCATGTCCTCCACCCTGCTCGTCCTGAACGAAGTCGCCGCGGCCCCCGGCAAGGCGGACCACGTCCTGGAGCAGTGGCAGCAGTTCAACCAGAAGGAGCCGATCGCCGGCCGCGCCCTCTACCGCAGCCTGGACGACGACAACCTCCTGGAGATCACCCCCGTCGCGGAGGTGTCCGAGGTCGCCGCCCTCAACACCCGCTGGCACGAGCTGTGGGACCTCGTCTCCGAGGACCTGGCCACCGACTTCCGCCGCCAGCTCCTCGACTTCATCGAGGCCCCCAAGGACGTCGCCGAGCCCGTCCCGGCGACCCCGTACGTCCAGCTGCGCCACATCGAGGTCAAGCCCCGCGAGTACGCGGCGTACCGCGAGTGGCGCGAGAACACGATCTTCAACGTGGTCCGGCGGGCCGACGAGGTGAAGGCGTTCCTGGCGTACCACTCCCTGCTCAGCACCGAGCCCGGCGTGATGTTCGTGTCCGGCTTCGAGTGCGCGCCGGAGCAGTACCAGGCGGTCTTCACCTCGCCCGAGTACCAGGAGATCGTCCAGCAGGCCGGCGACCGCTACATCGTCGGCGGGGAGAGCGGCCTCTACACCCGCGTCTACCGGCGCGCCGATGTCTGAGACCGCGACGGCGGCCGCTCCCGCCGGGGCCGCCACCCCGCACCGCAGGGAGGTCCACGCGCTCTCCCCGACCACGCAGGGCCCGCTGTACCCGCCGAGCGAGGTCATGGACGGCGACGGGAACTTCCTGGTGGTCGGGATGGTCAACCGGCCCGCCCCGGGGGGCGGGACCGCACCCGAGTGGGGTGCGGCGGTCGTCTCGCCCGCCAGCCCCGTCCCGGAGTTCGGCCGGCTCGCCCCGTACACGGTCGTACGCGAGCTGGACACCGACCCGGACGGCGCGGACCGGGACGTCGTCCTGCACACGCTGCCGCTGCCCCTGCCGTGCAACAACTACCCGATGGTGTTCGCGCCCGAGCAGCTGCCCGACGCCGACCGGGTCGTACGGCCCAGCCACGCCTTCCACGAGGTTCCGATCCCCGACCTGCGGGCCGAGGACGGCCCCAAGGTCACCGAGCCGGTGAGGTTCGGGGAGTGGATGCGGGCGAGCGGCACCCTGGAGGTGGCCGTCACCCCGGACGGCCACGCCGGGACCTTCGACTTCCGGTTCTCCCGGCTCGTGCCGAACAGCGTCTACACGGTGATGTCGCTGCGGGCCCGCGACCTCGACCCCGCCGGCCCCACCCGCCCCGGCCCGCTCGGCGTGCCCAACGTGTTCACCACCGACGGCGGAGGCTCCGGCAGCTACCACGCCACCCTGCCGAACCCGTTCCCCGACCCGGACCTCCCGGGCGCCAACCGGATCATCAACGTGGTCGTGCTCTGGATGAGCTACCAGCGCAGCTACGGCGGCGCCATCGGCGAGTTCGGCCTCGGCGGGGACATCCACGCCCACCTCAAACTGCGCGGCCCGTCCTTCACGGACCTGCGGACCACCGCCGCTCCGCAGACCTGACCGGCCCGACGCGGCAGAGCAGAACCACCAGAACCCGGAAGGGGTCCCATGCCCATCATCTCCGTCACCACCTGGGACGGCCAGGACGACGCCCAGTCGCAGGAGCTCCTGGAGGAGCTCACCCGGACCGTCCGGCGCGTCACGGGAGCACCGCTGGACAAGATCACCGTCTACATCCAGGAGGTGCCGCGCAACCGCTGGGCGGAGGGCGGCGCCCTGGGCAGCGACCCGAAGTTCCCCGAACTGAGCCGGCGCACCACCGAATGACGCGATGAGCCCCCGGCGGACCGGGCGACGACCGCCGGGGGGCCGCGCGCCACGACATCCACACAGGAGAACGGGAAAGGTCACAAGCCATGACCCAGGAAACATCCCAGGCCACCGAGGGCAAGCCGGGCGCGCTCTTCCTCGTGGGCGACGTGTTCGCCGAGTTCGCCCACCACGAAGGCGTGTTCACGGTCTCCCAGCTCGCCAAGCGCATCAGGAGCGGGGGCTTCCCGGACGACGCCGGCAGCGGCCCCGTCCGCATCACGCTCGGGCAGGGCGTCTCCCTGTTCGACGTGGCGTTCATCCGCGACACCCTGGACCGCCGCGGCCTCGGGGACCGGGTCGTCATCGACGACCAGGCCCTGCACACCCGCGCAGGCCGGGAGATCGCGCACAAGCACCGCCCGGAGAACGTGCTGATCTCCGACCCGCGGCCCGTCGGCACCGACTGGTACGAGGCCGACCTGCTCGTGGACGCCGGCAACGAGGTCATGTCCGACCACGTCACCGGCCAGCACATGCAGGGGATGCTGGCCACGGAGGCCGCTCGGCAGATGTTCATCGCGGTGGCCGAGCAGTTCTACCTGCCGACGGAGGCGGTCGGCAGCAGGTACTTCGTGATCGACTCCTTCGCCACCCGGTACCGCAACTTCCTCTTCCCGCTGCCCGCGGTGGTGCGGTGCCACGTCCTCTCCCACCGCTCGCCGCACCACACGCGGACCGCGTTCCACTGCGAACTGTCCGTGACCCAGGGCGGATCGGAGACCGCGGGTATGGACGTCCGGTTCACGGCCTTCGACACCCAGGTCTCCCACGCCAAGGAGACCCGGGCGGCGCAGCGCTCCCTCCAGGACGGCGTGGCCCTGGCGACGGCGGAGGCGGCGGCCACCGCCCCGGCGCGGTCCGGGGTGGGCGCGCCGTGACCACGGCGGACAGCTGCACCTGAAGTGGCGGCCCGTACGCACAGCGGGCCGCCGACCGCCCCCGCAAGGAGCCAAACCCCATGTCAGACACAGTCCGGCCCTACACCGTCTTCAGCGACGTCGACGAGACGCTGATCACCGTCAAGAGCATGTTCGACTTCCTCCACTACCGGCTGGTGCGCCGGCACGGCGCGGCCGGCGAGGAGGAGTACGAGCGGATCATGGCCGTGCTCCGCCGGCGCGCCGCCGACGGGGTGCCACGCGAGGAGATCAACCGCGCCTACTACCGCCACTACGCGGGCGAGGACGTCGCGGCGGTCACCGCCCTGGCGGACGACTGGTTCACCGAACGCGCCGCCTCCACCCGCGGCTTCTGGATCGACTCCACGCGCGAGGCCCTGCACCGCCACCGGGCGGCCGGCGCGTCCGTCGTCCTGGTCTCCGGCTCCTTCCCGCCCCTCCTGGAGCCGCTCGCCCGCGAGATCGGTGCCGACGCGATCCTGTGCACCCGCCCGCTGGCCGACAGCGGGGCGTACACGGGCGAGGTCGCCGTGCCGGTCATCGGCGAGGGCAAGCGGCAGGCCGTACGGGCCCACCTGGCCTCCCGCCCCGGCACCGACCCGCGCGACTGCTGGGCGTACGGGGACCACGTCTCCGACCTGCCCATGCTGGAGCTGGTCGGGCACCCCGTCGCCGTCGGCGACGACCCGGAGCTGCGCGAACGCCTGGCCCTGCGCGCCGAGACGACAGCCGCCGCCCGATGAGCGGACCGCGCTTCCACGTGCTGCTGGGGCCCGACGGGGCCGGCAAGTCGTCGGTCATGCGGCGCCTCGCGGCGCAGCTGCCCGACTGGCGGCTGGTGTCGACGGACAGCGCGTTCGTCGCCCCCGAGCACGACCTGGTCAACCGGCTGCGGCAGGACGTGCACGAGCACCTCCTGCCGGGCCTGGGCACCGCGTACTCCGCCGACTTCACGGCGAGCGTGCTGCAGACGGCCGTGGTCCACCTCAGGGACCAGCTGGACGGTCGGGACCCGCGCGTCCCGGTGCTCGTGGACTCGTACTACTACAAGATCCTCGCGAAGTGCCGGATGGCGGGCCTCCGCGACAGCCGCCTGTACTCCTGGTGGCGCTCCTTCCCGCAGCCCGAGCGGGTGGTGTTCCTCGACGTCTCCCCCGAGACGGCCTGGCACCGCCGGGCGGACGGGGCCCGGCTCAACGCCCTGGAGTACGAGGGACGGGAGGGCCACTGGGCGGACTTCGAGCGCTACCAGAAGAACCTGCGGAAGATCCTGCTGGAGGAGGTCCGGGACGTGCCGGTGACCATGCTCGCCGAGCAGCCCGACCCCGACCGCGCGGCGAGGGCCGTGCTGGAGGTACTGGCCGCATGAACGTTTCCTCCGTCTGGCACGCCCCGGGCCACGCCGCCCGCTACCGCGAACGCGTCTTCGCCGCCCGCGCCCGGCTCACCCGCGACCACACCGACGTCGGCGAAGCACAGCAGCGCGCCCTGGCCGACCTGGTCGGCTTCAACGCCTCCACCGCCTTCGGCCGGGCGCACGGCCTGGGCCGCGTCCTGACCATGGAGGACTTCCGCTCCGCCGTCCCGGTCCGCGACTACGCCGACCACGCGCCGCTGATCGAGCGGACGGCCGCCGGCGAGCGGAACCTGCTGTCCGCCGACGCGCCCGCCGTGTACTTCACGAGCAGCGGCAGCACCGGAGCGCACAAGAAGGTCCCCGTCACGCCCCGCTTCATGAAGACGACCTTCATGCCGTTCTACTACGCGGCCTGGGCCCCCCTCGTCGAGCACTTCCCCGAGGTGCTGGAGCGCCCCGACGCCGTCCTGAACCTCAAGCACGACCCTCTCACCGCCCCGCCCACCACCGCCGACGGCCGGCCCCACGTCGGCGCCAGCCAGGTCGACTTCGGCGCCCGGTTCGGCGAACCCCTCTCCGCCGAACCCGGCACCGGCGCGCCCTGGGCGGTGCTCCCCGTCCCCACGGACCCCGCCGACCACCTGGAGCGGGCCTACCTGCGGCTCCGGCTCGCCGTCCAGGCCGACCTCCGCTGCATGATCGGCATCAATCCGGCGATGGTCGCCGCCGTCCCGTACCAGCTGAACCTGTGGTGGCCGCGGATCGTGAAGGAGGTCCGCGACGGCACCCTCGGCGGGCTGCCCCACGGCCGGCCCGACCCCGCACGGGCCGCCGAACTGGAACGGCTCGCCGACGCCTCCGGCAGGGTGCGGCCCGCGCAGGTGTGGCCGCGGATGCGGGCGCTGTTCTGCTGGACGACCGGGGTGGCCTCCCTCTACCTGCCCGCCCTGTGCGAGGAGTTCGGGGCCGAAGTCGCCGCGCTGCCCGCGCCGGTCGCCGCGTCCGAGGGACCGGTCGGCGTGGCGCTGGACCGGCACCCGTCGGCGGGCAGCCTGGTCGCCTCCGCCTCGGTGTACGAGTTCGTGCCCGCGGAGGAGGACCTCCGCCCCGACAGCGGCACCCTGCTGCCGGAGGAGCTGGAAGCCGGCCGCGACTACCACGTGGTGTTCAGCCACGTCGGCGGCCTGTACCGGTACGCGGTCGGCGACGTCGTCCGCGTCGTGGACACCGCCGGCGGGGTCCCGCGGGTCGAGTACGCCGGCCGCGGCGGCCGCTCCGACGCCGCCGGCGAGCGCCTGCGCGACGCCGAGGCCGTCCGGGCCCTGCACACCGCCCTCCGCCCCGGCGGACTCGCCCTGCGGAACGCCGCCTGCCGGGTGGAGCCGTCGGCCGGCGGCACCCCGCACTACGTCTTCGCCGTGTCCCCCCGCACCCCCTGGCGGCCCGCCGAAGCCGCGCGCTTCACCGCCGCCCTGGACGGGGCGCTGTCCGCCGAGTCCGCCGGATACGCCGCCGCCCGCGCGGCCGGCCGCCTGGCCGGCCCGTCCCTGCGCCTGCTCGACGCCGAGGCGTTCGACCGCGACTGGCACGCGGCGGTCGCCTCGGGCATCCGCCCCACCCAGGTCAAGGACCGCCTCTTCCGGCAGGACGACGCCCTGTGGGGGCGTCTGACCGGTACGCCGAACGGCTGACCGCGCCCGGCCCGCAGGCCCTCCGGCCCCACCCCCTGCACCAAGGAGCCCCCATGCCCTTACTCAACCCCGTCGAACGGACCGCCCTGCTCACCGCGGCGCTGCGGGCCGCCGAGACCCGCCGCGAGGACCGCCTGTACGAGGACCCGTACGCCGCCGGACTCGTCGGCGAGGACGGCCCCGAGCTGCTGCGGGAGATCCGCGAGGCGACCTTCCCGCCCGGCCGGCCGCGGACCCTGCCCAGCACTCCCGACTACAACGCCATCCGCACCCGGTTCTTCGACGACTACCTCCAGGAGGCGGCCCGCGCACCGGAGACGACGCAGATCGTGCTGGCCCCCGCCGGCATGGACTCGCGGGCCTACCGGCTCCCCTGGCCCGGCCGCGTCCGCTACTTCGAGGTCGACCGGCAGGCAGTACTCGACTTCAAGGCGGAGCGGCTGCGGGGCGCCGAGCCGCGGGTCGACCACCGCACGGTGGCCGTCGACCTCACCTCCGACGACTGGGAGGACCGCCTCGCCGCGGCCGGCTACGACCCGTCCGCCCCCTCGACGTGGCTGCTGGAGGGGCTGCTGTACTACATCCCCGAGGCCGACGCGCACCGGATGCTGGAGCGGGTCGCGGCCGTCTCCGCGCCCGGCAGCCGCATCGCCGCCGACATCGTCAACGCCGCCGCGCTGACCCTCCCCCACATGCGGGGGCTGCTCGACGTGTTCGCGGGCTGGGGGTGCCCCTGGGTGTTCGGCACCGACGAGCCCGAGGCCCTGTTCGAGCGGTACGGGTTCGACGTCCGCGCCGTGCAGCCCGGCGAGCCGGGAGCCGACTTCGGGCGGTGGCCCGACCCCGTCCCGCCGCGCGACGTGCGCGACGTGCGGCGCGTGTTCTTCGTCCACGGCAGGCGTCGCTGACGATGGCAGCCATCGTCATCGCCGGGGGCGGCACCGCCGGCCTCGCCACGGCCCTGGCACTCGGCCGGCGCGGCCACCGGGTGCGGGTCCTGGAGCGCGGCGACGCCCCGCCGGACGGGCCGGCCGTGGAGAGCGCGCAGCGGTGGCGGCGGCCCGGGGTCCCGCAGGCCGTCCACGACCACATCCTGAACGCGCTCGGCGTGCGGATGCTGCGCCGGCACGCCCCCGACGTGCTCGGCGGCCTGCTGGCGCACGGCGCGCGGCTCCTCGACCTGACCGCGGCGGCGCCCAACGGGCCCGCCGAGCCCGGCGACGGGGAGCTGGTGACCCTGGTCGCCCGCCGCTCCCTCCTGGACGTCGTCCTGTACCGGGCCGCCGCGGCTGTGCCGGGCGTGTCCGTCAGCCACCGCACGGCCGCCGCCGGGCTGCTGACGGACCCGGCAGGGCCGTCCGGCCACCGGGTGGCGGGGGTCGTGGCGGACACCGGGGAGCGGATCCCGGCCCGCCTCGTCGTGGACGCGACCGGACGCCGCTCCGCGTCCCGGTCCTGGCTCGCGGCGGCCGGACTGCCGGTGGCGGACGACCTGAGCGGCCCCAGCCGGCTGCACGCCTACGGCCGCTTCTACCGGCTGCGCCGCCCCTCCGGCCCGCCGCCCGGACCGCTCAACCGGGGCAACGCCGCCGGGGGGATCTGGGGCCACTACTCGGCGGTCCTGCACCCCGCCGACAACGACGTCTTCGCCATCACGCTCGGCGCCCTGCCCGGCGACCGCGCGATGGCCGCGCTGCGCGGCGCCGAGGCGTTCACCGCCGCGTGCCGGCTCTCCCCGTTCCTCGCGCCGTGGGTCGCGGAGGACGCCGCGGAGCCGCTCGGCCCGGTCCGCGCGACCGGCATGCCGCCGAACGTCCTGCGCGGCACGGCCACCGACCGGCAGCGGCCCGTCCGCGGCCTCCTCCAGGTCGGCGACGCCGCCTGCACCACCGACCCCATGTTCGGCCGCGGCCTGTCCCTGGGCCTGGCGCACGCCTTCGCGCTCGCGGAGCTGGTCGACGGCCGCCCGGAGGCGGACGACCGGCTGGCGCAGGACGCGGCCGGCCTCGCCGCACGGCTGCTGCGCCCCTGGTTCGACAAGGGCGTGCACGACTCCCGGCTCCGCGCGCGCCAGTGGCGGGAGGCCACCGGGGCGGCCGCGCACCCCGAGGCCGCCGGCCCGCCCGAGCCGCCGGTCCCCGACCGCCTGTGGGCTGCCGCGACGGCCGCCGCCGTTGCCGACCGCGCCGTGTGGCGGGGGATGACCCGGATCCAGACGAGCCTCGCCACGCCCGCCGAGGTCTTCGCCGACGCGGCGTTCCTGGACCGCGTACGGGCCGCGGAAGCCGCCCGCCCCGGGCCGGCCGCCCCGGACGGGCCGCGGCCGCCGACCCCCGCCGAACTCCGGCACGCCCTCACCGCCCCGGAAGGAGCATGACGGTGCAGCCCCGCAAGAACGTCCTGCTGGCGCCGGTCACGGTCACCCCGACCAAGCCGCTGACGCCCAGCCACCTCAAGGGCCTGCTGTGGACCGACGTGATGTTCCGGGCCACCGCGCCGGTCGCCGCGGTGACCTACCGCTACAGCCACACCACGTACCACGTCACCGAGCAGACGGTCGGCTTCTGGGAGTACCTCGACCGCACCCGCGGCGAGACCGACTACGGCCAGCTCTCCGAGGAGGAGATAGGCGACCTGTACGTGGCCTACCGGTCCGAGGACCGGCCGCAGGACGCCGCCGTCCTGCGGCCCTACCGCGACGCCGTCGAGCACGGCGGCTGGGTCCACCCCGCCGGCGAGCGGATGCTGCGGCTGTGGGCCGGGCACTACGAGCGCCTCGGCATGCACGACCCGGGCCTGCGCGAACACCAGCCGCCTGGCCTGGGGCTGGAGGAGATGCTGGAGCGGCTCGCCGCCGTCGGCCTGCTCCTCGACCAGCGGCACTGCGGCGGCCCCGTCTACCTCGACCTCACGCGGTACGGGATGCCGCTGCGCCGGATCGTCACCTCCGACGGCCGCCCCAACTACCTCGCGTGCGCGTTGCGCGAGCTGATCCCGCTCGTCCCCTGGTACGACGAGGTCGTCCTGCTCTACGACCGCGAACTCGACTCCGACTACCAGCTCCTGAACCGGGTCCTCGCCCGGCTCGGGCCGACGGTGCGCCGCGTCCCCATCGGGCGGGTGCCGATCGACGGCCGGATCACCTCGGCCCGGCACGGCGGCTGGCACGGCCACACGGCCGGCGCCCTGCTGGACGCCGCGGCGGAGGCCGTCGGCGACGGCGGGACGGACGCCCTCCGGCTCGGCATGCGCCTGTACTTCATCGCGACGCTCGGCCCCGGCCAGTCCCAGTCCTTCCGGCACGACCTGCTGCACAACTGCCTGACGGTGGCCGCCCGGCTGCTGCGCCGCGCCGCCGACGAGGGCGCGGCGGCCGGCGCCGGCGACCTGCCCGGCGCCCTCGACCGGCACCGGCGCGGCCACACGTACGTCGACCCCTACCGGCTGGCGTCCTCGCTGCTCGGCAGGGGTCGCCCCGCTCCCGATCCCGCACTCCTGTCGGCGGTGTTCCTGTGACCAGTCCCGTGACCAGCTCCCCGAACCGCTCCGCGGGCCGCTCCGCGCGCCCCGCCGCGCTCGCCCCGCCCGCGCCCCCGGCCGCGGTCCTGTCGTCCGCGGTGCTGCTGAAGTCGGCGGCGGACCGGGTGCGGTCCGCGCGCCCCGAACTGGCGGACCGCCTCGACCTGTCCAGCACCCAGGCCCTGCGGGCGCTGCGGGACGGCTTCCACGGCAACCGCGGCGTCGGGGCCGACGAGGTGCTGGCCGTGGTCGTGATCGGCCGCCTCGATCTGACCCGGTGGGTGAAGGAGACCTGCGCCTTCGCCCTCTCCCTCGCCCCGGCGGCGCGCGAGGCGTGGCGGCGCTCCTTCACCCGGACGGTCTACCTGGCGGGCAACCCGGCCAACCTGCGCGGCCGGTTCGCCTTCGACCACGTCGCCTCCGACGACTCGGCGGCCTGGGCGGCGCCGGCGCCCGGCTCGGCGACGGCCACCCTGCGCCGGCTCCTGAAGGCGTTCGAGGCGTCGCACGAGCTGACCGCCCGCCCGGCGGTCGACGTGGCCGTGCCGGGCCGGCCGGACGGGCGCCGTCCCGTGCACCGCGACCTGTACGTCGCCACCGCGAAGGTGACCGTCACCGACGCGCTCGTCCACGTCAACCACCTGCTCGCCGAAGCCGTCCTGGACGGGCTGATCGGCCCCGGTGACCGCCTCACGCTGCGCTTCGTGCCGCGGCTGACCGGCCTGGGCGCCCAGCTCGCCATGCTGCGCGTCGACACCGACGTCCACCGCCCGGACGAACTCCAGGCGTACGCCGGACTGACCACGGAGGTCTGAAGTGCCGTCCCCCCGACCCGGCGCGGCTCCCGCCGCCGCCGCGCCGCGCCCCGTCCGCCTCGGCGTGCACGGCTCGACCCGGCAGGCGGAGCGCATCGCCGCCGCCGCGGGCGTCGCGCCGTCCGCGGTGGAGTACGTCCCCTACGAGGTGGCCGAGCCGTTCGCACCGCTGCGCGCCGGCCTGGCGGACCTCATGCTCCTCAAGTACGACCCGCTGGAGCCGGACATCGCGGTCAGCGCGCCCGTCGCCTTCGACGGGCGGGCCGTGCTCGTCGGCGCCCGCCACCCGCTCGCCGCCCGCGGGGAGGTGTCGATCGAGGAGGTCGCGGACCACGAGGCGTTCCGGTGCCCCGGCAGCTTCCCGCCGCACGTGTGGGACCTGGTCGTTCCGCCGCGCACCCCGCGGGGACGGACGATCCGCCGCGTCCACCCGATGACCACCCTCGACGCCCTCGCGGAGCTGCTGCGGGCCGGCCTGGCCGTGCACGTCTCGTTCCGGTCGCTGGAGGCCGTCCTCCCTCCGGACATCAAGGTCGTCCCGGTGCACGACCTTCCGCCGTCGCCGGTCGCCTTCGGCCGGCTGCGGGGCGCGGAACAGCCCGAGCACGTCGCGCGGTTCGTCGCCGCCGCGGAACGGGCGGTGCAGCGGTGAGCGGGGCCGCGCCCACGGCGGGGCGCCCGCAGGCGGACGGCGCCGGCGGCCTGCCGGTGGTCCTCCTCCACGCCCTGCCGTTCGACGCGTCGATGTGGGCGGGCACGGCCCGGGAGCTGCGCGCCCGCGGCCATCGCGTCCTCGCCGTCGACCAGCCCGGCTTCGGCGGCGCGCAGCCGCCGCAGGGGCCGCCGTCGCTGGACGCGGTCGCGGACGCCCTCGCCGTCGAACTCGACCGGCAGGGGGTCGGCGCCGCCGTCCTCGCCGGCTGCTCGCTGGGCGGCTACACGGCCATGGCCTTCCTGCGCCGCCACCCGCACCGGGTCCGCGGCCTGGCCCTGCTGGCCGCCCGCGCGGCCGCCGACACCGCACAGGCGGCGCAGCAGCGCCTGCGGTTCGCCGACGCGGTCCTCGACGCCGCCGCGCGCGAGCGGCTCGTGGCGGCGACGACGCCGTCGCTGCTCGGCGCCACGACGCGGAGCCGGCGGCCCGACCTCCTCGACCGGGTGACGGGCCTGGCGCTGGCGGCCCCGCCGCAGTCGGTCGCCTGGACGCAGCGGGCCGTCGCGGCGCGCCCCGACTCCTCGGCGGTCCTGCGCGCGGCCGCGGTGCCCGCGGTCGTCGTGATCGGCGACGAGGACGAGCTGGTCTCCGCGGACGAGGCGCGGCTGACCGCGGCGGCGCTGCCGCAGGGCCGGCTCGCCGTCCTCCCCGGCGTGGGCCACCTCGCCCCGCTGGAGGCCCCGCGGGAGACGGCGCGGCTCCTCGCCGAGCTGCTCGACCGGGCCCCGGAGACGGGTGCGGGCGCATGGTGACGGCCGACCACGCGGGCTGGGGGTACACCGCCTCCACCGGGCTCGCGTTCACGCATGAGGAGATCGTCGACCGGCACTTCGAGGCCTGCGCCGGCCACTACCGGGAGGCGCTGCACGGTGTCGGTCTGCGGCCCGGCTGGCGGGTCCTCGACGCCGGCTGCGGCAGCGGCGCCTTCCTGCCGCTGATCGCGGAGCTCGTCGGCCCGGAGGGCGCCGTGTGCGCCGTGGACCTGGCCGCCGAGAACGCGGCGCGGGCCGCCGCCCGGATGCGTGAGCACCCCGCGCGGGCCCGGGTGGAGGTGCGGCAGGGCAGCGTCCTCGATCTGCCGTACGCGGACGGCGCGTTCGACGCCGTGTGGTGTGCGAACACGACGCAGTACCTCGACGACGGGGAGCTGGCGCGGGCGCTGTCGGAGCTGCGCCGGGTCACCAGGCCGGGCGGGCTCGTCGCCGTGAAGGACGTGGACGGCACGCTGAGCACGGTGCGCCCGGCGGACCCCTTCCTGATCACCGACCTCTTCAGGCGGTCGGCCGCCTCCCCCGGGTACGCCCGCCAGCTGCTGCGCGGCCGGGACCTGTACCGGTGGCTGCGCGCGGCCGGCCTGGAGGCGGTGCGGCAGCGCACGGTGCTGATGGAGCACCACGCGCCGCTCCCGCCGGCGGCCTTCCGCTTCTACGGGGGCGCGTGCGCGCGTTTCGCCCGGCAGGCGGCGGCCGAAGGCGCCCCGGGGAACTGGGCGCCATTCCTGGACCCGGAAGATCCCGCCCATCCGCTGCGCGATCCGGACGGATACATCAGCGAGGGCAACGTCATCGCGATCGGCACGGTTCCGCAAGCCCTTTGAAAAATGCCGTCCTCTTCCCGACGGAAGAGGAATTCGACCCGATTCCCTCCCGATTCCCTCCCCCACAGTCCACCCCTATCGAATGGACCGAGACGTCATGAATGCATCGCGAAAGACCGCGGAATTCTCCCGCCGCACCACCCTGACCGGCGGCGCTCTGGTCGGAATAGGCCTTGCCGAGGGCCTGCTGGGCGCGGCTCCGGCGGCGGCCGCCGGCGCCCCGGCCGCCGCGTCCGCGGCCGCGGACGCCGCCGCGGCGGGCAACGACTCCCGTTATGCGCGCGGCCTGGCCGTGCTGCGCGCGACCTCGGGCGAGCGCGGCACGGCCGTGGTCGAGTCGTTGAAGGACATCGCCCCCGACCTCGGTCGGTTCGTCGTCGAGTTCGCGTACGGCGACATCTACCCGCGGGCCGGTCTGGACCTGCGCGAGCGGGAGCTCGTGACGATCGGCGCGCTGACCGCCCAGGGCGACACGGCGCCGCAGCTGAACTTCCACATCGACGCCGCGCTGCACGTCGGCGTGAAGCCGGCCGAGGTGATCGAGGCGCTGATCCACCTGGTGCCGTTCATGGGGTTCCCGCGGGCGCTGAACGCGATCGGCGTGGCCCGGACGGTCTTCGCGGACCGGGGCGTGGCCTTCCGGCCGCCGGTCATGAACGACTCCCGCGACCGCTACAAGCGGGGCGTGGACAAGCTGGTGGAGGTCGACGGCCGGCACGGCCTGGAGGTCGTCGAGTCGCTGAAGGACATCGCCCCCGACCTGGGGCGGTTCATCGTCGAGTTCACCTTCGGCGACGTCTACCACCGGCCGTGGCTGTCGCCGCGGCGGCGCCAGCTCGTCACGGTCGGCGCGCTCACCTCGTTCGGTGACACCGCCCCGCAGCTGCGCGTGCACATCGGCGCCGCGCTGAACGTCGGCCTGAGCCCGGCGCAGGTCGTGGAGGCGCTGATCCACGTGGTGCCGTACGCGGGCTTCCCGCGGGTGCTGAACGCGATCACGGTGGCCCGCGAGGTGTTCGAGAAGCGGAAGGTGTCCGTCTCGTAGGGGCCGGCCCCGGCCCGCGCACCGACCGCGCGGGCCGGGGCGGCCGCCGGCACACCGTCCGACGAAGGGAACGGCAGGCAGCATGCACACGGAGATCGCGGCGGACTTCGCGGCGCTCGGCGAGGACTTCACCCGCGACCCGTACCCGGTGTACGCGGCCCTGCGCGCCCGGGGCCCGGTCCACCGCGTCCGCACGCCCGAGGGCGCGGAGGCCTGGCTCGTCGTCGGGCACGGGGCCTGCCGGGCCGCGCTCACCCATCCCGGCCTGTCGAAGTCGTGGCGGGACGCCTCGCCCGAGCTGCCGCTGGCCCGGCTGTCGGCGGGCGAGAACCTGCTGAGTTCGAACCCGCCGGACCACACGCGGATGCGCCGGCTGGTCGCCGCGGAGTTCACGCCCCGGCGCGTCGAGGGGCTCGCCCCGCGGGTGCGGGAGCTGGCCGGCGGGCTCCTCGACGCGATGCTGGCCCGGCCTGAGGGGCGGGCCGACCTGGTCGACGCACTGGCGTTCCCGCTGGCGATGGGCGTGATCTGCGAGCTCCTCGGGGTGCCCTCCCTGGACCGCGGCTCCTTCCGGGACTGGGCCGGGCAGGCGCTGAGCAGCCCGGACGCCGAGGCGCGTACGGCCGCCACCGCCGCGATGACCCGGTACCTCGTCGGCATGGTGGAGGAGATGCGGGCCCGGCCCGGCGACGACCTGATGAGCGCGCTGATCCGGACCACCGGCGAGGACGGCGGCCGGCTCTCCCCCGACGAGCTGATCGGCATGGCCTGGCTGCTGCTCGTCACCGGCTTCGAGACCACCGTCAACCTCATCGCGACGGGCGTCCTGCTGCTCCTGCGCCATCCCGACCAGCTCGCCGCACTGCGCGCGGACCCCGCGCTGGCGGGCGGGGCCGTGGAGGAGGTGCTGCGCTACGAGGGGCCGGTCGAGACCACCACGTACCGGTTCACGACGCGGCCCGTGGAGATCGGCGGGACCGTCGTCCCCGGGGGCGGCGAGCTGGTGCTGGTCGCGCTCGCCGACGCCGACCGCGACCCGGAGCGGTTCACGGATCCGGACCGCTTCGACATCCGGCGGCCGGCGGGCGGCCACATCGCATTCGGCCACGGCATCCACTACTGCCTGGGCGCCCCGCTGGCCCGGCTCCAGGCGCGCACGGCCCTCTGCGCGCTCCTTGAGCGCGCCCGCGGGCTGCGCCTGGACGCCGACCCGGCGGCACTGCCCTGGCGGTCGGGCCTCCTCATCCGCGGCCCCCGCAGCCTGCCCGTCCGCTGGTAGCACGGAGCCTGACGTTCCGCCACCACCGGGCACCCCCGCGGTGGCCATGCCACCGGCAGATGTGAAATCTTCATCCCGTGATGGTGACGGCAGCACTGTCTGCGATCACCTGTTCCCTCGCAGAATCGTCCGTGAACGGATCGAAACCCGCCAGACGACAACTCAAAGGGAACCTGACCACCATGACCAGCATTCCGGCCAGTGCCCGCACCACCGTCAACGGATCCGCACCGGCCCCCGCCCACTCCGCCCGCGCGGGCCTCGTCATCGAGCACCTCGACGCCCTGACCGACACCCAGCACGCACTGTTCACGGTCTGCGCCGTGACGCAGCTGGCCGAGCCGGCAGCCCCGGCCGCCGGACTGCCGGGCGCATGAGCACTGCCGAGCGCGAGCGGCCGGCAGCGCCGGCGGCGGCCGCGGACCGCCTGGTGGGCTTCAAGTCCCACCTTCGGCCGACGGTCGTGCCCGGCGACGCCGCCTACCTGGTGTCCCGGCGCGGAGTGACCGCGCTGGGCGGCAGCCAGGCGGAGGTGCTCGTACCGCTCCTCGACGGCACCCGCACCGCCGGCGCGGTCCGGCAGGAGGCCTCCCGCCTCCTGGGCGCCGAGGACGCCGAGGCGGCCCTGGGCGCCCTCGCCGACGCCGGACTGATCCGCTCCACTTCCCCGTCGGCCGTTACTGCGGCCGGCGGGGCCCCCGCACCCGGCGCCGCCGAGGCCGAGGCCTACTGGGACCTGGCCGGGTTGGACGGCGGCCTGGCCGCCGCCGACCTGTCCCGGGCGTCCGTCGCGATCGAGGCCCTGCCCGGACTCGACGCGGCCGGCGTCGCGGAGGCCTGCCGGGCTTCCGGCGTGGCCGTCGCCGACGACGTGGACGACGCCTCCCTGGTCCTCGTCCTGTGCGACGACTACCTCTCCCCCGGCCTCGCCGCGGCCGACGCCGCCCACCGCTCGGCCGGCCGGCCGTGGATGCCGGTCCGGCTCTGCGGGACCGACCCCTGGGTGGGGCCGTTCTTCCGGCCGGACACCGGCCCCTGCTGGCACTGCCTGGCCGTCCGGCTGCGCGGCCACCGCCACTCCGAGCTGCCCGTACGCCGGGCCCTCGGCCTGGACGGGCCCGTTCCGCGGCCCCCGGCCGGGCTCGCGGCCGGAACGGCGCTCGCGGTGAACCTCGCCGTCCTGGAGGCCGCGAAGTGGCTCGCGGGCCTGCGCCACCCCGAGCAGGGCCACCTCCACACCTTCGACACGCTGCGGCTGCGCACGTCCGGCCACCGGGTGGACCGGCTCCCCCAGTGCCCCGCCTGCGGCGACCCCGGCCTCGTCGCCCGCCGGGTGCGCGCCCCGTTCGTCCCCGCCTCCCGGCCCAAGGCCCCGGCCGCCGCCGGAGGCAACGGGGACCGGGCGCTCACGCCCGCGCAGCTGCTGGCCGCCTACGGGCACCTCGTCGACCCGGTGACCGGGGTGGTCAAAGAGATCCGGCGGGCGCCCGGCACCCCGGACGACGCCCACGCCTACACCTCCGGCCACAACCTGGCCATGGCGTCGGCGACCTTCGCCGGGCTCCGCTCGGGCCTGCGCGCGCTCAGCGGCGGCAAGGGGCGCACCGCCGAGGAGGCCCGTGCGGGTGCGCTGTGCGAGGCCGTCGAGCGCTACAGCGGCACCCGGCACGGCGACGAGCCGACGCTTCGGGAGTCCCTGCGCGGCCTGGGATCGGCGGCCGTCCACCCCGACGACTGCCTGCTCTACAGCGCCCGGCAGTACGCGGAGCGGGACCTGTGGAACGCCCGCGCCTCGCGGTTCCACTACGTGTCGGCGCCGTTCGACGTGACGCGGCCCACCGACTGGACGCCGGTGTGGTCCCTCACCGCCGGCGTGCAGCGGCTGCTGCCGACCTCGATGCTGTACTTCGCGCGGGGCGACGGCCAGGCCCCGGCCCCGCACCCGGACGACCCGTGGGCCGACTCCAACGGCAACGCGGCCGGCAGCAGCCCCGAGGACGCGCTGGTACAGGGCTTCATGGAGCTGGTGGAGCGGGACGCGGTGGCCCTGTGGTGGTACAACCGCACCCGCCAGCCGGCCGTGGACCTGGACGCCTTCGCCGACGACTGGACCGAGCGGATCCGCCGCGGTCTGCGGCGGGCGGGCCGGGAGGTGTGGGCCCTCGACCTCACCTCGGACCTGGGGATACCGGTGGTGGCGGCACTGTCCCGGCGCACCGACAAGCCGGGCGAGGACGTGGTGTTCGGCTTCGGCGCCCACTTCGACCCGGGGGTCGCGCTGCGCCGGGCGCTGTCGGAGATGGCCCAGCTGCTGCCGGCGGTGCGGGACGCCCGGCCGGACGGCACGGGCTACCGGATCACCGACCCGGAGCCGCTGTCGTGGTGGCGGCACGCGACCGTCGCCAACCAGCCGTACCTGGCGGCCGATCCGGCGGCGGCGCCGCGGACTCCCGCCGACTGGCCGGTGGCCCGTACGGCGGACCTCCTGGACGACGTGGAGGCGATCACCGAGTTGGTCCGGCGGAAAGGCATGGACCTGTTGGTCCTGGACCAGACGCGGCCGGATCTGGGGATTCCGGTGACGAAAGTGGTCGTACCGGGACTGCGTCACTTTTGGCCGAGATTCGCTCCCGGCCGGCTATTCGACGTGCCAGTGGAACTCGGCAGACTGGCCGAACCCACACCGTACGACCAGCTCAATCCCATCCCTCTGTTCGTGTGAGCGATCGGATTTCAGCGGCCGCCCGGCTTCCTCGCCTATGCTCAAGGTGGCTGCAACACGGAACGCCCATGGGGGGATTGACATGTCTGGCCGCCTCAAGTCCTCGGATGACGCATCGGAGGCGGTCCTGTTCGAGGGGATTCTGCGGCGCAGCCGGGACCTGCCGGCGCCGCGGATGGCCAAGGTCACCGTGGTCGTCGCGCTCCTCTGCTACGTCGGCATCACCACCCTGAACGTCCTGGGTGCCGGGGTGGAGGGCCCGGCCCTGGCGGCCGCCCTGTTCTGCCTGGCCGCGGTCTTCGGCCTGCAACTCCTGCACTCCCGTGCCGGCGCCAAGCAGGCCCCTGCGGCGCGCAGGGCGCTGACCCTGGGCTTGCAGGCGGCCTTCACCTACCTGCCGCTGATCGCGCTGAAGTCGCAGTGGGGGGCCATGGCGGGGTTCCTCGCCGGCTCCCTGCTGCTGCTCCTGCCGCCGAGGCTGGGCTGGTTCCTGTACGGCTTCGTGGGCCTCAGCATGCTCGTTCCGCCGCTGCTGGACGGGCGGCCCGTCCTCGACAGCGTGTACCTGGTGCAGACCACGCTGCTGACCGGGCTGGTCACCTTCGGACTGACCCGCCTGTCGGAGCTGGTGCGCGTCCTGCACGAGAGCCGGGACGAGCTGACCCGCGCGGCGGTCACCCGCGAGCGGCTCCGCTTCGCCCGCGACCTGCACGACCTGCTCGGGTACAGCCTGTCCGCGATCCAGCTCAAGGGCGAGCTGATCCACCGCCTCATCCCGGCGCATCCGGCGAAGGCGAAGAAGGAGATCGAGGACGTCCTGGCGATCTCCCGGCAGTCCCTGGCGGACGTGCGGCGGGTGGCGAGCGGCTACCGGGACCTGTCGCTGGAGGAGGAGATCGCCTCCGCGCGGTCGGTGCTGAGCGCCGCGGAGGTCGAGGCGGTCACCGACGTGCGGATGGTGAAGGTCAGCCCGCCGGTGGACACGGTTCTGGCCACCGTGCTGCGGGAGGCCGTCACCAACGTGCTCCGGCACAGCCGGGCGGCGTACTGCGAGATCACGGCCGTCGAGGAGGACGGCCTGATGACGCTGTCGGTCACCAACGACGGCGTGACCGACGGGTACCGCGACTCCTCCCCGCACAGCGGCAGCGGCCTGGGGAACCTGGGCCTGCGCCTCCAGGCGGTCGGCGGGGAGCTGGAAGTCGACCGCGGCCCCGGCGACGTGTTCCGGCTGGTCGCGCGGGTTCCCGCACAGGGGGCCGTCGACCTGGACCTGGAGGGGTCGCCGGATGGCGAACGCACCTGGCTGGTGGCCTGAACTGACCGGGTATCAAGGCCGTCGGCGGGGTGCGGGACGGTTGTTATGCTTGAAAACGCAAAGATCGACCGCGCGGACGGGGGGCTCGCAACGGTGATCAGGATTCTGCTGGCCGAAGACATGAACATGGTGCGCGGCGCGCTCGTCGCCCTGCTCGAGATGGAGGACGACCTGGAGGTCGTCAGCGAGCTGGAGCGCGGCGACAAGATCCTGGCCGCGGCCCTGGAGGTCCGGCCGGACATCGCGGTCATCGACATCGACCTCCCCGGCCTCGACGGCCTGAGCGCGGCCGCGCAGCTCCACGAGCACGTGCCGGAGTGCCGCACGCTGATGCTCACCAGCCTCGGCCGCCCCGGCACCCTGCGCCGGGCGCTCGCCGCGCAGGTGTCCGGCTACATCCTCAAGGACGACTCCCCCAAGGAGCTCGCCAGCGCCATCCGCCGCGTGGTGGCCGGGCAGCGGGTGATCGACTCGAAGCTCGCCGTCGCCGCGTGGAACGGCCTGGAGAGCCCCCTCACCGACCGGGAGACCGAGGTGCTGCGCATGGCCGCCGAGGGCTCGGAGGCCGCCGAGATCGCCGGGGAGCTGCACCTGTCCACGGGGACGGTGCGCAACTACCTGACGACCGTGGTGATGAAGCTGAAGGCCCGCAACCGGGTCGACGCCATCCGCATAGCGCGCGACGCGGGCTGGCTGGTCTAGTGCCGCGACCGGGAAGGTTCACC
This sequence comes from Streptomyces sp. NPDC031121, assembly GCF_055570615.1. Taxonomy (NCBI): domain Bacteria; kingdom Bacillati; phylum Actinomycetota; class Actinomycetes; order Kitasatosporales; family Streptomycetaceae; genus Streptomyces; species Streptomyces sp. NPDC031121. Next base: position 407,691 of record NZ_JBVIGV010000004.1, read on the forward strand.
GGGTCGCAGCACTAGCCGGCCGCGGCCCCCGGTCAGCCGGTGGTGGCGAGGACGAGCGGGAGGACCTCGCCGCTGCCGGCCCGCCGCAGCAGGCGGGCCGCCACGGCGAGCGTCCAGCCGGAGTCGGTGCTGTCGTCCACGAGGAGGACGGGGCCGGGAGACCGCTGGAGCGCGGCGGCCAGTTCCTCGGAGACCGCGAAGGCACCGGACAGGCCCCGCAGCCGCTGGGCGGAGTTGCTGCGCCGTGCCGCGTACACGCCCTCGGGGCGGGTGTGGTCCAGGGTGCCCAGGAAGGGCAGGCGGCCGACGGAGGCGATGCCGCGGGCGAGCGAGTCGACGAGCTGCGGGCGGGTCAGGGACGGCACGGCGACGACGCCGACCGGCCGGGCGGAGGCGTCCGGGGCGTCGGCCGCCCAGCCGCCCGGTGAGCGCGCCCAGTCGGCGAGGACCGCGACGGCCGCCCGGAGCACGTCGTCGGGGACGGGCCCGTCGGGCGCGCCGTCTGCCAGGAGGGGGCGCAGCCGGTTGCCCCAGCCGATGTCGGAGAGCCGGCCGAGGGCGCGCCCGGGCGAGCACTGCTCGCCGGCCGGGATCCGGCCCTTGAGGTCGATGCCGAGGGCGGGCATGCCGGTGGGCCACATGCGGCGCGGTTCGATCTCCACGCCGGGTCGGTCGAGTTCCCGGGCGGCTGCGGTCAGCGTCTCGGAGGAGACCGCGGTGTCGGCCCACGGGCCCGCGCAGTTGTCGCAGCGGCCGCAGGGGGCGGCCCCCGCGTCGTCGAGCTGGAGGCGGAGGAACTCCATCCGGCACCGGTCGGTGGTGACGTAGTCGCGCATGGCCTGCTGCTCGGCGGCCCGCTGGCGGGCGACCCGGGCGTAGCGTTCGGCGTCGTACACCCACGGCTGCCCGGTGCTGGTCCAGCCGCCCTTGACGCGCTTGACGGCGCCGTCGACGTCGAGGACCTTCAGCATGGTCTCCAGCCGGCTGCGCCGAAGGTCGACGGCGGCTTCCAGGGCCGGTACGGACAGGGGCCGGCCGGCGTCGGCAAGGGCCGCGAGGGTCTGCCGGACCTGGGCCTCGGGCGGGAAGGCGGTGTCGGCGAAGTACCGCCAGATGGCCTCGTCCTCCTTTCCGGGCAGCAGCAGCACGTCGGCGTGCTCGACACCGCGGCCGGCGCGGCCGACCTGCTGGTAGTAGGCGATCGGCGAGGAGGGGGAGCCGAGGTGGAGGACGAAGCCGAGGTCCGGCTTGTCGAAGCCCATGCCGAGGGCCGAGGTCGCGACGAGCGCCTTGACGCGGTTGGCGAGCAGGTCGGCTTCCGCCTGGAGGCGGTCGGCGTTCTCGGTCCGCCCCGTGTACGAGGAGACGGCGAATCCGCGCTGCCGCAGGTGGGCGGTGGCCTCCTCGGCCGCCGCCACGGTCAGCGCGTACACGATCCCGGAGCCGGGCAGCTCGTCGAGGTGCTCGGCGAGCCAGGCCAGGCGGTGCGCGGCGTCGGGCAGCCGGACGACGCCCAGGCGCAGGCTCTCCCGCTCCAGCGGTCCGCGCAGCACGAGGGCCTCGCCGGCGCCGGTGCCGAGCTGCTCCGCGACGTCGGCGGTGACGCGGGCGTTGGCGGTCGCGGTGGTGGCCAGGACCGGCACCCCGGGGGAGAGTTCGGCGAGCATGGCCCGCAGCCGCCGGTAGTCGGGCCGGAAGTCGTGCCCCCAGTCGGAGATGCAGTGCGCTTCGTCGACGACGAGGAGGCCGGTGGTGGCGGCGAGCTTGGGGAGCATCTGGTCGCGGAAGTCGACCGAGTTGAGGCGTTCGGGGCTGACGAGGAGGACGTCGGTGGCGCCGCGCTCGACCTCCTCGTGGATGGCGTCCCACTCCTCCGGGTTGGCGGAGTTGATGGTGCGGGCGCGGATGCCGGCCCGCTCGGCCGCCTCGACCTGGTTGCGCATCAGGGCCAGCAGCGGGGAGACGATCACGGTGGGCCCGGAGCCGCGGCGGCGCAGCAGGGCGGTGGCGACGAAGTAGACCGCGGACTTCCCCCAGCCGGTGCGCTGGACGACCAGGGCCCGCCGGCGCTCCCGGACCAGGGCGGCAACCGCCTGCCACTGGTCCTCGCGCAGCCGCGCCGTGCCCCCGGGGTCGCCGACCAGCTCGGCGAGTACGGCATCGGCTTCGGCGCGCAGGTCGGAATCGTCCATGCCCCCATGCAACCGGATGCCGGGGCCGGTCGGCCAGTTCACGCTGGGCGACACTCCGGCAGCGGAGGGTGGCGGCGCGTTTCCCCGCCGTCGGCGGGAGGGCCGCGCGCGGGGCGACCGGCCTTCCGTACGCGGCGGTATGAGTTGCCGTCAGCGCGGCTGGGCAAGGATATGAAAGGCATACCGGCGAATTCCGGTCGGCGGTTCCAATTGCTCGTTGCCGCATGCTCTCGGCCCACGCGAGAATCGGAGTGCTCCCGCTCGGCTCGACGGCACTCCCTGGGCCGCGCTGCGGCGCGCCCCCACTCCAGCCGTGCCCGTCCGCGGGCGTGTACCCGAAGGGAGGACCGTGGCCTTCGGTTTCGCCCCGCCCTCGACCGCGTCTCTGACTGCGACGGCCGGCGGCAGCAGCCGGCACGGAAGACTGCTGGAGCCCGCCGAGTGGACGGCGGCCGGCATCCCGCTGCTGGGCAACCCCCGTGAGCTCGTCAGCGGCCTGCACGCGCGGCACGGCCCGGTGCCGTCGACCGCGGTCATAGCCGTCCTCGGCCCGGAGGAGGACCTCGTCGCGAGCGCGTCGTTCGTGCAGCGGTCCGCGTCGGCCGACGGCTGGGACTACCGCAACGCGCTGCTGGCCGGTCTGCGCCGGGTGATCCCCCACGACCTGCGCCGCCGGACCCCGGTGCGGACGGCGGTGCTGATGTACTGCCGCGACGGGGACGAGCGGTGGACCGAGGAGGACGGCGCGTGGATGTGGGGGCTGCGGGACGCCTGCACCCTGCACGGGCTGCGCTGCGGCGCGTACATCACACTGACCCGCACCGGCTGGCAGGTCCTCGGCGAGGGCCGCGGCGGGCGGCGCCCGGACGCGGTCTCGCGGCCGGAGCGGCTCGGCGACGCCGCGGCCGACTTCGCCGCGATGGGCCTGAGCACCGGCGGCGGGGCGGCCGAGGCCCTGCGCCGCACCGCGGCCCGCTGACCGCGGCCGCCGGGCCGGGGCGGGGCGGGGCGGCCGTACATCCGGGCGGGGGCGTACGGCGGCCGGGGAGGGGGCTCCAGCGGGGCCGGCTCCTGCCAGCCCCGCCCCTCGCCCCGTGCCGGGGTACGGGGCGTCAGACGCCCGCGCCCAGCACGGAGTTGATCTGCGTCGGGTCGCCGCACACGATCAGCAGTGCGCCGGCCCGGGAGAGCGCGACCGGCAGTACGGTGGCGGCCGCCGAGGCGGGCCCTCCGTTGACGGCGACGACCACGACGGGGCGGCCGGAGGCGCGGGCCGCCTGTGCCGCGTCCGCGTAGAAGACGTCGTCCGCGGCGTCGTGCTGGGCCCAGTAGGCGGCTTCACCGAAGGACAGCTCGTGCGCGGCCCAGGGGTGGAGGTCGCCGGTGGTGAGGACGAGGACGTCGCCGGGGGCGCGCCCGGTGTCGAGCAACAGGTCCACGGCCTCTTCGGCCGCGTCCAGCGCGCCCTCGGCCGAGGCCGGGATCAGCTGGATCTGGGGGACCGCCGCCGACACGGACGGTGCGGCGGGAGCGGCCTGCGGCGTGCGCGGCGCGGGCGGCGCGGGCCGGGGGGCGGCACCCGCGCGGTTCGCCGCGGCGGGGGAGGGACCGGGGCGCCCGGGCCGCGGGACGGCGGCGGGACGCGGACCAGGTACGGGGCGGGGGGTCGGCGCGGTGCGGCTCGCGGCCGGCGTGACGCGGGGACCCTGGGCACTCTCGTGAATCTGAGGCTCCTCGGGGGTGAGAGGCATGGGTTGATGTCTATCAAACAGCGGTACGAAACGTACCGTCGGGGGGCACGTGGGTGCGATCAGAAATCGAAGCCCAGTTGGCCTCCGTTTTCCAGCTCCAGCGCCTCCTCGCTGCGCCGCACCTTCTTGAGGTGGCGCCAGCGGGGCAGCGCGTCGAGGTACGCCCAGGACAGCCGGTGGTGCGGGGTGGGCCCCAGCTCCTCCAGGGCCGCCCGGTGCACGGGCGAGGGGTATCCGGCGTTGTCGCCGAAGGCGTAGCCCTCGAACCCGCCGCCGGGGCCGCCCAGTTCGGCCATCATCCGGTCGCGCCGGACCTTGGCGATCACCGAGGCGGCGGCGACGGCGACGCAGGACTGGTCGCCCTTGATCACGGTGCGGACCTGCCAGGGCACGCCGAGGTAGTCGTGCTTGCCGTCGAGGATCACCGCGTCGGGCCGGACGGGCAGCCCCTCCAGGGCGCGCTCCGCGGCCAGCCGCAGGGCGGCGGTCATCCCGAGCTCGTCTATCTCCTCCGGGGAGGCGTGCCCGAGGGCGTACGAGGTGACCCACGTCTCCAGGACCTCGAGGAGGGCGTCGCGCCGCTTCTGGGTGAGGAGCTTGGAGTCGGTGAGCCCTTCGGGCGGGCGGCGCAGTCCGGTGATGGCCGCGCAGACGGTGACCGGACCGGCCCAGGCCCCTCGCCCGACCTCGTCGACCCCGGCGACGACCTTGGCGCCGGTGGTTGCGCGGAGGGAGCGTTCGACGGCGTGGGTGGGTGCTTCGTACGGCATGGCGCCAGCAAGGTTACGCCGCCCCGGGCCGCCTGCACACCCCGGCCCGGCCGGAGCGGGCGGGAGGGCCCGGGAACACGCCGGCGGCGCCTTCCGCACAGCCTCCGGCAACAGCGTTCGACGGCGCTCGCTTCGCTGAAGCACACAACGGAAGGCGCTGGGCGGGCCGGGGCTTCGATACGGAGGCGGACCGGCATCAGGCGGGGGGCAGCGCCCGGCAATGGCGCGGCCGGTACGGCCTCTGCGGTGCCGCACGGGCGTCCGGCGCAGGCGGGGCACCGCCCGGCAACGAGGCCCGGGCCGCGGAGCGGCGTCCGCCGCTTCGCGGGGGCGAATCCCGCGGGCGGGCCGGACGCCGTCCCCGCGAACGCCGGCATCCGCACCGCTCTGCCGACTCGCGGCCCGGCGGCGCCCCCGCGGGCCGGGGGCCCCGCCGGGGTGCGGGCCCGGGCCGGGCGCCGCCAATCCCGTTCCCGGAATCGCCCGTTCGGGTTCGCCGGCGGTCGCTTGTGCGGAGGGCCGGGGTTCAGCCGCTGCGGCCGGAGAAGGCGCCGAGCCGCGAGCAGACCGCGACGGGGGCGGTGGCGGGGCGCTCGTCCAGGATCTGGCGTGCCCTGTACACGCCGAGGCTCATCCCGTACCAGGGGACGCGGCCCTGCTCCGCCAACTCGTCGGCGATGCCGCGCAGGGCGCAGGAGCGGTGTGGTTCGGGCAGCCGGTCCAGCGCGGGCACGGCGTCCGCCGACAGCGACTGGACGTACGCGAGGTCGATCTTGCCGGTCGCCAGGAAGCGGTCCGCGTTCTTCTCCGCCACCATCGCGTCCGGCGACATCAGCCCGAAGGCGAGGGCGGCCGCCACCGCGCTGCCCGCGACCGCGCGCGGCAGCAGGCGGGCGCCGAACAGCCCCGCCGTCATGATCAGGACGATGACAAGGCCCAGCCAGAGCTCCATCGCGGCCACCGACACCCGCAGCCGGGTCAGCCCGTACGCGTCCACGTAGAGGTCCATGCGGCGGAGCGCCGAGGCGACGACGACGAGGGTCAGCGCGCACAGCGTGCCGAGGACGGCGCGGACGAGCCGCCGGTCGGCGGGGCCGCCGCGCGGGGCCCAGCGCAGGGCGAGCGCGATCACGGCGAGGGTGAGCAGGGTCGCCCAGAGCAGCTGCCAGAAGCCCTGGCGGGCGTACTCGGCGTACGTCAGTCCCGTGCTGGCCAGCACCTTGTCGTAGCCGCCGAACAGCACGGCCAGCTGGACGGCGTTGAAGCCGGCGAAGAGCAGGGCGAGGACGACGAGGGGCAGCGCCCACTCGACGCGGGAGCGCGGCTTGCCGGCGGTGGTGCGGAGGCGGTCCCAGCGGAACGGCGCGGCGGCGGTCCGGGCCCCGGCCAGGGCGAGCACGGTGGCGAGGAGGAACAGCACCAGGCGCAGCGGGCCGTCGCCGATGGTGACGTCGGGGACGAGGCCCCCGAGCAGGTCCGCGAAAGCGGCGTCGGCGGAGGCGAACAGGGCGCCGAAGAGCAGGAGCAGCGCGGCGGCCACGCCGGTCGCCTTCACGACGGGCAGCCAGCGGTCGCGGTCGACGCCGGTGCTGCGGGAGCGGATGCCGGCCCACGCCCAGCGGACGCCGTTGACGGCGCCGTCGGTGAGGCCGACGGGGCTGAGCAGCACCCCGGGCCAGGTGCGGCTGCCGTGCAGGGCGAGCGCCCCGGCGAGGACGGCGGCGAGGAGGGCGACCGTGGTCGGCCAGGCGGCGTCGCGCAGCACGGGCACGATGAGCAGGGCCGTGCAGCCGAGCGCCCAGAACAGGGACCACGGGCGGGCGGTACGCCCGGCCGTGCGCGCGGCGGCGTACGCGGCGACGACGGCGGGAAGCGCGGCGAGCAGCAGGCCGGGGCCGATGCCGTCGCCGAGGAAGAGGGCCGCGGCGAGTCCGGTGGCACCGGCGCAGACCAGGACGGCGGTGGACGGGGGCGCGGGCGCGGCGGGCCGGGCGGCCTCCGACCAGTCGAGCGGCGCCACCGACCAGGGACCTGACCGGGCACGCTCCCGGCGCACCTGATAACGCCGCCAGGCCGTGGGATCCCACCCCGGCGGCGCTCCGCCGCCCATCCGCCCCACGTGGTCCCCACCACCCGCGGCCTTGCCGCCCGCAGGGACGGCGACCGCGTCGGGATGCGCGGCAGGCGCCTGCTGCTCCGCAACGTACGCCGCGGACACACCAGATGATGCAGGCACAGGAGAAACGTCCGGCGCGGCAGGCGGGACAGGCGCGACAGGCGCGTCCGGCGGGACAGGAGAGACCGGCACCTGCCGCGCGGAGGGCACCCCCGGTGCCGCAGGCACCGCCGGTACGGCAGGCGCGGCCGGCACCCCCGGCGCGGAAGCCATCTCCGGCGCAACCGGCGCCGCAGGCGCCTTCGGTGCGGCAGGCACGTCCGGTGCGGCAGGCGCGGCCGGTCCGGAGGATGCCGCCGACACCCCCGACGCGGAAGCCATCTCCGGCGCAACGGTCGCCGCAGGCGCCTCCGGTCCGGCAGGCACGGCCGGTCCGGCAGGCACGGCCGGTCCGGCAGGCACGGCCGGTCCGGAGGATGCCGCCGACACCCCCGGCGCGGAAGCCATCTCCGGTGCAACGGGCGCCGCAGGCGCCTCCGGTGCGGCGGGCGCGGCCGGTACGGCAGGCGCGGCCGGTGGGGCTTCGGGCTCGTGCGGGGTCGGCAGCGGCCCGGCAGCGGCCGGCGCTGCCGCATCGCCTCCCTGCGGCGAGGCCGCAAGCGGCGGCAGGGCCGGCTCCGCGGCCGCGCCGGAGTCCGGAGGCACATCGTCCGGCCTGTCCGCAGCCTGCGGCGTGCCCGCCGCGCCGGGCTCCGGAGCCGCATCGTCCGCCGCACCCGGGACATCTGCCGCGCCCGGCTCACGCGTACCGTCCCCCACGCCCGCCGCACCCGGCGCGCCCGTCATCCCGCCCCCGTCGCCCGGGACTTCGGCCGCGCCGTCCGTCGGTCCGTCTGCTGTGGTGGCCATCGGGTTCCCCTCCCTGTCGGCCGCCCCGGCCCGCCTGCCGTGGGCAGGCGGCCAAGGGTAGGGCCGTGACGTGGGGGTTTCCCCGGGCCAGGCGGCCCTGTGTCAGGACCGTGACAAACCCGCGGACAGCGGCCCCGGTGCAGCCGGGGCCCGCCGGCTCAGTACGCCGGCGCCTCCGGCAGCCACGCCGGCAGCGCTTCGGTACGAGCCAGCCAGGCGGCGGGCAGCGCCTCTTCGCCGCGCGCGCCCAGCACGCCGCCGACGATCGCACACGTGGTGTCCACGTCTCCGCCGACCTGCGCCGTGGTCCAGAACGCCCGCTCGAAGTCGCCGAGCGAGCGGGCCGCGGACCACAGCGCGAACGGCACCGTGTCGTGCGCGGTGGTGCGCCGTCCGCAGCCGAGCACGGCGGCGACCGTGGTCGCGTCCCCGTAGTCCAGCATGTCCCGCGCCCGCCGCAGCCCCGCCCCGACCGCACTGCGCGGCACGAGGGCGATCACGCCGTCCAGCAGGTCCTCGGCCTTCGGCGGGCCGGCCGGGTCCGCGGCCAGTGCCGCCGCCGCGGCGACCGCCATCGCGCCGCAGACGGCCTCGCGGTGCTGGTGGGTGGTGTAGGCGGAGATCTCCGCCTGGTGCGTGGCCTGTTCCGGGTCGTCGGCGTACCAGGCGCCCAGCGGCGCGATCCGCATTGCCGCGCCGTTGCCCCAGGAGCCCTGCCCGTTGAACAGCTCGGCGGCCAGGGTCCGCCAGTCCCCGCCCTCCCGGACCAGGCGGAGCATCCGGTTCACGGCCGGCCCGTAGCCGCGGTCGAAGTCGTGGTGGCGGGCGAAGGATTCGGCGAGGGCGTCCTGGTCGATGCGGCCGTGGACGGCCAGCACCGCGAGGACCGAGCACGCCATCTCGGTGTCGTCGGTCCACTGCCAGATGCCGGTACCGCCGGGCAGTTCACGGCGCTTGAGGAAGGCGTAGTTCGCGGGAACGAAGTACTGGGAGCCCAGGGCGTCCCCGAGGGCCAGCCCGCGGAGGCTGGCCAGGGCGCGTGCGTAGCGCCTTTCGGAAGAGGAGTCAGCGGTCATCGCGCGTCACTTTAGCCGTCCAGGTCGTAGGGCTCGGGTGTGGTCCACCGCTCGAACGGGCGGTCCAGTCGGTACCGGCCGTCCTGGCTGAGCAGGAGGGTCCGGTGGTCGCCGTTCCCGGGGTTGGAGAGGCATTCGAATTCGGCCACCGACCAGTGGAACCAGCGCATGCAGAACAGCCGCATCGTCAGCCCGTGCGTGACGAGCAGGACGTTCGGCGGGTGGTCGGGGGCCTCGAAGCTGCGGTAGAGGCTCTCCAGGAAGGAGCCGACCCGGTCGTAGACGTCGGCGCCGGACTCCCCTTGCGCGAACCGGTAGAAGAAGTGCCCGTAGGCGTCCCGGTAGGCCTTCTGCAGGCGGACGTCCTCCCGGTCCTGCCAGTTCCCCCAGTCCTGCTCCCGCAGCCGCGGCTCCTCGCGGACCCGTACCTGCGCCGGGTCCAGCGCCAGGTCGCGGAAGGTCTGGAGGGTCCGCCGGTAGGGGGAGACGTAGGCACTGACCCTCTCGCCGCCGAACAGCTCCCGCAGTCGCACGCCCGCCTCCGCGGCCTGCCGGTGGCCGAGCGGGGTCATCCGCAGGGCGTGGTCGGGCTCCCGCTCGTACACGGTGTCGTCGACGTTGCCCTCGGACTCCCCGTGCCGCAGGAGGACGATGCGCCGTGGTCGTGCCATCCCTCGACCCTATGCGGCGTACGGCGCCCCCGGCACCCGGGCACGCCGGTACGACCCTCCGGTCTTCGTACGGTCACACCGTCCAGGACGCCTCCAGGTCCACGACGTCGCCGGTGAGGGCCTCGACGTCGGCCTCGGTCTGGGCGCGCAGCGAGAGCCGCTCGACCCGCTCCTGCCGGTACTTGCCGTGCTCCGCGGCCGCGTGCCACATCGACAGGACGAGGAACTCCCGGCCGGGGGCCTCGCCGAAGAGGCCGCGGACCATCCCCGGGGACCCGGCCATGGCGGGGTTCCACACCTTCTCCTGCATCAGCGCGAAATGGTCGACGCGCCCCTCCCGCACCCGGGTGTGGGCGACACGCACGACGTCGGCGTCGGTGAAGCGGGGCTCGAAGCCGGTCTTCACGTCGAAGCGGTGGTCGAAGAGGCTCACCCGCGCGTCGGTGTACGTCCCGGCCTGGGCGGCGGCCAGCCGGTCGTGCGAGCGGGCCATGAAGGAGTCGTAGAAGGAACGGCTCTCCCAGAACGCGAAGACATGCGCGACCCCCTGCCGCCCCCGGCTCCACCCGCCGCCCTGTCCCCGGAATCCCGGCTCCCCCGGCAGCCCCGCCCATTTGCGCTGCCCGCGCTCGAACCCGCGTCGGTCCGTCACCGTGCAGCGAATCCACTTGACCAGCACGGCGTCATCGTACGGGCCCGGGCGCTCCGCGGTCAGTCCCCGGCGAAGTTGGTCCGCACCGGCTCCGGCCCGCACCGCACCGGTGCCCGAACCCCGAACGCACGGCCTCCCGGCCGCGCGGCGCGCACGGAAAAGGGAGGGCCGCCGGCCTGAGCCGGCGGCCCTCCCCTCACACGGGCCGCGCTACGGGGACACCCGCGTCGGACGCGTATCCGACGCGGTCCCGCACCGGGTCAGCTGCAGCCGCTGGTGGAGCCGCAGCCCTCGCAGATGTAGCAGGAGCCGGCGCGCTGCATCTTCGTCCCGCAGGAGAAGCAGAGCGGGGCGTCGGCGGAGACGCCGAGCTGCATCTCGACGAGTTCGGCGCTGGAGTGCGCCGTCTTCGGGGCAGGGACGGGCGCGGGCTGGGCCTGCGGGGCCGCGGTGACCGCCGCGAGCGGGGCGGACTGGGCCAGGGACTCGGTGTCGATCTCCTCGTCGAGCGGCTCGTAGGAGCCGGTCTCCAGGTGGCGCTGGCGCTCCTCGGCGGTGTGGATGCCGAGCGCCGAGCGGGTCTCGAACGGCAGGAAGTCCAGGGCCAGGCGGCGGAAGATGTAGTCGACGATCGACTGCGCCATCCGCACGTCCGCGTCGTCCGTCATGCCGGCGGGCTCGAAGCGCATGTTCGTGAACTTGGAGACGTAGGTCTCCAGCGGCACGCCGTACTGGAGGCCGACCGACACGGCGATCGAGAAGGCGTCCATCATGCCGGCGAGGGTCGAGCCCTGCTTCGACATCTTCAGGAAGACCTCGCCGAGGCCGTCGTCCGGGTAGGAGTTGGCCGTCATGTAGCCCTCGGCACCGCCGACGGTGAAGGAGGTGGTGATCCCCGGGCGGCCCTTGGGGAGGCGCTTGCGGACGGGGCGGTACTCGATGACCTTCTCGACCGCCGCGCGGATCGTGTCCTCGGTCTTCTCGGTGACCTCGGCCTTCTCCTCCTCCTTCTTCTTGGCGGAGAGCGGCTGGCCGACCTTGCAGTTGTCGCGGTAGATCGCGAGCGCCTTGACGCCCATCTTCCACGCCTCGAAGTAGATCTCCTCGATCTCCTCGACGGTGGCCGACTCCGGCATGTTGACCGTCTTGGAGATCGCGCCGGAGATCCAGGGCTGGATCGCGGCCATCATGCGGACGTGGCCCATCGGGGAGATGGAGCGCTCGCCCATGGCGCAGTCGAAGACCTCGTAGTGCTCGGTCTTCAGGCCGGGCGCGTCGATCACGTTGCCGTGCTCGGCGATGTGGGCGACGATCGCCTCGATCTGCTCCTCCTGGTAGCCCAGGCGGCGCAGGGCCTGCGGGACGGTGCCGTTGACGATCTGCATGGAGCCGCCGCCGACGAGCTTCTTGAACTTCACCAGCGCCAGGTCCGGCTCGACACCGGTGGTGTCGCAGGACATGGCGAGGCCGATGGTGCCGGTGGGGGCCAGGACGGAGGCCTGGGAGTTGCGGAAGCCGTTCTTCTCGCCGAGGCGCAGGACGTCCTGCCAGGCCTCGGTGGCCGCGGCCCAGATCGCGTTGTCGAGGTCGTCGGTGCGCGGCGCGGCGGCGTTGGCGTCGGCGTGCTGCTTCATGACGCGCTTGTGGGCCGTGGCGTTGCGGGCGTAGCCGTCGTACGGGCCGACGATGGCGGCGAGCTCGGCGGAGCGCCGGTAGGCGGTGCCGGTCATCAGCGAGGTGATGGACGCGGCGAGGGTGCGCCCGCCGTCGGAGTCGTAGGCGTGGCCGGTCGCCATCAGCAGCGCGCCGAGGTTGGCGTAGCCGATGCCGAGCTGGCGGTAGGCGCGGGTGTTCTCGCCGATCTTCTGCGTGGGGAAGTCCGCGAAGCAGATGGAGATGTCCATGGCCGTGATGACGAGCTCGACGACCTTGGCGAAGCGCTCGGCGTCGAAGGACTGGTCGCCCTTGCCGTCGTCGTCGAGGAACTTCATCAGGTTCAGGGAGGCGAGGTTGCAGGACGTGTTGTCCAGGTGCATGTACTCGCTGCACGGGTTCGACGCGGTGATGCGGCCGGACTCGGGGCAGGTGTGCCAGTGGTTGATGACGCCGTCGTACTGGATGCCCGGGTCGGCGCACGCCCAGGCGGCCTCGGCCATCTTGCGGAAGAGCGCCTTGGCGTCGACCTGCTCGATGACCTCGCCGGTCATGCGGGCGCGCAGGCCGAAGGAGGTGCCGTTCTCGACGGCCGTCATGAACTCGTCGTTCACGCGGACGGAGTTGTTGGCGTTCTGGTACTGGACGGACGTGATGTCGTCGCCGCCCAGGTCCATGTCGAAGCCCGCGTCGCGCAGGGCGCGGATCTTCTCCTCTTCCTTCACCTTGGTCTCGATGAAGTCCTCGACGTCCGGGTGGTCCACGTCGAGGACGACCATCTTGGCGGCGCGGCGGGTGGCGCCGCCCGACTTGATGGTTCCGGCGGAGGCGTCGGCGCCGCGCATGAAGGAGACGGGGCCGGAGGCGTTGCCGCCGGAGGAGAGGAGCTCCTTGGAGGAGCGGATGCGGGAGAGGTTCAGGCCGGCGCCGGAGCCGCCCTTGAAGATCATGCCCTCTTCCTTGTACCAGTCGAGGATCGACTCCATGGAGTCGTCGACGGACAGGATGAAGCAGGCGGACACCTGCTGCGGCTGGGGCGTGCCGACGTTGAACCACACCGGGGAGTTGAAGCTGAAGATCTGGTGCAGGAGGGCGTAGGTCAGCTCGTGCTCGAAGATCTCCGCGTCGGCGGGGGACGCGAAGTAGCCGTAGTCCTCGCCGGCCTTCGTGTACGTCTTCACGATGCGGTCGATGAGCTGCTTCAGACCGGTCTCGCGCTGCGGCGTGCCGACGGCGCCGCGGAAGTACTTGCTGGTGACGATGTTGACCGCGTTGACCGACCAGAAGTCGGGGAACTCGACGCCGCGCTGCTCGAAGTTGACCGAGCCGTCGCGCCAGTTCGTCATGACGACGTCACGGAGCTCCCAGTTCACCTCGTCGTACGGGTGCACGCCCGGGGTGGTGTGGATGCGCTCGATCCGCAGGCCGCCCTTGGCGCCCTTGGTCCCCTTGGCGCGGGAACCGCGTGCCGAGCTGCTCGCCGTCTCTGTCATGCCGCCTGCCTCCCATATACGGGCAAAAACGCCCTAAAGTGCCAGCGCTATTCCGAGGCACAGTGCTGTGTCTTGTTACGTTCCTTCTCCCGGCTGCGCCGGGCGGCCTCCGGGCCGAGCGGGCGTGCCGCGCCGGAGCGCGCGGCGGCCCGGTCAGTCGGAGGCGGAGGCGGGCACGGGGACCTGGGGGGTCCCGGCGGGCCCGCACTCCTCGGGGCGGGGCCGCCGCTCGCGCAGTTCCGCGATGGCGGCCTCGAAGTCTTCAAGGGTGTCGAACGCCTTGTACACGGACGCGAAGCGCAGGTACGCGACGAGGTCGAGTTCCTGGAGCGGGCCGAGTATGGCCAGACCGACGTCATGGGTGGTGAGCTCGGCGCTTCCGGTGGCGCGCACCGCCTCCTCGACGCGCTGGCCGAGCTTGGCGAGGGCGTCCTCGGTGACGGGCCGGCCCTGGCACGCCTTGCGCACGCCGGAGATGACCTTGGTGCGGCTGAAGGGCTCGGTGACACCGCTGCGCTTGATCACCATGAGCGAGGCCGTCTCGACCGTCGTGAAGCGACGGGAGCAGTCCGGGCACTGGCGGCGTCTGCGGATCGACGTGCCGTCGTCCGTGGTGCGGCTGTCGACGACGCGGCTGTCGGGGTGCCTGCAGAAGGGGCAGTGCATGGTCCTTCACCCTCCTCTAGGCACGACTGAATCACCCCTCCGGCCCTGTGCGGCGGATTCACTCTGCCGGGGCTCGTGGAGCAGGCCCAAGCATATGCGATCCATGGGGCCTGTGAGACCCCTGCGCTCCCTCGTACCACTAGGTATGGGTTGCGCCGCCCATACAACCACTAGATCTTGTGGCGCCGCGGATTTGGTCCACTACCGCGTGTCGCGGAGCGGAGTGCCAGGGCGGGGCCGCTCGCGGTGCCACACTGGGCCCGGGCCGTAGGGCCGCGACTCGACCGGGAAGGGTACCGTAGGCAGCGAAAGCCCGTCCGAACCTCCGTTCGGAAATACAAAACCCAATACACCCGCCATTGTGATCACGCAGGGCGATCTGCGATTTTTCACTCGAACGTGTGTTTGGCGCAACCTTTCGAAAGCAACTACCGTTGTCCAGCTAGGGAGAACATTTCGAGAGGGGCCGCCGACGTGACCACCACCGCAGACAGTGCCGCCATCACTGCCCAGAACCGCTCCCAAAGCCGACTCGAGCCGGTGCATTCCATGAACGACGCAAGCGCAGGCCTGACCCCGGAGGCGGACGCCATCCGCCCCGCTCGCTCCCTTCCAGGACGCCCCCCAGGCATCCGCGCCGACAGCTCCGGTCTCACCGACCGGCAGCGCCGGGTCATCGAGGTCATCCGCGACTCCGTGCAGCGCCGGGGGTACCCGCCGTCCATGCGGGAGATCGGCCAGGCGGTCGGCCTGTCCAGCACCTCGTCCGTGGCCCACCAGCTCATGGCCCTGGAGCGCAAGGGCTTCCTCCGCCGCGACCCGCACCGGCCCCGGGCGTACGAGGTGCGCGGCTCGGACCAGCCCAGCTCGCAGCCCACGGACACCACCGGCAAGCCCGCCGCCTCGTACGTCCCCCTGGTCGGCCGGATCGCGGCCGGCGGCCCGATCCTCGCCGAGGAGTCCGTGGAGGACGTCTTCCCGCTCCCCCGGCAGCTCGTCGGCGACGGTGAGCTCTTCGTCCTCAAGGTCGTCGGCGACTCCATGATCGAGGCCGCGATCTGCGACGGCGACTGGGTCACGGTCCGCCGCCAGCCCGTCGCCGAGAACGGCGACATCGTTGCCGCCATGCTCGACGGCGAGGCCACCGTCAAGCGCTTCAAGCGCGAGGACGGCCACGTCTGGCTGCTCCCCCACAACGCGGCGTACCAGCCGATCCCCGGTGACGAGGCCACCATCCTCGGCAAGGTCGTCGCCGTACTGCGCCGGGTCTGAGCCCGGCCCCACCATCCAGCTCCGGGACCCACTGCGCCGGTCCCGGAGCTGTTCCATGCCCGGACCCGGGCCCTCGGGCTATCTGCCGTCGGCCTTGGCCGCCGTGTCGATCGCGGACAGGGAGCGGCGGACCTGGTTGCGGTCCGTGGTGTACCAGAAGTCGGGAAGCGTCGCCTTCAGGAAGCTGCCGTACCGGGCCGTCGCGAGCCGCGGGTCCAGGACGGCGACGACGCCCCGGTCTCCCGCGGCCCGGACGAGCCGGCCCGCACCCTGGGCCATCAGCAGCGCCGCATGGGTCGCGGCGACCGCCATGAAGCCGTTGCCTCCGTGCTCCTCCACCGACTTCTGGCGGGCGCTCATCAGCGGGTCGTCGGGCCGGGGGAAGGGGATGCGGTCCATGACCACGAGCTGGCAGCTGGGACCGGGGACGTCCACGCCCTGCCACAGGGACAGCGTCCCGAACAGGCAGGTCCGCGGGTCCGCGGCGAATGTCTTGATCAGCTCGCCGAGGGTCTCCTCCCCCTGGAGGAGGATCGGGTGGTCGAGCCGGCCGCGCAGCTCCTCCGCGGCCGCCTTGGCGCCGCGCATGGAGGAGAACAGGCCGAGGGTGCGGCCGCCGGCCGCCTCGATCAGCTCGGCGAGCTCGTCCATCATGTCGCCGCGGGTCCCCTCGCGGCCGGGCGTCGCCAGATGCTTGGCGACATAGAGGATGCCCTGCTTCGGGTAGTCGAACGGGGAGCCGACGTCGAGGCCCCGCCAGACCGGCGCGTCGTCCGCCTCGACGCCCTCCGGGGACAGGCCGAGCGACGCCGCGACCCCGTTGAAGTCCCCGCCCAGCTTGAGCGTCGCCGAGGTGAGGACCACCGAGCGGTCCTCGAACAGCTTCTCCCGCAGCAGCCCCGACACCGACAGCGGGGCGACCCGCAGCGTCGCCCCGAACCGGTCGTGGCGCTCGTACCAGACGACGTCGTACTCGGAGCGGGCGATGATCCGCTCGGCCACCGCGTGCACGTTCTCCACGGAGGCGAGGGCCTGCTTGCGGACGGCGTCCTCGTCGGCGACGGACTTGTCCCTGGTGGACGCCATCGCGGAGATCACGTCGCGCGCGGCGTCGCGGAGCGCCGCCAGCGCGTACCCGAGGTCCTCCGGGATTTCCTCCAGCCGGCCGGGGAGCGCCAGCTCCATCACGCGCTCGAAGGACTCGGAGGCGGTCTGGAGGGAGTCGGCCGTCTTCTCGTCGACCAGCTTCGCGGCCCGCTTCACCGCCCGGTTGACCTGGCCGGGGGTGAGTTCGCCGGTGGCGGCGCCGGTCACCCGGGACACCAGCTCGTGCGCCTCGTCCACGATCAGCACCTCGTGCTGCGGCAGGACGGGCGCGCCCTCGATGGCGTCGATGGCCAGCAGGGCGTGGTTGGTGACGACCACGTCGGCCAGCTTGGCGCGCTCGCGGGCGGCCTCGGCGAAGCATTCGGCGCCGTACGGGCACTTCGTCGCGCCGAGGCATTCGCGGGAGGAGACGGACACCTGGCTCCAGGCGCGGTCGGAGACGCCGGGTGTGAGGTCGTCCCGGTCGCCGGTCTCCGTCTCGTCGGCCCAGTCGCGCAGCCGCAGCAGGTCCTGCCCGAGCTTGCTGGTGGGGGCGGCGGCCTCGAACTGGTCGAAGAGGCCCTCCTCCTCGTCCTGCGGGGCGCCCTCGTGCAGCCGGTGCAGGCACAGGTAGTTCGACCGGCCCTTGAGCATGGCGAACTGCGGCCGGCGGCGCAGCTGCGGGTGCAGTGCCTCGACCGTCCGGGGCAGGTCGCGCTCGACGAGCTGCCGCTGCAGGGCGAGCGTCGCCGTGGCCACGACGACACGCTCGCCGTGGGCGAGGGCCGGGACCAGGTAGCCGAGGGACTTGCCGGTGCCGGTGCCGGCCTGGATCAGCCGGTGCGTGCTGTCGTCGATCGCTTCGGCGACGGCTTCGGCCATGGCGACCTGGCCGGGCCGCTCCGTGCCGCCGACGGCGGAGACGGCGGCGTGCAGCAGGTCGGGGAGGGAGGGCTTCGTCATAGCACCCCCCAGCCTACGGGGCGCCACCGACGGTGACGGCCATCACCGGGATGGCCCATCACCGGAAAGGGCGACGGGAAGGCGGGAACTCCGCGGCGCGCGCCCGGCGTTTTCGGAGGGAAGGACGGCAGGCGGCCCGGCAGGGAGGGGATGCGCCGCGGGGGTGCGGCTCAGGTGAGGCTGCGGAGCGCACGCTCGCGGACCATCAGAGCGGCGCGCTTGCCGGGCAGGTCGATGTTCCCGGTCCAGCGGAAGCCGGAGCCGAGGAAGGCGGAGACGGAGGGGGTGTTGCGGATGTCCGGTTCGGCGATGACCCGGGTGCAGCGCGGGCGGTTGTCGAGCACGAGGTTGGCGACCGCGCGCAGCAGTGCGGTCCCCAGACCGCGGCCGCGGTTCCTGCCGTCCCCGATCAGCAGGTGGATACCGGTGTCGTGGGGGCGCGCCGGGTAGTGGCGGGCGAGCGGGTCGAGGTCGGCCCGGTAGACCTCCCAGTAGCTGACGGGGGTGCCGTCGAGGAGGCCGAGGCAGGGGATGCTGCCGCCGTCGCCGTCGATCTGGGCCCGCAGGTGGGAGGCCGTGAGGGACCGGGGGCCGGCGAGGTCCCAGTAGGCGGCCACCTCGGGGTCGTTCATCCAGCGGGTGACCAGGTCCAGGTCGCGGTCGAGGCGGACGGGTTCCAGGCGGAAGGCGCCGGCGGCGGTGCGGGTGGTGCCCCATCCGCTGGGCGAGTCGAGCAGGTCGGCCTCGGCGAGCAGCGGCAGCAGCCCGGCCCGCAGGCGCAGCTCGGCCGGGTGCGCGGTGGTGGGGCCGGCGGCGCGTGCGGGGGCGGGGACGGACGGCGGGGCCGGGACGGACGGCGGGGCCGGGGTGTCGGTGGAGGGCATCGGTGGCTCAATCGTGGAGGGGGTTGGAGAGGGTGATGTAGACGGACTGCGCGTCGACGGGGCCGACGAGTTCGTCGAGGCCGCCCAG
This sequence comes from Streptomyces sp. NPDC031121, assembly GCF_055570615.1. Taxonomy (NCBI): domain Bacteria; kingdom Bacillati; phylum Actinomycetota; class Actinomycetes; order Kitasatosporales; family Streptomycetaceae; genus Streptomyces; species Streptomyces sp. NPDC031121. The sequence continues at coordinate 425,933 of NZ_JBVIGV010000004.1, forward strand.
GCGGGTCAGCAGGTTCGCCTTGCAGCGCAGGGTGGGCGAGTCGAGCAGCAGCGCGGGCAGCGGCCCGAGGCCGGCGGCCTGCCCGAGGAAGCGGCGGAAGGCGGCGAGGAGGACGCGCTCGTCGGCGAGGCGCTGGGAGCCGAAGGCTCCGATGAGGCCCAGCACGTTGTTGATGCCGAGGTAGTAGGCGAAGCGTTCGTCGGTGACGGCGTCGGAGACGAAGGTGTCGCTGGCGCTGCCGATGCCGGGGATCCGGCGCTCCAGCTCGGCGCGCCGGGAGGCGCGGAAGTAGTAGCCCTGGTTGTCGCGGTAGCGGCCGCCGGCGGGCCAGCCGTCGGGGTCGAGGACGACGAGGGTGTTCTGCTGGTGGGCTTCGAGGGCGATGCCCGCGAGCGCGTCGAAGGCGAGGACGGGCCGGATGACGTGGTCGAGGTAGCGCAGGAACCACTCGGCGGACACGGCGGACAGGGGGCGCCCGGTGGTGGCGGCCAGCCGGTGGACGGTGTCGGCGAGCCGGGACCGCATGCCGGGCCGGCCCGGCAGGGGGCGGGGCGAGGTGAGGGCGGCGATGCACAGGGCATCGTCGTGGGAGCGGAAGGGGTTGTGGCGGAGGACGGCGTCGAGTCCGGGGACGGCGCTGCCGTCCGGGGCGTCGACGGCGACCCAGGCCGGGTCCCGGACGATGTCGAAGTGGGGGTGTGCGGCCTGCCACTGCTCCGCGAGGCCGGTCCGGAGCAGCCGGTGCACCTCGACGCCGCGGTGGAGTTCCTTGCGGAGGTTCTCCCGGCGGGAGTTGGTGATGCGCAGGCCGAGGGAGAGCTTGAGCATCACGGGGGTGCCGGGGCGGGCCACGGTGCGGACGGAGGAGGTGGGGTGCCAGGGCTCGCCGTGCGGGCCGAGGTCGTGCAGGAGCCCGTCGTCGAGGAGGGCCGCGACGGCGGGGCGGTGGAGCATTTCGCGGGCCTGCCAGGGGTGCAGGGGAAGGGGGGTGGTGCCTTCGGGTGCCGGGAGGCCGGGGGCGAGGCGGGTCAGGAGCCGGGCGGCGGACAGGGGGCGGCCGCGTTCGGTCCAGGCGGAGTCCGTGGCGAGGGCCCCGGGGGCGACGGCGAACCAGTGCAAGGGGAAGGAGCCGTGGAGTTCGGGTGAGTAGCGGCGGGCTTCGGCGTCGGAGAGCCCCTCGCGGCTCTTGGGGTCGGGCTGGAGGGGGTGGCCGAGGAGCAGGGACTGCTCGGAGGTCAGGAAGAGGTCGCCGTCGACGGGCGCGGGCGGCCGGGGACGTACGCGCCGGTCGGCGATGAACGCGGCGGTGCGGCGGACCGAGTCCGCGACCCGGGCGACGAGGTCCGTGGCCCGGGGCCCGCCGTCCCCGGCCTCGCGGGCGAGCAGCGAGGCAAGGGTCACCGCGTCCAGGGCGGGGGCGTCGGCGGGGGCGCCTTGAATCCGGGCGGAGCCGAAGCGGTGCCAGCCGACCGGAGACCAGTGGCGCACGCCGACGATCAGCGCGGTACCGGATGCGGGAAGAGGGATGCGCAGCGGGGTCCCTCCGGTCTCGCCGGGGCACCCGACACCGCGCTCCCGGACCCAGCACCGCAGCAGGTTCTCCACCGCGGCGGCTTCGGCCGCGACGGCCGCGTCGGGATGGTCGAGCACCTCGGCCGCCACCAGAGCCTCACCGCGGCCCCGCCCCACACCGTGGTCCTGCCGCGGCACCCGCCTCCCCGCCTCCTCGCCCTGCACCCCAGCCGCCGCACCGAAGAACATCCCGGCCGGGGCGGGCGCCGGCTCCGGCCTGATCGACAGCGCGCCCTGCGCCGGTCCGGCAGCACCGGTCCGCCCGCCCTGCGCCACACCTCCGCCACCGGGCGGAACGCCCTCTGCCCCCACCTCACGACCACACCCCCCGGCGCCGTCGAAGCCGCCCCCGGCCACGGCAGGCCGGCCCGGCGCCTCGTCCCGCCCCGCTCCGGCCGCCTCGGACCCCCTGCCCGACACCGGCTCGGCTCCCGCCGACGGGGCCGGCGTGCCCTGGGGGGCCTCCGGGGCAGGGGGCTGCACCGGCGCGGACGCGGCCGGCTGAGCCGACAGCCCGGCCTGCGCCGGACCGGCCGGCTTCTGCGGCCCGTCCAGCGTGGCCGCGGCGGGCTCGTCGCGGAGCCCGGCCTGCGCCGATCCGGTCGGCCCGGACCTCCCTCCCCGCAACAGCCCTGATTCCGCCGACGGGGCCGGCGGACCCTGGGGGGCCGCCGAGGCAGGCCGGCGCATCGGCGCGGGCGCGGTCGGCGGGACGGAGGGGATGCCGTCGGCCGTCGGTACGGGGGGCCCGCCGGCCCCGGGGGTCTGCTTGCCGTCGGCCGTACCCGGCTGCGGGGGCAGGGCGGCCTCGGCGTGCGGGCTTCCTGAGTCCGGCCCGTGTGGGGCCGGGGCGGCGGCCAGGGGGGCGGGGTGCCCGTGGGCCTGGGAGAGGCGGGGCGCGCTCATCGCCGAGGTGTCTCCGTTCTGTTGGGGGTGGCGGGGGCGTCGGGAGGTGGCTCCGGGGCGGCCCCCTCGGCGGCGATCGGGGTGGTGGGGCGTCGGGCACCGGCCCCGGGTGAGGCCCCGCCCCCTCCCTGGCGGGGCGTTCCCGGGGGCGGCGGCTCTCCGCGGGGCGGCCGCCCTTCCCGGCCGCAGCACTAGTTCGGGCGGCGGAGTGCGGCGGCGGCGGTGACGGATTCCGCCAGGCGGTCCAGGACCGCCGCGGCCTGTTCGTCGGTGATGGTGAGCGGCGGCAGGAGGCGTACGACGCTGGAGTGTCGGCCGCCGAGTTCGACGATCAGGCCGCGGCGCAGGCACTCCCGGCGGACGGCGGCGGCGAGGTCGCTCGCGGCGGCGCCGGTCTCCGGGTCGGCGAGTTCGACGCCGATCATCAGGCCGCGGCCCCGTACGTCCGCGACGCACGGCTGCTGCGCGGCCACCGCGCGCAGGGCGGTGAGCATGCGCGTGCCGAGTTCGGCGGCGCGTTCGGCGAGGCGGTTCTCCCGCACGTAGGCGAGGGTCGCGGCGCCGGCCGCCATGGCGAGCTGGTTGCCGCGGAACGTGCCGGCGTGGGCGCCGGGCGCCCACACGTCCAGCCCGGACCGGTACACGATCACCGCCAGCGGCAGGCTGCCGCCGATGGCCTTCGACATGACCATCACGTCGGGGACGACCCCGGCGTGGTCGACGCCCCAGAAGGCGCCGGTCCGTCCGACGCCCGTCTGCACCTCGTCCGCGATGAGCGGGATGTCCCGGGCCGCGGTGATCTCGCGCATGTCGCGCAGCCAGGCGTCGGGAGCGGGCAGTACCCCGCCTTCGCCCTGCACGGGCTCGACGAGCATCCCGGCGGGCGTCGGCACCCCGCCCTTGGGGTCGTCGAGCAGGCTCTCCGTCCAGCGTGCGCCGAGCCGCGCGCCTTCCGCGCCGCCCACGCCGAACGGGCAGCGGTGGTCCTGCGGGTACGGGAGCCGTGTCACCCGCACGTCGGGGGCCCCGCCCGACGCGCCGAGGGATCCGGCGGTCATGCCGTGGTAGGCGCCGGTGAAGGCGAGGAGCCCGGAGCGCCCGGTCGCGGTGCGGACCAGGGTGAGCGCGGCTTCGACCGCGTCGGTGCCGGCAGGCCCGCAGAACTGGATCCGGGCGTCGGCCGCGAGTTCGCCGGGAAGAGTGGCGAACAGCTCGGTGGTGAAGGCGTCCTTGACCGGTGTCGCGAGGTCGAGGACGTGCAGCGGCGCCCCGGAGTCGAGGACTCCGCGGACGGCCTCCAGCACCACGGGGTGGTTGTGCCCCAGCGCGAGAGTGCCCGCGCCGGACAGGCAGTCGAGGTAGCGGCGGCCGTCCGCGCCCTCGATGGTGAGGCCGCGGGCCCGCACGGGGACGATCGGCAGGGAGCGGGCGTACGTGCGCGCCGCGGACTCCCGCATCGCCTGCCGCCGCAGGATCCCCTCCGCCGCGGCCGGTCCGGCCGCGGCGGGCGCCCGGCTCCCCTGGGGCGGTACCTGGGCCGGGGCCGTGTCCTGCTCCGTCGCTGCCACGAGTGTCGGACCTCCCGCACTGAAATCGCCCTGCCGGATCGTTTCTGACCCGGACGCCGCTTCCCCGCCCGCCCCGCTCCCCGTAGGTACCAACGACGGCGGCGGCGCCGGATCACGGGGCGGGGTCGGAAACCTTGGAGCGGCGCGGCGGGAAGTCCGGGCGGCGGGGCGGCCGGACGGGAACCGCGGGGGCGGGCTTCGCCGTCCCCGACTCCGACGGCATAGTGGGGTGCTGCATCCGCGGCCGCACCTCACGGCGTCCGCAGCCCACGCCCGGAAACACCAGGGGGACTCACGACATGCGACCGAACCGACCGGTCACCGCGATCCTGTGCGCGGCGGCACTCGCGATGACCGCCGCCTGCGGCCCGGGCGACGGGGAGGCCGGCGGCGACGCCAAGCCCACCGTGGCGGCGAGCCTTCCGTCCGGAGGCGACGGGATCAAGATCCCGGAGCAGCTGAAGGACAAGCTCAGGCAGCACGGCATAGACCTGGAGAAGTGGCGGGGAGGTGAGTGGAAGAACTGGAACAAGGAGGACTGGCTCCGCGAGGCGGGCGACTACATCAACCCGGTCATCGAGGGCCTGTGGGACCCCGACCGGATGCGGGAGGCGGCGAGGACGCCGCAGCCGCCGGCGGTCGACCCGGATGCGGGCAAGGACCAGGGCGTCACCGACCCGGCTCCGGCGGCGGTGCCGGCGAAGCCGGCGGCCACGCCGTACCACTCGGCGGTCCCCGCCTCGGGCAAGGTGTTCTTCGACGGGCCCGAGGGCTCCATGGTGTGCTCGGCGACCGTGGTGAAGGACCCGGCGCACCCGGGCAAGTCGAACCTGGTCTGGACGGCCGGGCACTGCGTGCACGCCGGCAAGGCCGGCGGCTGGTACCGGAACATCGCCTTCGTCCCGTCGTACAACAACGCGGGGAAGTCGGCGGCGCAGCTCAAGGGCGCGCCCCGGCAGGAGGTGGCCCCGTACGGCGTGTGGTGGAGCGACTGGGCGCAGACCTCCGACCAGTGGATCGCCACGGGCGGCCCGACGGGCGGTGCGGGTGCCCCGTACGACTTCGCGGTGCTGCACGTGGTGCCGGAGAAGAGCACCGGCAAGTCGCTGGAGGAGACGGTCGGTGCGGCGCTCCCGGTGGAGTTCAACGCGCCTGCGGTGCCGAAGGTGTCCGGGGTGACGGCGACGGGCTACCCGGCGTCGGCGCCGTTCGACGGGCAGAAGGCGTACCAGTGCACGGACAAGCCGGGGCGGCTGACGCTGAAGGCGAACGATCCGGTGATGTACCGCATCGGCTGCACGATGACGGGCGGTTCGTCGGGCGGCGGCTGGATCGCCGCGGGCAGTGACGGCAAGCCGGCGCTGGTGTCGAACACGTCGATCGGCCCGGCGAAGGCGGGCTGGCTGGCGGGTCCGCGGCTGGGCCCGGAGGCCAAGGGGATCTTCGACGCGGTGAGCAGGAAGTTCAAGTAGTCCGGCAGCCGGACAGGGCCGAGGGCCCCCTGCGCGTGCAGGGGGCCCTCGGCTTTCGCGCGCCCGGCGGTGCGGGCGGCGCGGCTACTGCCTGGCCGGAACGAACGGCGCCAGTTCGGCGGCCAGTTCCGGGTGGACGAGCGCCTTGAGCAGGGTGCCCTCCGGGGTGTGCTCCTCGGAGACCACCTCGCCCTCGGCGTGTGCCCGGGCGACCAGCGAGCCGTGGGTGTACGGGACGAGGGCCTCCGTCTCGACGGACGGCCGGGGCAGTTCGGCGTCGATGAGCCGCAGGAGCTCCTCGATGCCCCGCCCGGTGCGCGCGGAGACGGCGATCGAGTGGCGCTCGATGCGCAGCAGCCGCTGGAGGACCAGCGGGTCCGCGGCGTCCGCCTTGTTGACCACGACGATCTCGGGCACGTCGACGGCGCCGACCTCCCGGATGACCTCGCGGACGGCGGCGAGCTGCTCCTCCGGGGCGGGGTGCGAGCCGTCCACGATGTGCAGGATGAGGTCGGCGTCTCCGACCTCCTCCATCGTGGAGCGGAACGCCTCGACCAGGTGGTGGGGCAGGTGCCGGACGAAGCCGACGGTGTCGGCCAGGGTGTAGACCCGGCCGCTGGGCGTCTCGGCCCGGCGCACGGTCGGGTCGAGGGTGGCGAACAGGGCGTTCTCGACGAGGACGCCCGCGCCGGTGAGGCGGTTGAGCAGGGAGGACTTGCCGGCGTTGGTGTATCCGGCGATGGCGACGGAGGGCACCTTGTTGCGGCGGCGCTCCTGGCGCTTGATGTCGCGGCCGGTCTTCATCTCCGCGATCTCCCGGCGCATCTTCGCCATCTTCTCGCGGATCCGTCGCCGGTCCGTCTCGATCTTGGTCTCACCGGGGCCTCGGGTGGCCATGCCGCCGCCTCCGCCGCCGCCCATCTGCCGGGACAGCGACTGGCCCCAGCCGCGCAGGCGCGGAAGCATGTACTGCATCTGCGCGAGGGCGACCTGCGCCTTGCCCTCTCGGGACTTGGCGTGCTGGGCGAAGATGTCGAGGATGAGGGCGGTCCGGTCGACCACCTTGACCTTGACGACGTCTTCGAGGGCGATGAGCTGGCCGGGGCTGAGCTCGCCGTCGCAGACGACGGTGTCGGCGCCGCTCTCCAGCACGATGTCGCGCAGCTCGCGCGCCTTGCCGGAGCCGATGAAGGTGGCCGGGTCGGGCTTGTCGCGGCGCTGGATCACGCCGTCGAGGACGAGGGCGCCGGCCGTCTCGGCGAGGGCGGCGAGTTCCGCGAGGGAGTTCTCGGCGTCCTGCACGGTGCCGGACGTCCACACGCCGACGAGGACGACGCGCTCCAGGCGGAGCTGCCGGTACTCGACCTCGGTGACGTCTTCGAGCTCGGTGGAGAGGCCGGCGACGCGCCGGAGCGCGGCGCGCTCGGAGCGGTCGAACTGGTCGCCGTCCCGCTCTCCGTCGATCTCGTGGCTCCAGGCGACGTCCTCTTCCATCAGGGCGTCGGCCCGGAGGCTCTCGGTGAAGCTCTGCGGTTCGCGCACGTCGTCCTGTGCGGCCCGCGCGTCCTGGGAAGCGGAAGAAGAGGAGGTCATTGGATCCTTACGTCGGTGTGTGGCGGTGTCGGAAGGGGCCCGCCTCGGCGGGTGCCCGGCCGCGGTGGGCGGTCGGGGCCGCTTCCGGGAGCCGCGGCTGCCGGAAGCACGTGCGACACATTACTGACGTGTGCAACGTCGCGTGCCGCCGGGAGATTCCCCGGCGCCCTGCGGCCCCGTCGATGGTGACATGCCCCTTCCTGCCGGGTCACACGCTTTTCGCGCCGCCCCATTCCGGGTGTCCGGGCATCGGGGGCGTGGTCTTGCCGTACAGCCAGGGCTTCAGGAAGGGCTCCATGTCGCGCCCGGCCTCCTGGGAGGCGAGGCGGACGAAGTCGGCGGTGCCGGCGACGCCGTCGCGGTGCTCGGCGACCCAGCGGCGCTGGATGCGGTCGAAGGCGGCGGCGCCGATCTCCTGGCGCAGGGCGTACAGGACGAGTGCGGCGCCGTCGTAGACCACGGGCCGGAACAGCCCGATCTTCTGGCCGGGGGCGGCGGGCTTGGGGGCGGCCGGGGGGCCTCCGGAGGCGCGCCACTGGTCGGAGCGCTCGTACGCCTCGCGCATGCGCCGCTCCAGGGAGTACTTGCCGAGGTGGTCGGCGTAGAGGGCCTCGTACCAGGTGGCGTGCCCCTCGTTGAGCCAGAGGTCGGACCAGGTGCGGGGGGTGACGCTGTCGCCGAACCACTGGTGGGCGAGCTCGTGGACCATGACGGCCTCGACGTACCACTCGGGGTAGCCGTCGTCGGCGAAGAGGCCGCTCTCGAAGAGGGAGAGGGTCTGCGTTTCGAGCTCGAAGCCGGTCTGGGCTTGGGCGATGAGCACGCCGTAGTTCTCGAAGGGGTAGCGGCCGACCCGCTGCTCCATCCACTCGATGTGGCCGTGCGTCTTCTTCAGCCAGGGTTCGAGGCGCGCCCGCTCGGCCGCGGGGACGACGTCGCGCAGCGGCAGGCCGTGGGGGCCGGTGCGGTGCAGTACGGCGGATTCGCCGATGGACACCTGGGCGAGCTCGGTCGCCATGGGGTGCAGGGTCCGGTACGTCCAGGTGGTGGGGCCGGCGGCGGTGCGGACGGGCAGGGCGCCGGCGACGCCGTTGGCGACGGCGGTCAGCCCCTGGGGGGCGGTGATGCGGAAGGTGAAGTAGGCCTTGTCGGCGGGGTGGTCGTTGCAGGGGAAGACGCGGTGGGCGGCGTCGGCCTGGTTGGCCATGGCGAGGCCGTCCGCGGTGGGCACCCAGCCGCCGTCGGCGGCGCCGCGCGGGTCGCTGGTGTGCCGGACGGAGATGCGGAGGGGGGTGTGGGGGGCGACGGGGCTCGCGGGGGTGAGGACGAGGTCCTCGCCGGCGCTCTCGAATGCGGCGGGCTGCCCGTTCACCTCGGCGGAGGCGACCGTTCCGTGGGTGAAGTCGAGGTTGATGCGGTCCAGTGCGGCGAGGGAGCGGGCCTCGATCCGGGTGACGGCGTCGAGGGGGGTCTTGTTGTCCTTGTAGGTGAGGGAGAGGTCGTACGAGAGGACGTCGTAGCCGGGGTTGCCGAGGTGCGGGAACAGCGGGTCTCCGATGCCCAGCGGCGTCGGCGGGGGCAGCGCGGCGGCGACCAGGCCGAGGGAGGCCGCGGCGAGCAGGGAGGCGCGCAGGCGCGGGGAGGTGAGCTGCATCCCCCACCGCTTACCAGCGCCCGCCGCGCGGCCGGGTACGGCGCGCGACGGTTCCACCCGAACGGGATCGCCGGGCGCGGGAGGGGCCGCCGTGCGGCTGACGGCCGCCGCGGCCCGGTACCCGCGGGGCGCCTCGGGCCCGCCGGGTCAGGCACGGCCGACGTCGTAGACGCCCGGGACGTTCCGCATGGCCCGCATGAGCGCGGGCAGGACGGCCGCGTCGGGCAGCTGGAGGGTGTAGGTGTGCCGGACGCGCTGCTCGACGGGCGGTTCGACGGTGGCGGAGACGACTTCGACGCCCTGGCGGGCGATGGCTTCGGTCAGGTCGGCCAGCAGGTGGGGGCGGCCGAACGATTCGGCGGTGAGGGTGACGCGGCAGTCGGCGGTGGCCCGCCAGTGCACGGCGACGGTGGTGCGGCCCAGCGCCCGCATCCGGGCGACGGCCTCGCAGCCGACGCGGTGCACGGTGACGGCCCCGCCGCGGACGACGAACCCGGCGACGGCGTCCGGCGGGACCGGCGTGCAGCAGCCGGCCAGGCGCACGGTTGCGTCGGGCAGGTCGGCGACGGCGTTGCCGCCTCCGCCGCGGGCCCCGACGACGGACAGGGGGGCGCGGGCGGGGGTGGTGGTGGGGGTGGCCCCGTCGGGGTGCTGCCGGAGCCAGCCGGTGATGGCGATCCGGGCGGCGGTGGTGCGGGCGTGGTCGAGCCAGTCGGCGCCGGGGCCGGAGGAGGAGTCGTGGGAGAGCAGCAGCTGGACGGTGTCGCCGTCGGAGAGCCGCGAGCCGAGCGAGGTGAGGCGCCCGTTGACCCGGGCGCCGATACAGCCGTGGGCGGCTTCGCCGTGCTGGGCGTAGGCGGCGTCGATGCAGGTGGCGCCGGCGGGGAGGCCGAGCGTGCCGCCGTCGGCGCGGAAGACGGTGATCTCCCGGTCCTGGGCGAGTTCGGCGCGCAGTCCGCTCCAGAAGGTGTCGGGGTCGGGCGCGGAGCGCTGCCAGTCGAGGAGGCGGGCGAGCCAGCCGGGCCGGGTGGGGTCGGCGCGCTCCTCGTCGCCGTCCGCGTGGTCGGCGGTGGCGTACGGGTTGCCGAGTGCGATGACGCCGGCTTCGGCGACGCGGTGCATCTGGCGGGTGCGGACGATGACTTCGGCGACGTACCCGTCTGGGGTGGCGACGGCGGTGTGCAGCGACTGGTAGAGGTTGAACTTGGGGGCGGCGATGAAGTCCTTGAACTCGGAGACCACCGGCGTGAAGCAGGTGTGGAGTTCGCCCAGGACGGCGTAGCAGTCGGCGTTCTCGCCGACGAGGACGAGGATGCGGCCGAAGTCGGAGCCGCGGAGCTCGCCGCGTTTGAGGGAGACGCGGTGGACGGAGACGAAGTGCCGCGGCCGGACCTGCACTTCGGCGGCGATGCCGGCGTCGCGCAGGACGGAGCGTACGGAGTCGGCGATGCCGGGCAGCGGGTCGGTGCCGGCCTGGGCGGCGATGAGGGCGCGGGTGCGCTCGTACTCCTCGGGGTGGAGGATCGCGAAGACGAGGTCCTCCAGCTCGGTCTTGAGGGCCTGGACGCCGAGCCGCTCGGCGAGCGGAATGAGGACGTCGCGGGTGACCTTGGCGATGCGCGCCTGTTTCTCGGGGCGCATCACGCCGAGGGTGCGCATGTTGTGGAGCCGGTCGGCGAGCTTGATGGACATCACGCGGACGTCGTTGCCGGTGGCGACGAGCATCTTGCGGAAGGTCTCGGGCTCGGCCGCGGCCCCGTAGTCGATCTTCTCGACCTTGGTGACGCCGTCGACGATGAAGCCGACCTCCTCGCCGAACTCGGCGCGGACCTGGTCGAGGGTCACCTCGGTGTCCTCGACGGTGTCGTGGAGCAGGGAGGCCGTCAAGGTGGTGGTCTCCGCGCCGAGTTCGGCGAGGATGAGGGTGACGGCGAGCGGGTGTGTGATGTACGGCTCACCGCTCTTGCGCATCTGGCCGCGGTGGGAGGACTCCGCGAGGAGGTACGCGCGGTGCAGGACGGAGAGGTCGGCGTCCGGGTGGTGGGCGCGGTGCGCTTCGGCGACGTGGCCGATGGCGTCGGGCAGCCGGTCCCGGGGGGCGGGCCCGAGGAGGGCCGCCCGCCCGAGTCGGCGCAGGTCGATGCGGGTCCGGCCCCGTCTGCGGAGTTCGGGGCGCGCTTCGGGTCGTGCTTCGGGGTTCGTGGCCTCTGCACTCATGGGCACCTCCGGCGGCTTCGACCGGCTGTGGCGGGCATGGGGTTGAGCCCTCGGGGCCGGTGTCTGATGCTACCGACCCCACCACGTGGCGCAGTCCGCCTCTCGCTGAGCGTGAAACGGATCACCCATGAGAGGGAACCTTCAGGCGAAGGCCGTTTCCTTGAGCCAGGAGGGGTCGAACTCCCCCGTCGCCACGATCACGGCCGGTCCGGTCATGTCGATCCGGCCGTCGGGGTGTTCGGTGATGTAGAGGGTACCGCCGGGGAGGTCGACGGTGTACGTGGCGGGTGCCCCGGTGGCCGCGGGGTCGAGTCCGTCGCGGCGGATGGCGGCGACGGCGACGGCGCAGGCGCCGGTTCCGCAGGAGCGGGTCTCGCCGGATCCGCGCTCGTGGACGCGCATGGCGACGTGGCGGGGGCCGCGGTCGACGACGAACTCGACGTTCACCCCGTCGGGGTAGACCTCGGCGGGGCTGTAGCGGGGCGCCTCCAGCAGCTTCCCGGCCTGGTCGAGGCTCTCGACGAACGCGACGGCGTGCGGGTTGCCCATGTTGACGTTGCGGGCGGGCCAGGCGCGGTCGCCGACGACGACGGTGGCCTGCTCGTCGGGGAGCACGGCGCGGCCCATGGAGACGGTGACGTCGCCGCTCTTGTCGAGGTGGACGCGCTTGACGCCGCCGCGGGTGGCGACGGCGAGGTCGCCGGGTTCGACGTGGCCGGCGTGTTCGAGGTAGCGGGCGAAGACGCGGACGCCGTTGCCGCACATCTCGGCGATGGAGCCGTCGCTGTTGCGGTAGTCCATGAACCACTCGGCCTCACCGGCCATGTGCGCGGCCTCGGGGTGGGCGGCGGAGCGGACGACGTGCAGCACTCCGTCCGCGCCGATGCCGGCGCGGCGGTCGCAGAGCCTCGCGACGGCGGCGGGGCTCAGTTCGACCGCGTTGTCCGGGTCCGGGACGATCACGAAGTCGTTCTCGGTGCCGTGGCCCTTGAGGAAGGAGAGGCTGGTCTGCGTCACGGGACCATGGTAGCGACCCGGCTTCCGCGCAGGTCGCAGGCGGGGGCCGGCGGGCGCGGGCGCGGTTACCGGAGCCGGGCCACCCGGTAGGCGGCGAGGGCGACGACGGCCAGCGCGACGAGCGCGTACAGCACGGCGAAGCGCCAGTCGGGCCGGCGGCCGCTGCCGCGGGGCGGGAGCCCGGGCCAGGTGTAGCCGACGCGGCGGGCGGCCATCATGCCCCAGCCTGCGGCGCAGGAGCTGATCAGGAAGCCGAGCATGGCGACCACGGCGCCGCCGTCGCCGAACTCGAAGGCGAGCGGGAAGGCGAACATCAGGGAGCCTGCGGCGGCCAGCATCACGATCGGGGCGATCTGCCAGATGCGGAGCTTGCGCTGCGGGCGCAGCTCGACCTCGTACGCGGGGCCCGAGGCGTCCTCGCCGTCCGCGGTGTCGGAGGCGTCGGGCCCGTCGGTGGTGAGCCGCTGGGGGTCCGCGGGCAGCCCGAGGCCGTCGGCGTCGGCGGGCTCGCCGAGGAGCGTCGGGTCCGCTTCGCCTCGGGTCCCGTCGCGCCCGGTGTCGCGAGGGCCGGCCTCCATTGCCACGCGCCCTCCCCACTCGGACTTCGCACGCTGCCGTTCACCGCCGGTGACCACACCCGCGGGATTTGATGATGGCACGGCCCGGGGCCCCGAACGGACGCGCGGGGCGTCCCGATGCCATCACGTGATCAGGCTGTAATCGCCCGTTCGACCAACGACTGCGCGAGTCCGGGGAGTTCCCGCCGGTCGGCGGCGGCGCCGCTGAGCCAGTGGACGCGGGGGTCGCGGCGGAACCATGAGTCCTGGCGGCGGGCGAACCGCTTGGTGGCGCGGACGGTCTCGGTGCGGGCCTCGTCCTCGCTGCACTCGCCGGCGAGGGCCGCGAGGACCTGCTGGTAGCCCAGCGCGCGGGAGGCGGTGACGCCCTCGCGCAGGCCGCGGGCCTCCAGCGCGCGGACCTCGTCGACCAGTCCGGCCTCCCACATGCGGTCGACGCGCCGCGCGATCCGCTCGTCGAGCTCCGGCCGGGCCACGTCGACGCCGATCTGGACGGTCTCGTAGAAGGACTCGTGGCCCGGCAGGTTCGCGGTGAAGGGCTTCCCGGTGATCTCGATGACCTCCAGGGCGCGGACGATGCGGCGGCCGTTGCCGGGCAGGATCGCGCGCGCCGCCTCGGGGTCGGCGGCGGCGAGGCGGGCGTGCAGGGCGCCGGGGCCGCTGCGCTCCAGCTCCTCCTCCAGCCGGGCGCGGACCTCCGGGTCGGTACCGGGGAACTCCATGACGTCGAGGGCGCCGCGTACGTACAGGCCGGAGCCGCCGACGAGGACGGGCGTGCGGCCGCGGGCGAGCAGGGCGTCGATCTCGGCGCGGGCCAGGCGCTGGTACTCGGCGACGCTGGCCGTCTCGGTGACGTCCCAGACGTCGAGGAGGTGGTGGGGGACGCCGCCGCGCTCCTCGGTCGTCAGCTTGGCGGTGCCGATGTCCATCCCCCGGTACAGCTGCATGGAGTCGGCGTTGACGACTTCGCCGTCGAAGTGGCGGGCGAGGGCCACGCCCAGGTCGGACTTTCCGGCCGCGGTGGGGCCGACGACGGCGATGACCCGCGGAGCGGGGGCTGCGTTACTCACGGCCCCAGTCTCGCAAACACTCCGGCGTGTACCCGATCGAGCGACGTGACGGCGGGCGGTCGGGGTCGTTGCCCTGGCGTGGTTCCGCCGGGCGCGCGCCGGGCGCAGGCGCGGCGGGGCCGGTGGGAACTTCACCCGCACGAGTAGCGTTGAGGGAGTAGACATGGGCGTTTTCAGTCGGTTTTTCCGCCGGAAGGGCGAGGCCGCGGCCGAGCAGACCGCGGCGGCGGACGTGACGGCGGACGTGACGGCGTCGGAGGCGGCCGCTGGGGCCGCCGGTTCCGGCACCGGGGCCGAGGCGGCGGAGGCGGAGGCTCCGGCGGCTGAGGCCGCCGAGATCCCCAAGCAGCAGTCGGCCAGGGAGGCCGCGGACAGCGGGGCCGGCGAGGGCGCCCTGAAGTAGCCACGGCGACAGGAAGGTGACCATGGGCCTGCTGGACAGTCTGAAGGCCAAGCTCGCTCCGGCGAAGGAGAAGGCCGAGGGCCTCGTGCAGCAGCACGAGGGCAGGATCGGCTCGGGTCTGGAGAAGGTCGCCGAAGTGGTGGACGCGAAGACCCACGGCAAGTACCGCGACAGGATCACGTCGGGGACGGGCAAGGCGAAGGAAGCCCTGGGCAGGATCGCGCACCGGGAGGAGCCGGGCGGCGGGCCGACAGTGCCGCCCAGTGCCCCCTGAGGCGGTCGCGGAAGGGGCGCGGGCCCGGCTGCGGGCCCGCGCCCCTTCGCCGTGCCCGCGCACCGGCCCCGTACGGGCGCGGGGGCCCGCCGGTCAGGACCAGGCGGCGACGAAGTAGCCGACCCCGTACGGCGCGTCCTCGTACAGCAGCCGCCCGGCCAGGCCCGCGCCCTCGGCGGCGCCCGCCAGGACCTGCCAGGGGGCACGGCCGGCGGCGAGGAGGTCGCGGGCGAGGCCCGCGTCGAGGGCGGCGAGGGCGGCCGGGTCGGCGTCGGCGAGGGCGCGGGCCGCTGCGGCGTCGAAGCCGGCGGCGCGCTCGTCGAGGTAGCCGGGCGCCTTCAGCGTCCGGCGGGCGCTGCCGTCGCCCATCACGAGGAGGGCGACGCGGTCGGCGCGGGCGGCGAGCCCCCGGCCGGCGGCGAGGCAGTCGGCGGTGGCGAGCGTCTCGGCGACGGCGAGGCCCTCGACGGGGGCGGCGCCCCAGCGGGCGCGGGCGAGCAGCCAGGCCCCGACGGCGAGCGGGGCGGGCAGGGGCCGCTTCTGCGCGACGGCCGCGTCCGGCTCCCCGGCGGACCCGAGGCGCACGTCGGCGGCCACGCCGAAGGGCCGGAAGCTGCCGGGGCTGCCCTCGGGGTAGGTGCCGGCGGCCTCCTCGGCGGCTGCGCCGACGACGACGAGCAGGTCGGGCCGGGAGGCGGCGAGCACCGCGAGGGCGTCGGAGCAGGCGGTACGGGCGCCCCCGAGTTCGGCGGCGGCCCCGGCGGCGACCTCGGGGACGAGGAGGGGCGGGGCGGGGCAGACGGCGGCGGCTACGAGCATGATCCGCAGCCTAGTGCCGCGACGGGAAAGATTCACCGGGCGCGGCCGCGGCCCGGACCGGACCCGGCACGGCGCCCGGCCCCGCGGGGCCGCCGCCGCGCGGACGCAGCGGCGGCGCCGGCCGGCCCGGTGCGGTGCGGCGGGGTCAGCCGCTGATGCCGCAGCTCGGGGCGGACTCCGGAAGCGGGGCCGGCACGCCGAGCGTCGGAATGCCGAGCATGACTCCCTGCGGCTGCGCCGGGGCGGCGTTCCGCTTCTCCCACGCGTCGCCGGCGCGGGTGCGCCGCACCGCCTGCACCGCGCCCTCGGCCAGCAGGTGGTGCGGGGCGGCGTAGGTGATCTCGACGGTGACCACGTCGCCGGGGCGCACGTCCCCGTCCGGCTTGGTGAAGTGGACCAGGCGGTTGTCGGGGGCGCGGCCGGAGAGGCGGTGCGTGGCGCCGTCCTTGCGGCCCTCGCCCTCGGCGACCATGACCTCCAGGGTGCGGCCGACCTGCTTCTTGTTCTCCTCCCAGGAGATCTCCTCCTGGAGGGCCACCAGGCGCATGTAGCGGTCCTGGACGACCTCCTTGGGGATCTGGCCGTCCATCTCGGCCGCCGGGGTGCCGGGCCGCTTGGAGTACTGGAAGGTGAAGGCGCTCGCGAAGCGGGCCTCGCGCACGACGTGCATCGTCTGCTGGAAGTCCTCCTCGGTCTCGCCGGGGAAGCCCACGATGATGTCGGTGGAGATCGCGGCGTGCGGGATGGCCGCGCGGACCTTCTCGATGATGCCGAGGAAGCGCTCCTGGCGGTACGAGCGGCGCATCGCCTTCAGGACCGGGTCCGATCCGGACTGGAGCGGCATGTGCAGCTGCGGCATCACGTTCGGCGTCTCGGCCATCGCGGCGATCACGTCGTCGGTGAAGTCGCGCGGGTGCGGCGAGGTGAAGCGGACCCGCTCCAGGCCCTCGATCTGCCCGCAGGCGCGCAGCAGCTTGCTGAAGGCCTCGCGGTCGCCGAGGTCGGAGCCGTAGGCGTTGACGTTCTGGCCGAGCAGGGTGATCTCGCTGACGCCTTCGGCGACGAGCGCCTCGATCTCGGCGAGGATGTCGCCGGGACGGCGGTCCTCCTCCTTGCCGCGCAGCGCGGGGACGATGCAGAAGGTGCAGGTGTTGTTGCAGCCGACGGAGATGGAGACCCAGGCGGCGTACGCGGACTCGCGGCGGGTCGGCAGCGTGGAGGGGAAGGCCTCCAGGGACTCGGCGATCTCGATCTGCGCCTCCTCCCGGATGCGGGCGCGCTCCAGCAGGACGGGCAGCTTGCCGATGTTGTGGGTGCCGAAGACCACGTCGACCCAGGGGGCCTTCTTGACGATGGTGTCGCGGTCCTTCTGCGCCAGGCAGCCGCCGACGGCGATCTGCATGCCGGGGCGCTTCGTCTTCATCGGGGCGAGCCGGCCCAGGTTGCCGTACAGCTTGTTGTCGGCGTTCTCGCGGACGGCGCAGGTGTTGAACACGACGACGTCGGCGTCCCCGTCGGAGCCCTCCGGGGCCCGGGTGTAGCCGGCTTCCTCCAGCAGACCGGAGAGCCGCTCGGAGTCGTGCACGTTCATCTGGCACCCGTAGGTGCGCACCTCGTATGTTCCCTTGACGTCCACTGCCGTGCTCCGGTCGCTGCTGCTGGTCATGGAACAAGGGTAGGCGGTGCCCGGGCGGCCTCCGCCCGCCCCCGGGACCGGGCGGCCCGTGACAGCTCGGCGCGTCGGTGGCAGGATCGCGGCCATGGTTCTCGTTCCGCCCCGTTTCGGCAGGCGCACCGTCCTGTGGGGGGCGGTGGCCCTGCTCACCGTGCTCGGGACGCTGCTGTGGTGGCTCCGGCCGTTCGCCGAGCCGGAGCTGAAGGGCGACCTGACGCTCAGCACGGGCGTCCGCACCGGCGTCTACCACCGGTACGGGCAGCTGCTCGACCGGGAACTGGCCCGGGACATGCCCGGCGTGGAGGTCCGGCTGGAGGCCAGCGAGGGCTCGCAGGAGAACCTGCAGCGGCTGGCGTCCGGGGAGGCGGACTTCACCATCGCGACGGCGGACGCGGTCGCGAAGTACCGGACGGACGGCAAGCGCGGCGCGGACGAGCTGCGCGGGTGCGCGCGGCTCTACGACGACTACGTGCAGCTCGTGGTGCCGGCCGGGTCGCCGGTGCAGTCGACGCGGGACCTGCGCGGCAAGCGCGTCGCGATCGGGCAGCCGGGCTCCGGGGTGCGGCTCATATCGGAACGGCTGCTGACGGCGGCCAAGCTGGACCCGGCGCGCGACGTCAAGGCGGTGTCGATCGGCATCGACACCATGCCGGCGGAGCTGGAGGCCGGGCGCATCGACGCGTTCTTCTGGTCCGGCGGCCTGCCGACGAACGCCGTGAAGGAGCTGTCGGAGCGCTTCGACATCCGGCTCGTGCAGCTCGGCGACCTGGTGGAGGACCTCCAGGGCAGCGGGGGCCCGGCCCGCTACTACCGGTCGGCGGTGATGCCGCAGGACGCGTACGCGCGGGCCCGCAACACCTCGGCGGTGGCGACGCTGGCCGTGCCGAACCTGCTGGTCACGACGGAGGAGACCGATTCGGAGCTGACCGAGCAGTTCACCCGCACGGTGATCGACAGCCGGGACCGGATCGGGAGCCAGGTGCACGCGGCGCAGCTGGTGGACCTGCGGACGGCGATCTACACCGACCCGCTGGACCTGCACGAGGGCGCACAGCGGTACTACCGCTCCGTGAAGCCGTAGGCCGTCCGGCCGGCCTCCGCGGCCGCCGCGTCAGGGGGCCGGCAGCAGCATCATCGCGGCCGCGGCCGCGCCGACCAGCCCCGCGTCCGTGCCGAGGGCGGCGGGGACGACCTCCAGGCCGCCGGTGAAGGACAGGGCGGCGTAGTCGGCGAGGTGGGCCCGGACCGGCCCGAAGAGGATGTCCCCGGCGGCCGCGACGCCTCCGCCGATGACGGCGAGGTCGGTCTCGGCGAGGGTGGCGCAGGCGGCGATGGCGGCGGCCAGGGCGCGGCCCGCCCGGTCGAAGGCCGCGAGCGCGAGGGGGTCCCCGGCCGCGGCGGCCGCGGCGACCCCGGCCGCCGAGGCGTCGCCGCCGGGCACCCAGCCCCGGTCGAGGGCCCACCGCGCGATGGCTGTGCCGGAGGCGAGGGATTCCACGCAGCCGCGTCCGCCGCAGGCGCAGCGTTCGCCGTCGAAGGCGACGCTGATGTGCCCGATGTGGCCGGCGTTGCCGGTGGGGCCGGGGTGGAGCCGGTTGTCCAGGACGAGGCCGCCGCCGACGCCGGTGGAGACGACCATGCACAGGGCGTTGGCGTGCCCGCGCGCAGCGCCCAGCCAGTGCTCGGCCGCGGTCATCGCGACGCCGTCGCCGACGAGCACGGTGGGCAGCGGCGCACCGTGGCGGGCCAGTTCGGCCTCGACCCGGGCGCGGACGGGGAAGTCGCGCCAGGCGCCGATGTTGACCGGGCTGACCGTGCCGCGGGAGGAGTCGACGGGGCCGGCGCTGCCGATGCCGCAGCGTACGGCGCTCGGCCACAGCGGAGAGCGGGCCAGTTCGGCGACGACCTCGGCGACGGCCGCGAACACGGCGTCGCCGTCGCCGGCCGCGCCGCGCGGGGTGGGGCGGCGGGTGGCGGAGGCCATCGTCCCGTCGGGGCCGACCAGCGCTCCGGCGATCTTCGTTCCGCCGATGTCGATCGCCACGGTGGCGCCGTCGGGCGGGCCGGCGGTGCCGGGCGCGGGGAAGGCGGGGCGGGAGGTGGTCACGGCGGCTCCTGGACGGGGTCGGTTTCAGTATGCGGCCGGCGGCGGAGCCGTACGCCCGCGGGGTTGGAGCCGCAGCCGCCCGCTGCGGGCCTGGGGCGGATTCCCGGCCGGGACGGCGACCCGGTGGCGGTGACCGGGACGAGGGCGGCGCGCCGCGGCCGGAACGGAGCGCTCCCGGGCGTCGATCGCGGCCGGCACGTGCTGCGGCCGGTGCCGGTACGCGACGACACGGCGCGCCGGCGGCCGGGTGCCCCGCACGGGCTGCGCGTGGCGCCGCCCCGCCCGGCCGCGGTCAGTCGCCGTGCGGGGCGCTGCGGGGCACGGCGACGGTCACGCGGAGGCCGTGCGGCGGGTTCGTCTCGTACGAGAGGGAGCCGCCGCCCGCGGTGAGCAGCGCCCGGGAGATCGACAGGCCGAGCCCGGAGCCCTTGACGTTCTGGTGGCGGCCGCTGCGCCAGAACCGGTCGCCGATGCGGAGCAGCTCCTCCTCGGTCAGGCCGGGCCCCCGGTCGGCGACGACGACGTGGACGAACGCCCCGTCCGCGGCGACGGAGACCTCCACCTCCTCGCCGGCGGGGGTGAACTTCAGGGCGTTGTCGATCACCGCGTCGAGGGCGCTGGACAGGGCGATGGGGTCGGCCCACCCGGTGACGGCGGACCGCCCCGCCTCCCGGAGGCGGACGCCCTTCTCCTCCGCGTACGGGCGCCAGGCGGCGACCCGCTCGCCTGTCAGCGCACCGATGTCGGTCAGGCTGAGCTCGGCGGAGGCGTGCTCGGCGAGCGCCAGGTCCAGCAGGTCGTCCAGCACCTGGGCCAGCCGCTTGCCCTCGGTGCGCACGGACGCGATCTCCTCGTTGCCCTCGGGCAGTTCGAGGGCGAGCAGCTCGATCCGCAGGAGCAGCGCCGCGAGCGGGTTGCGCAGCTGGTGGGAGGCGTCGGCGACGAACGCCCGCTGCTGCTCCAGGACCTCCTCGACGTTGTCGGCCATCTCGTTGAACGAGCGGGCCAGCCGCTGGAGTTCCGGCGGGCCGCCCGAGGCCGCCACCCGGGAGTTCATCCGGCCGGTGGCGATGCCGTGGGCGGCAGCGTCGAGGGTGCGGACGGGCTTGAGCACCCAGCGGGTCAGCTGGAGCGCCGCGCCGAACGCGAGGAGCATCGCCGCGGCGAGCCCCGCGATGATGATCAGCCAGCCGCTGAGGATGCGGGCCCGCAGCTGGTCGGTCGGCGACTCGGTGACCACGACCGCGACGACGTCGCCGTCGAGTACGACCGGCGAGGCGACGAGGAGTTTGGCCTGCGTCTGCCAGGGCCACACCTGCGGCGGGTCGTGGCTGCGCCGCCCGGCGAGGGCCTCCGTGAAGGCCTCCCGCCCCTCGCCCTCCGCCGGCAGCTGCCACCAGCCGGGCGCCCGGACCATGGCGTTGTCGTCGCGGTAGAAGATCCCCACCCGGATGCCGTACAGCTCCTGGTAGCGGGCCAGTTCCTGCTGGAGGGTCTCGCGGCGGTCGGCCGCGCCGGTGCTGCCGGAGGCCTCGGCGTCGAAGACGAACTGGGCGAGCGCGGAGAAGCGGGCGCTGTCGTCGATCCGGTCGACGATGACCCGCTGCTGCTGGCCGGCGGCCAGGCTCACGGCCAGCGGGAAGCCGAGGGCGAGCAGGACGCCCGCCATCAGAACGGTGAGGAGCGGGAGCAGCCGGGCTCGCACGCCGGGGCCCGCCTAGGGGGCGGCCGGGGGGACGAGCCGGTAGCCCACCCCGCGGACGGTCTCGATCAGGGCGGGCATGCGCAGCTTGGAGCGCAGCGAGGCCACGTGCACCTCCAGGGTGCGCCCCGTCCCCTCCCAGCTGGTGCGCCAGACCTCGCTGATGATCTGTTCGCGGCGGAAGACCACGCCGGGCCGCTGCGCGAGCAGGGCCAGCAGGTCGAACTCCTTGCGGGTGAGGGGCACGTCGGTGCCGTCGACGCTGACGCGGCGGGTCGGCAGCTCGATGCTGACGGGCCCGACGCGGACGGCGCCAGGGGCGCCCGACGCGGACGGGGCGGCGGCCTCCTCCGACGCGCCGGTGCGCCGGGCGACGGCGTGGATGCGGGCGAGGAGCTCGCCCGTGTCGTAGGGCTTGACGACGTAGTCGTCGGCGCCCATGTTGAGGCCGTGGATGCGGGAGCGCACGTCGGAGCGGGCGGTGACCATGATGACGGGGGTGGAGGTGCGTTTGCGGATCCTGCCGCAGACCTCGTACCCGTCCTGGTCGGGCAGGCCGAGGTCGAGGAGCACCACGCCGAAGGGCGGCGCCCCGGCGGGCAGCAGGGCCTGGAGGGCCTCCTCGCCGTTGCGGGCGTGCGTCACCTGGAAGCCGTGCCGCGCGAGGATCGCGGACAGGGCGGCGGCGACGTGGTCATCGTCCTCCACGAGCAGCAGCCTCACGGGCGTCCCCCTTTCCTGGCGTCCTGTCGATCTTGGTCTGCGGTCAGGGCCACAGAGCATCCACGCTGATGAGCGCCCCCGCGTCAAGGGGGTTCCGGCCCGGCGCGCCTTCCGTTATGGACCCGGTACGGGCCCGGAGCGGAGGGCGTCGCGGCGCGTACGGAGCGTATCGGGGCGAGGCCGTATCGTTATCCTCAATTCTCCCTCAGATGTGATGACGGTGTGAGCGCGGCGTCACTACTGTCCTCCCAACCGAGGAGGACGGAGCAAGAAGCCGATGAGCGGAGTATCAGTGACCAAGGACGCGAAGGGTGCGGCCGGGGCCGCTGACGACCTGGTCGTACTGAGCAACGTCAACAAGCACTTCGGCGCGCTGCACGTGCTTCAGGACGTCAATCTCAGCATTGCCCGCGGTGAGGTCGTCGTGGTGATCGGTCCCTCGGGATCGGGCAAGTCGACGCTGTGCCGGACGATCAACCGGCTGGAGACGGTCGACTCCGGCACGATCACGATCGACGGCAAGGAGCTGCCCGCGGAGGGGCGGGAGCTGGCCCGGCTGCGCGCCGACGTCGGCATGGTCTTCCAGTCCTTCAACCTCTTCGCGCACAAGACGGTGCTGCAGAACGTGATGCTGGGCCAGATGAAGGTCCGCAAGACGGACCAGGCCACGGCGGCGAAGAAGGCCCAGGCCCTGCTGGACCGGGTGGGCGTCGGAACACAGGCCGACAAGTACCCGGCACAGCTCTCGGGCGGCCAGCAGCAGCGCGTGGCGATCGCCCGTGCGCTGGCCATGGACCCGAAGGTGATCCTCTTCGACGAGCCGACCTCGGCCCTCGACCCGGAGATGATCAACGAGGTGCTGGAGGTCATGCAGCAGCTCGCCGCCGAGGGCATGACGATGGTCGTCGTCACGCACGAGATGGGCTTCGCCCGCTCCGCAGCCAACCGGGTCGTCTTCATGGCCGACGGCAAGATCGTCGAAGAGGCCGAGCCCGAGCAGTTCTTCAGCAACCCGCGCAGCGACCGCGCCAAGGACTTCCTTTCGAAGATCCTGCACCACTGACGGCTCCGTTTGGTACCGATTCTGTGGCGGCCCGGCGGCTCACGCCGCCGCTCGTCGTCCAACAACGTCTCATCCGAGGGAAGTTCACCATGAAGCTCTTCAAGGCCGGCGCGGCCGCAGCCGTGGCCGTCGTCCTCTCCCTGACCGCGACCGCGTGCGGCGGCGGCAGCGGCTCGGCCGGCGACGGCGGGACCGCCGGCGGCGGCAAGGACAAGATCGTCATCGGCATCAAGTTCGACCAGCCGGGTCTGGGCCTGAAGACGCCCGACGGCAAGTTCACGGGCTTCGACGTGGACGTGGCCACCTACGTGGCCAAGGAGCTCGGCTACCAGCCCGACCAGATCGAGTTCAAGCAGGCCGTCAGCGCCGAGCGCGAGAACATGATCTCCAACGGCGACGTCAAGCTCGTGGTCGCCACCTACACGATCAACGACAAGCGCAAGGCGAAGGTCGACTTCGCCGGTCCGTACTTCGTGGCCCACCAGGACCTGCTGGTCCGCGCGGACGACACCTCGATCACCAAGGCCGAGGACCTCAACAAGAAGAACCTCTGCTCGGTCGCCGGCTCCACCTCGGCGCAGAACGTCAAGACCAAGCTGGCCCCGGACGCGAACCTGCTGGAGCAGGCCGGCTACTCCGAGTGCCTCACCGGCCTGGAGAACGGGTCCGTCGACGCCCTGACCACGGACAACTCGATTCTCGCCGGCTTCGCCGCGCAGGAGAAGAACAAGGGCAAGTTCAAGCTGGTCGGCCTGAAGCTCAGCGACGAGCCCTATGGCGTCGGCCTGAAGAAGGGCGACAAGGAGCTCCAGACCAAGGTCAACGCCGCGCTCAAGAAGATGGTCGAGGACGGCTCCTGGCAGAAGGCGGTGGACGCGAACCTCGGTCCCGCCGGCTACAAGGCCGAGCCGGCCCCGCAGATCACCGAAGGCAGCTGATTCTTCGGTGAGGCGCGCCGCCGCCCGCCCGTTGCGGGCGGCGGCGCGGCTCACCGGCCATCCTGGGGAGAGCGCAGGGCAACGTGTTCGACTTTCTTACTTCCGGGCAATACGACGTGCTCGGAGCCTTCTGGGTGACGGTTCAGCTCACCCTCTATTCAGCCGTCGGATCCCTTGTCTGGGGAACCATGCTGGCCGGAATGCGGGTCAGCCCGGTCCCGATCATGCGGTCCTTCGGCACCGCGTACGTGAACGTCGTGCGCAATACGCCGCTGACCCTGCTGATCCTCGGCTGCTCGCTGGGCCTCAGCCAGACGCTGAAGATCACTCTCGGCGGCGAGGGGTTCAAGGAGATCGGCTTCCGCCTCGCGGTCCTGGGCCTGATCGCCTACACCGGCACGTTCGTCTGCGAGGCGCTGCGCTCCGGCATCAACACGGTGCCCGTGGGACAGGCCGAGGCCGCGCGTGCACTGGGGCTGAACTTCTTCCAGGTACTCACCCTGATCGTGCTTCCCCAGGCCTTCCGGGCGGTCATCGCGCCGCTCACCAACGTACTGATCGCCCTCACCAAGAACACGACGGTGGCGGCGACCATCGGTGTGGCCGAAGCGGCCCTGCTGATGAAGGAAATGCTGGAGAACGAGGCGGACGCGCTCTTCGCGGTCTTCGCGGTCTTCGCTCTCGGCTTCGTCCTGCTGACCCTGCCCACCGGCTTGCTGCTGGGCTGGGTGGCCAAGCGAGTGGCGGTGAAGCGATGAGCTCCGTTCTGTACGACACTCCCGGCCCCAAGGCCAAGGTGCGCAACTGGATCTACACGGGCGTATTCGCCGTGCTGGTCGCCCTGGCCCTGTGGTGGATCCTCGACCGCATGGCGCAGCAGAACCAGCTCGACGCCGACAAGTGGCTCCCCTTCGTCACCGACAGCCAGATCTGGACGACCTTCCTCCTCCCCGGTCTCGGTGAGACGCTGAAGGCCGGCCTGATCGCCATGGTGATAGCCCTGCCGCTCGGTGCGCTGCTGGGAATCGGCCGGCTCTCCGACCACGCGTGGGTGCGCGTCCCGGTCAGCACGGTCGTGGAGTTCTTCCGGGCCATCCCGGTCCTGATGCTGATGATCTTCAGCTCGGCGCTGTACGTGCTGCTCGGCACCGTCAGCTCCGACCTGCGCCCGCTGTACGCGGTGGTCACCGGTCTCGTCCTGTACAACGCCTCGGTCATCGCCGAGATCGTGCGGGCCGGCATCCTGTCGCTGCCGCGCGGCCAGACCGACGCCGCCAAGGCGATCGGCATGCGCAAGGGCCAGACCATGGTCCACGTCCTGGTCCCGCAGGCCGTCACGGCGATGCTGCCGGCCCTGGTCAGCCAGCTGGTCGTGATCCTGAAGGACACCGCGCTCGGCGGCGCCGTCCTCGGCTTCGCCGACCTGATGTCGATGAACCGGCAGATCTCCGCCAACTACAGCAACACCATCGCAACGATGGTCGTGATCGCCCTCATCTACATCGCGGTGAACTTCGCGCTCACCGGCCTCGCCTCCTTCCTCGAGCGCCGGCTGCGGCAGTCGAAGAAGGGCACCGGCGCGGTCGTCGAGGGCGACGTGGCCGAGGTCGACGCGGGCGGCGCGGCCGGGGTCGGCAAGGCCCCCTGACCCCGGAGGGCCGGCGCCGACCCGGCGCCGGATCCCTGACAGCCGGTCAAGGAACAGGCGTGGCACATGTGGTGCGGAGGAGTCCCGCCCCCGCCACACACACCTGCCCGTGGAGGGTGTTACTTGGCGCCAGCACCCCCAATGGGTTT